>JALQUO010000001.1 GCA_023263785.1 Rickettsiales bacterium | reverse complement strand
CCTGCACGCGGCATTGCTGGATCAGGCTTGCGCCCATTGTCCAAAATTCCCCACTGCTGCCTCCCGTAGGAGTCTGGACCGTGTCTCAGTTCCAGTGTGGCTGATCATCCTCTCAGACCAACTAAAGATCACAGCCTTGGTAGGCCTTTACCCCACCAACTAGCTAATCTTGCATAGGCTCATCTTGTAGCGATAAATCTTTCACCTCTCGGCAATATGGGGTATTAGCTGTTGCTTCCAACAGTTATTCCCTACTACAAGGCAGATTCCTATGTATTACTCACCCGTCTGCCACTCACGAATCTGGCGAACCAGATTCATTCGTTCGACTTGCATGTGTTAGGCATGCCGCCAGCGTTCACTCTGAGCCAGGATCAAACTCTCATGTTTTTTCCTGAACTACTTAATCAAAGTAATTAACTTATATGTTATTATTAAAAATTCTCTATGGAATTACCACTGTCTTTTATGTTTGCTATAAACTTTTTAAACAAATTTGAAATTTTGATTGAGATTTTTTGATCTCGTAGAAACATTACTACCAGCATTATTCCTACCTGTCAACAGCCATTTGTAAAAAATTTAATATTTTCGCAATATATTTTTTTGTGTTAGTTTGTATTTTGTTAAAAACTTTATAAAAATTGTTTTATGATTTATCAGAGTTCAATAGTTGAATTGATACAAAATGTTTGGATAAATGTCCTGATGCAAAGGAAGAGGTCATTTCTCACTTTGTTTTTAATCACAGCTTTTTTACTAGTTATCCTAATTTTCCTTTTACAGTTTACTTTAGTTCCTTTTCTAGGGGATATTAATCAACAAGTTGTTTTTTATGAGTTATCGATAGTTACTGTAATTACTCTTTTGTTTGTGACGATTTTTACTCAAGTTAGTGCAGCATACATAGTACTTTCTACATCAGACAATCTTATGGATATTAAAAATAATCAGTTTATTAAACTATTTAAAGAAAGTTTCTTCGGATTATTTAAATTACAAATTCTGAAATTTTTTATATATTGTGTGGTTGGATTGCTTATAGGTACTATATCATTAGTTTTATATCAAACTTTAGGATATATAGGAACAGCAGTTGGAGAAGTATTGGGAATCTCGCTTTTTATAACAGCTGTAGGGATATTTTTTCTTATAATATCATTTATGATTGTTAATTGCCTGACTTTACTAAGTCCTTACTTTATAGTTTTTGAGCATATGCCAGTGACTCTCTCAATAAAGAAAAGTGTAGAAGTTATCTTATCTAATAAAATGATGTTTTTTAAACTATATCTAATTCTTGTCTTTTTAGTAACAATTACTAGCTTACTTTTCAAGACTACAATATTGACTTCCTGTATAGGAATATTCTTTGAGATTTTAGTTGCTTATATTTGCATGAAATTGATTAAATCAAAAAATGAAATCTAAAATTTCAATTGCTCTCATAAAGCGTGAGTGGCTTATCACAAGATACAATTTCGATATATTCACTGTATCTCTTTTGTCTTCTTTGTTAAGTTTCTTTATATTTTTCCTAATTTTAGACTCCCATATAACATCTGATGAGACGTTAATGTATGGAGTTATAATTATTACAACTGTGATGACAATTGCTTTCTCAGACTATTTATTAATAAAAGATGATTTTAGTTCTGGGATTCTTGAACAGCTTTTTTTATTACCATTTTCATCACCATTCAAGATAGTACTCATTAAATGGCTCTTCAGTTTTTTGAAATATATTACAATTAACTCAACTTTTTGGTATTTCATATGGAAGGTGTTTTTTGATACAAACTTTTTCTATTTTAATTATATTATTTTTGTTCTACATATTACATCTGTATCTCTCTTTGCAGGAAGTATCTCCTTATCAATAAAAAGGAGTTCCTTGGTAAATGTTTTGATCATCCCGATAACTTTCCCACAGATAATCTTTTCCTTGATGAGTATTAAGGCTCCGACATATCTCTTGTTGCTATCTGCGCTCGACATAATAATGATTCCGATTTTCATCATCTTTTCAACTATTATCATTCAAGGAGCTATCAGAGAGACAGCTTAATAACTGCGCTTATCAATTTATATAACAACGGCTTTTTATTGTTATAGAGGTATAATGCATTTTTTTAACTTTAAAACAAAAAAATGTCTTGACAAAGAGAACTTTATTTATACAGTCTTTTAGTAAAAAACAAACTTTATGCAAAAAATATCAAATGATCAACTCTCTCAAACACTAGAAGAAGTAAGAAATGATGGATCAGTGCATTTAGAACAAACAGCACAAATCTTGATGAAGGCATTAATGGTCTTTATAAGGATTTTGAAAATCTGCAAAAAAATGCTCTTGTAGTTAGAGAAGCAGGTTTTTACAAAAAACTTTATGGATTATTTTGGTCAATTTTTGGATATAAAGATGAGTTCTATGATGACATTACAAAAGTGGAACTCAGTGTTGAGGGTTCAAAAAAGACTGTTGATGGACTTTCTCGTATTGCTCTCAAGGCGCAAAATAATCTTCGATCATATGAAAAATTTACCGAAGATGTAATATTGTTGAGCAATAATTGTGCAGAAGTTTTAAACCAAAATAAAGAATTAATAAGAAGAATTGATATTTTATCTGATGAAATAAAAGATCTCAGGAAAGACACTGCGGATCTCAAAAAAGATAATGCAGATCTCAAAGCAAAGGTTGATGCACAAACTGCAAAGATTGATTTGATTCTAAAAACAATGTTGAGAGAACAACAGAAACAACAGAAACAAACTACAAGCTGGTCAAGAATAATTTAATGATAGAAGAAAACACTATATAAAACACAACTAATTATGCAAAAAATATCAGTAGAAAAATTTCGTGAAACACTTGATAAAACAGAATGAGAAGATGGATGTTCTAACAAATTTTCTCATGGCAAGAAAACAACAACAACAAGGAATGACGGGAGTAAGAAGCGCATTATAAAAGGAAAGGTAGCAATCAGCTACCTAGCACCCTTTAGAGATCTCCTAACCTCATTCTGTAGAAACTCTGCTCCAGCTTCAACTTTAAGGGAAGTCCCTTTGAAGTCATCATTGAATTTTTCAACATATCCACCAAGGTTCTCATGCAGAAAGTACTCAGTTAAGACAAAGAATGACATTCTGTTTTCTGGGCGCGCAAATCCATGTCCTTCGTCTGGATACAGAGCATATATAACTGGAATCTTCTTGTTTTGCATAGCCTTTACTATCTGATCTGACTCAGCCTGCTTAACCCTTGGATCATTTGCACCCTGTCCAATTAGCAAAGGCCTTGAGATCTTATCAACGAAAGTTATTGGTGATCTATCTAGAAGTTCTTTTCTACCTTCATCTGTTGTCACATTACCACCTGTTTTCCTATTCAAACTCTCAATAAATGGTTTCCAATATGGTGGGATGCTTTCGAGTAATGTTACAAGGTTTGATGGACCTACTATGTCAACTGCGCACCTGAAGAAGTCTGGTGTGAAAGTAACTCCTGCGAGCGCTTCATATCCACCATAGCTTCCACCCATAATGCCAATCTTGTCTTGGGATGTTATGCCACTTGCAACTGCCCAGTTAGCTGCATCTATTATGTCATCATGCATTTTTCTGGACCACTCTCCATTACCTGCATTTATGAAGTTCTTTCCGAATCCAGTTGATCCTCTGTAATTTACACTCAAAACAGCATAGCCTCTGTCTGCAAGCCACTGATGGGTTTTGTCAAACCCCCATTCATCTCTTGCTGTTGGGCCTCCATGTACATACATTACAAGTGGGACTTGCTTATCTGTTTTGATGGTATTCACAGAATCACTGATAATCTTTACATTTTTTGGAAGTGTTAAATAAGAAACTAATTCCAGCCCATCTCTTGCCTTTATTACTACTGGGCGCATCTTTGCAAGGTCATATTTATCAAGTTTTGTATCGCCTGAAAATAGGAATTCCACCTGAGATGTTTCAGTATTCACCTTGTAATATTGTGGAGGTGCTGTGTCTGATGTTACTGCAACAGTCCATGTCTTATCATCAAGAGATCTGCTAGTGATCTGAAGTTCCCCATCGTGACCAAGTTTCTTCAGAATCTCATCAAAAACCTTCTCAACATTACTGTTAAAGAATTTCCATTCATCTCTTGTATAATTTATAGCAACTGCCTCGATTGCTTTTGTATCAGGATTCTGGATGATTCCTTGGACATCAGCTTTATCACTCTCAAAGACTAACTTCTGTGCTTTAGTTTTTACATCTAACTCGAATAACCCTGCCTTATCTCTGTTTCTTGAATCCAACATATAAACTTTATCATGATTTTTAGTGAATCCAACAATACTTGTCGTATATAGATCCTCTGGTGAAATCATCATGAATTCGGAAGTTTTTGCTTCTTGTATTTCCTTAATAAAACTTTCTATTTCAGCGTCATTAGAGCTACTCTCAATCAACTTTATTAGTTCTGAGATACTTTTTTCTTGTTTTTGGAAAATATCCACTTTAGCACTTCCGTCTGGCATAGACATTGTTGCGAACCTCATTTGGAAGTTTTCATCAACATCTATTTCTGCATATTGATCATTTTGATATATAAGATGTATTTTATTATTTTTTAAATTCAGAAGATATAAATCAAATAGGTCTTTCCTTCTATCATTCAACATCACAACTGCATAGTCTGGGAAGTACTTGCTGAGAGTATTGATAGTTGCCTTTGCACCTTGGAATGGTGTTAACTCAACTATTTCTCCTGAGTCGATATCAATGCTAAAAAGGTGATTGTTTTCATCACCATCTTTATCTTGAGAGTAAATTATGTGTTTGTTATTGTAGCTCCAAGAATATTGTCTAATTCCTCTATGAGTATCTTGTGTGATTGCATTAGCCTGATTCAGGTCGTTGCTTTTTGCAAGGAATATATTTAGAACTCCGTTGAAAGGAGCGATGTATGTTGTGTTTTTGCCGTCTGGGCTGATTTTAACACCAACTCTGTCTGGGTTTCCGAATAGAACTGCTCTTGGAATCAACTGCTTTTCACTCATATTACTGTTTGTTTTTTCTATGTATTGCTTTGAAAGAACCAGGATTATTGCAAACAAGGTACCTAAAATCAATATACTTCGCAGGCGATTTCTTTTCTTTTGTGATATTGGTTGTCTTTGTATTTGCATAAAACTTATTTTTTACTCGTTTTCTTTTGAGTAATTTGTAACATAAAGTTTTATATTGTGAAGATTTTATTTCCTTTTCTGGAGACTTTTCCTATTAGTTCTAATTCTATAATGGTTTTGTTGAATTCCTGTACTGGCATATCCAGAGCATCAAATAACTCATCTAACTCTATTGGGACGTTGTTGAGTTTTTGTAATATTTGTGATTCTAGTGAGGCATTTTTGTCATCAACAAGGTACTCCTCAAGGCCTGTAGGAGATTTTGGTAATGGTTTTGTTGTTGGATTAAATTCTGAGATTATATCCTCTGCGTCTCTCACCAAAATAGCCCCATTTTTTATCAATAAGTTTGTGCCATATGATCGTGGGTCTGTTGGTGATCCTGGGACTGCGAAAACTTCTCTACCTTGTTCGAGGGCATAGTTTGCTGTGATCATTGTACCTGAATTTCTCATTGCTTCTGTTACTAGTACTCCGCTTGACATACCAGATATTATTCTGTTTCTGCGAGGGAAGTTTTTTTGTACGGGTAATGAGTCAATTGGGGTTTCGCTTATCACGAGGCCTTTTTCGAATAAAGCTTTTTGGAGCTGTTCGTTCTCTGGTGGGCAGAAGCGATTTATGTCGTTTGCTATTACTGCGATTGTGCCTGTTTCCAAACTGCTCTGATGTGCAGCAGAGTCTATTCCGCGTGCCAGTCCTGAGACTATAACTATCCCATTAGTTCCTAGATCTGATGCGATTTTTCTAGTGATTTTTTCTCCATTGATTGATGCATTTCTTGTGCCGATGATTGCAATCTTTGGTCTTTTCAAGAGTTCAAGGTTTCCTTTAGCAAACAGTACTGGAGGGAATCCTTCAGTTTCTTTTAAGAGCTCGGGATAGTTGTTTGTATCGCACGACAAAATTATCTCACCTCCGAAGTGATAACACTTATCAATTACATCTTCTATTTCAGCTATTGTAGGAGGTTCTAGCTCCAGCTTATAACGTCTTTTTACTTCAAATGTTTGTTCAAGTACTTTAGCAGGATTCTTGAATTTCTTGATCAGTTTCTCAAAAGTCTTTGGTCCGACCTTAGGTGTGAAAGCCAATCTTATCCAAGCAGTAATAAAAGCGTTATTGTACATTCAAAACAACAGTATCAAGACATTACATCTCAATTCTATCATTTAGGTATTTTTATATCAACAAAAAAATTATTTTTTACTTATTTATTTTTTACTTATTCTTGTGAAATTTCTCTTCATTTGTTCAAGGATATTCATCTCACCACCTTTTACTTTTGTTTTTGTTGAGGAATCGAATATTTCATTACCTTCCACATTATAAAACTTGATATCTGCAACTCTTTGAGAGTTATCAAAAGTTATTTTCAATACTTTCGTACTAATCTTCTTATCTCCTATAAAAGGCTCTCTGAGAAACGTGTCTTCAACATAGAAAAATTGTGATTGTTGTTGATTATTCTTTAGATTTTCAGTGAAAGTTGGAGATCCAAGGAGATTTATTACTTTATCTTTTGTTACATGATTTCTCTGCAAATTTTGAAGCCTTTCATCAATATCCCTCACATCATTAAATGTATATCCATGATAGACAAGATTATTTTGGGAACACCCAACAAGAATTGTTAATTGTACAACAAACAGTATTTTTAAGATGTATTTTTGCATTGATTGAGAATTCATGACTTTTTAATATTTTTTTATTAATATACACTGAATTAGTCAAGAACTTTAATTTAAAAAAATGACCAGAATAAGATCTAGTGTGAAGCTTGCTAAAAAATCAGATAGAGAAAATTATAAAGAAGCTCTTAGTACTTATTTAGAGACAGTAAATGAAGAAGACTTAGCAACTCTAAAGGCAAAACTCAAGATTGCAGCAGAAAATGCAAGGCCAATAGATGATATCAATATGGTTTTATCAAATAGGATGCAGTTTACGGGACTTCTAACTCTTGAGGCTGAGTTTTTAATTGCTATCTCAAAAAAAGTAAATGATGAGAATAAAGAAGAATACTTAGGTCTACATAAAAGTCTATTTGGTAGTGATTCTGATTTCAAAAAATCAATAAAGCCCTTCTTACCTTTTGAAAAAATTTTATATAAGAACTCATCTTTAGAATACAAAGATTTTGATTCAATGGCATCCATTCCAGATGTATTTATGCAAAAACTAGATTTTACAAGCACTATGCAGGAAATTTTTAGCGCTAAAAAAACTGTAGAATTGCCAAAGGCAGATATAAAAACTCTTGAATCTTTTATGCTAAACATCGATCCAAGAATAATGGCATATGTTATTGCCTGTAATAGTGAAGGGTTACAAGTAAATTTTGAAGATTTTACTATGGTAGAGGCATTCATTGATATCTGCCATGAATATATCATTAGTGCATATGCTCTTTGTTGCACTCTTGTGGATACAACTGTGCTAGTTATTCCTCCTGCAGCATTGAGTGTTGGAGTTTTGTATATGGGAGCATCATTGCCTATTACAGTAGGTGTTGGAATTTGTGTATTTGGACTAGAGCTTGCTAATTTAAATAAAAATAACTCTAGTCAAGTTTTCAATCCAATGACATCACATATTATCAACCAACATCTACAAACGAGTCTTCAAGGAGCTCTTGATGATAGTACTAAAGGTCTTTCTCCTACATTTATTCAACAACCGATTCAGTTTTTTGATTTTGTTGGCATGGGTAAAGAGCTAGGAATATTTATATCCAGTGCATACTCAAAGCATAAGCTAGATTTTTCAAAGAAAGCACCTGAGTCTGTTGAATCACTAGAGGATCTAGTTAAGGTAAAATATGAAGCCTCAAGAAGATCCATATCGAAAGCAGAAGATAAACTTGTTCAGGATCATCTTGCAAACTTTGGAATAAAAATCGAAGTAAAAAATTGATCTCCTTACTCAACCTTTTGCATTACAACATTATGATTTGTATATATGCAGAGGTCTGCTGCAATCGACATGGCTGACTGAGCAATCTTTTCTGCAGGCAGCTTTGTATTCTCAAGAAGAGCTCTCGCTGCTGATAGTGCATAATTGCTGCCGGAGCCGATTGCAACTGTATCATGTTCTGGCTCCAGAACATCTCCATTACCTGAAAGAACCAGCATGTTTTCCTTGTCACAAATTATCATCATTGCTTCAAGCTTCCTAAGGTATTTATCTGATCTCCAGTCCCTCGCTAACTCAACGGCAGCACGCTTCAATTGCCCTGGATATATTTCTAATTTATTCTCTAATCTCTCAAACAATGTGAAACCATCTGCAGCAGCTCCAGCAAATCCTCCAATGATTTTTCCATCTGACATAGTTCTCAGTTTATTTGCAGTGCTCTTAACAACAGCGTGTCCCAGAGTCACTTGACCATCTCCTGCAACAACTGTTATTCCATTTCTTCTCACTGCCAAGATTGTTGTACTGCAAAATGTATCTGATCTATTTGTTAACATACGATAATTCTTTGTATTTAGTTTCAAAATAATACCAATAACTTAGTGCTATGTCGAGAAAATTTAACTTGTATGTTTTTCTTTCTCTCTAATGAATTTCTCTTCACTTTCCCTTGACCATCCACGTTTTTTTGTCTCATATAAAATTAGCATTAGTCCTCCGGCAGCAATTAAGCAATAGCCTATAGCTGAGTATTTATTTGGATATTCACCTAGGAATAAATAGCTAAGCACTCCAGTAAATAATAGTCTTGTGTAGTCGAAAGGCATCACAGCAGACATGTCAGTTATCTTCAAAGCTCTGTAGAAACAGATCATATGAGTCATGTGGAATATTGTAATCACAACGACATGCTTTATGTAATCTGTAGTGAATCCATCCCAGCTATGTTTCATTGTTAAAGGGGATGCGAAGATTGTTGTGAATAAACTGACATAGAATAGACTTGTAACTGTTTTCTCTGTCTTCCCAAGGATTTTTATGCCTAGGTTATTCATTGCCCAGAACAACAACGCACCGAGTAAATATATGTAATGCGTATTAAAATTATCAAAACCAGGCCTTATTATGAATAAAACTCCACTCAAACATAGTGTGACTAATAGTATCTTTTTTATTGAAACTTTTTCACCAAAGTAAATTACACCAACAATTAATCCTATGATTGGCTCAAGGTAAGTAACTGCTGTTGCATCAGTAGCAGGGACATGTAGTAATCCTCTATAAAAACATACAGATCCTCCCAAACTAAAAACAGCACGTAACATGTGTAATTTTAGCTTTGAGGTTTTTAGATTGTTAACAAAACTTCCTTGAAACATTAAAGGAATCGTACAGAATAGAACTCCTGCTTTATATAGAAATGCAATTTGATCACCTGAAATTACTTTCCCGAGCCTTTTTGCAATCACAGTCACAGCAGACATAGAAATTGCGTGAATTAGCATCAGAATGATACCAATTAGGAGTTTACTTGGTTTCAGTTTTTTTTTACTATACATCTTCTATCTATTTTCTATCTGTGTCTCGAGCTGTTCAATTTTTTCTTTTTTAGTTGCTTTTTTCTTTCTTTCAGAGTTTACCAACAGTAAACCAGAAACAATTATCATTATGTAGCCAACATATTGTGTAGCATGTTTAGGCAACTCCCCAATAAAAAGGTAGGCTAAAACACATGTAAAAACAAGCCTTGTGTAATCGAAAGGTGCTAGTGTTGACATTTCTGCATATTTTAGAGCTAAAAAGAATGACCAAACATGTATATAATATAAACCAGCCATCATCAAGAGTTGTATGCATTGAATTGCATTGAGCTCTACCTCTGATAAACCAATTAACCTACTAAATGTTGGATATGCAAGGAATGTATTGCCTATTTGATGCCAATTCCAATCAATGAAAGCTGCAGGATAAGCAATCATAATTGAAAGCAACAGCATATAGAAAGCTTGTACCTCGTTTTTGACTGTCTTTCCGAGAATCTTTATTGCTGTTGAATTAAGAGCCCAGAAAATACCTGCTGCAAGCACAAAAATAGAGTTGTAATCAAACTTTACAGATGTCCCTTGTACATCTCGCGCAAATATACTCAAAATGAGGCCTGGTGCTGTGATCAAAACCATTGCAATAAAACTCATACATATTGCAAAGAATTTTATCGTTGTCATCTTTTCTTTGAAGTACATTACACCTATTATCGCCCAAAGGACTTGTTCAATATAGCTGAGTGCAACTGAGTTAACTAATCCTGAGTTCTTCAAACCATATGCAAAACATAATCCCGCTGTGATACTCAGAAAAGCTCTTAGGATATGCAGAGGGAGTGCTGGTGTCTTGATACCTTTTAGACCATTCCTTAAAACCCATGGAGCCAAAAATACAAATACGATTACCTTATAGAAAAGAGTTGTTTGACTTGATGGCAGTCCAGAAAGAAGTTTTTTATTTATAAGATGTAAGGCGGCGAGCGATAGTGTGTTTACGAGCATAAAGAATATGCCGTAAAGATTGTTATGTTTTGTCATTAGGGAGTAATTCACACTATACGTTTTCAATCTGAGTCTCAAGCTTCTCGAGCTTTTCCTGTTTCTTAAGTCTTCTCCTCTCACTTGTTACAAGGGAGACTCCTGCAAGGATAATCAGTACATATCCAACATATTGACTTGTTTCATTAGGTAAGTCACCTGTGAAGAAATATGCAAGTACACAGCTAAAGATAAGCTTTAGATAATCAAATGGTGCCACTGTTGACATCTCAGCATATTTCATAGCTAGGAAGAATGCGAAGAGGTGTGTGAAGCACAACAGAGCAAGCACTAGAATCTGAATCACTTGAGTATCATTTAGAGTAAAGTTTGAAAGATCCACTAATCCATTAAATGATGGGTAATGCATAAAAGACTCACCAATCTGATGCCATTGCCATTTAAAAAATGCTGTCGGATAAGCTATGATGACTGAGAATAACAATACATAAAATGCCTGTACATCGTTTTTGACTGTCTTTCCTAAGACTTTGACTACAGTTGAATTTATTGTCCAGCAGATTACAGCACCAATCACAAATATGTAATGGTAGTCGAATTCAATTGATTGCTGTGATTCTGTATTACCAGTCAATGAGTTCCAGATAACTTCAGGAATCTGTGGCATTGTCACAAGCACTGCAGCAATAAAACTTATAAGGATTGCTGTAACCTTTGTAGCATTGATCTTTTCTTTGAAGTAGATGGCACCAATCATTACCCAGAAGACCTGTTCCATGTGTTGGATCGCAGTCGCACTAACTATCCCTTTATGCTGCAAACCAAATGCAAAGAGTATTCCTGCTGTTGTACTCAAGAAGGCTCTCAAAATGTGAAGTGGTAACACAGGGGTGTGTAAGGCTTTAAAACCTTTTCTTAATGCCCATGGAGTAAAGAATACAAACACAGCTAACTTATATAAGAAAGTCATCTGGGGTGCTGATAGTGTCTTAAGTAGTTGTTTTTGTACAGCATACAAGGTCGGCAACGCAAAAGCATTTACAACCATGAAGAAAATTCCGTAAAGATTATTGTGTTTTACCATGTAATTTTATTTTTTTGCTATTTGTAACCCGAACGATGCAACAGTTCCACCATTAGCACCATTTTTTATATGAAACTCACTTTTATGTTCTTCAATGATCTTTTTCACTATTGAAAGACCAAGACCTGTACCAGTCGACTTTGTGGTTACATAAGGTTCACATATGCGCTCCATAATATCAGCACCTATACCTATACCATTATCTTCCACTAATACCAATACTTCATTCTCATCAGGGGATTTCTGTAAAGTTACCTTTATTTTCCCCTTGAAATCTTTTTGAGGATTTTCACTTGCTGCAGTTATTGATTCTGCTGCATTTTTCAGCAAATTAGTCAGGACTTGATTGATATATGTTTTCTCACACATTACTTTGCAATCACCAACCATGTTGTTCAATTCATATTCAATTTTAGTCCACTCATGCTTCTGTAAAAATATCACATCATTAACAATTGAAGTTATTTCATGAGGTTTTACCTTCAAAGTTGATATACCTGCAAATTCTACGAAATCTGTCAACATCTTTTTGATATCCTCCACCCTATTATTTATTGTATGGATGTATTTTTGAAACAGATCTAGATCATCTGTAATTTGTTTAGAAAATTTATATTCTAATCTATCAACTGCTAACTGGATAGGAGTTAGAGGGTTTTTTATCTCATGAGCTAATCTTCTAGCTATGTCTGCCCATGCCTGGAATCTCTGCCCAGCTACAACAGCAGTTATGTCATCAAGAGTTATTATGACTTTATCATTTGGCTCAAGAGAGTTTGTTTCCATATCGAATGTTTGATTTTCTAGGAGCTGAACCTTTACAAGAAGATGAACGCTTCTATGTCCTCTTATGATACTCATATTTGATGAAACTATTGAGTTCTTATCATCTTGTTTCCTTATTTGCGCTATTAACTCAGCAAATTCTGGAATAACCTTTTTTTGATTCAATCCTATTATTGACTCATCAGACTTGATTGCAAGAATCTTGAGAGCAGACAAGTTCGACATCTCAATATTTAATTTTTTGTCAAGAACTATAACGCCGGGTGATAACTCAGACATCATTGCTTCTATAAACTGATTTCTCTCTTCTACAAGATGTTTTGTTTGAAGGATGTTGTTGTGTTGTGAGGTAATAGTATCGATCATCTTATTGAATGACTTTGCCAGGATATTTATCTCATCATCATTGTTTTTTTCTTGAACTTTTACTTTGCTTTTTCCAAGTTTAAATAATTTTATTGCTTGTGATAGGTCATTTATTGGTTTTAGAATGAATACTGCAAGCTTACTTGAAATAAAGATTGCGACAATTAAAAATCCTAATGACAATACCAGAAATGCTGAGATTACTTTTTTCCTGATGTCTTTTATTCCTTTCCTAACACTCTTAAAAATATCAGCTTGCTCTTGAGTTGTTTCAAGGTGTTGAATAATTTTACTATCAACATCTCTGCCAACTAATATGTATATTTTTCCAACAAAAATATCTTTCATAAATAGATCTATCCTTAGGAGTGCCTGAACTTTATTTGGTGCACTAGTTCTTACCATTATGATACCATCGTCTGCCTTATCCATTGTTTCAGGTGGAATAGTTTCAAATAGTAAAGAATATGTGAGAGATGATTTCCCTAAAACTTTTAAACTATTGCCCAGTGCTTCATCTCTGCTAAATACAACTATTTCAGATAAACCTAATCTTCTTGTTTCTTGATCCAAAAATGCTGTGAAAGCTTCTTCATTACCTGCAAAGTCATACAAATGCTTTGTGGTTTCAGCTGCAGCCATCAAGACACTGGTCTTTATATTGTTGTTGTGTTCATTAAGATACAGATTAGCTATCTTAACTGTATCGTTTACGCTATCGCTTATTTTTTCACTGAATAACCTTTCTATTCCTAAGTAGTAATAAGTTATTGCTAGAAGTGCGACTAGAAAAGTTGGTACTACCACTGCTGTATAGCTGATAGTTAAAATTATTTTTCGTTTAATTGATTTAGCTTTGATCATTTTTCTACACCATTGATATATATGAATGTTTTGTTTATAGTGCTTTCTAAAATAAAAATTCTTAACACAGACTATGACAAAAAAAAGAGTTCTTTTAAAATTATCTGGTGAAGTTCTGATGGGAGGCCAAAAATTTGGTTTAGAAGCAAAGATTATAAACCAGATATGTGAGGACATCAAAGCAGTGCATGATGCTGGATATCAAATATGTATTGTCATAGGAGGTGGGAACATATGTCGTGGAGCGACTGTCACAGAGATAGGTATTGAGAGAACAAGTGGTGATTACATGGGGATGCTAGCAACGGTTATAAATGCCCTTGCGCTTCAAGGAAGACTTGAGAGCATGGATATAACAACTAGAGTTCAGTCAGCAATCCCTATGATAACTATTGCTGAGCCATATATCAGAAGGAGAGCAATCAGACATATGGAGAAAGGACGTGTGGTGATATTCTCTGCAGGAACAGGAAATCCATTCTTCACAACTGATACAGGTGCTGTGCTCCGTGCTGTTGAGTCAGGGTGTGATCTGATTCTTAAGGGTACAAAGGTTGATGGTGTGTATTCAGCTGATCCTCACAAGCATGCTGATGCTGTCAAGATCAACAAGTTAAGCTATAAAGATGTATTAACAAATGACCTGAATGTAATGGATGCTGCAGCAATATCTCTTGCTAAAGATAATCAAATTCCGATCGTTGTTTTCAACATATATCATAAGGGTGCTTTACTCAAAGTTATAGAGGGTAAAGGGGAATTTTCGAGAATCGAATAATTAAATGTTGATGCAGCACTACCAAAAATAAAAATCTGCAGTATAATGTATTGTGAAAAATACGTCGCGTACGAACCTAAAAATAATTTGGAAATAAAAAGTAATGGTAACAATCAATCAGTTAGTCAAACACAAAGTTAGACAACCAAAGCAATATAAAACAAAGGCAAGAGCCCTTGATAGCTGCCCGCAGCGTTCTGGTGTAGCAACACTGGTAAAAACAGTAACTCCTAAAAAACCAAACTCAGCTCTTCGTAAAGTAGCTAGGGTTACTCTTACAAGCGGATTCGAAGTAACAGCTTACATTCAAGGTGAAGGACATAACTTGCAGCAGCACAGTAAGGTTCTGGTGCGTGGCGGTAGGGTAAAAGACTTACCGGGTGTGAAATACCATATAGTCCGTGGTGCACTTGATACTCATGGAGTTAAAAATCGTAAACAAGCTCGTTCTAAATACGGAGCAAAGAAACCTAAATAAATTAAATATTATAATTAGAATATGTCACGCAGAAGAGGCGCAAAGAAGAGAGTGATCCTTCCTGATTCAAGATATCATAATTTGATCATCGCTAAGTTCATCAACTACATTATGGAACAAGGCAAAAAATCTATAGCTGAAAACATCTTTTACTCAGCTCTAGAAAACTCATCAGCTAAGCTTAATGCTGAGCCACTAGAGGTATTTGAACAAGTTGTTAGAAATGTTCAGCCAGCTATGGAAGTACGCTCACGTAGGGTTGGTGGTGCTACATATCAAGTACCAACAAATGTCCAACCAAATCGCAGCATAGCTCTTGCAATCAGATGGACTGTAACATCAGCTCGTAAGAGATCAGGCAGAACAATGGATGAGAAGCTTGCAGCTGAGTTCGTTGAAGCTTATGGTAACAAAGGTGCTGCAGTTAAGAAGCGTGAGGATACCCATAAGATGGCTGAGTCAAACATGGCATTCGCACACTATGCATTCGTTGGCACAAAGAAAAGTACTGCATAGGCAAAATGTTTTTCACAAGGGATGCCTTTTGGTACTCCCGCCCAAGAATTTTTTAAGATATAATTTCATATAGAGAGATCATAAATGATCAGGTTTTTAATCAAATAAATTTTATTATGTCATCTAGAACAACACCAATAAACCTGTACAGAAACATAGGGATCATGGCCCACATCGATGCAGGGAAAACAACCACAACAGAAAGGATTCTATATTATACAGGTAAGTCACATAAGATAGGAGAAGTACACGAAGGAAGCGCTACAATGGATTGGATGGAGCAGGAGCAAGAACGCGGTATAACAATTACATCAGCTGCTACAACATGCTTCTGGAACAGTCATAGAATTAATATTATTGACACTCCAGGACACGTTGACTTCACAATTGAAGTAGAAAGATCTTTAAGGGTTCTTGATGGAGCAGTTGCTGCCTTCGACGGAGTTGCTGGTGTTGAGCCTCAATCAGAGACAGTTTGGAGACAGGCTGATAAATATAATGTTCCAAGAATGTGTTTTGTTAATAAATTAGACAGAACAGGTGCTAACTTTGAACGCTGCGTTGATATGATTAAGGATAGACTAGGTGCAACACCTGCTGTCATTCAGATCCCAGTTGGATTAGAAGACACATTTAAAGGAATTGTAGATCTTGTGAAGATGCAAGCTGTAATATGGCGTGGTGATGACCTAGGTGCTAGCTATGAATATACAGAAATACCAGCAGACCTAAAAGATCAGGCTGAAATGGCTAGAGCAGAATTAGTAGAAACAGTTGCTGCCCTCGATGATGCTGTACTTGAAGTTTATTTAAATGGCGATGAAATAACTGAAGCACAGCTAAAAGCTTGCATCAGAAAGGGAACAATTGAAGGAAAAATCACTCCTGTCCTGTGTGGAAGTGCATTTAAAAATAAAGGCGTACAGACTCTTCTCGATGCTGTTGTGGACTACTTGCCAAGTCCGATAGATATACCTCCTGCGAAAGGTGTGACCGTGACACGTACAGGTGATGTCACAGGTGAAGTTGATGTTGTTGCATCAGATGATGGAAAGATGCTTGGCCTTGCATTTAAGGTTATGAATGATTCATTTGTTGGATCTCTAACATTCGTAAGGGTTTATAGCGGGATTCTCAAGGCAGGTACAACTGTTTTAAATACTACAAAGACTGAAAAAGAAAGAATTGGTAGACTTCTCCTGATGCATGCAAACAACAGAGAAGACATAAAAGAAGCTCATGCTGGTGACATCGTTGCTGTCGCAGGTCTAAAAAGAACAACAACAGGTGATACACTGTGTGAAGAAGGAGTCTCGGTTCTACTAGAAAAGATGGATTTCCCTGAGCCAGTTATAGAAGTTGCAATCGAACCAAAGACAATAGCTGATCAAGAGAAGATGTCAGTTGCTATCTCAAGACTTGTTGCAGAAGATCCATCTCTTAGAGTTAAAAGTGACCCTGAAACAAATCAGACAGTTCTTGCTGGGATGGGTGAATTGCACCTTGAGATTATCGTTGATAGGATGAAAAGGGAGTTCAAAGTTGAAGCTAACATAGGGGAGCCTCAGGTTGCCTATCGTGAAACAATAACGAAAGCTCATGAGATAGATTATACTCACAAAAAGCAGTCTGGTGGTGCTGGGCAGTTCGCTAGAGTTAAGATAGTATTTGAACCTCTCGAGATGGGTGCAGGGTATCAGTTCGAGAGCAAAGTCGTTGGTGGTAACGTTCCAAAGGAATATATTCCTGCTGTCGAGAAAGGTATTGAAGAGGCTGCGAAAAGCGGTGTATTAGCTGGGTATCCACTGATTAACTTCAAGGCAACTCTCATGGATGGCGCATACCATGATGTAGACTCAAGTGCTCTTGCCTTCGAGATAGCTGCTAAGGCTGCATTTAGAGAAGGAGCTGTTAAGGCTGGTGCTAAGATCCTTGAGCCAATGATGAAAGTAGAGGTGATTACACCTGAGGAGTTCATGGGTGATGTCATAGGACACCTGAATAGTATTAGAGGTCAGATCCTCGGAATGGAGCAAAGAGCCAATGCTCAAGTGATCAGTTCCAATGTTCCACTCGCTACAATGTTTGGATACGTTAGTACTCTGAGATCTATGACTCAAGGACGCGCACAGTATTCAATGCAGTTCTCTCACTATGAGCAGGTGCCTCAGATGATTGCTGATGGAATTATAGAGAAATCTAAATAATGAATTGCCTGCCTTTGGCAGGGTTTTAAAACCAGAAAATAAAAGGAGTTGTGAAGAGGAAGATTATCATAAAAAGACCAAAGAAAGAGCTATGGATGTGGAGAGTTGCATTTATTGCAATTACATCATTTTTTATCTTCAACAAGATGTCTGATAAGAAGCAAGAGATCACAGAAGATTGCATAGTAAGGACAAAGGTATACGGTGAAATATTCTATGATGACAACGTCCTCGCAAACATCAACAGCCTTGCAGAGAATGATAAGGCCAAGGGAGTATTGCTTCAAGTAGATAGTCCAGGTGGTACTATAACAGGTAGTGAAGCTCTGTATAAAGCCTTTAAAACATTAAAGACAAAAAAGCCTCTTGTTGTTTCTGTACAGAACTTTGCTGTTTCTGGGGGTTATATGGTTGCTATGTCTGCAGACAAAATCTTTGCATATGAAACAAGTGCTCTCGGATCAATTGGTGTTATAGCTGAAAGCTTTGAAGTAACTGATCTTGCTGAGAAAATTGGTGTGAAGTTTTTGAATTTCAAGTCATCTCCTTTAAAGGGGGCGCCAAACATCTTTGAAAAGAACTCAGACGAGGCTAATAAGAGCCTTCAGAGCTTTATAGATGAGATGCAATCTATATTTAAAGATATGGTTCATGAGAGCAGGCCATCTATAGATAAAGACAAATTAGATCTTATCTGTAATGGTATGGCTTATAGTGGTAGGCAGGCTGTTCAAAATGGATTGATTGATGGAATCGGCACTGAACAAGCAGCGATGGATGCATTGAAAGAAAAAGTCAAGACAGATCTTCCTGTGAATGATTATGATCTAGGCATGGGACAGGTAAGCAATGGAGGTTTTTTCTCACACTTCAGAAATATTCTTAAGGCAACTCTTCAGTTCATTCAATGACATAATTTTGTTGGCCTGAAAACATTTGCCTTAGGACTATGTTATTCAGTTTGTGTCCTGATTTATGTGCTCTTACTTTACAATTTAACTGATATCCAGATAGAAACAAATCCCCAACACAATCAAGTACCTTGTGTCTCACAAATTCATCATTAAATCTAAGCCCTTCAGGATTTGCAATACCAGTTTCATCTAAACCTATACAGTTCTCAAGAGATGCTCCTAAGGCAAGTCCGTTGCTATGTAAATAATCAAGCTCCTTCATGAATCCGAAGGTCCTCGCTGGAGCAAATAGTTCTTCGAATGAGTGCTGAGAGCTATCAAATGATACCTGTTGCATTCCGATGGCTGGATGATCAAAATGAATTGATAGATCAATTAATATCCCATCTTTATTGTTTGGAGATATTTCTACATACTTATCACCATCAGATATACTAACTGACTTTTTCACTTTTAGAATTTTTCTCTCTGAGTTCTGCTGAGTGATTTCAGTCTGTTTTATCTGCCTTATCCATTCTACTGAACTACCATCAAGGATTGGGACTTCAGAGCTATTTAGATGAATGATTAGATTATCTATATTGGATGCCCATAAAGCTGCCATAAGATGCTCTACAACATCAACTTCAATCACTCCATTAGATAGCTTTGTTGACATGTTTGTAGAAGTAACGTTGTCGAACTTTGCCTCAACAGAACTCCCATCTGATGTTTTAAAAAGTATTCCAGAGTCTGCTGCAGCTGGCATTAGATTTGCTGTGACTTCTCTTCCAGAATGAATCCCTACTCCTGAGATTGAAATGGTTTTAGCTATTGTGTTCTGCATTTCCCTCCTATTTCTGATCGACAAAGCTCAATTGATTTTTACATATTGAGCCTTCTAGATGCCATTTATTTTCTACGTGGTCAAGGTTTGCGTTCTTAAGACCTTGGATTGCTTTGTATGCCCAGAATGACAAATCTAATGGTTTTCTCTGATGTTCTTTATGGAAACTTGACATAAATCCTTTGTATTCAGATTCACTTTCAGTAATTACAGCTATATTGCCAAATTTATGTCTTTTTTCTGCTGCTGTTTGCATTCTGCCATTGAGATTAGAAAGTGATGCGAGGACAACTCTTGTTATATCTTTTAGCTGAAATGCCTCTAAATTTGTAATGAATTTCTGAAGCTTCCAATTCGGATCAGTAAAAATAACTAAAGATTTCTTTCCATTTTCTTTAAGTTTTAAAGATATCTTTTGTAGGTCATCATTTGTTTGTTTTACATCCTTTACTCCATACTGAAGGATTTTAACATTTTCTTTTGTCCATGGTTTTGCATCCTCTGAGATTGGTAGTACAACATATACTTCCTCATCACTCTTTGCATTCTCAAGAGCAACCTTTAATTGGTCGCTAGGGCTTATTGCACAAGACTGATTACCTGAATGAGATCTAGGATTCAATGTTACAAGGAGAGGCTTTTGGTTCTCAAGGTATGCTGTTACGAATTTCTCCTGATCTTCTGATGTAAGTCCAAGGATCATGTCATATTGTTGTTCATCAAGCTTTGTAATGTTAAATTCTATGTCTTCCACTCCGCTGCCAGTATCAATTACATTCAATCTAACTGGAATCTTATGTTTTTCGAATAACTCAATTAGTGACATGTGTGCACCATCCATTATAGCATTACCTATCATGTCATTCTTACCACTCATCGGAGCCATTACGGCTACCATTATTGGCTTGTCTTGTTGATGAATTACTTTATCAGCTCCTTCAAGATTAAAACTATCGTCATCTAATTTGAACTTCTCACTATTATGAGTTGGCTGCTGATTAGGAAGCTCTGCCTGCTGTTTTTCGTCTGATTTCTTATCATCCTTCACATCTAATGTTTCCTCCTTGATTTGATGTGTAGCAGCTGCATCTGGAGCGTGGTCTGGCAAATCAGTTATTGTGATTTTGTCTTTGTTACTACAGCCTTGCAAGAGAGCAACGATTAACATTATTGATACTGTTGATTTTCTCATTTCCAAAAACTTTCAAATATTCTTTTTATTAATGATTTTTTCTGAATCTTGACATGTTCAGTAGTAATATGATTTGTAACCTTGTTGGATTTTTGTTTCAAGAGATTTTTCTTATGTTGTATATCTTTTCTAGGTCTATCATTATCTATGTAATGTGTTTTATCTATTGTCGACAGAGCAACTTTATTCATTCTTTTTAGTTTTTTCCTTTCAATAAAGAATGTGTCGAGAGTTGCTGATTCATCAATCTTCAATTTAACTTTTACATCGTAGTTATCTTCGATCTGGAATAACTCTTTTTTTCTGTTGTTTATTATTTCCATTATGACTTCTCTTCTTGCTCCAACTTCTATTACTATGTCATCTTCAAGGTCTTTTTCTGACATCATGAAAACCTCCTCACAAATTGCTTTAAGAATTGCGACAGATGTCAGTTCAAATGCTCTAACTCTACCCTTTCCATTGCATTCTTTACAACGATGAAAGACACACTCATTCAAGCTATTACCTAGCCTTTGCCTGCTGATTTCAAGAAGAGCAAACTCACTCATCTTAGTAACGATGGATTTTGTAGTTTGATTAGCCAACCCATCTCTCACTATTTTCTCAATGGTTTCCCTACTCTCTTGAGATAACATATCTATAAAATCAACTACTATCAGCCCTGAGATGTTCCTGAGTTTTATTTGTTTTACAACTTCATGAGCTGCCTCTAGATTGATCTTAACTGCAGTATCTTCAACACTATCTTCACTCTTTGCTCTTCCTGAATTAACATCTATTGAAGTTAATGCCTCAGTTTGATTGATAACTAAATACCCTCCAGATATTAGTGAAACTGTTTCTCCATATAATTCCTTAACTTGATGATGTATGTCGTATTCTATAAAGATTGGATTAGGTCCTTCATGGTATTTTACTTTACTGATGTATTTTGGCATCAGGAGCTTCATGAAGGATAGTGCATTCTGATATGCTTCTTCGCCAGATACAACTATCTCACTAACCTCACCATCATATAGGTCTCTGATTGATTTTTTTATTACATCACCTTCTTCATGAATAAAAAGAGGTGCTTCACCTTTTTCTATATGTTTTTGGATGTTATTCCATAGCCTCATAAGGTAACCAAAGTCTCTTGTGATTTCGATCTTTGTTTTATATGCAGCGTTTGGTTTTAACATAATTGATATATCTCCATGCAGCATACAGAGTTCACTTGCTATATCTTTCAGTCTTTGTCTTTCATCTTCATCCTCGACAAATTTTGAAACTATATTTGCTTTTGTTGAATTGAGAAGTAATACGCAATACCTCCCTGATAATGATAAATATGTTGTTAGACTTGCACCTTTTGTACCTCTTTCATCCTTTTCAATCTGTACTAAAATTGTTTGATCAACTTTTATAAAGCTTTGAACTGGCTTTGTTGTTGGTACACTTACAAGCTGTTTATGGATTTGTTTTATTACTTGATTTTCATCTTCTATTGTTTGATCAATCTTTATTTCCTTAACATCAGTTGATTTACTACTACTTTCAAATTTACTAGAACCAAAGTACTTAGGGTGTATTTCAGAAAATTGTAAGAATCCTGACTTTCCTTGTCCATAGTTTACAAAGGCAGCTTGTAGTGCTGGTTCTATTTTCTCAATTTTTGCAAGATATATATTTCCTTTTATGAAGTTTTGTGTTGCATTCTGATGCCTCAATTCCTCTATTTGTCCATCTTTGTACAATACAACAGTTGTATCATCTTTATATAAACCATCTATTATTATTTTTTTTCCTGACATCATTTAAAAAATTCTAAAAACTTATTAAACCTTTTCTACCAGTTTTGAGTCTCAAAGACAAATTTTATGAATATTTTTGTTACACATGATATAAAAGAGTCTTAAAAAGAATTTTCGCAAAATTTTGATGTCAGAAAAAATAATAAATTTTATAGGAAAAAAACATTATGCTTTAGTTTTTAGTCTTGTGCTATCGATCTTGAGCGTACTTTTATTAGTTACAAAGGGTTTGAACTTAAGCATAGATTTTAAAGGAGGCACCGTTATTGATTTCCAAACACCTCACAATGATGTTGAGTCGACTTTGAAAACCTCTCTGTCAGAGCATTACCAAGACTTCGAAATCAACAGAGTTGGTGATACTGACAATTACAGTTTGAAGATGGGATCAGGTGCTGATGTTGATTTCTTAACAGCATTCATCAAAAACAAGTTAGATGATGTTGAGATCTCTAGAGTAGATTACATAGGACCTAAGATAGGTGCTGAATTTGCAGCTGATGCAACAAAGGCAGTAGTTTTCTCATTGCTTGCGATGATGATATATGTCTGGGTCAGATTCGATCTGAAGTTTGGTCTTGGAGTTATGCTTGCTCTTCTGCATGATGTCCTAATAGCCCTTGGTTTCTTCAGTTTATCTGGCTTTCAATTTGATCTAACATCGATAGCTGTGGTATTGACTGTTGTTGGATATTCAATAAATGACAGCATCGTTATATATGACAGAATTAGAGAGAATTTAAATGTGAAAGGAAGCATAGGGAAAAGTGAGAACTTTGGTGAGCTTATTAACAGAAGCATCAATGAGACTCTCTCCAGAACCATCATGACATCTCTCACCACCATAGTTGTGTGTCTTGCCCTTTTAATCTTTGGGGGAGATGCCCTCAGAGGATTTAGTGCTGGATTATCGTTTGGGATAGCATTCGGTACATATTCATCAATATATGTCTCAGCACCAGTTCTAATGTTTTTTGCAAAGGCATAATGTTTCCATTTCAGAGTGTCCTGGAGCAGTCATTGCTCCTGTTTCCCCTCATATGTGCAATATACTTCAGCTATGTTATCCTGAGGATCACAGACGTCAGCGTTGATGGCTCTATGGTGTTGGGTGCAGCAGTAACTGCAAAGCTCTTAATGAGTGGCTACAATCCATTTTTTGCAATGTTAGCTGCTATGGCATGTGGATTTATTGCTGGTGCTTGCGTTGCATTAGTTCAATATAAAAACTCTGTAAATGACATAATTGCTGGGCTTCTGATGTCATTCATTTTATACAGTATAAATTTGAATGTGATGGGTATGCCACACCTCATGACAATGCATTCAGAAACTATTGTGAAGCTCATAGGGAAACTCAACAATGAATACAGAAAAATGATTGTTGTCATGATGACAAGCATTGTGACTGTAATGTTTATCCTATCTTTAATGCACTCAAGGTTAGGTCTGAAGCTTAGAGGATTTGGTGAGAACAGACAGCTAATGGAAAAGCTTGGTTTTAAACCAGAATTTTATAGAATAATAGGCTTAGGGATGAGTGGCTGCATGGCATCTCTTACTGGCTCAGTAATGAGTCAAATCTATGGCTATTCTGACATCAACATGGGAATTGGTATGGCTATAACTGCAATAGGTGCTCTTGTGATCGGAATGCATCTCATCAACAAGATAAACTTCTTCAGGATAAGACTCATGAACCAGAGTGCCATCACAGAATTATTTGGTTGTTTTGTTGGGATTTTTTGTTACTTTAGTATAACCAATGTCCTTGTGTTATTTGAAGTAAATCCAGTTAATTTCAAGTTGATTCTTGGAGTGGTGGTGATTGTATTTTTAAAGCTGGCTGGAAAGTCAGGAACAGCAAACTAAAATTAAGATGAAAAACGAACTACATACTTATTTAAAGGATGAAATTGATGCTGTTGACTTAGAACTACAAAAAGATATAACAGCTGATATAACTCTCCTGCAAGATGTTTTTAGACACATATTTGGTGCAGGTGGGAAGCGTCTGAGGCCTCTGCTGACTCTTGCAATTGGTAAGATGACTTCTAAATCAAATTCAGTTCAAAAGGCAACAATCTTACTTGCCGCAGCAGTTGAGCTCATACATACAGCTACTCTTCTCCATGATGATGTGATCGATAACGCAGCAGTGCGAAGAAATTTACCGACAGCTAATAGCCTCTGGGATAATAAGACAAGCATCCTTGTTGGAGATAATATGCTGAGTAAGGCATTCCAGCTGATTGTCGAGAGTGACAAGCTAAGAGCATTCAAAGACCTTGCTGATGCATCTGCAACAATTAGTGCAGCAGAGGTCTGGCAGCTTCAGATCTTAAATAAGATTGATACATCTGTAGATGAATATATAAGACTTGTTACAGAAAAGACTGCTGTTTTATTTGGCTCTGCTTGCGCTGTAGGTGCTATCACCAATGATTGTAATGATGAAATTATTAGTAGTGCAAGGGCTTTCGGGATAAATTTTGGAATTTTATATCAAATCAAGGATGACTGGCTTGACTACTTTGGAGATGAAGAAAAGATTGGAAAAGAAACATTCCAGGATATCAGAGAGGGTAAGGTCACATTGCCAATGATTTTATTATTACAAAAGCTGAAGGAAGGGAATTTCTTTAATGAGATAAATTATATCAAAAGTATCTATTCAGGCTCTGAATTAGATAGAAATAAGATCTCTGAGATGATAAAAACCTTTGAAGTTGAGAAGGAAATTACAAGCTTTAGTAAAAAGTACTTTGATGAGGCGTCTATTGCATTATCAAAGATAAGCCCGAAAGATGAGCTTTATCTTATCCTAGATGGATTGCTGAACTCCACGTTCGCTTAGTTTTGAAGTAATATTGACCCAACTCTCTCTTTTTAAACCACATCTTCTATTCTGAAAGTCAGGTTTGATGCTTCTCTAAAGGCCTCAAGAATTCCTTTGGAGCTAGTTCTTGGATCAATTAAAGCACTGATAAGAACTCTCTCATCCCCTTTTAATTTTTTCATAAATTCTTTTGCAATAGCAGCTGAATCTTTATTTTCAAAATTAGACTTATCAATACAGAAATCAAGAAGCTCTCTATATTTTGGTGTTTTTCTGCTCAAACCTTTAGTATCTATGACTTCAAAGCAAAACTTACGCATTTCAAATTCTTTTCGGAACTTTCCAAAATCTTGTGATAAAGATTCTATTTCTGCATCAAGCTCTGTTGTATCCTCTCCTTTGACTTTGCGAATAAATAACTCAAGTTCCTTTTCCACTATCTGTGTTGCCCTAGGATGTTTATTATATAAGATAAGATGGTTCATTGTACCTATATAACCCCTGAGATACATTTCATCCCTTCTGCTTTTGAGCTTTATTGAAATCCCCAACATTGATATCACCAACGTTGTTTGGGACAGTTTTTAATGCAGCAGTCTCACGAACAGATTTCAGTTCCTCATTTTTTGTTTCTTCAAAAGGCTTTTCAACCAATATTCCTAATGCTCTGAGAATATAATGCAACAACCATGTAAAAAAACTTTGCTCAAAAGGCTTCTCATCACTTCCATGTATTGCTTTTTGTAGAGCTTCTCCATTGAATGCCAACATTAACATTTCTTCATTATCAGGAAAAAGATCGAATGGCATATTTTTAATCAACCCACCATCAGTAAACTTCTCACCCTTAATCCTTACTTTTCAATACAACTGGAAGTGCAGCAGATGCCATACATGCTTCGATTATACCTATATTACTAAAAACTTCATTTTTACCTTCATTATTTCTAACAACACGGAAATCTTTTGTTGGATCAAAATTTTTGATCAAAGCTAAATCATCAACTGTAAATTCATAGCCAGATTCTTGTGCACATGCTTTTAATGTGACCATCTCATCTTTATCAGTCTTGAGATCAGAGAGCCACTTTCTAATTGTTATTGTTTGCTCAAGAGATGAAAATATATGGGGGGTTTGAGATTCTCTATGAACAGTAGCAACAATCAAATCTTTATACTTTTCTGGATTAACTTTATGCATTATAGCAAGATCAACCATAGAAGGTTCATAATCAGGACTAGCAAAATTATCTCTTAGATTTAAAAAGATTCTCCTCTCCTGTTCACTTAAATGATCTAAATTAGGATTAGAATCAAAAGTTTTTTTGAATTCATTTTTTATGTTTCTTGATAAAAAATCTTTTAACGGCTTACCATCCTTTTGCATTCCAAGGTATCGCATCTCCCCGCTGCCTAAGAGAGCGGGGATATTGTTCTCATCCATTTGTTTCTTTAAATCCTGTGGAGATGTACCTATTGCAATTAGAAATGCTGTCAATGCACCAACTGAGGTTCCAGAGACAACCTTTAAACCTTTAACTATATCTAAATCATATAGTACTTCATACGATCCTGTGTATGTAAGTCCTTTCGCACCACCACCAACAAGACATAAGTTATCAATGTTTTTTTGTTCTAAAAATTGCATATTACTTATAACTTTGTTCTAGTTAAAATATAACATCTTATTTAAGATAAAAATATTAAAAATATGTTAAGATTAAAAAAAATATGTTAAAAATTTTTCTTGAAAGCAATACATAATAAATGATATAATGAGTTCTGTAGGTAACAACAAAAGTAAAATAAAGGGAGTAGAAAATGAGCAATAATAAAGAAAGTATTGGAAACGTAAAAGTTGTTTCAGATCAACTTAAAAATGAAGTAACATTACCTCTTTATAGAGACCATGAGAACCAATTATTTATAGATATATCAAAGCTTCATTCAGATGGAATTTTTACATTTGACCCTGGATTCATGTCGACTGCAGCATGTTCATCTAATATCACTTATATTGATGGGAATGCAGGTATTTTGAGGTATCGCGGATATGATATCGCAGACTTAGCAGAAAATTGCAGCTTCACTGAAGTTTGTTATTTACTGTTAAATGGAGAGCTACCTGATGAGACACAATATAAATCATTTTGTGAGAAGATTCGTGAGCACACAATGGTTCATGAGCAGATCAAATTGATGTACAGAGGATTCCCAAGGAATGCCCATCCGATGGCTATGATGTCGGGTGTTGTCAATTCTCTCTCTGCATTCTATCATGATGAGATTGATATCAGCAATCCAGAACACAGAGAAAAAGTCGCATTGAGATTGATAGCAAAAATGCCAACGCTAGCAGCAATGACTTATAAGTATTCTTTAGGACAGCCATTTATATACCCTGATAACGAAATGGATTATGTATCAAATTTCATCAGGATGATGTTTGCGACACCTACTTCAAAATATGAAGTACAACCAGTTATAAGAAGGGCTATAGATCTTTTGTTTGTATTGCATGCAGATCACGAACAAAATGCTTCAACTTCAACTGTCAGACTATGTGGTTCATCTGGTGCAGATCCATTTGCAGTTATTGGTGCTGGTATAACAGCACTTTGGGGACCAGCTCATGGTGGTGCAGCTGAAGCAGTTGTCAGAATGCTAATGCAAATAGGTACAAAAGATAAAATACAACATTACGTTGAGAGATCAAAAGATAAAAATGATCCATTTAGATTGATGGGTTTTGGTCATAGAGTATATAAAAATTATGACCCGAGAGCTAAAATCATCAAGAAAGTTTGCATGGATGTACTACAAACTCTCAACAAAAACGATGACTTACTGCAGATAGCCCTGGAGCTGGAACACATAGCATTGCATGATCAATATTTTATTGATAGAAAATTGTATCCGAATGTTGATTTTTATTCTGGACTAATATACAGAGCAATTGGAGTGCCAGTTAGCATGTTTACAGTGATGTTTGCAATAGCTAGAACTGTTGGTTGGGTTTCTCAATGGAATGAGATGCTTGAGGATCCAGATCAAAGAATAGGCAGACCAAGACAGATGTATTACGGAGAAACTTTAAGAGAGTTTAAACATTTAAAAGATAGGCAATCTTAATATTATTTTAATAATTGGACTATACCATGTTTCTTGAGGACACATAAAATTATAAGAAATGCAGGAGAAACAGATTATACCTAACTTTGTCAGAAAATTATATTCTTTAAATACTAGAAGAACAAACAACGATGGTTCTGTCACATATTTAGTGGAAAATTCTGATAATGGTTCAGTTGCTGAGAGCAATGAAGGAGAAGTTTTTGTCTACAATGTCGATAGAAAAATTGCAGGGATTGTAGAATTACATGAGTTACTGGCACATAAGGGCCTTATTTTAGATGTCATAGATGAGAAAAAAACTGTTGATGGTGTTCATAAATCTCTCCCAAGAATTGTCATCAGAAGATCATCTGATGTTGATCTTTATAAAGATCTTTCACCTGAGCAAAGAACAGCATTTGATGAGCTGATTAACGCCCAGACATTATATGGAAGAAAACATCTTGTAAAAGCCCTTGTTACACGCAACCTAGCAGGTGTTGAAGTTGCAGAAGCACTTGACATTGCAGAAGCAGCAGAAATAGAAAATGCTGTTGATAAAGAAGACAAAGAGCAACTGGATTTAGAGATAAAATATCTACAAATGCAGCTAGATATTATTTTTGCGTCAACAGCAGAGGTAAAATCTGATTTAAATAAAATACATAGCATTATTGCTAAGTTACAAGATGAAAAGAAATTATCCGCTGCGGAAGAGATAATACTTTTTGCATTCATAGAACACACGTATGGCTCTGTGGAGAATTTCCTAGAAGAAGTGAATCCAGTAGATCCTTTTTTATCAGCAATACATGATGATCTTTTAAAGGATTTAAATAAAGGAAATTTACTACAAGGTAACTGCTCTGCAAGAATAGTTGATTCAGTCATAGCAAAAGAAGTAAAAAAACTTGCAGAAGATGAGAAGATTTTTCTTGCAAGACAGTTGAAGAAATTCGGTATAGATCTCAATAAAACTAAAAAGGATGATCTTAAGGATGAAGCTCTGGCTTTTTTCACAAGTATAGAAGGAAAAATTGGGGATCTGAAAAAAATCTTAAAACCTGAAAGTCGTACAATATCAAAGGATAACATAAGAGATTTCGGGAAAGTTTCTGTACTCAGAAAAATGTTAGTAAATATAGCTAGAAATCATGATCTTGAGAATTCACTTAGAGTACTTGATGGTCAAACTGATGATGCAACCATTAGACTCAGAACATGTTATGATGAACCTGAAGCAGAAATAAGCTCAATCAATCAAAGCCTTTTATGGGTTTATGGACTTGAAAGCATAGAAAAAATCTCAGGAGTGACTTTAAAAGATTTTGAATCAAATTCTGTTAGGGGATCAAATGAAGCTTCTTTAAAGCAGCAATTTTCTCCACATAAATCTTTCTTAACTGCAAGTAGAGAATATGATGAATCACTGATGCTTGAGGAAGGACATGTTATTGCTATAACTAATAAGTTACTTGAAAAACAAGGAGTTATTGACTCATCTGTTCGTTTTATAAGTGTTAAGCCTGAAAATAAACATGATAGTGCTGCAGCTACAAGTAGCAAAAAAGAGGCACTTATTGAAGCTGCCAATGGCACGCCAGTTTCATTGCAAATTTCAGACCGTGGACACTGGATAACAGTCTGTTTACTACCAGTCATTGAGGAAGATGGCAAGATAAAAAAGGTTGAAGTTGTTAGTATGGATTCTATGGGTAGCTGTAAACTAGGAAAAGACCTTGTTGGCAGTCTAAAGGAAATGGCAGCAAAAATAGGATTAGAAATTTCTGATTTACACAATATGAGTGTTGAAGGACAACAACATGGAATGTGTTGTGGTTTTGCAACTGCTGTCAATGGATTTGCAATTCTTAAAACTTACAGAGATTTGGCGGGAAAACTTCCTGTAAAAGATGATGGGTCATTTAATCCTGAAGAATTCACAAAATCTTTACTACCAAATGTTTTGTATAGAAAAGAAAAAGGTCAAACAATTCTGTATAATAATAGGCCAGCACCAGAGCTATCAATGAATGGTTTTGTGAGGCAATTCGGTGGTTTGATTTTACAGGAGGTCGCATCAAAAGAATCAGCACAAGAAGTTTTAGCAAATGTTAAACTTGAGAGGTTAAAAAGGTTAGATAGTAACTCATTTCAGGAACTTGACTTTGCTGCAGATTCAAAGCTACTAAAAGAGGTTTTACATGTTCAAAAAGCAGTCGCTGAAGATTCTGAGGTACCTAAAGGACAACAAAGAGTAAAATGGAATAAAGAATTCTATGATGTCTCTCAAGAAGATTATCAAAGAATGACTGATATTGATTACTGGAAGGGTTTGGATTCGATTCTGAATGGCGGGCCACTTGATGACATATTAAGCAATGATAGAACTAGAGGTTTGTTTATTAAGATATTGAAAGATTCCTTCAAGAATGGCAAGGATCCACATACAAGTAGCTTCGATAGGACTTCCAGAGAACTCAGCAGAATCGTACACATTGATGATGGAGTCAAAGACAAGATTAATGCTGTGATTGCAGAAGCTAAAAGTGAAAATCCTAATATTGATCTGAGTTGGTTTGATGCGATTCTTCTGTTCTTATATAACTTTCCAATTATTGGTAGATTAGTTGCATGGAGTAATGCTGACATTGTGAGAGTTGCAGTATTGATTGATAAATTAGAGGAAAAAACTCAGTCTTGGGAAAAATACGCTAGCAGTGGTTTGAGGCAAGCCTTTAATGACCTCATTCCTACTGCATAAGAAAAAATTCAGTTGTTCTAGGTATTTTTACCTATTACATACTGCATAATTCCTCCTTGCTTGAGATACTCGATTTCTCTCTCTGTGTCGATTCTAGCAATTACTTCGAATACTCTATCACGGATCTTACATTGTATTTTTTGCTTTGGTGAGGTGTTTGGACTAAGGCCAATGATCTCGACTGTTTCATTACCAGTAAGGTTTAGTGAATCAACTGTTTCCTGTAATTGTAGTGGGATGACTCCCATGCCAATGAGATTTGAACGATGTATTCTTTCGAAGCTCTCAGCTATAACTGCCTTGACTCCAAGTAGATATGTCCCCTTGGCAGCCCAGTCACGCGATGAGCCAGTACCGTATTCCTTGCCTGCGAAGATCACAAGTGGAGTACCATCTTTTTGGTATGCCTCAGCTGCGTCGTATATGCTCATGATATTTTCGGAGTGTTTGGTATATCCCCCCTCTACCTCTGGAGTTATCTTGTTTTTTATCCTGATGTTTGCGAATGTTCCGCGCATCATAACCTCATGGTTTCCCCTTCTTGCGCCATAGGAGTTGAAGTCACCTGTTTGGATACCGTGTTCTGTAAGGTATTGTGCTGCTGGTGAGTTCTTTGCTATGTTGCCTGCAGGGCTTATGTGGTCGGTTGTGATGCTGTCACCGAATATCGCAAGGATTTTAGCATTTTTAATGTCTTGGAGTCTCGATATGTTTTTTCTGTCAATGAAATCCTCAAAGTAAGGAGCTTTTCTGATGTATGTGCTGTTGTAGTCCCAATTGTAGACCATTGACTTCGAACTGCCGAGTTTTCTCCAATTTTCATCACCATCGAAGACAGTTTTATATTTATTTATAAACATGTCTCTATTGACAAATTTGTTGATTGCTGAGTTGACTTCAGAGCTTGTTGGCATGATGTCTTTTAGGAAGATTTCTCTGCCATCTTTAGTCATTCCAAGTGGTTCTTTATCTAGGTTTATAGTGATGTCGCCAGCTATTGCATATGCCACACACATGAGTGGTGATGCGAGATAGTTTGCACGGACGAGTGGGTGTACTCTGCCTTCGAAGTTGCGGTTGCCTGATAGCACACTTGCTGTTACGAGTTGGTTGGTGGATATCAAGTTATCAACCTCTGACTTTAGAGGGCCTGAGTTGCCTATACAGGTTGTGCAGCCGTATCCGACTAGGTTGAAGCCGAGGGCATCGAGATATGTCTGGAGGCCTGCTGCCGCTATGTATTCTGTTACGACTTGGGAGCCAGGTGCGAAAGATGTTTTCACCCATGGTTTCGTTTGTAATCCTATTTCTATAGCCTTTTTAGCTAGTATACCTGCTGCAATCATTGCGTAAGGATTTGAGGTGTTGGTACAGCTAGTTATTGCGGCTATGACGATGCTTCCGTTTTTTAATTTTATATTCCTCTCTCCCTGGAACTCTTGATTTATGTTATTAGGATTTTTATTCAAGCTGTCAAGGTTGTCGGAAAAATTTTGCGGTATGTCTCCAAGGATAACTCTGTCCTGAGGGCGCTTTGGACCTGCCAAAGAAACTCTGATGTCGCTCAGATCTATTGTGATTTTCTGGTCGTATTTTATAGTGTTATGGTTGATTGAGTCATCATACCAGAGTTGTTGTTTACGAGTATATTCCTCACATAGTTTGAGTCTTTCAGGATCTCTGCCAGTTAGGTTTAAGTATTTTATGACTTCTGCATCGACAGGGAAAAATCCGCAAGTAGCACCGTATTCTGGGGCCATGTTACTGATGGTAGCTCTGTCTGCAAGGGATAGGTTTTTTAGTCCATCGCCGAAGAACTCTACAAATTTCCCAACAACCCCTAATTTCCTCAGTTTTTGCGTTATAGTTAGCACCAAATCTGTTGCGGTTACGCCTTCAGGGAGGGCGTTGATTAGCTCGACTCCAACCACCTCAGGTAGCAGCATCGAGATAGACTCACCGAGCATTGCTGCTTCAGCTTCTATTCCGCCGACGCCCCATCCAAGGACTCCTAATGCATTAACCATTGTTGTGTGACTGTCTGTTCCTACAAGTGTGTCTGGATAGGCTAAATTTCCATTCAAGAATACTACTTGAGCAAGATATTCTAAATTCACCTGATGACATATGCCTGTGCCTGGTGGTACGACTCTGAAGTTACTCAAAGAATGTTGCCCCCACTTCAGGAACTCATATCTCTCTTTATTTCGTTTGAATTCTATGTCTGTATTATCTTTAAATGCGTCATTTTTGCCATATTTATCGACTTGCACTGAATGGTCTATCACAAGATCAACCGGTATCTTAGGATTAACTTTATTAGCATCACCGCCACAAGCAACCACTGCATCCCGCATTGTAGCTAGGTCAACGACAGCTGGTACTCCTGTAAAATCCTGCATAAGAGCTCTTGCTGGAAAAAACGCTATTTCATGCTCAGATGAGTCATTTGAGTTATATTTTTTCACAATAGCATACAGGTCTTGCTTTGTTACAATTTTACCGTCTTCGTTCCTGATCAGATTCTCAAATAAAACCCTAGCGCTGAAGGGCAGATTACTGAGGTTTATTCCGATATCTTTTGCTGCATCGTTTAGGTCAAAATAGTCATATTTATTTATGCCGATCGAGAGTGATTTTTTGTACTGTGACATTTTACAGTTTTGTTTTTTGTTTTACATGATTTTTACATTTTAAAATTAAATTATCAAGTATTTTTCAGAATTTTCCGGCAATTGATTTGATGATCTGAGATGCTATGGTCTTACCGAAATCATCCTTCAGTGTTAGATTTGTTTTAAAAAGGTCAGATATGATTGCATTTTTAATTTTATTATACTCTTTGTTTTTTTGTTCAGTCATGCTTGCTGTCTGAAATCTTTTTTTTGTGTCGAGTGTTTTATTGATTTCATCTCTGACGATGGATTTAATATTTACATTTTGTTGATTATTTTTTGAGTTTTTTGTTTGTTTTTTCTTTTTTTTCTTGCCATATTTGGAGTTTTTGTTGTTATCCATATAATTTAATTGTAAGACAATATTTAGACTTACGGAAGTACCAAAAATAAAAAAAATGTTAGATATTTCAAAATCATTTCCAAAGGCTCTCAGAGAATCTGTTGAGAAACTTATTAACCACAATCTTAGGGCGAATAAAGGTCTCGGGCAACACTTTTTGTGTGATGCACAGATTTGTGATCAGATTGCCTTATCTGGTGGTGATTTGAGTCATAGTTCTGTACTTGAAGTTGGTCCTGGTCTTGGTAGTTTATCGCAAGCGATTTTGGCTCTAAATCCAGGTGTTGAACTCACAGTAATTGAAGCTGACAATCGATTCATAGACATTCTTAATGAAATTGGTAATTTTTATAATAATTCTAAATTCAAAGTCGAGCATTGTGATGCATTGCAGTACAATTTCCCTTTATGGGCTGCTCAAACTCAATATGGCAAGCGGCATATCATAGCCAATTTACCGCATAACATAGGCACTGAGTTGCTTTTCAAGTGGCTCAACCAGGAGCTTCTTAGCAATATACAAAGCATCGTTGTTATGCTCCAGAAAGAGGTTATAAGGCGTATAGTTGCGTTGCATAATTCCAAATCCTATTCATGGTTAAGTGTCCTTTCTCAGTTGCTTTGTGATACTGAAATCCTTTTTGATGTGCCACAAAGTGCGTTCTCTCCAGCACCAAAAGTCATGTCCAGCGTCGTATTACTAAGACCTAAAAAGGTTGTTTTGCAACATAACATGGAAAAACTTCGTTTGCTCTGTACACTACTTTTTTTACACAGGAGAAAAACAGTTGGAACGATAATAAAAAACAGTCCAAAGTTTCAGCATTTGCTCTCAGTTTTCGAAGACGCTCAAATAGACCTCACAAAAAGACCAGAACAGTTAGACATCCAAACACTTTGCAATCTCTCACTTTTAATTTGACTCAAAAAACGGTTGCAAACCCGCAGTTCGATTATAAAATCTTACATCTGAAGCAATAAGCTATTTTTTGTTTTTCCAACACAAATCATTATCACATATAAAAAAATTATAATCAATACAAAATTCTACTTGCATTGCATAAAAGTCTGATGTTATAATGCTTACATAGGCAAAACAAAACAAATAACACAATGTTTATGAACAATTTGAACAATACCAGTGATTTAATACATAGTGCCTTTCACGCAACTTGAGTGACTAAACTATAGAATGTATTAGAGCTTTTTTCTGTTGATTTTTGACATATAAAGTAGATGTTTTAGCTGTGGCAGTCAGATCGATATGATGGCTATTATTAGTCAATTCTTAAAGATCAGAAGTACACACTAAAAGATGTTTTCCCTCTCCCGCGGAAGAATAGCAGAAAGCTTTACAATCGCTTTTGTATAAAGATGGAGTGGCAAAAACACTAATTTAAATGAACAAAATTTTCGGTCAAAATCTGGTTAAATTCAGATATGTAAGTCTCAATTCAGTTGATGCTTTCAAAAGTGCATATGTTTAAAGTTTTGAACTGCCTTTGTTATAAAGAGTAAAAAAGCTAGTAGTATTGAGGTCCATAAAAAGTTAATCATTGGCCTGTAGTAGAAACTAAAAAGGAAGCTGTTTTCAGTTATTTGATTAATGTTTATATGTAAGTCATATAAAATATTTCTCATGATTGCTGGTTCAGATGTCATTTGCTTTTCTATCGGGAAAATGCGCAACTCTGGTGTCATTTCTTCATCTATAAAGCTACTTTTTGCTTTTATAACCGCTGTTTTTGTTAAATAATTTGAGGTATTTTTATGCGTTACATCTCGTAAAGTTATTTCAAAATTTAGAAAACTTTTTGACTCACCAATGTCGAGGACAAACTGATCTTCAAACGAAAATAAAGAACAAAATGAAATGGATAAAACACTCAAACCAAAAATAGCATGTCCAAAAGTCGAAAAAATCTTTGCCCTACCCTTGAGCATTGATAAAATCGACCCAAGGACGACGTAAACACTACAGAAAATACCAATAAGAGATAAAAAATTTGTATAAACAAAAACCTCAGTATTTCTCGCATGAAAATACTGAAAAAGAAACAAAATAATTAATAAAGTAAAAACCAAAGATATGTAAGATTTCCTCAACAACTTCATACAAAAAATAAGGCCAATTAAAATAATAGAATTAAAAGTAATGTTGAAAAAACCCTCACTAAAAACGATCGACCTATCAAGGAAAATCTCATGCAAAAACGGATAAAATGTACCAACAAATACAATTAATAAACATGTTAAAAACACAAAACAATTGATTGAAATTAGCCTTTCACGCCTGTTCTGAGGACCTTTGACGTTTCGTATACAACCACCAAACTCCCAAAAGGCATACCCAGAATACGCCAGGAAAATTGCTAGGAGGAACTGCCCGCGCCCCGGATCATTCGCAAAAGAATGCACAGATCGCAACAGCCCCGCCCTAACAATAAATATGCCAAACAATACACAAATAAAACCAAAAATACCAAGAAAAAATGTCATATTGTAAAACTTATCGCCCCGGACAACTAAACAGTGTAGCAAAACGCAAAGAACCAACCATGGGAAAATTGAGATGTTCTCGACAGGGTCCCAAAACCAAAACCCTCCCCATCCGATCTCTTTGTACGCCCACCAGCTACCGAGCCCTATACCTAAAGTTAAAAATGCTAATGAAAATAAAATCCAGGGTCTAACAAACAACAGCCAACCATTGCTGAAATTGCTGTTATTACAAAAAGATATGAAAATCGAATATATTATAAAACATCCAGCATGCCCCAAATACAATATCGGGGGATGTAAAACCAAACCAGAGTCCTGTAAAACAGGATTTAGCCCGAGACCACCATGAGGCACCGGGTACACCCTCACAAAAGGATTAGACGTCTTAATGATGAAAATTATCAAAAATATATTCAGTGAGAGCTGCACCAATAATGCTTTTTTTGCAAATAACTGCCTGTAGTTCAATCTGTAAAATACAGTTGATGCAATTGAGAAATACATCGATAACAGTAACATAGAACCCTCGTGGTTACCCCAGACAGCTGCTATCTTGTAGTGCAAAGGCATCAGAGTGCTGGAATTCATCGCTACGTTTATTAGGGACATATCTGAGATCACATAGGCATGCATCAATGACATGAAGCTCATAACAATAAGAGCACATCCAACAAATGCAATGCAAACGCCAAATGACAGCAGATTATGCTTCCTCAGACCGCTATGAAATATAATTGATAAGAATGCAATAGAAAAGGAAATCAGAGACAGATGTAGCAGAAGATTACCGTCCATACTATTTGAATGGGTCTGTTTTGTTCGACTTTATTCCCCATCTGCTTGCAGTCGTTGAGCCTCCGGCAGACGATTTTATCCTTCTGTCAGCCCATTGTTCTTTTGTATCAAAAGACCCAGTGACATATTGTGATGAGCGCCTCGCAATCTCAGGATCTATAAGATCTCGCCAACCACTTGCTAACTGTGAGTCAAGCAATTGTAATGTCTTTGGAAATATATTGATCGCATCCTGCAGTCTGTATCTTTCTCCCAACGATGACTGAAACGCAACCTCATTAGTACCAGCAAAAAACTGGAAAAATCTCGCGAAAAGCTCTGACATATGCTGTGACTCCGGATACGAGCTGACCTGGTCAACAAACAAGGTCTTCACAACATTCTTCATATGAATCTGATTTATGTTGTTGACTTCATACATCAGCGTGCTTGCAAACATCGGGAGATTCACAAGATGACTGAGCTCCTTCTCAAGCATATGAGCAATTTCATGCACCACTACATCACAAGCTACCTTTTTTATCGTTATGACGTATTTCCTCCTCGTAGAACCCAATGAAACAACCCCTCCATCATCAACCATAGTCAAGCAATTTCCAGCATCAAGGTCAAAAAATTTAGCGTTATGCACCCTGAACTTAAGCTGCCCAATGGAACACTTTGTCACAACTATATCCAACATATTTTTAAAGATACTATGCTTATAAAGATGCTGCAGAATCTGTAAAAAGTCACTGAGCATCATCTCATCGGAACACTCAGAACGAAACATCACTGCATTAATCAAAACATCATCTTTAAAATTTCTCAGCATCTTAATTGTTTATACAGCCAGCGTTTCTATACAGATCATCAGCACTTCTCTTGTTCTCACCAGTGATATTAGGAAATTCATTATATAACTTATTTAAAGTCGAGCAGGTTTCCTTATTTCTACCAATCTTCAGAAGTGCATCAGCTAGGCCCATCAGGTTATCTATCGCACGGCCAGACTTTGGATTTGCTTTATAACCATTCAGGAAATCTATTGCTGCCTTGCCATGATTTTTCTCCTGTAAGTATATGTTTGCAAGCCAGTAATAAGCATTACCTGTCAAAGGGTTATTTTGATATTTTGATATGAATTTTTCAAATGCTTCTTTAGCTTTATCATATTGAACTTTTCCATCAGGACCTTTTTTCTTAAGTAAAAGATAGGCATTTTGATATTCTTGTGAAGGATCTGAATTAGTTGTGTTTTCAGCAACTTCTTGGTAGTTTTTACGCTTATTGACCTCCTGATAGTCATCGACTTCAATCTCTTTCGAAATATTACTTATTATATACTCATCTTTGTGTGCAACAACACTATCAGTATTTTTCTCCTTACTGTTTATTTCATTTAGCCTTGTGGTAACTGTACTTTGAAACTCTTGGAAGTTTGTTGCATTTTTTCTTACTCTCATCTCTAGTTTTTCAACATCTCCCCGTAGAAGCTTGATTTCCTCAGTTAGCACTTCAATACCTTTAGAATTATTTACACCTTTATCTTTTGAATTTTTATTGCTTCCAAGGGCATTTAAAACAGACTTCTGGATTCCATTTACAGTCCTCTCCAAAACATCAATTCTAGCATTTAAATCCTCTTGATTGTTCTTGTCTGCGAATGCGAGATCACATGACATTAAGAACACTGCAATAACTCCTAAACTCTTAATTTTTTTCATAACAACAAATTTTATTGTGCTTCAATATTTAGTATCACATGCTTGATATGATCTCAACATATGAAATTTATTATTCTATCTTGTATGTATATGATCTTCAATATTTTATTCTCACCTATTGCCTGTTTTACAGATTGAATGTCCATGGCAAGAATCTCTACCTCATTCTGATTAATTCCCTTCTTAACCTTGAGAGTACCTCGGGGCTTTCCTTTAACCTGTACAGCAACAGTAACTTCATCATCGACCAACAATTTCTCATCATGTTTTGGCCATACCATTTTAGTATCCCCTGCAAGCTTCTCCCAGAGCTCAGCTGTAACGTGAGGAATTATTGGATGTAGGAGTTGTACAATTGTTTTGAAAACACTCACCTGTTGCTCAGTACTTATTCCTTGAGAAGCAGCTTCATTCAATGCATTGTTCAATTCCCTAATTCTAGCAATTGCCTTGTTGATGTGAAAGTCATTATAGTCTGCAGTCACATTATGAATCGTCTTGTGTTGCAATCTCTCAAGTACTTCATCATGTTTTTCAGAGACATTAGAAACATCAGAAACATTTTGAGAAGCTCTGCATAGCCTCTGGATGTATCTATGTATTCCTTCTACTGCACCGTCATTCCAGTCAAGGTCTTTGTCTGGAGGTGAGTCAGATAAGACAAACATCCTGATGGTATCAGCTCCAAACTTATCTATATAAGCTTTTGGCTCAATGCCATTTTTTTTAGATTTACTCATCTTTTCAGATCCAACCAAAAAAACCTCTTCCTTTGAACTTTTTTTGTAATATCTTCCATCAAGAACCTCAACATCACTTACTTCAACCCAAGTACCACTTTTATCCTTGTATGCTGCGTTACAGACCATCCCCTGTGTGTATAGAGTTTTGAATGGTTCGTCGACTTCCCAGTATCCACATTTTTTCAATGCTTTCGTGAAAAATCTCGCATATAATAAATGCATCACAGCATGCTCTGGCCCTCCTATGTAGCAGTCAACAGGCATCCAAAAGCTTGTTTTGTTGCTGTCGATTGCCTTGCTTGGGTCTGTTGTGCAAAACCTCGCAAAGTACCAAGAGGATTCAAAGAAAGTATCAAGTGTATCAGTTTCTCTCTCTCCATTTCCGCCGCACTTCGGACATTTCACATGTTTCCAAGTCGGATGAGATACCAAAGGATTTCCCTGTGCTGAGAAGTCAACATCTTTAGGAAGCTCCACTGGCAGCTGCTCAAGTGGCACTGTCACAACACCGCAGCTGTTGCAGTTGATAATTGGTATTGGACAGCCCCAGTATTTCTGCCTTGAGATTCCCCAGTCGCGCAGTCTGTAATTGACTTTTCTATTACCTAAACCTCTTTCTTCAAGAAATTTTATCATCACCTGCTTTGCTTCAGAGCTATGCAGACCATCTAAAAACTGAGAGTTGATCATGAACCCTTCTCCAGTGTAGCAGTCCTCATCACCACCTTCCACCACCTTCCTTATTGGCAGGTTATACCTTTTGGCAAACTCGTGATCTCTTTCATCATGTCCAGGACATCCGAAGACAGCACCAGTACCGTAAGTTGATAGAACAAAATTTGCTATATAGACTGGTATTTTTACGCCGCTATTGAATGGATGTTGTACGAATAAACCCGTTTCAAAGCCTTTTTTGTCCTTTGTTTCAATTACCACCTCAGATACAGAATCAGCAGCACACTCTTTAATAAACTCCTTCATCTCACTAGATTTTTCGACAAATTCTAGAATCTTGTGATCGTAGGCGATTCCTATAAAGGCGCAGCCAAATATTGTATCAGGACGAGTAGTGTAGACCTCTATGTTTTCGCCAGGCATGTCACACAAAGAAAATCTTATTACTGCACCTTCGGAGCGTCCTATCCAATTATGTTGCATTGTACGGATGCTTTCTGGCCATTTATCTAAGCTTTCCAAGTCTTTCAAAAGTTCGTCTGCAAAGTCTGTAATTTTACAGAACCATTGCGTCATACTTTTTTTTTCGACAACTGCACCTGATCTCCAACCTCGACCGTTCACCACCTGCTCATTAGCTAGGACTGTCTTGTCGACTGGATCCCAGTTGACTAGTGAGTCTTTTTGGTAGATCAACCCGGCCTCGAAAAACTTTATAAAGAACTCTTGTTCATGCCTGTAATATTCAGGATCGCAAGTTTTTATCTCTCTATTCCAATCGTATGAAAAACCGCATCGCCTTATCTCAGCACGCATTTCCTCGATATTCTTCTCAGTCCACTCAGCTGGATTAACGCCAAACTGTCTAGCTGCGTTCTCAGCTGGTAATCCGAATGCATCCCAGCCCATCGGGTGGAGTACATTGAATCCCTGCATCATTTTGAACCTCGCCACGACGTCACCAAGAGTATAATTTCTTACGTGTCCCATGTGCACTTTCCCCGACGGATACGGGAACATCTCTAGGACGTAAAATTTCTCTCCTGTTCTGTCTTCATCGGCTTTAAAATCCCAGGAATTTTGCCATTTGCTCTCTATTTCCTTATGATCGTACATCTCAAAGTTTTTTCTTTGAATATACATCATATAATAGTTATTTTACAGCTCTCAGCAAACTTGAATTAGATCTTGAGCAATTTTTCTTTTTTCTTCTCTTTTAGCAAATGATTTACTACAGTCTTTTACTTTGCATCTAAAACTTTATTGAACTCTTTTTCCAAACTCTCTTTTGTATCTTGTGAACCAAAGATGTAAGTCAGCAAAATATTAAACAAAGATTGATTTGCAAGCTTAAAATATTTTGTAACAATTGATTGTAGCTCTTGATCTTTCAAAAGTTTATTGTGAAAGTCATCTGCTTTATTTAGTTCAAGGATAATACCACTTAGGCCAACATCTTTTAAGTTTTGTAATAATGTAAGTGTTGCAATATTGTGATCATTTTTTTGTTTTTCTTTTGCTAAAACTTCTGCGTCAAAGATGTTTTTGAGAGTAAATACTACTTCCATATCTTGATTCTCAACAATTACATCCTCGAAAGCATCTTTTCCAAAAGATTGTAAAACATAGCCACCAAATTTTTTACAAAATCTCCTGCTTTAGTAGAAGCTACATAATCACCAAAAACTACTAAATTATCTGCATCATCTAATTTATAAAAGATATTTGGAGATAACTTTGCTTTGAATGCTTCAATATCAAATTCACCATCCTCTTTTATTGGTAACTTTCCTTGATAATCATCGGAGAAAGTCTTCAATAAAGATACACCGTTCATTGCTGTTGCTAAACCACAACAATCACCATGTTGTTGACCTCTTACATCAAGCCTATACAGCTCAATATTACCATATCCAGGCATTTCACGTATGATCCCTTGTAATTGTTCTTCCATCTCTTTACAGTTTTTATGTTGTCGTTCATCACATGGAATCGAATCATCAAATGAATTCATAGTCAGGATTGTTACTCCAGCCTTTCCACCTGGTACAAGACAAGCAGTTATCCAATGATGTCCATTTGAAATCTGAACTATTTGAGGTTTTGTTTTAGCATTTTCTACTATATCCTCTCCAACAAATGTCACATAATCTGCATGAATATTATCACTGTAATTAACTCCAAGCTTTTTCATGAAGAAATGTGTAGCAAGCTCAACATGCTCACCACTGATGGGTTTAAGATTGTATTGCCTTTGCGTAAAAAGCTCATCAAAATCTTCTCGATTACTGCGTAAATCATCTAAAGCATTTAACATATAAAATAAAATTATTTTTTTAATTTTTATTAGTATATGCTGTTTTTATTAAAAACATATTAAATTTTTTAAATACTATTTATAAGCTCGTTTTAACCATCCTCGTAAAAACTTATTTTGCATTGGTTTCTGTGATACAAGGATTCTATAAAAACCAGCGCTTTCAGACCTAATCGCAGCAATAAGTGCACTTTTATTTGCTTTGTTGGTTGCATCTAGTGTTTTAGGTCCGAATATCCCATCCTCATCAATTTCATGACATCCTACTGAGTGTAAAGCCCTTGCAGAATAATATGTGATTGCTTAGGCCCCCATGTTAACTGTGTTATGGAAGATTTTTGATGCTACTTGTGTTGATTTTATCTGGTTGTACCTGTATCCGTTCCAATAATCATTGTGATAAATTTTCTTTGCATCGTTCAAAGTAATATTTTTCACATCTAAATTTGGGTATTGTTTTTTACATATGCCAAATTTTGTTTCACCTCCACTGTCTTTGGAGTCGTTGCAATAACCACCTTCAAGATGCATTAAACCATCAAATGCTGCTAAAAACTTTTTGGAGTATATATTTTTTTGATCATTTTTTCTTGCATTGTTGTTCTCCTAATTTAATCATAACAGTTTAGATATGACTGCGGAAGTACCACCAATGCATTAATTAACTTTCCGGAAGTATATAAAGTTCAACTTAACCACCACCTTTTATGGCCATTTTTGTCATGTTTTTGACAGCAGATATGATATTGCTTGTTTCTGAGAACTTTATTGAATTTTCGTTTTTCTTTGCAAGCTCATGTTCAGCAGTTACGGCATTACCGTTGGGTTTTATCTCAACAAAATCCCCAGCAACGATATCGTAATCCATCGTTTGATCTGTTTGAATATGTCCTGGTTGCGTTATTGTCATCGCAATGCTTTCGCGAGGAGTACCTGGTTTCTTAAGATCTTTTGGCTTATATCCTGGTGTGTCTATATTTGCTAAATTTTGAGATATAATCATCTCACGCGCTGCAAGATATTTCAGATGATCATTTAAATCTTTTGTTGTTTGCGCTGTTGCTTCCTGAGAAATAATCAATAAACTAATCAGATTAAATGAAATTTTTTTCATAACTTGCTTTATTGTTTGAAGTCAAAAGCGAGTTTAACGCAAAATGAAAGTTTTAATTTCTCTTTTCCCCTCCCCAAAAAAAGATAAAAAAATCTTTGTGCGATCAAACTCGGATTTGATTCTATAACTATTCACCGTAACAGTCAACAATGTAAAGTTGTCGACTGCAATTTTATTTTAGTAGCCCATGTCATCCATGTCACCCATACCACCGTGGCTATGTCCGCCATGAGGTTTTTTAGGCTGAGGTTTTTCGACTAGTGCAGCTTCTGTTGTGACTAGTAAGCTAGCTATTGATGCTGCGCTCTCGAGGGCTGTACGTACAACCTTTGTAGGGTCAATGATACCGCTCTTGAATGCATTTACAAACTCATGGTTTTGTGCGTCATAAATTTGTTCTGTATCGTGTTTCTCAATCAATTTCTCAACGATTGAAGCACCATCTATACCTGCATTCTCAAGGATCTTTCTGATTGGAGATGATAGAGCTTTCTTGATTGCTTCTATTCCAGCTGCCTCATCTGAGTTGTTTCCTTTTACCTTAGATAAAACCTCTGTTGCATAGAGTAATGCACAACCACCACCAGGTACAATACCTTCTTCGATAGCAGCCTTTGTAGCGTGATAAGCATCTTCTACGCGGTCTTTTTTCTCTTTCACTTCAACTTCAGTGATGCCACCAACTCTGACGATTGCAACTCCACCAGATAGCTTTGCTAGTCTTTCCTGGAGCTTCTCACGATCATAATCAGATGTTGTGTCCTCTATCTGCTTCTTAATCTGATTGCAGCGAGCTTCAATATCAGACTTCTCACCAGATCCACCAACAATTGTTGTATCATCTTTTGTCGAAATTATTCTCTGTGCTGTGCCAAGATGTTGTAGAGTTACATTCTCTAGCTTATGTCCTAGGTCCTCACTTATGAGCTGTCCACCTGTTACAACTGCTATATCTTCTAGCATTGCTTTTCTTCTGTCACCAAAGCCTGGAGCTTTAACAGCTGCAACTTTCAATCCACCACGTAGTTTATTCACAACTAGTGTAGCTAGGGCTTCTCCTTCAACATCTTCAGCTATAATGAAGAGAGGTTTACCTGATTGCACTACAGCTTCAAGGAGTGGTAGCATCTGCTGAATGTTAGAGATTTTTTTCTCATAGATTAAGATAAAAGGCTTATCCATCTCGCAGGTCATCTTCTCAGAGTTTGTTACGAAATAAGGTGATAGGTAACCTCTGTCGAAATTCAAACCTTCAACTACTTCTAACTCTAACTCGCTGCTGCTCTTAGCTTCTTCGACGGTTATAACGCCATCTTTGCCTACTTTATCAAAAGCTTCAGCAAGCATTTTACCAATTGACTGATCGCCATTTGCAGATATTGTAGCAACTTGCGCTATCTCAGCTGATGATTTGATCTTACGTGAGTTCTTCTGAATTTCACTTACAACTGCTTTTGTAGCTGCTTCAATTCCACGACGTAGATCCATAGGATTAAATCCTGCTGCAACTTTCTTTGCACATTCACGTGAAACCTCAGCTGCTAGAACTGTTGTTGTTGTAGTACCATCGCCTGCGTTATCATTTGATTTGCTTGCAGCCTCCTTTAATAATTGAACTCCAAGGTTTTCAAACTTATCTGATAGTTCTAGCTCCTTCACGACTGTTACACCATCCTTTGTAATTTTTGGTGCACCATATGATTTCTCAATGATTACGCAACGACCGCGAGGTCCTAAAGTTACTCCAGCGACTTTAGCTGTTGTAAAGATACCCTTTAGCATTTTTTCTCTAATTTCGCTTCCAATAGAAATTTCTTTTACTGCCATAATTATATAATTTTTTTATTAATGATTATTTTTATTTATTTCTCAACAATGCCTAAAACATCAGTTTCTTTCATCACTAGATATTCTTTTCCATCTAGCTTGATCTCTGTACCGCCCCACTTAGCAAATAAGACTATGTCACCGACTTTCACATCAAGAGGTTTAACATTACCACGTTCATCTCTGGTACCATTTCCGATAGCTATTACTTTGCCTTCCATTGGTTTTTCTTTTGCAGTATCTGGAATGATTATTCCACCTACCGTCTTGTTTTCTTGTTCAATTCTTTCAACTAGCAGACGGTCATGTAACGGCCTAAATTTTGTCATCTTACAAATTCTTATTAAATAAATTTAATTTTTTTGGTTAAAATTGTATACCAACATCTACAATTAAGATATATGCACTAAATATGTGTCTTTCAAGGGGTGACAAAAATATTTTTTTATTTGTGAGTAGAAAAAATGCTAAATGAATTTATTTCCGAAATAGAAACTTTACAAAAAGTTTTGAATGCAGATTCATCACCTGTAGTGAGATTTTTGTTTTCAGAACCCTCAGGTAAACTCAATTGTATAACAGTTCCTTCTTCAAAAATAAAAACATTAGATCTAAAAATTCAAATAATTCTTAAGATCTTAACTTTAGAAAAGAATTTTATTTTGTTGCCTGATCATACCACTGCCTTTAGCGACCCTTGCTCAGTTCAACAAAACTATTGTGTGATGTGTAGCATTTTGAACTCAGGAGATCTTACACCACACGACGACAGATCATTTCTCACAAGAGATGTCAGGGAATTTGATGCAGTTTTTAGTTTCTCACTTACTGATGAAAACAACTCAGATACCGATGAATCCTGTGACTTCAGAACAGAGATTTTAATAGAGGGACAGAAATCTGGTGTTGATGTAAATTCACACTACATAACAGAAAAAAAATTATGCCATATATCCTTTTCTGCAACAAATCTCTTAGATCTTGCAGATAATATTCAAAAGATGAAAATGATTACAAGTGGTATATCTGCATCTTACGGAAAAGAAATTGAATTTTTTGAAGTGACATTTTTAACTAAATTTGATAATAAAATTAAGCTAGAAAATCATAAACATAAAATTGAAGGAAATCTAATCAGATTTGACTTCAGAATTAATGAAATGAATCCTTATTCTCTAATTAAAAATTTGTTTTTATGAAGAAAATTTTTGTTTTAATAGCAACTCTCCTATTCATATCCAAAGCTCACGCAGAAAATACTTCTAAACACTCAAGCTTGGTTATTGATGTAAACAAATTAAAAGTCCTGCATCAGGATAATGCAAAGGCTCAAAGTTATCCTGCTTCTCTCACAAAAATGATGACTTTATATCTTATTTTTGATGCCCTAAATACAAAGAAGATCACAATGGACACAAAGGTTAGAGTTTCCAAAGAGGCTAGTTTACAGAAACCATGTAAGCTTGGGTTAAATCCTGGCGAGACAATTACAGTAAGAGAAATAATAAATGGTTTAATAGTCAGATCAGCAAACGATGCAGCTTATGCAATAGCAGAGAAACTCGGAGGTGGTAGTGTTGAAAAGTTTGTCAGGATGATGAACCAAAAAGCAAAAAGACTTGGAATGAAAAATACACACTTCATAAACCCACATGGCTGGCATGATTCCAGACAACAAACAACAGCTTATGATATGGCAAAGCTAGCTATATCCCTCAGAAAATATCACCCACAATACTACAAGCTCTTTTCAACAAAAAGCTTTAAGTTTAGAGGAAAAACCCTCAGAAATCACAACAAGCTTTTGTTCAAATGTCATCATGTTGATGGCATCAAGACAGGCTTTACAAACCCATCTGGTTTCAATCTAGTGACTTCTGTAAAGGATAAAAAATCTAATATTGTTGCTGTTGTGATGGGTGGTACGTCAGCTCAAGAGAGAGATCAAAAGATGATCCATCTTATAAATCGATTTTCATGATGAAGACCATTGGTTTGCGAGCATCCTACTTGTAAATCAACCATAATAGTCTGAAGTTTTCTCCTTATGAAATCAATCAGGTTTTGCAGGATTTGGAATAGAAAAATCGATTGAGAATAGCAATAAATATCGCTTTAACATAATAGCTGTTGTTATTAGTTTTTTGTTATCTGATCAGATTTACATGCGCGACTTAATCTGCTATTGTCGATTAAAAATACTTGCTAATTAATTAATGAAAAATCCTGAAAAACACGAAAGAGAATCTATTTTTGTAAAGGGAGCAAAAGAGCATAATCTAAAAAACATTGATATTGAAATACCTAAAAACAAGTTAGTAGTCATTACGGGTGTAAGTGGTTCAGGAAAATCATCATTAGCATTTGACACGATATATGTAGAGGGAAAAAGACGATATATAAATAGTCTGTCAACTTACACAAGGCACTTAGAAATAAATGATAAGCCAGATGTAGAAGAAATACTTGGACTATCACCAACAATAGCAATAGAACAAAAGAATAGCACAAAAAACCCTCGCTCAACTGTTGCAACCATAACAGAAATATATGATTACTTAAGAGTTTTATTTGCGAGGGTAGGTATTCCTCATTCACCATACACAGGGCAGCCAATCTCCAAACACACAACAGCAGAAATCATTAAGAAAATCACTGAGCTTCCAGCTGGTACAAAAGTTCAATTTGTGGTTCCCTGTCAAAAACAGGACAAAAATGACCACAGAAAAGCAATTGTAAATCTAAGGAAAAATGATTGCTCTCATATCATAATTGACAATACAATTTATAATCCTGATGAACTACCTCTACTAAACAACAATGATGAACACATCATAGAGGGCATATCAAAAATTCTTACTATTACAAACGATATAGATTGCAAGCAACTGATTATACATCAAGTATATAAGTGTCTGATGCTTGGTCAGGGAATGATATACCTTGAAGTCCTAGATATAAGCTTTGAAGGGTTGGAGTCAGTCAAAAGCACAATAATAAATGATAGGAAAAGATTTGTATTTTCTGAAAAGTACTGCTGTCCTGTATCTGGATTTCAAATAGATGAAATAGAACCCAAACTGTTCTCATTTAACAGCCCTCACGGTGCTTGTAGAAAGTGTGATGGAATAGGATCTGAGAACGCTTTCTCAAAGGAACTCATAGTACCAAAGCCACACCTAAGTATTGCAGAGGGGGCAATAGCACCCTGGGAGGATATCTTAAGCAAAACAGTTACAATACAACAAAAAAAAACATACGATGCAATACTTAATGCAATCGCTGAACATTATGATTTTTCACTTGACACTGCATTCAATAGACTCTCAGAGGAAGCACAAAACATTGTTTTATACGGATCTGGAGAGGCGATAATAAAATTCAGCTATGGCTCAAGAATATTCAATCAAAAATTTGAGGGAATAATCAATATGCTAAGGAAGGAGGTATCTGAATCAAACATGAGTTATGTTGTTGAGGAGCTCAAAAAATACCAGGTAAATATTGAGTGTTCATTATGCAAAGGCACTCGCCTTAGAACAGAAGCTCTTGCTGTAAGGATTGCAAATAAAAACATAGGCACTCTTTGTGAAATGACAATCTCTGAGATGTATATTTGGTTTTCTAGTCTTGAAAGTAAGTTGAATGAAAATCATAAGCAGATTGCCTCCAAGATTATTTATGAGGTTATGAAACGACTTAACTTTCTTGTTGAGATCGGAGTTGGATATCTTACTTTAAACAGAAGGTCTGCCTCACTGTCTGGTGGTGAAAGTCAAAGAATAAAAATAGCATCACAGCTAGGATGTGGTCTAGAAGGAATAATATATGTCTTGGATGAACCTTCAATAGGATTGCATCAGTCAGATAATGATAAGCTCTTAAACATTATGAAGAGTCTCTGTAATATGGGAAATACAGTGATAGTGGTCGAACATGATGAGGACACAATAAGAGCATCTGATTGCCTCATAGATGTTGGGCCAGGTGCTGGTAAGAACGGAGGGCAGATAGTCGCACAAGGTACTCCAGAAGAAGTTGCTAAGGTTGAATCAAGTATCACAGGGCAATATCTTTCTGGTAAGATGAAGATAAAAGTCCCACAAATAAGAAGGGTTTTCAAAGAAGATAATTACCTGGAAGTCATTGGTGCATCATCATTTAACCTAAAAAATGTTGATGTAAAAATACCTTTAGGATGCTTTGTAGCAATCACTGGAGTCTCAGGAAGTGGCAAATCAACCTTTGCAATTCACACATTATACAAGTCTCTAATTCATACTCCAAAGGATTCCTGTGGTAAATATAAGAAAATCAACGGCATTGAACATATAGATAAGATTATACAAGTTGATCAGTCGCCTATAGGAAGAACTCCACGTTCAAACCCTATTACTTATGTAAATGCATTTTCAGTTATAAGGGATTGTTTTGCAGCAACTCCAGAAGCAAAAAATCTCGGATATAACCCTGGATGCTTCTCATTCAATGTTAAAGGTGGGAGATGTGAATCATGTGAAGGAGATGGTTCAATTAAGATAGAAATGCACTTCATGCCTGATGTATATATCAAATGTGATGCATGTAATGGCATGAGATATAACAGTCAAATTCTACAGATAAAATATAGAAATAAGTCGATTGCTGATATTCTGAGTATGACTGCTGACGAGGCTGCTCCGATCTTTGTAGATGTCCCTCTAGTGCATGAAAAACTAGTTGCTCTGCAGGACGTAGGGCTTGGATATTTACAGGTTGGACAGTCAGCAACAACATTATCTGGAGGAGAAGCTCAAAGAATAAAGCTTGCAAAAGAACTCTCAAAACGTTCAATTGGTAATACTCTGTACATCTTAGATGAGCCTACAGCAGGTCTACACACACACGACATAAGCAAGCTGATGAATGTTCTGCATAGGCTGGTTGATCAAGGTCATTCAGTAATAACTATAGAGCATAATCTAGATGTGATAAAAAATGCAGACTATATCATTGACTTCGGACCTCAAGGTGGGAACCTCGGCGGCGAGGTAGTTGCATTTGGAACACCAGAGGAGGTCGCAGCCAATGAGAGAAGTCTAACTGGAAAGTATTTAAAACAATACTTATGAATTATTTAAAATAAAATCTTTTAAGGCAAGAATCTTTTTCTTGTCAAACCTTCCCTGCATCTTATCAACACAAGAATCAAAATTTTCAATCAGTGAGTCTCTGACGTCGGATACTGTATTTCCCTCAGCAGGAATGTCGTTTATATCATCCTGTATTTGATATAGAACTCCTAGAGTACTGCCGCACTCACTTAGGAGATTTTGCTGCTCAGAGGTTAGTTTAGTGAGGATCCCAGGGATAAGGAAAGAAGCTTCAAATAATTTCCCTGTTTTTAAATAATACATATTCAGGACCTCCATGATATCTTCCTCTGGAGACAAACCAATGATGGTATTCTTATTATCTCTTTTCATCTCAATATCAAATGCCTGCCCACTTAAAACTCCTTGTATACCGCTTGCAGAGAGTAAAACCTGCATGGCTTTATAAAGAAGCTCACCGTTGTTTTTCATCCCATTCATCATAACCTGTAGGGAAAGAGTAAAGAGAGCATTACCTGTCAGGATTGCAATCCCTTCATTAAATTTCCTATGACAAGTTGGTAGCCCTCTGCGAAACTCATCATCATCCATCCCAGGCAAGTCATCATGTACCAAGGTGTAGTTATGAATTAGCTCTAGAGCTGCAGCAGGAACTATTCCTAATTCAAATGGAACTTCAAACACATCACATAGATACATCATAATACTTGGTCTTAATCTCTTACCACCCCCGCTAAGAACATACCTTATAGCGGCTTGTAAAGTTTGATTAACTCCTTCTTTCTCATCCATTTGAGACAATACTCCTTCAATGAATGTTTCAATATCTTTTTTGTATTTCTCTAACATTTATGACAAATTTTTTACTCTTGTTACTTTCACTGTTTTTACAGCCCTACTTGTAGCATCAACTATCTCAACTTCCAACCCACCTTCATGAGTAAATTTCTCACCTTTTGCAGGGACTTTATCTAGATAGGAAAGAATGAATCCTCCTATTGTTTCGTATTCTCCTTCTTCCTCAGATAGGAATTCTACATCATCAAAGATTTCTTCCAGCTGTTGAGTTGATGTCCTAGCATCAACAACGCAAGAGTTATCACTTAGCATCCTGACAGCAGGTAAAGCTTGAGTTTCTTCATCTAAGACATTTGGCATGGTTCCAAGCATCTTCTCCACAAGCCTTTCTATGCTAATCACACCTTCTATTCCACCATACTCATCTAGGATCACAGCAACTTCAACATCTTCCTCTTTCATCTTTTCAAATAGTGAGAAGCATCGAGTTGATCTCGCAGTATATATTGTCTTAGTGATTATATTATCTATTTTGAAATTCTTGTCATTTGAACAGATTTGAGCAAAAACATCCTTCAGATGAATGAATCCAACTATATCATCTAGATCCTTTCTATACACTAAGAGTCTTAAGAAACCAGTGCTCACAAACTTTTCCTTCAAGACATCTAGAGTCGAGTCGATAGTGACTGCGACAACATCCGCCCTCGGGACCATTATCTCAGCTGCTTTCATATCTCTAGCCTCAAGGAAATGTTCTATCATTTCATCCTCTGCCTCGCATCCACTAGATATTGGATTTTGTTCATGATGATGTTTTGTATGAAAAAGTAAATTATACTTCTTTCTTAAGATTGATAAAAAACTATCTTTCTTTTTATTCTTTTTTGATTCCATTTTTAAATGACCTTATTACGAATCATATTAACATATTTTTATCCCAGACATTATATTCTTTTCAAGTTCTTCCATTTCAATTGCCTCTTTCTCAATCTCATGGTCATATCCCATCAGATGTAAAACCCCATGTACAACCATAAAACTAAGATGCTCATCAAAATCTTTTGACTGCTCTACTGATTCCTCCAATATCCTTTCATAGCTAATTGCAATGTCTCCTATCTGCAGAACTTCTTCGTCCATATTAATTTCCTTAGAGTTTTTTTTCTCTATCCCATCAGGAGTTATTTCAAAAACTTTTATATTTGTATTCCAATCAATTTGTTCAGCATATAAAACATCTCTTAGATCTCCCTTCCAATCAATATTTTGAAATGATAGGATATTTGTTGGTTTGTTTTTATTTCTATATTCTAGATTCATCTTATGGATTTTTTTGTCATCTATTAAAGACACAGAAATAAAAAGATTTTTTTTACAAATTTCATTTCTAAATGTAATGAGATATTTAAAAGTCTCAGCCATTGCATTTAGAACTATCTTGACTTTATTAGGCCATATTTTTTTCCTTCCAACTTCAACAATAAGACTAAACTTTTGCATAAAAATTTTGAGACAAAGTTTTTTTAAGGTATAAATTTTAAGGTATAGACATATACTAAAAAACAAAAACTTACATGCTAAACAAATTAACCAGGATAAAATTCATATTAGTCATTCTTCTCTTTGTTGTCTTTTTTCTCAAAAGAAATGATTTAAAAGACTTTTTTACAAACCATAATCTAGAAACCAAGCAGGAAAATTCTCAAGTGGTTGTACTAAATGAAAAAAATAAAGATAAACAAAAAGCAATTGCGAAAATTGGTATCATTCTTGCAGACATTGGGTTGCAAAAGGATGTTGTAGAAAAATCACTAAATACTAATCCTAAGATCAATATAGGAGTCTCTGCATATGCAGACAATCTCACAACAATAACAAATGAGAGTATATCTCAATATCATCACACAACAATGGTTCTGCTCCCAACACAACCAGCGAATTACATGAAGAATGATCCAGGGCCATTAGCAATGTTAATAGATTCATCTATCCCTGAGAATGCAAGAAAATTCAATGACATCATATCAAAACTTACTTCAAATGAAATAGGACTTTATATCTCTCCAATATCAACTTTCCCATTCAAAGAAGAGAAGGCAATGTCACTATTGAAACTCCTTGAGGATTATGAATCAAAGTTTAAGTTCTTTGCATACTACGATAGAGATGGTGCGAATCTTTTGACAAGATTGCTGTCGAAATCCCACATATCTAACAAGGTAATCACATTCAACAAGATCATAGATGACAGTGATCCAAGTGCGATTGTTGCATCATTGGACGATCTAGGAAATATGTCAATATCTCAGAACAGAACCTGTATAGGAATTGTAGCTCCTAAGGCAAAGTCAGTGGAGATCATAAATGAATGGCTAAAGAAAAACAGTGATAAAGTAGAGCTAATATCCATCTCAGATATCCTCAAAATGCGCGAAGCAAAAGATCATAAGTAATTCGCTATTGCCTTTGCAATCTCAAATGAGTCGGTCGCAGCACCAACTCTGAGGTTATCTGAGCAGACCCACATATGAAACCATCTCTCACCATTGCACTCATCAGATCTAATTCTACTTATAAACACCTTATCTTGACCAACTATTTCAATAGGGGTTTTGTATGAGTCTTTATCGAGAATTATGGATGCACTTCCATCAAGAACATCAACTACATCCATTAGTTTGCAATCATCCTTAAATCTTAAGCTCAAACTTGTTGAATGCCCTATGAGTACTGGCACTCTCACACATGTTGCTGAGACAAATATTTCTTTGCTGATTACTTTTCTTAACTCATTTGCGATCTTTGTCTCTTCACTTGCGAAGCCCTCTCCATCAAATGATCCTATTTGAGGTATGATGTTGAATGGAATGGGTCTAGGGAATGATTCACTTGCTTTTACAGTCTTCTTCTCACAGAATTCCTTTGTGGCTCTGAAGCACTCATCCATTGCTTTCTTACCTGCACCTGAGGTAGACTGGTATGCTGATGCTATAACTCTCTCCAGATGAAATTTTTTATGTAGCGGAGCTATTGCTGTTGCGATCGGAGACACAATGCAGTTCGAATGGGAAAACAGTTTATGTTTCAATATATCAATTTCTGAGATGTTAACTGGTGGTACTATGAGTGGTACATCACGATCCATCCTGTAGTGAGAGCTTGAGTCAACAACATATGCTTCAGCAGCAAGAGCGATTGGAATGTAGTGTGATGAGACATCTGCTTCTGTATTGAATATACATAGTTCATTCTTTTCAAATGCAATGTCTGCAGTGTTTTGTATTATAAAATCCAATCCATTTACTGTCATTACAGATCCAGCTGATCTTTCAGAGCCAGTTAGTCTGATTCCTTCTGGATTGAAAATCTTGCTATTAAGAAGCATTTCAACAACATTCCTACCAACATTACCTGTTGCGCCCACTACTACAACTTTTCCTTTGAACATCTAAAACCAAATAAATTAGCAAATTAAAACTAAATAAAAAAGTGAAATAAAAAAATTAAGAAAACTAAAAAATTTAAATTTATTTAATGTTAAGTAAATTACTTAAGATTAGAATTGCCTATAGAGAAATCCCTCTAGGGAGAGGATAAAATATACACAAGTAGATTACTTAGGATTATTTATTTCATCATCTCTAGGACTCTAAACTGCATAGATTTTATCATATCCATAGAGTTTGCATTTACTGCTACAGCCCTCTTAGCCTCCTGTCCATCTGCAAGCTCCACATGAACATTCACGTTTGGATATTTAACATATCCATTTTTGTCTGCAGCTGGGTGGTTTGGCTGGTATTTTAAGATGAAGTCACTGTTGTCATTGTCTATCTTTTTGACTTTTACAACTGCAGTTCCTGTCTTTGGATCTATTGAGTTCTCAAAGAATATTATCTTCCTTCTATATGGATCAGATTCTGGTGTTGCACCTGTCACATCCATATTTGCTATGTTTTGAGATACAACCTTCATTCTTTCATTCTGTGCTTGTATTCCTGACATCGCTATTCTTGAGGCTGCCTTAAGTGTATCTGTATTTTTATGAGCATGAGGTACTATGTATGGAGCATCAGCAACAACTTCCTGTGAGAAGATTAAAGCAACAGCAGAACAAAGAATGATTTTTTTTAGCATGAGAATTTTTTTATTTATTCTACCTTTATTTATACTCTGTAAATGTCTTCTAATCAATCAATTATGATATATTAAAAACAAAAAATGAAAATTAGGACAATTGCAGTTGCTGCTGGTGGGACAGCGGGGCATGTGTTTCCTGCACAGGCAATATCTAAGATACTGGGCACAAGAAACAAGATTCTCTTTTTTACAGATCCGCGAGGTAAGAAGTTTTTTGGGCAAGATGAAGAAAAAATCGTTCTACCTATAAAGAATTTCCAAGGATCTTTTATACAGAAAGCTGCATCTCTCTTTTTCCTTGGGATTGCAACTCTCAAGTCATTATATATTCTCAAAAAAGAAAAAGCAGTGATAGCAATTGGATTTGGAGGCATTACATCATTCCCTGTACTGCTTGCAGCAAAGATATTAAAAATCCCGATAGTTCTACATGAGCAAAATGCTGTCCTCGGGAAAGCTAATAAGTTTTTCCTTAATGATGCAGAATTTCTTGCAACATCATTTGAGGAAACAAAGGAAGTTGAAGGATATAATGTTGTTCATACAGGCAATCCAATCAGAGAGGTTGTTTTTGATTCCAAGAGACGCCGTACAAGAATTACACCAGAAATATACATTACTGTCGTTGGTGGAAGTCAGGGGGCTACTATCTTTGATACAACCATTGCCAATGCAATAACATTGTTGCCACAGGATCTTCAAGAAAGAATTAGTGTATTTCAACAAGTCAGAAAAGAAAATCATGACACAGTACAATCAATCTATGATACAAGTAAAGTTAGAAGATTAGAAATGAAAGATTTCTTTCGAAATGTTCCGCAGCTGATTGCCGACTCAGATCTTATTATTTCAAGAGCTGGAGCTTCTACAATATCTGAAATAGAACATCTAAAAATCCCTTCAATAATAGTTCCAATAGCCTCTTCAAGTGATAATCACCAGTATCATAATGCTGAGCAATTTAGTAGAAAGGGTACATCAAGAATGATTATTGAAAAGGAATTTTCTTCTAGAAAACTTGCTGATACAATTATTGATCTTTTTGATAAAAATCTCATAGAAAATTATAGATCAAAATTTGATCCCTCAACTACAAATGGTGCAACCCAGAAATTTTCCATAAAAATAAATGAAATAATCATTAATATGAGAATTTAATTTTCTTGACAAAACACAGAGGCGCTGATAGTAAAATTCTAGAGGAATCTACAACCCAAAATAAACAAAACACTTAGAAAGCATATAAGAAATCTTTTAATATTTCTGTAATAATTCAAGTGTATAAATTTTTTTTGGAGTGTAAACGACACATAAAAAATAAAAAATAAATAAAAAAATGTAAACATTAAAAACAACTTTAAACTCAATAGCTGAGAAAACTTCAAACGAAGTTCTAGTAATAGGTGGATTAGGAGCTGCTGAAGTTATGGCGGCTGCAGCTTATGGATTAGCAAAACAGACTACTCATTCCTTAAGGCATCTGCTCTTAATACAGTGAAACTCCTTGGTCTTACAGCTGGAACAAAAGCTATAAACGAAAAATTTATTTCTCCTACAATTGAAAGCAAATTAGGTGAAGACAGCACAGTTGCTAAATTCTCTGGTTTTGTTACAACACTTGCTGCTGATGCTTTAGTAAACACAGGATTCTATTTCTTTAGCGGATATGCAAATGCAGAAGAATTAGTTGTTGATTCTAAAGGTAAAAACCCTGGAGATGCTGATTATGCGGATACATTTGCTCCAACTCATGCAACACTTGCTAAGTATACACCTGCTACAGATTTTACATCAATGGCATATATAACAGCTATTGATGCAGCTAAATTTGGTTTAATCGAAGCTCTAAATGAAGGATTCATTGATCTTTCAACACCTGAATTGATCTAATTAACTTTAATTTTTAATCCCAAGTAATTTGCTTGGGATTATTAAATCTCTCTAATCACCCCCTTATAACCTGCGGAAAATACATTTGGAAGAATAAACAGCACAATGAATTAAAAATCAAAAGTCTTCCTTTCTGGATTAGTTATTTATGCAAGCTCTATTGCACATATTTTTTTAAAGGAAAAAACTCAAAGCAAGTATTTTTTCTTAGATTTTTCTTCAGAACAAAGTTACTCATTTGGAAATGCTTATGCTTGGTTTACAGGTGCAACTTGTAGGGCATTCACTGCATATATAATTTGGTGAAGCTTTTTCTGATGAATCACTAGAGAGCAAATTAATTGGAAGTTTTGTTGGGGGAGTTGCTATGAGTGGTGGATTTGCAAAATTTTTGCAAAACACTTTTAAGACGGACTCAATAGCAACTGTAAACATTATTTTAGGCGGTCTTGGGTCAGCAGCACTAACATACATTTGGCATGAAGATTCTGATGCATCTGAAATGGATCAAACTTCAACAATATTAACTCCAAATATCCAAGAAGAGTCGACTCAAACTTTTCATGCTTAATAAATTCTTAATATATATGTTTCATACTAAAAAATGACAACCAAAAACAAATATAAGTATGAATAAAATATCAAAACTTTTAGCTTCTGGAGCTGTTGTTTATTCAAGCGCCATTGCTCCTATTTTTTTAAAAGGAAGAATACACCTACAACAAAGGAATTTCTTTTAAATAATGCGAATATTGCAGAGCTTGTGACTGCATTCTGTGCACGTAATGGGAAGCCTATCCATAATTCCTCTGATACTTTCTCTGATGCGCTGAAGAAATTTTCTTTTGCAGAGGCTCATTGTAATTTCTCTAAGTTAGCCTGTAAGGAATTAACAGGATATAAACTTGGAGAAGCTTTATCTGATGGGTTATTTTAACAAATAAACTTGTTCTCAGTTTTGTTGGGGGGGGGACTTATTGTTGATTATGACTTTATAACATCTTTATCTAAGGACAGCGTACCAATCTTTGATTTTGCGAATGGTGTTGCAACTGGTCTTGGATCAGCAGCACTGGCATACATTTGGCATGAAGATTCTGATGCATCTGTAATTAGATCAAATGTCTTCTGATCTACCTCAAAGTATCTAAGAAGAGTCGTCTCTGTAATTTCAGAACTCTGAATTTTTCTGGATATGATATGTGTCTGACCGAGTCTGTTGTGTATATACAATCAACTTGGTTCAGATCAGGGATTCTCACAAGGTGTGTAGCAATTACCTCAACAGACTTCACACAATTATCCTTTAGAGCTCTTACAGCGCTGTTAATTGTTCTGCCGCTATCAATTATATCATCAACTATGATGACATCTCTGCCAGCAACATCAAATTCAAGCAGATGCTCAACGACATCTCCTACTCTCATCTTATCCATACAAATGAAATCACATCCAAATGCATCTGCTACCTTTTTAGCTCTATTGTAGCCACCTCTGTCTGGTGAGATTATTAACTTTTCTTTGAGATCTATACTGAGTTCTGTGATGATAAGAGAGGCAAATGAAATACTATGGATTGGAATTTCTGTTAGGATACAATCCGAGTGAATGTCTGCAGTAATAATCTTTTTTATCCCAACTGCCTCGAGAATTGAATATAAGTTCTTTAAAGATGTTTTTTCACATCTAGAATATGGTAGGTAAGGAATTATGAGAGATACAGACTTAGCTCCTAGATCTCTGCACCTTAGAGCAACCAGAAATATCTCAAATAGGCCATCATGAATTACATCAACTTTAATCCTATGAAATATAAAGATATCTACACCAGAGATATCCTTAGTTATAGAAACTTCAATTTCTCCACCAGGATATCTTTCTACTTCATATATTAGATCACAGAAGCTTTCATCCCCCTCCAGATGCTATTATCAACTGCACAGCCTCTGCATGACTTTATCTCTACCGATAAGAACTATGAGGAGCTTCATCTCTGGGCCAGACTCATGAGCTGTTAGTGCTTTCCTGAGAGGCAAAAATAATTCCTTACCTTTTTTTCCTGTCTGCTGCTTAATCTTTTCTGTCCATATGCTCCACACTGATTCATCCCCCTGACCTTCCGGCAATAACTCTGCTGCAGCCTTTAGGAGATCTCTATCAGAAGAAACATCAACATAAGGAATTTCTCCATAGCACACATCATACCAGGTTTTTGCCTCAGCAATTGTGTCTATATTACCATGCATTGCTTCCCAAAACTTCTCTGATGCAGATGCCATCCCAAGGTCATTTAGTCGATCCTTCACTATCTCAAATGACATATGATGAATCATCTTAGCATTGAATTTCTGAAGCTCTTCATAGTCGTAGTTGATTGGAGTTTTGCTGAATTTTTTTATATCAAATGATTCCTTTAGCTCGTCTAGTGAGTAGAAGCAATCAATTGGATCTGATGTACCAATCTTTGCAAGGAAGCTATTGATTGCCATTGGCTCTATTCCTTTGTCTCTAAGAGATGCTATATCAAAGCCTCCCAATCTCTTGGATATCTCACCTGTCTTGCTGCTGAGAAGAGATAGGTGAGACAAGTGAGGGATATCTGTTGCCCCAAGAGCTTTAAATATTTGAATATGAGTAGCACTATTAGTTAAGTGGTCCTCTCCCCGCATGATATGAGTTATATTGAATTCTATGTCATCTACGACTGATGCTAAAGTATAAGTCATATTTCCATCTTCTTTGAATAGAATTGGATCAGTTATGTTTTCTGGTTTGAAATGCATCACCCCTCTTATTCCATCATTCCAGATGATCTCCTCATCATTTAATAAGAATCTCCAGTGAGGTTTTAGACCTTTATTCTCAAACTCTTTCTTTTCTTTATCAGTGAGTTTCAGAGCAGCTCTGTCATATATTGGAGGAAGTCCTCTCTTCATCAAATTCTTTCTCTTCATTTCAAGTTCTTCCTGCGATTCATAACACGGATAAAGCCTCCCAGCAGCTATTAGTCTATTTTTTGCTTCATAATACCTATCCATTCTTTCTGATTGTCTGAAAGTCTCATCCCACTCAAGACCAAGCCATTCCAAATCCCTCTTTATGCCATCTTCATATTCCCTCTTGGATCTCTCCCTATCAGTATCATCTATCCTTAGGATCATTTTACCTCCCTGAGACTTAGCCTGTAGCCAAGCAAGTAGAGCTGTCCTGACATTACCTATATGTAGTAAGCCTGTAGGACTTGGGGCGAATCTTGTAATAATCATATTAAATTTTTTGAACTTTTTTAGAAAGAAAGTATACTCCAATTGCATTTTGTTTAAAAGTATCAACATGTTAAGTAAAAATTGGCTTATAAGTAAGTTAGATGTGGTTGAAAGCACCCAAGATCTAGCAAGGGATTTGATTCTGAATGGGCAACAAGTTGCGATAGTTGCTAAAAACCAGACAAAAGGTTATGGACAGCATAAAAGACCATGGCAAGCCCCTGAGGGGAATCTGAATTTATCAATTGCATTTGAATCTGATAACCCTACAACACAAGTGACTTATGTTACATGTGTTGCCCTTGGTAAGACTTTAGAATCATTTAAGCAAGATCTTGAAATGCAATATAAATGGGTAAATGATCTCTTGATAGATGGCAAGAAAGTCTCAGGAATTCTAACTGAACAATATGGAAAGAAACTCATCATAGGAGTTGCAGTTAACATAAAAAATCACCCAGATACAACAAACACAAGTGCAGTTGGTGCGACAGACTTGTCTGAACATGGGATCCAAACAACAGCTGAGGAATTCATGAATAGATTCCTTGAAATCTTCACAGATACTTATAATGAGTGGCTCTCTAAAGGATTTAATCTCATCAAGAAACAATGGAAGGCAAGAGCATATAAATTAAATGAAAAAGTTTCAATCGATGGCACATCTGGTATCTTTCTCGATATAGATAGTAAGGATGGATCTCTTATACTTCAAATGCAAGACAGCCAACTGATGAAAATCCAAACAGGTAGCTTAAGATGAATTATCCAAAACATAGCAAATTGATCCATAAAGGACAGCTAGGGAAGGTCTTAGTTATTGGAGGGAGTCCTCAATACTATGGAGCACCAATCCTCACTGCCCTTGGAGCTGAAGCAGCTGGTGCTGATCTGATTCATCTCTATACACGTCCTGGTCATCTCGAGGCAGCAAAAAGTCATTCATTAAATTTCTTTTTACATGGGTTCGCTGGACATACTGGATCTCTAGGCTTATACGATGTTAAAATTATCTATGAGATCATGGAGAACGTTGATGCTGTTGTTATAGGCAATGGAATCGGAAAGGACTTTGATGCGAAAAAAGCAATCCTTGCAATCATCAACACAGAAAAACCAATAGTCATTGATGCTGAGGCATTACTATCAGAGATTCTTAAGGTGTATAATTACAAAAAACATAAGTGGATTCTGACTCCAAACGGTAGAGAATTTGAGAGAGTCTTTGGAGTACCAACATCTTCAGAAAATATCTTAGAAATGTCTAAAAAATATAAGATAAATTTATGTGTAAAAGGACCTATAGACTACATTGTAGGAGGGAATGACTTCTATTCTATGGAAGATTCTGTATTGCTTGAGGGCATCTCTTTTGAGCCACTGCATGAATCGCACTTTCCTCTTCTTCTGAAATGGCTTGAAGCATCTCATGTCAAAAAATGGTGGGATCAGGATGTTTTATATACGATGGATTTAATCTATGAAAAATACAATACATATGTCCAAGGCTATAAGTTTGTAGATGGTAGTCAAAAACCTATTCAAAGCTTCATCATTCATAATAAACAAACGCCAGTTGGATATATTCAGATTTATAATGCAGATGCCTTTCCTAATACTACAAAACTTTTAGAGCTTCCAGAAAACCTCGGAGCAATTGATATTTTTATTGGTGAAGAGAAATATCTAGGGCAAAATTTAGGCTCAAAAGTAGTTTCTGCATTTCTTCAATTACATGGGAGTCAGTATTCACATATTTTAATTGATGTTGATGTAAGTAATATTGCTGCAATTCAATGTTATGAAAAAGCTGGGTTTAAAAAGATCAAAACACAAATGGATAAAGAGTTTATGATGTTAGAAATCAAAACAAATGATTCTGATCTACATGAAAACCATACGGGAGTACCTCAGATGAGAGTTGGAGGTACGGGAGATGTCTTAGCAGGAATCATCTGTAGCTATGTCTCTCAAGGCTTCTCTGCATCACAAGCAATGAAGTCTGCAGCATACCTATTTGGGAAGTGTGGTGAGGCATTTGTACAAAAATCAGCAACTTTCTCAGCAAGATCTCTAATAAAATTTTTCCCTAAGTTCAACGCAAAAAAACATATGAAGTAAATGAATAAAAAACTATATAAAGACCTCGGAATAAATGAATTCTTCCATAAAAATCCAGTCACAAGGATTACCGGTATCAAAAAAAAACAAAAACAAACAGAACTAGATCTATGTGATTCTTTAGAAGGACTCAAGCAACTTGTTGAATCATTTGAAGGCTGTGATCTAAAAAGAGGTGCTAAGAACACTGTCTTTGCAGACGGTAACCCAAACTCAGAGATAATGTTCATAGGTGAAGCACCAGGAGCAAACGAAGACGAACAAGGGATACCATTCTGCGGACAGAGCGGTAAGTTATTGGATAACATCATCGCAGCCATAGGTCTCTCTAGGGAAAAAAATGCTTACATTACAAATACTGTCTTCTGGAGACCTCCTGCCAATAGAAAGCCAACTAATGAGGAAATTGCTATCTGTAGGCCATTTGTAAAGAAACACATAGCCTTAATAAAACCTAAGTTGATCATCCTAGTAGGAAGCACTGCAGTTGAATCACTTCTTGAAATTGATGCTCCAATTACAAAACTCCGCGGGACTTACTTTGATTATACGAATGAGTTCTTGGGGGGTAAAGCAATCAGGACAACAGCCATCTTCCATCCATCTTATTTACTGAGACAACCAGCTCACAAGAAGACCATGTGGTTTGATCTCCTTAAGATAAAATATGATTGCCAGATAGACTCTAAGAAAAGAGCTTAGCTCTTTTATAATCCTTCTTGTTGGCCTTGTTGTTCATTAACTTGTCTTCTGCGACATAACAAAGTGTCAGTCCAACTACTTTGAGGATTTTGTTGGTTTTGTTGAGCAGTGATTGGCTGCGGCTGTTGGTTTGCTTTAAATAATGATAATAATGCTTTTGTTCCTTGTACCAAATAATTATCTTGCACAGGTTTTTGTGGTGATACATAGTTATTTATCTCTACACAAGCTTGCTTGAACTCATTAACATCGGATAACCTAACAGTTCCTGATTTAATATTTGCTTCAACAACAGAAAATGTTCTTACAAGAAGTTCCTTCAGAGCTGCAACTTCAATCTCAAGAATTCTTTTTTCTTTCTCTGTACAAGTTTGTACATCATTCTTCAATTTTTCCTCTAACTGTTTTATTTGTGCTGCTACAACTCTTTGTGGATATCCAAGAATGTATCCTAAAACGCTTGGTGTGTTTTCTTTTTTGGTTTTTTGTAGTTCTTGAACTCTTTGCTCCAAGTCATTTGCTTCCCTTTGAAGCTTTTCTATTTTTTGGTTTAGGAGTTCTTCTGCCTTTCGATTTGAGTTCAAAACCTCTGCAGTTTGCTTCTTTACGCCTGCCATACTTTCATCTAGGATTTTATTTTTTTCTATTAATGCTTCCTGTGTTATTCTGTTAAACTCTTCTCTTTTTTATTATTTATTTCAGTTTTAGCTGTTTCTTTATAAGTCTCTAATTCTTTGTCAACATTCGCTTTAAGTTCATCTTTCTTAGTTTTAATTTGCGTTTCTAAGTTTGTAAGTTCTGCTTTTTTACTTTTCAGTATCTTTTTCTGACTTTTTGAGTGCTGCTTGCTTGTTTGCAAGTTCATCTTGTAATTTTTTAACTTCTATTTCTAATGTTGGTTTTGTTTTTTTGAATTGTTCGATTTGTTCTTCTTTAGATTGAACTTGTTGTTGCAGTGCTAAAATTGCATTTTGATTTTCTCCTTCTAACTTTGAAAGATTTGCAATTGCTTCTTTTAATCTTATAATTTCTTTTTGGTCTTTTTCTAACTTTGAAAATTCAGCTTGCTTTTTTGCAAGTCCATCTTGTAATGTCTTAACTTCTATTCGGAATGTTTGATTATTTGTTTCTAATTGTTTGATTTGTTCTTCTTTAGATTGAACTTGTTGTTTTAGTTCTGCAATTGCAATACCTTCAAGCTTTTTAATCTCCGTTGAAAATTCTGCAGCAGCTATTTTTTGTTGTCTTGTATATTCAATTTTCCGGCAATTATACCAAGCGTATAGTTATAAATTAATACAAAAAAATCTTTAATAGCATTATATAAATCACTTGTTTGTTTTAATGCCTTTATTTTTGCTATATCGAATTTTTCTCCACAAACTTTTTTAGTTGTTTCAAAACCCTTTTTAAGAGTATCAACATTGTTGTTTATATGTGTTGTAAATGATGCAAATTTTTGGATTAAATTCGCTTTAAATGCATCAAAGTCGGGACTTGAATCGATAATTGCACTAATTGTCCTTTGAAAATCATTATCTTTATGTGTTGTTTGGAGTTGTTGTGTGTTTATTTCAAGCATAATATTTAATATTATAAGTTAAGTTTTTAAGTAAAGGTAAATTATGTTTTTACTTGTTAATGAATAACATATATACATCAGATTTATTAAAATTTTATTACAGATAAAGTTTTTTACTTGACTTTAAGAAATATTATAAAACTAATAACAATTGTATACTTAATTTTTCTAGTAGTACTTATGATTTTATAGAACGGCTAAAGCTAAGTTATTTAGCTATAACTAATAAGTTGAAGATTTTTAGAAACCAATTGGAAATTTATCTAAAGATTAAAAGTAACTAGATCCCATCAGGTAGTTGGTTATTGGTTCCTTTTTTATTTATATATAATTGCAAAGAAGCTCCAATCGTGGATTGCTCCCTCTTTTTTTGCTGCATTTTTAGATATACATCTTCACAATCATCGATAAACTGTTTGAAATCGTTTTTGTTTTCTAATGTTGACCTATAGTTTTTAAGACAGCAACAAAACATTGATTTTATACAATGACGGAGTTTTTCATTTTTGCTAATCTCTTCTCTTATTCCTTTAAAATTATCCAATATCTCTTTATATCCATAGTGGCTATATAGAGCTAAAAACCCTCTTGTTATATCAATCTCAACATTTGAATCTTTTTTAAGCTCTGCAGAGAACTCTGTACAAAGCTCATTGAGGGTCTTCCCTTTGATACTGACGGTATTATTGTATGCTGTGACTACTTCTTGCAGCACTGGACGATTTTCTTCTGAATCTTTGTTTTTTGTCTCTTCCTTCAAAAATGATACTCTTATTTCATTTTGTCCTGGATGTATAATTGGTATTTCTTGATTCATCATTTTCTTTTCTGTATTTATTTCCTGTATTTAACTTTACGAATTTTACATAAGAACTACACAATTGGTGCAGTTCATCTTCATTTCCTATTTCGGTGTTTTTTCTTTTGATATTGAGTTTTTGCAGTTGATCCTTCTCAAGATCTTTTTCTGTATTCTCCATATGGTTTTATGATCTAGCCAAGACCTCTGTCATTACTTGTATTGGAATTTTTGATGAAATATTGGAATCCCTGACTATTTTCGTTAACATCTACACTATTACCTTTACTCTCATTCGTAGAATAAAATAGTTCTATCTGCTCCTTTATTTTTTGCATTTTACTGAAAAGAGAGTTTAATTCTTGTGTTTTTTGGTAATTCCAGCTCAAATTGACGTGTCTCTAGATCATCTAATTCTTCACGTTTGCCATGCAACTTAGCTTGTAAATTATGAGCACAAGATCCAGTTTTCGAATTTTGAATTGTCTTAATATTTCCTTTAAGTCTTTTTATCTCATCTTTTACCTTTTGTGTCGATTGTATGTTTTGTAGTAAAATCACTTTATCTCCTAATTCTGTCTGTAATCTATCGCCGTATTTTTCAAATTTATCTTTTATTTCTGGTTTTTTAATTATTTTTTTTAGTACCCTTAATTTCCATACTTTTTCCTCAAGAGCATCAACTTCTTTTACCATTTCACTGTACGTTTTTGTCATTTTTATTTACTTTTAAGTTTTTTCATTTAAACACAAAATATAACATACATTTTGTAACTTGTTAAGGTTATTGCTTTCATACTTTAGTAACACTCAAAAAATCCATAGAAATAAAACATGCAATACCTAATAATACAAAATAGCTGATGTTTTTTGTTCACAAAATTGTTGTACAAATTATAAGAATCTTGTCTGTTGTGAATTTTTCCTAAACATTTATAATGACAGTAAAAGATTCAAAACTTTATAAAATGGCAAAAATATCAATAGATGGGAAAGAGCATGTTGTTGAAGACGGCATTACCATCATTCAAGCGTGTGAGGAAGTTGGCATACAGATACCAAGATTTTGTTACCACGAGAAACTTGCTATAGCTGGAAACTGCAGGATGTGTTTAGTAGAAGTTGAAAAGAGTCCTAAACCAGTTGCTAGTTGTTCCATAGCCGTCACTGATGGGATGGTAATAAGAACTGAATCTGAGATAGTAAAAAAAGCAAGGGAAGGAGTAATGGAGTTTTTATTGATAAACCATCCATTGGACTGCCCTATATGTGATCAGGGTGGTGAGTGCGACCTTCAAGATCAAGCTTTCAAATATGGAAAATGCAAGAGCAACTACCATGAAGACAAGAGAGCGGTCAAGGATAAATACATGGGGCCACTTATAGCCACTCATATGACAAGATGCATTCATTGTACTAGATGTGTTAGATTCCTTGAGGACATAGCTGGAACAAATGAGCTAGGTGCTATAGGACGTGGAGAACACATGGAGATTTCAACTTATGTAGAGAAATCAATAAAGTCTGAGATGTCTGGGAATATAATCGATCTTTGCCCCGTTGGTGCTCTGACATCAAAGCCCTATGCATTCACAGCAAGAAGTTGGGAACTAAAACACACCTACTCTGTTGATGTCATGGATGCAGTTTGTTCTCACATTAGAATTGATACAAGGGGAAGTGAAGTCATGAGAATTCTTCCACAGGCTTGTGAGGATATCAATGAGGAATGGATTTCAGATAAGACACGTTTTGCATATGACGGCCTGAAATACCAGCGCCTCGATACACCTATGCTTCATGACAATGGAAGGTTTAAAAAGGTCGATTACCTAACTGCAATTGATGTCTTCACTAAAATTCTTGATGAATCAGATGATATCACTATGATTGCTGGGAAGATGACTGATGTTGAGACAATGTTTGCAGCAAAGAATCTCATCAAGAAACTCAAAAAAGGACATACTGAATTTGAGATTAAGATGCATGGTCTTATTTCGAAATCCCGTGGAGATTATACATTTAATTCAAAAATTACTTGTATAGAGGAGGCAGATCATTGCCTTTTAATCAATACAAACCCTCGACATGAAGCAGCTGTCATCAATGCTAGAATTAGAAAAGCTACAGTACATCATAACCTTTCTGTTGCCATGATTGGGCCAGATGCAGATCTTAATTATACTCATCAAAGACTTGGATCTGATACAAATAAATTACTCCTTGAGATACTAAATGGAACACATCCTTATTGTGAGACATTAAAAAAGACAACAAAGCCAATGATGATTATAGGCAGTGCAATGTTTTCTGATACTAAATCAAATGAACTACATAAGCTTTGTAAGGCAATTGCAAAGAAATATGGTTTCATTACTGATCAGTGGAATGGCTTTAATGTATTGCACAATGCAGCTGGTGCTGTTGGTGCTCTAGATATCGGATTCGTCAGTACAAAGAAAGTTTCAACCTCTGAAACAGTTGTATTGTTTGGTGCAGATGACATAGATGTATCTGGTGCAAAGAAGGTAATATATATTGGTCATCATGGAGATAAAAATGTTTATAATGCAAATGTGATTATTCCTAGTCCAGCCTTTCCTGAGAAGTCAGGTACTTACGTTAATACCGAAGGGAGAGTACAGAGAACAACGCAGGCTGTAAAGCCATTAGGCACTGCAAAAGATGAGTATAGGATAATCTTGGATGTTGCTGAAGGATTAGGTCTAAAGCTTGATTTCTCAGATATTACAAGCTTGAGGAAGGGTATGGCAAAACACAATAAAGTCTTTGCAGAAGATAATCTCTTCAAGGTTCAACAGAATGAGATTGATCTTGAATTTGAAGTGCCTCAGATAAAATACTCTGTTGATTTCTCATATCCAATAGATAATTTTTATTTGACTGATTCTATCTCTAGATCATCAAAGGTAATGGCTGAATGTCAAAAAATAAATGGTTAAGAATAATTATGAATAATTTAACACTATATATTGGTAATAAAAACTACTCTTCATGGAGTATGAGAGCTTGGTTAGTATTGAAATTGGCAAATATTGATTTTAAAGAAATAAAAATTGAATTGTTTTCAAATGAAGTTTTAAAAATATCACCATCAGGAAAAGTCCCTTGTTTACATGATGGAAAGCTGAAAATTTGGGATACAGTTGCAATTATCGAATACTTAAATGAAAAGTTTCCGACGCAAAATTTATACCCTAAAGAAATTTCATTAAGAAATATTGCAAGATCATGTATTGCTGAAATGCATTCTAGTTTTATGAGCTTAAGATCAGAATGTCCAATGAATATAAAAAAGAATGTATCTAAAAACATATCTAAAAATGCAGAAGATGATCTCAATAGAATCTATGAAATATGGGATTTTTGCATAGAAGCTTCTGGAAGTAATGAATATTTGATGGGTAACTTTAGTGCTGTTGATGCTTTTTTTGCACCCATTGTTAGTAGGATTATCAGCTATGGATTAAAACAATATAAGCACGAAAAATATATTGAAAAAATATTCAATCATAAATATTTCCAAGAGTGGCGAAATGATGCAATAAAAGAAACATCAGTAATTAAATGCTTAGAAGTAGCATGATAAAAATTACCATTTGGTACTTCCGGAATGTATCAAATGGGCTTACAATTAAATTAGGTTGGTATTAAAATATGAAACATTGGAATGTAATAATTATTGGTTCTGGGCCTGCAGGATACACTGCAGCAATATATGCAGCGAGGGCTTGTCTAAGTACCTTAATTATCTGTGGAAATACAAAAGGTGGTCAGTTAACAACCACAACAGATGTTGAAAACTATCCTGGCTTTGCTGATGTTATACAAGGTCCATGGCTTGTAGAACAAATGGAAAAACAAGCTGTTCATGCTGGAGTAGAAATAGTCTCAGACTATATAACAGAGATAGATCACAGTGCCCATCCTTTTGTTTTGACAGGCGAAGGCAATACAAAATACTCTGCAGACTCAGTAGTCATAGCAACTGGTGCAAATGCAAAGTGGTTAGGGCTTGAGAGCGAAACAAAGTTCAGAGGATATGGTGTATCATCTTGTGCGACATGTGATGGATTCTTTTACAGAAACAAAAATATTCTTGTGGTTGGTGGTGGGAATACAGCTGTGGAGGAGTCGATGTATCTCTCAAAGATAGCGAAGAGTGTTACATTAATCCATAGACGCGATTCATTACGTGCTGAAAAAACATTGCAAAACAAAATGTTTGAAAATCCAAAGATAAAGGTCTTATGGAATACAGTATTAGATGAAGTCATTGGAAAAGAAGAGCCACTGGGTGTAACTGGAGCAGTCCTTAAAAATGTTGTTGATGGAAGTAAAGCCGAAGTTCAGTTTGATGGGATATTTATAGCTATTGGTCACTCACCAAATAGTTCTTTTGTTAAAAACCTCATCAATGTTGATGAAGATGGATATATTATTACTGAGAAAGGATCAACTAAGACAAATATACCAGGGATTTTTGCTGCTGGTGATGTTCAAGATAAGATCTATAGACAGGCTGTGACTGCTGCTGGCACTGGCTGTATGGCAGCTCTCGAGGCAGAAAAATTTATTCTTTCATTATAAATATCTAAAGAGAATTAAATCTAGAAACTTTATTGGATAGAAGGTGCCCTCTGAGGTGAGGGCATTTTATTACTTCTCAGAATAAACCTTAATGACTCTAGCGACCTGACCAGCTGGCGTGCTAACGACTCTAGCAACTTTCGATGCAGGAGCTTGAATAACACCAATAAGTCTTGCACGTAATTGATCTAGTGGTGGAAGCTCAGCTAGTGCTTTCAGCATATTTAAATCTAATGCTTTTGCACCCATCGCAGCACCACAAAGCTTTAATGTGTCATTTTCCTTTGCAAAGTCAACAACTGCTTTCGCAATAGCTACAGGATCTTCACTTGAATACATTAAAACTGTTGGACCTTTTAGTAGATCAGTAATGTTTTCGTAATCTGAGCCTTTAGCACCCAGCTTCGCAAGAGTGTTTTTTGCAACTACAGTCTTACCATCTGCTTTTCTAACTCCTTTACGAAGGTTTATTGCTTGATCTGCTGTGATCCCTTTGTTTTCACCTACGACAACTATGGTAGCAGAGGAAAAAGCATCCTTTAGGCTCTCTACAGCAGCTTGTTTTTCTTGTCTATTCATTTCTTTCTTTATAATAAAAAATTCAAATTATGCAGTTGCAACAGTTGCAACATCAACTGCAACAGAAGGACCTTGTGATGTAGAAATGTACATTCTTTGCATATAAATTCCTTTGCTCTCAGATGGTTTTGCAGCCACAATTGCATCATAAAGAGCTTTAATGTTCTGAGTGAGGTCAGAGTTTGAAAAACTTAACTTACCAACTCCTGCATGCACTAGAGCACCCTTCTCTACTCTGAATTCAACCATACCTTTTTTAGCTTGTTGAATACCTGCAGTTAGATCTGTAGTTACTGTACCAAGCTTTGGATTTGGCATTTTACCTTTTGTTCCTAAAACCTTACCAAGTACACCTATCTTAGTCATCATGTCTGGTGTAGCAATACATATGTCGAAGTCATCTCTACCAGCTTTTACTTCCTCTATTAGCTCCTCACAACCAACTACATCAGCGCCAGCTGCTAGAGCTTCTTTGTGACGCTCTGGCATGGCAAATACTGCTATTCTCTTTGTTTTACCTAAGCCGCTTGGCATCACAACACTTCCTCTAACCATTTGATTAGACTGACGTGGATCAACACCTAGTTTGAAAACTACTTCAACTGATTCGTCGAACTTTGCACCATGTTGTTTGTAGTTATGGATAGCATCTATTGCTTCTCCGAGAGATACCTGAACTACAGGCATTAACTCTTTGGCTTTCTTTATTCTTTTTCCTGTCATATAAATTAATTATCTTTATTCAACTACCTCAATGCCCATTGAAAGAGCTGTTCCTCTTACATTCATCACAGCAGCTTCGATTGAGTTAACACTCATCTCATCCATCTTGATTTTTGCAACTTCTTTTATTTTATCCATCTTGATTTTGGATACTATATCTTTACCAGGTGTCTTTGATCCTTTCTCAACTGATGGCTCTGTTCTCTCAAGAATCAAGTAAGATGTAGGTGGATTCTTTACTTTAAATGAGAAAGTTTTATCTGCATATATTGTGATCTCAACAGGTGTTGGAGCGCCTGGCTTAAGATTCTTTGTTGCATTGTTAAATTCTGTGCAAAACAGAGGGATATTAATACCTCTTGGACCAAGTGCAGTACCTACCGGTGGAGCTGGATTTGCTTTACCTGCACCTATGGTGATACCAACGACTGCAGTGACTTTTTTCTTTGGAGCTGACATCTACATTAATTTTTTATGAGTTTTAGACGTACTTTTGTCTTTGTTTAAACAATTTTTAATACAATACTTTATACCCTATTAGATGAGTCAGGTCAAATATATTGGTAATTTATTGATTGCAGTATTTTTTTGTCAGTAGTAATATATACTTTAGAACATAAGTTTAACAAAAAAATAAAAAAATGAATAATACGAGTATAAATAGGGGTATATCATTAGGGAGATTGATATATTTCAGTATTTTCTTGATTGTAGTCCTATCATTGATTCAAATGATAAATCTTTCGACGAGGCTTTTTGCGATATCATTATTTTTTCTCTTACCAACAATTACAGCAATAATGATTGATAAACATGAAGATAAATGTCTTTCTCTTTGCGTTGGTTTATGTAACGTTTCAGGAATTTTAACATATATACCTGAGCTACTTGTGTTCTCATCACTAAATGCCTCAATGTCATTTATAAACTCACTTCCTAAGTTGAGTGATGTTATCTTTGTTTATAGTTTCAGTGCGATTGGGTTTATAATATATTTGACGGTACCAAGTTTGGTTGCATTCTCGATGATCTTCTCAATTGAATCTAAGAAAAGAAATTTAGAGAAGAAAATTGAGTCTTATGGGAGAAAATGGGAGATTTAATGAATCTCCACATTTTTTTAGTAATTAATAAGGTGAGTGTTACTTCTTATTAACTGCTTCTCTCAAAGCTTGTCCAGGTGCGAATCTGACTCTGTTGTAAGGTCCGACTTCCATCTTCTGTTTATTTTGAGGATTGGTTACAGTCTTTCCTTTGACTTCAGATACTTTCCAAGTTCCGAAACCAATTATCTTGATTTCTTCATGTTGAGAAAGAGATTCTTCAATAATATCGAAAAAATATTCGCACATTTCTGTAGCTTGTTTTTTTGAAATATTGGCTTTTTTTGAAAAAGCGTTTACAAATTCTGTTTTGTTCACGATTGCTCTATCTAATAATTTGTTTTATTTCGAAGGTGTACTTAGTAAGCTAAGACCTATCAAGAAATATAGCAAGCATAGGTTTAAGTTTTAATACTTGCAAGCCTCATACTCTAAAGTTATAGCCTTTCTGAGGTAATAAGTCTACACATTTTTTTATAAAATTTTAATTTTTATAATTTTTCTCAACTCTTTCCTTTAGAAAAGCCGTATTGTAGCCATTTCTGACTCACCTTATTAATTATCTCATTTTTTTGATAAATTACCCTTCCCCATTCATTTTTTGTCTCAGGAAATATTTTTGTTGTTGCATCAAAGCCAATTTTTGTTCCGAGCTCTAATTCTTGAGATGCAAAATCTAAATAATCAATAGGCGTATTATGAACCTGTAAAACATCTCTTCCGAAATCCATTTGAGTTGATATAACCCACATTACATCGCACCAACTTCTAACATTTATATCTGCATCAACTACAATTACAAACTTTGTATAAGAAAACTGTCTCAAGAACGACCAAACTCCCATCATGATTCTCTTTGCATGCCCAGGATATGATTTTTTTATAGAAACTATTGCAATTCTGTATGAGCAAGCTTCTGGCGGTAACCAAAAATCTACTATCTCAGGGAACTGTTCTTGTAGCAATGGAACAAATACTTCATTGAGAGCAGCTCCTAAGACTGATGGTTCATCAGGTGGCCTCCCTGTGAAGGTTGTCAGGTACAGAGGATTTTTCTTCATAGCTATTGCTGTAATAGTCATTACAGGAAACTTTTCAACTTGGTTGTAAAAACCAGTGTGATCACCATAAGGACCTTCTTCCGCCATCTCATTTAAATCTATCCAACCTTCTAAGACTATATCTGAGTTGGCCGGCACCAATATATCATTTGTCTTGCATTTGGTAAGCTCCAGACGCCTCTTCCTTATCAAGCCAGAGAAATTATATTCAGATATATTGTCTGGGATTGGCATGACAGCTGAGAGCAATGTGGCAGGATCAGATCCCAAAACAATAGCTATTGGCATCTTATTGTTCTCAGGGGTCTTTTTCTTCCAATTCCTGTAATGCTCAGCACCTCCTCTATGCTTCAACCACCTCACTATAACCTTATTATGAGATAGGACCTGTAGTCTATAAATTCCAAGGTTATAAAGACCATACTCCTTTCCTTGAGTTACTGCAACACCCCACGTGATGAGAGGAGCTGGTTCATCTGGCCAGCAGCCTTGCACTGGAAGCATACTGATATCAACCTCTTTTCCTGCAAATACTTGATCATGACATGGACCATTCTTAACAATTTTTGGACGCATGCTAAGAACCCTTTTGACCAATGGAAACATATCCTTAGCCTCAGAAAAGTTTTGTGGCATTTTAGGGTGCTTCAGAACAGCTAACTCTTTTCCTAGGCCACGCAGCTCACTCACAGCATTGAGTCCTAAGCCAAGTGCTATTCTGTGCTCTGTTCCAAACAGGTTACAAATAATTGGTATGTTAGGATGTTGTGCATTCGGTCTACCATAAGGAAGCATATTTGATGAATCAACATTTTCAAATATTACTGCTGGTCCTTTTTCTAGAATAAGTCTTCTTTGGATTTCTGTTATTTCAAGATGAGTAGAGACAGGCTCTGAGACTCTAACGAGCTCAGAACGCTTCTCAAGATCTAATAGGAACTCACTTAGAGATGAGTACACATTACTTTTTTTCTTTTAGTTCAACAACTCTCATTGCTTTACCACGGAGTTTTCTGATGTAGTATAGTTTTGCTCTACGAACTTTACCACGTCTAACGACTTCTATCTTGTCAACTAGCTTTGAGTAAAGAGAAAGAACTTTCTCGACGCCTTCATCGTGGCTGATCTTTCTGACTGTGAAGGTTGATGCAAGGCCATTGTTCTTCCTTGCAATGCAAAGGCCTTCAAATATCTGGATTCTCATTGCACTTTGACCTTTCTTTCCTTCAAGTCTTGGTACGACTGTGTGGACTTTTATTGTGTCACCAGCACGAAACTTTGGAAATACCTTTCCTTCAGCAAGCTTTTCTATCTGCTTCTGATTATACTTATCTAATAAGTTCATTTTAAGAAATTTTTATCTAAAAAACTAATGTAAACAAAATATACAGAAAATGCTCGGAAAAAGCAAATTTCACTTTGAACATATAAATTTACCGCAATCTTCCTTGTAAAAGTAAGGTTTTTAGGTTATAATCAGCGAAGTTATTTTAGGAGTGTAGCTCAACTGGTAGAGCACCGGTCTCCAAAACCGGGGGTTGGGGGTTCGATCCCTCTCGCTCCTGCCAAAAATTATTTAAAAATATTTTTGTCCATGCAAATTTCAAATACTCAAGGCTTCCAGAAAAGTTATCAAATAATAAAATTTGATGCGTCAAAACTCTCTAATCTGATACTTGTATTTGCAATAATGTCTCTTTTTATGCACGTAGTGTTGCATAATTATAACACCTTTCAAAAAAATATTGATGAAACTACAAATTACACTAGTAACTATTCAAATGTTCTAAATACAGTCAAAAATGAGTCACTTCTTAAGGTGGAAGAATCATCAATAAACAATTCTGTAGAAACACAAAGTAGAATAAAAACACTACCATCCAAACAAGAGGTATCGAGGATTCAAAAAACAGAAAAAGTAACTCCAGTTGATGTGATTCAATTTAAAAAGACCATAAATTCCAAGAAAATAGGGAACATTACTGTAGTTGCTATGAAAAAAACAAATACTTTAGCAGAAGCCCTATCTGCTGCTGGTTTTACAAACATGCAATCTCACCTTATTGCAACATCAGTAGAAAAAAAATATAAGCTTTCAAATATAAAAAATGGAGATGTAGTTCAAATCATAAAACTTTCACCAGATAAGTCTAAAACCGACAGTATAAAGATTATTGTAGCTCAAAAGACTGAAATATTGATCAAAGGAAGTGTCAAACAATATAACGTTTTAGTTAGAAACATTGAGGAAACTCTGAAAAAGAAATTAGATGTTTTCTCAAATAATAAGCAAATTGAAAATAAGATACAAAAACTCAAATTATCTGGCCTCGACATAAATAAAACAATTCAAAAAACAAGTGTTGCTACTGATGTAAAAAGAGACATAATGAATGTCATGTATATGCTCAGAAAAGAGAAGGTTTTTAAAAGTGGTAACCTTAACATTGAATGTGTTTATGAAAAAGTTTCATCAAAAACATCAAACCTTTTCTACATGGATATTCAGAGCTCAGCTGGAAAGGTTAGAGTCTACAAATACAAGGATAAGGGTGGTGTGACTCAATACATAAAGCAAAATGGAATCATATTGAACACCAACCAACCAACAAAAACCTCTTCTTTAGGCGCATTTAAAATCTCATATCCTATACAGCATCCGGTACTTGGATCTGGTTTTGGCATGAGATTACATCCAATTCTAGGCAAACACAGAATGCATAAAGGGATGGATTTCAGAGCAAGAAAAGGAACGCCGGTCCATGCGCCAGCTGATGGAATCATAGTAGAAATGACAAATAGTAGAGGTTTTGGCAAACATATCAGAATGCGTCACAACGGAACCTATACAACACTTTATGGTCACCTTGATAAGTTTGCAAATAAAACAGTTGGCAGTAGGATCAGAAAGGGTGAAGTTATTGGTTATGTTGGAAAGACAGGACTAGCAAGTGGTGAGCATCTGCACTTTGAAGTTCATGAGAATGGTCGCCCAGTTAATCCTATGAAGCTAATAGGAGGTAACTCTCCACAAACTGCACAAGCAATTAGACAGCTAAATAAGAAGCAGATGTATGCCTTTAAGGTTTATCAAGAAGGCATTGAAAGAAAACTAAAGGAGCTCTAGTGGACGTCTTTATATACTTCATTCCACTAACAATAATTATTGCTTCAGTTGGTCTTATTGCACTCATCTGGAGCATCATCAATAACCAGTGCGATGACCTTAATCAAAAGGGTAATAATATCCTATTTATTGATGAAAGAGACGATAAAAAATGATCTTTTTGGACAATTGCATTATCTCATGGGATACTATACTGTGTAAGCAAATTTAACTATTGAGTTTGATGTTTAAGGTAGCAATAGCTGGTTGTGCAAACGTTGGCAAGACAACTTTATTTAATCTCTTAACAGGCAAGAAAAACAAGACTGGAAACTGGGAAGGAGTCACAGTTGAAGCCTCAAATGCAAAGATGCTTTTCTCAAAAGACATACAGATTTTTGATCTACCAGGGATAAAGAGTCTTTTAATTGCAAATATATCAAAGGATCAAACTGTAACAAAAGATTTCATTATAAATCAGGAAATTGACTTAATAGTAAATGTAGTTACAGCTGAGCATCTAAGACGAGATCTAAAACTATCAATAGAGCTTTATGAGACAGGAAAACCTATACTAATAGTTCTTGTAGATCACCATAACAAGATCCCAGAGGATTTCAAATTGGAATTTTTTAATTGTGAAATAATTCATATAAATCTAAAGCAGAAAGGAATAATTGGAGGAATAATAAATAAGATAAAAAATATTTGCCATAACAAATCTGGTAGATTCCTAGAAAAACCTCTAGAGCATTGTAAAGTAATGAATTACCCAATTCAAACAGAAAGTAATCTCATAACTGCAATAGAGGAATTTACTAAGTCAGAAGAAAATCTTTCAAAGATATCAGCTGCAAGAAACATTTTCATAAACAACGCAATAGTTAATCTGAAGCAACAAACAAAACAAACAAATAAAAGCATCAGCCACACGATTGACAGGATAATAATGAACAGATTCCTTGCAATACCAATATTCATAATGATTGTATCTCTGGTACTTTGCCTGACAATAGTTGGAGGAAATTTTTTCAAACCATACTTTGAAGATCTTGCTGAAAATCTAATTGTACAGCCAATCACATGGTGTTTGCGGGAAGTTGGTGCACCTCATGCAATAATAAACATAAATGAATTTGGTATTGGTAGTGGTATTAGAACAATCGCATCTTTTATACCACTTTTGTCAATTTTATATATTCTGCTTGGACTAATAGATGAAAGCGGATATATGACAAGGATATCAGTAGTAATGGGAAAGATAGCTGCAAAAGTTGGCCTGTCAGGGAAATCAATCATTCCACTAGTAGTTGGCTTCGGATGTAACGTACCAGCAATAATGGGTGCAAGGATAATTGAGAATAAAAAACAAAGACTTCTTACTGTAATTCTTATACCATTCATGTCATGTAGTGCACGGCTTGTGGTTTTTGCTCTATTCTCAGCAGCATTCTTTCCTAACAATGCAGCACTAATAATATGTTGCTTATATTTCTTCAGTATCTTTCTGGCTGGAGTGGTTGCTTTCACATTACAGCCATACTTTGTAGAAAGAAACCATAGCAATGTCTCGATCTTATTGCTTCCAAAATACAAAACACCAAACATCAGAAATATCCTGAGACATACAATATCAAAAATAAAGCATTTTCTTATGGAAACAAGTACAACAATAACTGTGATGTCAGTTGCTTTATATATCCTTGCATCAGTTCCTGCAGAAATATTAACTCTAAAACCTGAGGCAATTAAATTTGAAGAAAAAGTCACAGAAGAATCACTGCTGGTACACTTCGGCAAAAAGTTCTCATACATTTTTGAGCCAATAGGTATATCACAGGATAATTGGCCAGCTACTGTCAGTTTAATGACAGGGGTTGTGGCGAAGGAAGTCGTTGCCTCAACTCTTGTAACTCTTTATGAAATCAATGAGCAGTCAGATATAGATCCAACAGATTTAGTCAAGAAGTATTTCAAACATGATACAGATGCCTTTGCATATCTCCTATTTGTTCTGATATATTTCCCATGCATCACTGTCTTCAGTGTAATGCAAAAAGAAATGAGTACAAAGGTCGCAGTATATAGCAGTTTATTTTACACTACCTTCGCATACGTAGTAGCAGCGACATTCCATAAAATAAGTCTTTATACAAACAACTCAATCTTGATTTCTATGGGAATTTTAATTGGTATAATAACCATCCTTAGTTATACGATAAGAATGGTTATAGGCAAGAGGCTTAAACCTCTTTGAAAGCCTTGTGGAAGCTATCTATTATTGGAGACAGCATATACTGTAAGAAAGTCCTCGTACCACGGATTATAAAGACAGTCACTGGCATTCCCGGATATAGTTTCACATCAGTATTCAGGCTAGCTATAGCTTTGTGATTGATCTTGATTTTTACAAGGAAAAACTCATTCTTAGCTGCTCCTTGCTCATGGACGATTGTGTTGGCAGACACGTATATTACCTCTCCATCAATTCTTGGAACAAGTCTTTGCTTATAAGGATTCAGCTGTATCTTCACAGGAATTCCAACTCTAAGACTATTTACTTCGTTAGGCGAAACAAATGCATCAATAATTAAATCATCATTCTGCGGAGTTATCTCCATAATCTTCATACCAGGAGATATCACACCACCAATCGTATGATATGACGTTGAAGATATTACTCCATCAACAGGAGATCTTATGATTGTTCGATCAAGCATCTCCTTAGCATGCAGATACTTCTGCTCAGACTCAAGCAACATCACATGGTTTTGCTTGTACTCCTCCTCAATTCTATGCATGAACTCATTCTTTGAATTTAGAAGTTGTATTTGAGCCTCAATGATACTTTGTTCAGTAACTGCGATGCTTGCCTTAACCTGTGACTCACTACCTTCAAGTCGCTGAACCTCATTTTGGTTTTGCATTAAATATAATTTATTCACAGCACCGGTTTTGAAAAGTTTCTCAGCATCAGCAGCATTTGCTCTTGCAGTTGATAGCTGTGATTGCACTGACTTAAGCTGCCCTTTCTCACCAATCATTTTTTCTTGTAGCTGTTCAATTTGTTTATTTATAGAATCAAGCTTTCCTTGGAGCATTGCTTTTCTAAGACTAAACAGTTGGTTTTGGTTTGCGATTAGTCTCTGGACCTCCTGATCATTTGGATCAAGATATTCACTGGTGAAATCCATTGAATCAAATCCACTCTCTTCAGCAAGAAGCCTTCTCTCAATTGCAAGGGATGTCCTCAGCTGAGATAAGCTAATATTCACACTCGCAGCTGCCTGAGTAGGATTTAGCTCTATGAGTGGTTGATTTGCACTCACAGTATCACCATCTTTCACAAGGATTGCTTTGATAATACCACCGCTATCATGTTGTATAACCTGTCTATTACCACTCAGTACAACACTTCCTTGTGCCATTATAGCGCTGTCCAACGGAGCTAATCCACCCCATATGACAAAGAAGAATACAGCAGAAAAGACCACCCCTATAGCGAACTTAACTGGCTTAGAGGCCTCCTTCTTAAGATCGCCCTTAACATGCAAGAAATACTGTGATTTTTCAATAGATGTTGCAAACAAGAAAGCCTTTAGAGATTGCATAAAATCCTTAACTTCTTTCATTGTAGGAAGTTTTGCAAAGCCTTCATCTTTTTTTTCCTTAGTCATATATTAATCTCTATTTTAAAATTTAAATTCTCACTTGTTTGAATGCTGGTACAAATTCTAAAACTAAGTTGATCATTAGGATTTGTACTAAAACTGAAAAAAATGTCATCATAACTATAAATTATACCGTTGTTGTTCCTGTCATTAATTTTTGAACTTGTCCAATGAGTTCATTCTTTGCACCAAATGCAACCATCACACCATCTTTTACAACCATTATTTTATCGGCAAGATTTAGAATTGATGGGCGATGAGATATCAGAATTGTTGTAATTTTCTCATCCTTAGCAAACTCTATTGCTGATGCGAGGGCCTGTTCACCTGTTGCATCAAGGCTAGCGTTTGGCTCATCTAGTACCAGTAACTTAGGATTCCCGAAGAATGCTCTAGCAAGACCAACTCTTTGCTTCTGCCCACCAGATAGAACAGATCCATCTGGACCTATTTCTGTATCATATGCTTTAGGGAGCTGTAAAATCATCTCATGAATCCCAGATAGCTGTGCTGCCATCACAACTGCCTCAGGATCAGCATTCATATCCATGCGGGCTATGTTTTCTCTTACTGAACCACTGAATAACTCAACATCCTGTGGAAGATATCCTACATATTTCCCGAGCTCAGTTGGTTTCCAATCCTTAAGGCTTGCACCATCTATCCTGACAGAACCGATCGATGGTTCATAACATCCAACTAAGACCTTTGCGAGAGTTGTCTTACCTGATGCACTTGGGCCAACTATCACAAGAGTTTCACCAGGATTCAAATTAAAAGTAATACCTTTCAATATGTGCTTTTGCATACCAGGAGCAGCAAAGTAAAGATTTTCAACTTCCATCCTACCCTCTGGCTCTGGTAATGACATATTCGCATCAGTTTGCCCTCCAACAACAAATGAACTATTGAGTCTATCATATGATTTCTTACAGTTGATATATCCCTTCAATGAGTTTATTGCTACTTCAAATGGAGATAAAGCTCTACCAACGAGAGATGAACTTGCGATAATTGCACCAGATGAGAATTGCCCTGGCTCGTTTATACATAGATAAGCACCAATGCCTGTAACAGATATCTGTATGACAGTTCTGACTAACTTTGTTACCTCTGTAAAGACGGCCTGCCTCTCAACTGTTAGAGATTGAGTTGATTGAACTTTTTTGTTGAGTTTCTGCCAAGAATATATAACATTATCCAGCATCCCCATGACTTTTACTACTTCAGCATTTCTAGCTGATTGTTCGACATATCTCATACTCTTAACAAAATTATCATTGTTTGAGTCAAGAAGTGGCTTTGTTGCTCTATCAGCAATGAGACCAACTACGATCAGCATCACACCACCAATTATTGTCAAGAAGCCCATTGCAGAGTGTAACATAAACAACACTACAAGGAATATTAGAGCCCAAGGAAGATCCATTATAGCTATCAATCCAGGGCTTGTAATATAGGTTTTAATTGTCTGTAGGTCACGCATCTGCTGGCTATTAGCATTCCCTTTAGAAACCAGAGATGAATTAACTGAACTTGCAAAAACTGTTTCAGAAAGTTTCTTTTCAAACCAATTTCCCATTCTATTCATTGCAAAGGCTCTAGCACCCTGTATAAAACCAAGTAATATAAGGGCCAAGATTATTACTAACGTCAACATAAGCAATGTATCAAGATTACCACTTGAAAGAACCCTATCGAGCACTTGCATTGAGTATATCGGCGTCGCCAGCAATAGCAAATTAATCATACATCCGAAGAACAAAACATACTTCAGCATTACTTTACATGCTAGTAGTCCTTCTTTAAGAGGTGTGTCTGGTTGTTTGAACATCGCAGGATTCATCTGTTGCATACAATCTAAAATTAATGAAAATTAAATAAAAAAATTTATCTTATAATGCTTTGCGTCTAACATTTGTTTGTTAAAAATTTGTTTCAGCAAGGCAACTATTTTCTAGGATAGGTTTTTTGTTTTCAGAATAATACCACCCTGGGATTGGCATTTCTATATAAAACATAATTTATAAAAAATTTTTTTAATAAAATAGTTGCAATTTTATTCAAGATTATGCAGATTACTTGCAAACATAAAAAAGTTAAAATGAATAATAACTTATCAGTCTTAAGTACTACATTCCTCGAAGAACTATATTCAAAATATCTTTGTGATCCCAGTAGTGTTGATAGTTCATGGCAAGGATACTTTAAATCATTAAATAATGGATATCAAGCAGCCACAAATAAAGTTGATTCTAATGTTAATCTAAACACAAGTAATTTACTTGGGTATAATCTGTTGTTCTACTACAGGCAATACGGACATGTTACTGCTCACTTAAATCCTCTCAATAATCAGAAGACGGAGTCAAATTATAAATTAAATACAAGTAATTTACTTGACATTATTGATGTGTCAGAGAAATCAAACTTTTGTGAGATGCCTATAGGTGAGCTTGAGGCAATTTTGAAAAAAACATACAGCAGAACAATTGGGTTTGAATTTGAGCATCTTGATGATCCTGATGAAAAAGGATGGCTGTATCAAAAGGTTGAAGAAAATGCTTGGAAAATAGATGCTCTCTTTGATAACGATGATAGAGAATGGTTCCTACAGATTTTGATGCGTACCAAGCTCTTTGAAAACTATTTACATACAAAGTTCTTAGGGGCAAAGAGATTCTCAGTTGAAGGTGGTGAGACAGCAATACTTGCTCTCCAGGAGATAGTTAGACTATGTGCATCAAATGGAACAGATGAGATGATGATAGGAATGGCACACCGAGGTAGACTCAGTACTCTTGTCCAGGTCCTTCATAAACCACATAGCAACCTTTTTGCAGGATTTATGGGATATGCACCTGGTTCAGAATTACCTAGCTTTGTAGGCGATGTGAAGTACCATCTAGGATATGATCATGATGTTGAGGTTGATGGCAAAAAAGTCCATATATCTCTAGCATACAATCCATCTCATCTTGAAAGTATCAATTCAATCTTGATGGGTGCTGCCAAAGCTAAGCAGGATCTGAAGCAAGATCAAGACAAAGTCATCCCAATTCTAATCCATGGAGATGCATCATTTTCTGGACAGGGAATAGTTATGGAATCATTAGCAATGACAAAGCTAAATGCCTATGACGTTGGAGGTGTAATACATCTAATTATCAACAACCAAATCGGATTCACAACAGATCCAGCTCAAGATAGAAGCACAAGGTATTGTAGTGATGTTGCTAAAGGCTTTGACATGCCAGTAATACATGTGAATGGAAATGATCCAGAAGCAGTAGTATATGCTGTAAGACTTGCATTTGAATATAAGAATCACTTCAAAAAAGATATAGTTATTGATTTGGTTTGTCACAGAAAATACGGACACAATGAGGGTGATGAGCCAATGTTTACACAGCCAACAATGTATTCTAAAATCCACTCAAAAGAATTCAAAGATGGAGTAGACTTATATGCAGAAAAAGTTCAGAAGCTCAACAATGAAATAAATCCTGATGAGATGTCTAAGGACTATCTAAATTTCATGGATAGTGAATTCGAGTTGGCTAAGAAGATAGTAGCTGGTGAGATACCTTATGAAAACCATGCATCAGATGAATCAATGCAAAGACATATCGCTGTTGAGAAAAAGATCTACGCTCTGCACACAGGACAAGATGACATAGGAATTTCAAAGTTAGGAGATATAGACATCACAGAAATCCAAACTGCTAACACAGGAGTACCTCTTGAGACTCTAAGAGCACTTGGTCTAAAACTCTCAACTGTTCCTAAAGATTTCAATTTAAATAGCAAGATTGGTAGGCAGTTCGAAGCACGTAAAAAAATGATGGAGAGCGGTGAAGGACTTGACTGGGGAACAGGTGAAGCAATTGCATTTGCAAGCATCCTCTCAGATGGGATCAACATAAGGTTCACAGGAGAAGATGTAGAGAGAGGTACATTCTCTCATAGACATGCAGTCCTAACAGATCAAATCAATGGTACAAAATACATAAATTTAAATAATCTGGATCCTCAGCAAAAAGGCAAGTTTTTTATAGAAAATAGCTTATTATCTGAGTTTGCAGTCCTTGGATATGAATATGGGTATGCGATGTCTAACCCTAAAAACCTAACTATTTGGGAAGCTCAGTTTGGTGATTTTGCAAACGGCGCACAGATAGTCATAGATCAGTATATAGCATCTGCAGAGAGCAAATGGGGAATCATCAACAACTTAGTAATGCTGCTACCTCACGGCTATGAAGGACAAGGGCCAGAACACAGTTCTGCAAGACTCGAGAGATTCCTGCAACTCTGTGCACAAAATAATATGCAGGTTTGCAATTGCACAACACCAGCATCTCTCTTCCATGTTCTTAGAAGACAGGTAATGCAAGATAGCAAGAAACCACTCATCATCATGAGTCCGAAATCACTCCTGAGACATAAGATGGCTGTGTCAAGCCTAAATGAAATGTCGGAGGTTACATCCTTTAGACCAGTTATAACAGAAAGCAATCTACAAGGAGCAAAGAAAATAATCTTCTGTAGTGGTAAAGTCTACTATGACTTGATTGAGCACAGAGAGACTAAAAACGCAGCAGAAGTAAGCATAGTAAGACTCGAGCAGCTCTATCCATTCCCTGCAGCAGAGGTCTCTAAAATAGTCTCTGGAGGCGCTGAAATTGTATGGTGTCAAGAAGAGCCAGAAAACATGGGAGCATTCTCATTTGTGAAACCAATATTCGAAAAACTTGGTGTAAAAGACTTAAAATATGCAGGAAGACAAAGGTCAGCAAGCCCTGCAGTTGGCTTCGCAAACCTACATCAATCTGAGTTAGAAAAATTATTAAACAATGCAATTTAAATAAGAAGTATGTCAAAAGTCCAAATTATAGTCCCTGCACTCGGTGAATCAGTCACAGAAGCAACAGTTGCAAAGTGGTATAAAAACAATGGAGAGTTTGTATCAAAAGATGAGGTAGTAGTTGAATTAGAAACAGATAAGGTAACTCTTGAGGTGGTTGCACCAGAGGGAGGTCAGTTAGCGGAAATAATCTCCCAGACAGGTTCAACAGTTGAAATCGGTGCCATCTTAGGATCAATCGATACAAGTGTTGCAGCTCCAGCTGCTGCACCAACAGCGCAGCAACCTGTAGCAGAAAAAACATCTCAGGAAACATCTCAACAAACAACTAAAAATTACCCATCACCTGCAGCACAAGTCATCCTTGATTCCAATAATGTCAAAACAGCTGATGTCATTGGAACAGGAAAAGATGGAAGAATAACCAAGGAAGATGCAGTCAAAGCGGTTCAAACTCCAAAGGTAGATGTCCCTCAAAACACTCAGAATGTTCATAAAAATCAGGAAGGTAGAGAAACACGAGTCAAGATGTCCAGACTTCGTCAAACAATTGCAAAGCGCCTGAAGGACGTTCAGAACACAGCAGCAATTCTCACAACATTCAATGAGATTGACATGCATGAAGTAATGAAGTTAAGAAGTGAGAATCAGGAGGAGTTCCAGAAGAAACATAATGTTAAACTTGGCTTCATGTCATTTTTTGTAAAGGCAGTTGTCACAGCTCTTAAGGAATTCCCTGCCGTCAATGCAGAGATAGATGGTGATGATATTGTTTATAAAAACTTCTATGACATAGGGATTGCTGTTGGAACCGATAGCGGACTTGTTGTTCCAGTCCTACGTGATGCAGATTCATTATCTCTTGCAGATATAGAGAAAGGCATTGCAAATCTTGGCAAGAGAGCGCGCGATGGTAAACTAACAATGAATGACATGACAGGCGGTACCTTTACAATAACAAATGGTGGAACATATGGATCGCTCCTCTCAACTCCAATCATCAATCCCCCTCAGTCAGGAATACTTGGGATGCATAATATAGTTCAAAGACCTGTAGGACTCCCTGGTGGTGAAATAGCATTGCGTCCTATGATGTACATTGCTTTGTCATATGACCACAGAATCATAGATGGGAAGGAAGCTGTACAGTTCCTCGTAAAAGTTAAGCAGCTTGTAGAAAAACCAGTAAAAATGTTAATTGAAATATAATGATTATCTCAGGAGAGGCTTTAGAGAAAAGCATTAAGGATAGGATAAAAATTGCAGCACCTCTCACGATGCTGATGATGACAACCATTCTCGAGAGAGGCTTCTTGAGAGAGGCGATTGATGTCCTAAGTCTACATTGGTTCCTGATCACAATTGGATTCTTTGTGATTACGACCGCATTATTTAGTGTGTCCGTATATACATACAAGTACCTAAATCATAAATGTAAAGCATGTGGAGAGAGTTGGATGAGACTCAGAACAGATGACATATCAATCTCATCTAATGTCATGAAATTCTCGCTCATTCAATGGTATATCTTTATCAGATCAGAGAAGATAGTAAAAACATATAAGTGTAAAAATTGCTCACATATAGAGCATAAAAAAACAAAGAGGTGGTCTTTTGTTGGAATTAGATCTACTGGCTGACAGCATCTCTTATCATCGTATACCAGCTCGTTTTATCCTTATTATTTCCAAAGACATGCAGTTCATACTTCGGCCTTGTCATTGCAACATAGAGGAGTCTCATGTTTTCTTTAACAGACTTATCATTCCATCTTGATATCATCTCCTTGGCAGCTTTGCTTGTATTCTTTGTATTTAAAATAAACATATCATCTTCATATGCGAATTTCGTCACAGATGAACTTTCAGAAGAAGCAGCATCAGCAAGTATTACAACTGGTGCCTCAAGACCTTTTGCTGAGTGTACAGTTGTTATCCTGATGGATTTATTATCATAAACTTTCTGCTGTTTTTTACTTAGAGTCTCATGTAACCACACCATAAAACCTTGAAATGACGTACGGTTAGTTTCTGAACAGTAATGCAAGACATGATCCATAAACCTCATTACTTCTGAATTAGAATCTATATAAACATCATCTAAATACCATTGGAAGAAGGTTTGTAAATCAAGTTGTGTTGCCTTATTCAAAATTTCCTGTAGCAACTGAATATTCTGCACTCTATCCCAAATACTACCATCTCTCCCTATAGCTAATTCCATAATTCTTATATCATTCAAGCTAAATGGAGAGGATTTCAGCAGTGCGATGAGATTCATATCATCGAGTGGCTGAAGAACGAACTGCAGAAGCGCCAGAAAATCATATATCACAATACTATTCCCAAGCTCCTTAGCTGCTAGATTCGATACAGGAATTGAAAAATCATCCAACGCCCTCACGAGATGATCTTGGAGCTTAGACCTCTTCCTGAGGAGTATCAAAATGTCTTGTGGTGCTATTTTCTTTCTGTCTGGTCCGATTATCTTCTCAGTCTTGAGCCACTCATCGATGGTTGCTACTATGTTTTGAGCTACAAACCAAGTACTATCCTTTTCTACAGGCAATTTTGTTTGCTCTGTTGGGAGGTGCCATGAGAGTCTCTCTGGTTTATCATCAGATGGTTCGAATGACAGAGGATGAAACCTCACCACGCCATGTCCAAGATCACTAATTGACCTATGTATAATTGATTCTTCATGTAAATTAAATGCCTCTCTCACCTCATCTGAATTGCAAACTGCATCAACTAGGGAGAGGATCTCAGGAGCGCATCTGTAGCAAGTATCCAGCTGTATTTCATGCCATTTTTTTCCTATTCCAACAACTTTTTCCCTGTAGAACCTCTTGACCTCTTGAAATATCTTTGGGGCTGCTCCTTGGAATCCGAAGATTGCCTGTTTGAAGTCTCCAACTATGAAGATTGTTCTATGTCCGCTTGACATTCCAACTCCTGCAAAGAACTCATCAGTAATGGTTTGAATCATCATCCACTGCATCTCACTGAGATCTTGAGCCTCATCGATCATTATGTGGTCGATCATCATATCTATTGAGTAAAGCAAAGCCATCTTGTCATCACTGTGATGTATGAGATCTGTCGTATGTCTGATGAGATCTGAATATTCAAATAAACTCTGCTGTTTTTTCTTATTATTGAATTTTTTTAATACAGACCAAGCAAGTATGCTAAAAGCCTTGTTTAACTCAGCTGCTGCAGAGCTGTTAATAAGTTCGATGGCATCACAGAGCCTCTTTTGTTCATCCAATAGAAAGCTCTTAATATGATCTAAATCTTTAGCCGCACTTGCACTGAGAGGCAATCTTGACCTCGGTTTGAAATCATTTGTAAGAAGAGTATTTAGATATAAAAAGAAAGATTTCTGATCTGGATTAGAGGTAAACTTTTTAATTGACTTTGCTGCAGTTTTAGAAGTAACATTATCTGATTGCTCAAGAGCTGCTACTGTCTCATCAAGTAGATTCATATCTGAATTTCCTATGAAGCTTTCTATGATCTCTTCCTTTGATAGGATCTCTTCTGTGTTGAAGAAAATGTTGACTTTCTCATGCAAAAGTTTCACTGCTGCATCTTCTTGCATCTGGAACATGTCGAAAAATTGCTGACTGTTTGAACTTGAGATACCTGTCCAAAATTCACAGATTAATTCAAAAAGATAAGATATATCATATTTAGTTAACAGTATCCTGAGGTGTTTTTCAATGAGAGAACTTTCAAATATGACTTCGTTGAAGCTTTCATGAAGCAAGTCACTTTTTTCTTTATCATCAATTATCTTTGTTGAATCATTTTTAATGTTATCACTAAGGTTTATAACGTGCATTTTTTGCAATATCTTTGAGCAAAAACCATGTAAAGTTTGTATCCTCGGGGTATCACTAACAAAATGAGCAAAAAGGCTTCTTGCTTTCTGAATCATTACTTCCTGAGGAACAAATCCATTCAATGTAAGAAGCTCAGCATGCAGCTCATCTTCTGCCATTGTAAGAAATGATAATAACTTCTTCTGAAGTCTTTCATGCATCTCCTCTGCTGCAGCATTTGTAAAAGTTATACATAGGATTTTTGATGGTGAAACACCATACAGCAACATCCTGACTATCCTATCAACTAAAAGCTTTGTCTTTCCACTTCCAGCTGATGCATCAACGTAAACTGAGGCATGTGGATCAGTTGCATTTAACTGTTTCATACATTTGCTATTGTATATATTCAAAAAAATACTAAAATAAATCCTATAATAATAAACAAATTTTACCAGTTTTTGTAATAAATTTCAGACTTTAACTTTTATGAATCACAAGATAATTCTTTCTTACTTCCTAGTAATAGGCTTTTTCATATGTTTGGTTTTCGCATACATGAAGTACAGCAACAGCACCTTTGAGACAGAAAATGATAAATTAAGACAAAATATAATTTCTGCCCTCGACAAGGAAGTTTCAAGCTTACAAGATCAAATTGATGAATTAAAAGGAAAACTCTCTGCCAGCAGTACAGGAGGCACAATAGGTAACATTGAAGAGTCCATTGAGAATTTCATGAAAAATAATCCTGATAAAGTTGCAGCAGTTCTGGAAAATTTCTATAGACAAAAGACATTGGAATCTCAACACAAAGCAATAGATGAAGGGGTAGCAGTTATAATGCAAGACCTTAAGGATGGTAAGATTACTACTGTTGCAGGAAAATCCGATGCACCAATAAAAATAGTTGAGTTCTTTGACTATTCATGTGGATTCTGTGCAAAGATGCTTGAATCAAATAGTAAGCTACTCGAGCAAAATCCTGATGTTGCAATGATCTTTATAGAGCTACCTATGCTTGGTGCTGAATCTGTTGAGGCGACAAGGTTTGCAACAGCTGTGAGCATGCTTGACCAAAGTAAGTACCTACAGTTTCAAATCCAACTGTTTAACTCAACACTTCCTAGAAACAAAGACAACATGATGAAGATAGCTGCCAACACCGGACTAGATGTTGCAAAGCTTCAAGCCTTCATGGATGATAGAAATAATATGGATAAAATTGAAGAGAGAATTAAACAAAACAGCATCGTTGTAAATAACATGCATCTGCAAGGGACTCCAACTTACATAATTGGTGATGAAGTGTTAGTGGGTGCAGTTAGCAATGAGAAACTCTCAGAAGCAATTGTAAAGTTGAGAGAAAAAAATAAACCTGTAAATAAGTAATTTTAATTAATATAAATATGGAAATTTTACCAAAAGATTTTGTTTATCTTAGAATAATTGATCCAACAATAGTTCAGAGCGTTAGATATGCCTCAGAATTTAACTTTATTGGAATGCCTATAAATGGTTATGAAAGCGCTGAGATAATTCTCACAAAACAAGCAGCTGAAGGATTAAAAGCTGTACAAGAAGTTTTAAAAGCATATAACTATTGCTTGGTCGTCTATGATGGCTACGGACCTCAGATAGCAGTAGATCACTTCATTTCATGGTCGCAAGACGATGATATAAGTCAAAAAGAATTATATTACCCTACAATCGAGAAACCAGATTTATTTAAAGGTTACATAGCAAAGAAGTCAGGGCATACAAGAGGCAGTACAGTTGATCTAACAATCATAGAACTCGGAAAGTCCTTACATCCAATAGAAGAAAAAGATATAACTCTTGCAAATGGTGAAAGGATAAAATTTTTAGATGATGGCTCTGTAGATATGGGTTCTAGTTTTGACATACTTCATCCAGTCTCTCACCATGATACAGATCTCATTCCACAAGAGTGTTTGGATAAGAGAAATTTCTTGAGAAAAACAATGGAAGAGAGTGGGTTTAAAGCCTATTCGAAAGAGTGGTGGCATTATACTTTGATTGATGAGCCATATCCAGAAACTTATTTTAACTTCCCAATAACAGCTTGTGAAGCTTATGAATTATAAGCAGAATTTGACGTAGGAGTTTCAAAAACTCTTATACAACTGCAAAGCTCTACATAGTGAGGCAGATCTTCAAATACTTCTTTCAATACAACATCAAAGAGATAGAAAGCTATGTTCTCTGACGTTGGGTTATAATCCAAATAGAACACCCTTTGCCCTGTGTAGTTTTGGATCATATCGCCGAGGGCTTTATCTTCTTTGTTCAAAATGATATTGTGATCCCAATGCGTATCAATCCATTCCTTGAACCTAGCCTTAATCTCCTTGAAATCTATTACCATTCCCATCGGATCAACTTCTTTTGATGAGAAAGTCAGCTCCACAGCATATCTATGCCCATGCACCATCTGACATCCTCCACTGTGACCAACTATCCTGTGAGCAGCATCGAATTCAATCCTTTTTGTACACGAGATCATTGCATTCCAGATATAACTTCTATTAGCTCCATAGTGACTTTTGTTTGTCTTGCTCTATTATACTCAAGACTCAGGTTATGGAGCATATCTTTTGAGTTAGTTGTTGCATTATCCATCGTCATCATTCTCTTGACTGTCTCACTCTTGATGCTGTTCAATACACAATTATATAAAACTGAATGAAGATACTGAGGGATTATATTTCTAAGCATAGTCACTGGCTTACTATCGAATTCAAAGGTAGTGCTTGGAGGATGATCCAAAACAACAGGGAAGATTTGCTTAACAATAACTTCTTGCTTCAGCATTGAAATAAATTCAGTATAGACAATCTTTATATTTGCATACTTACTTGATGCTATAAGCTGAAGAATTGGTTTTGTAACCTGTCCCATAACTATCTTACTATTGATAGTCCTAAGGTGTAACTCTATGTAATTATTTTTTATTATATGAAATGCCCCTTTCCTAGACAATATTTCATATCCTTTCTTGCCTATACATAGGACATCTGTATCATCGTCTATATGGTTCAGGGCGCTATTCACAACAGATGAATTAAATGAACCACAGAGGCCTTTGTCACCAGATATTATAATCACGAGATTTTTATGCCCAACGATATAGTTCTCATCCATCTCTAGGGTTTTCTGACAACCTTCAACAACAAGATCATCTTGAACTGTAATTGTCTCAAGGTCTTTATCAAACCGATTCCTACTAGCAAAAGCTATTGATGATATGATACTCCCCATCAAGTCATTATATTGCTTATAATTCAGAAACATCTGCTTGATCTTAGTCATCTGAGATGCACTTATAAGATACATTGCCTTTGTAGTCTTACTGGTGCTCTTTATGCTGTTTATTCTAGTTCTTAAATCCTTCAGAGACATCTTATATGTTCTTAAATCTTGATTCTATAAAGTTTGCAATGATCTTATGAAGACTATTACCTATCTCATCACTAATCTTTTGTTCTTTGCTTATAGTTCGTAAGATCTCATTATGATTCTGTTCCATAAACAATATAAATTCCACCTCAAAGGTTTTTATATCCTTCAGCTGGATTCTTTCGAGATATCCATTTACAGCTGCAAAGAGAAGAATTACTTGTTCATGCATCGGATGGGTGTGATGTTGTTTCTGCTTCAATAACTCAACCATCTTCTGTCCGTTTGACAGCATTTTCCTTGTTGATGCATCAAGGTCTGATGAGAACTGAGAAAAACTCTCCATCTCACGGAATTGAGCTAGTTCTAACTTTATCTTCCCTGCCACAGACTTCATAGCTTTTGTCTGTGCTGCAGATCCAACCCTACTAACAGACAGACCAACATTTACTGCTGGCCTCACACCTTTGTAAAATAGATCTGTTTCAAGGAATATTTGTCCATCTGTAATAGATATGACGTTTGTTGGAATATAAGAGGAAACATCACCACCCTGTGTCTCAACTATTGGAAGTGCTGTGAGGGAACCACCACCTTTGTCATCGCTCATCTGAGCTGCTCTCTCAAGAAGTCGCGAGTGAAGATAGAAGACGTCACCAGGATAAGCTTCACGTCCTGGAGGGCGCTTCAAGAGCAATGAGAGCTGCCTATATGCTACAGCGTGCTTACTCAAGTCGTCATAGATTATGAGTGCATTCATTCCGTTATCTCTGAAGTACTCACCTATAACGCAGCCAGCATAAGGCGCTATATATTGCATAGTTGCTGTCTCGGCAGCAGTTGCAACGACGATTGTTGTATATTCCATTGCGCCATTTTCCTCGAGCATTCTGATGATCCTTGCTACTGATGACTGCTTCTGCCCTATTGCTACATATATGCAATGGAGTTTTTCACTGTCTGGAAGTTTATCGTTATATACTTTTTGATTGATTATTGTGTCTAGTGCTATTGTTGTTTTGCCTGTCTGCCTGTCACCTATTATCAACTCCCTCTGACCCCTACCTATCGGGATCAAAGCATCGATTGTTTTGATACCTGTCTGCATTGGTTTATAGACTGATTTCCTTGAGATTATATCAGGCGCCTTTGGTTCCAATTGAAGCTTTACTACATCTGTTAACCCTCCTTTGCCATCAACTGGCTGTCCGATTGCATTGACAACTCTGCCAAGCAATCCTTTTCCTGCAACCATCTCAGCAAGTCTACCAGTTCTTTTTACTGTATGACCTTCCTTAATTGTATTGTTATCATTCAGAACTGCAACACCTATTGAGTCATCATTTAGGTTCATAACAAATCCTTCGACACCAGTTTCAAATACAACTAACTCATTGAATTGAACGTTATTCAGTCCATAAACCATCGCTATACCATCAAGGACTCTGACAACTTTTCCATATTCCTCAAGTTCTATTACTAGTTCATTTTGACTTAGTTCTGCAACTTTATGTTTGATTATATTTGATATCTCTGAGATTTTCATACAAATTTTATCTTATTAGGACAATTTGAGGGGATTATATCATATGTTATTATCATCTACGACCTTTTACTTACAAAGTCAGTTCTTTTTATAAACGCATTTATGATTTTGTCATTTGCAGCCATCAGGACAGTGCTAGCAATCCCATCATATATCTTATTCTTAAATGAGAAATCACATTTAAAATCAACAAGTGTTTTATTTTCGTCAACTGACTTCAGAATCCAAATTGTTGAGAAGTATTCAAATGGACCTTCAAGCATTTCTATATCAACCCTTGCAATAATATCTCCTTCTTGTTGTGCAGGTGGTTCAAATTTTGCAATTGATCTGTACTTCTCTCTTATGAAAAGAAATTCTACATTTACATCACTTATCACTGCATTTGTTTTTTCATTAATAATCGTGACTTTCTTGCACCAAGGTATAAACTCACTATAGCTCTCAACATCGGTGATTACATCATAGAGAACCTCTAGTTTGTGTTCCAAAATTCTGTTGTTTTCTACAAGTGGCATATTTTTAAAAGCTTTTAGATATGATATAAATTTATTTATAATATAAAAACAATTTTTCAAATAACAACAATGGGATTAAAGAAGCCTAAGCTGAATATTAATGGTGAGTTGGTTGAATTCCGAAACATTAAAAAAATTGTTGAGCTACTCACTGTAAAGCAGAGAAATGTAATCCAGAAACTCAAGGATGATGTAGTAGACGTCGATAAACAAAAAGTAGCTTGTAAGAAATTCGAAGACCTCGGTAAGAAACTCAAAGCAGTATCTGAAATATTATCTGTATCAACGTTTGACAAAAAAGATGTTTTTTCAGAAAGAGTTCCTTTACCAGTTGGTATGTCTGCAGGGGAGTTTATAAGTTATGTCGATGTCAATATAGATTCCGACTACAAAGGATATGGTGCAACCATAAGCCTTCAGCCAAAGCAACTCGCATTACCTCAGAAGTGGCAAAGTGTAGAATTTAGCAGTAAATTTGGAAATGTTACACAGCCTGTTTCAGGTACAAATAATAATCTATTTACAGCTGGTTCATTTGATATTTTAATGCAAAACAATGCACTGACCCTTTCACAAAATTTTGTTAGTAAATTAAATATTGTTGGAAGTAATCAAGGGCAAATTTTACCAGGCAGATTCTTCATAAATGATATGCAAGTCAATGTAACTGCTAATGATAGCCTTACAAGCATAGCAACTAAAATTAGCAACTTAAATGTTGGAATCAATGCTTCAGCAGAACAAGATACTAACTCAGGTTATGTTAAATTAATTCTCAGAACTGCAGAAGGTGGTGCAGAAAATGCTCTAACCCTTGATGATCCAAATGGAGTTTTTTCAAAACTTACAACAAATCCTTCTGGAGGCTTTACAGATAGATATAAAGAATACAAAACAGTAACAATCACTGCAGGGGATAATCTAGAAAGGATAGCTAGTAAGATTAATTCTGTTGAGAATGATACAAAGCTTCATGCTGACGTTTTTCAGATAGGTCATAATAGATATGTTTTGATTTTAAAATCTAGCTCTCCTGGAATTGATAATGCATTTGAAATCATTGATAATAATGTAGTTATGAATGGATCAAATAGTGGCTCTGTATTGAATGATGTCTTCAACTATGCAGGATGTGTGAAACAAGTACCTCAAGATGCCCTGTTGGATGTTGATGGAATAGATATCTCTAGTGTCACAAACCAATTCAAGATATATGATGGATTAAAAATAAATGTAAAATCCATTCCATCAAAAACATTAGCATTCGAAGTCAAACAAGACATCAATGCAATTTTCAAAGCAGTATCTGAGTTCGTAGAAAAATATAATCTATTTAGACAAGCATATGAAGGAGATAGCGTCGATGAAAAAAACCTTAGAAAATCATATGCGATAAAAAATGATGTGCGTGTCAGCAACATGTTTGCAGAGCTCGACAGAGCAATAGATTCAATTGTTGATCTTGATATCGGCATCTCAAGGGATTCAATTGAAGTCGAAGTAAAAGAGGATGGCAAAGACATAAAAAGAGAATATAAAAACATGATGAGAATTGATGCACCAAAGCTTTTTGATGCCATCAACAATGATCCTGAAAAAATACAGAGGGCTTTTGAACTATCATTTGAAAGTTCTTCATCTAACTTTATTAGACCATTAATTCCTAAGAAAATTTCAATAAATAGTAAGAATCTTGGTACAAATAAGATTGATATAGACGTAGATATAAATATTGATAGAATTACTGTTAAATCAAAATCATCAGTAGTTTTTTCAAATACAAATAATGTTGTTGATGCTGCAGGTAGTGATTCTAGAAAATTCAAACCAGGAACATTCTGGATAAATGGCTCAGCAGTAAATATCACAACAGGTATGTCATTGCAGCAGGTAGTTGATGCGATAAATGGAGCAAGTCAGATTTCCAGGATCAGCGCATCAGTTAATGGCAATTATATGAGTTTCACAGAGTATTCAGGATCATTTAAAGCTTTGGATGATCAGGATAAGTTTAAAAATATGAACTTGTATGATCCAAATGGGGTTTTACAAGATGTTTTTTCAGTTTACATAAAAACAGATGATTTTGATGTTTCATATGGTAGTGAGATTTCAACCAAAATAGACAACAGTAAGTCAATAGTTATCAATGGTATTTCCGTCACTTCTACTACAAATACAGTTGATGCACTAGTTGAAGCAATAAACTCAGTCAGTGGGTCAACAGGAATCGTTGCAAAAACAGTTTTTAATCCAAATACTGGAAAACTACAAATACAATTCGACACGAAAAAGCTTCAAGGAATTACAATAGACAATTCATCAGGCTGCATTAGCTCAAGTATCTCAATACCAACATTAGAAACTCAACAGACTTATAAGGAGTTCTTTGATACAAGTAAGGCAGTCGAAAGCTCAGTAAAAATCAATGATAGAAATTATAACAAGAAATGCATCTTATCAATGAATGGTGATGACATTATCTCGAGCGGTATGCTTTCTATTATTAACAATGATGGTCAGACAATGAAGGTTGAGAACTTAGAGATTTTGTTCCTTGGAGGAGTAAGTGAGAGTACACATATAACAATCTCAGAAGGTATAGCTGGAAATGCAATAAATGAATTGGATAATGTTTTCAAGATTGCGAGTTCATACAAGAGCAGCAAGACAAGCATAGTAGAAGTAATGGAATCTCTTGATAGGAAGAAAGAAGAGATAAACAATGAGCTGAAATTAAAAGAGAAGTACTTGAGTGAAAAAGAAAAATCTCTCACAGCAAGATTTTCAAAAGCTATTTCTGTCTTTGATGAACAAGAGGCTTACAATAACCTTGCAAGAGCTTTAATGGGAATGAAAGAAGATGATTAAGAATGTCTCATTTCTTTCAGTAGTTCTGTATCTTCTAACATCGACTTTATTGATAGTTGGATGGTTTGTTTTATGCTCTGCTGCAAATGGAAATTCTGCTGAATGGGCTGACAAGCAGTTCTACACAGGACTTAGTATGTTACTGATGTCGTTTTTTTTCAGCTTCATCCCAATAAAAAGTTTCTTTAAAATATCCTACATATTCTTAGGTGTTTGTATAGTTTTACTACTCGCAGCTGAATTCACAGGACATACAGCTATGGGCGCACAAAGATGGTTGAAGATTGGCCCCATTACAATACAACCATCAGAACTAACAAAGATAGGTGTAATCCTTGCTCTTTCTAGGTATTTTTCACAAGTTTCTTCTGAGCAAATATCAAAAATTATTATACTCATCACACCATTATTAATAGTTTTTATACCAGTGTTTATAATTCTGAGGCAACCAAACCTTGGTACAAGTATGATTATTACCCTCATGTCAGGCGCAATATTCTTTGCAGCAGGAGTTAGAATTTGGAAGTTCGTAGTTGTTATTTTATCGGCTCTCTTGTCCATGCCAATAATATGGAACTTTATGCATGATTATCAAAAGAAGAGAGTCATGACATTTTTAAATCCAGAGGCAGATGTCCTTGGAGCTGGATATAATATAATGCAGTCAAAAATAGCAATTGGATCAGGTGGTTTAGAGGGAAAAGGATTTATGCATGGAACACAAGTTCAATTGAGCTTCCTACCTGAAAAGCACACAGATTTTGTTTTTACAATACTTGCTGAAGAGTTTGGATTCTATGGGGTAATTTCAGTATTATTACTGTATTTAATTCTAATCTATGTGATCTATTGCATAGCATTTAGAGCTAAAAACACATTTGGAAGGATTTTATGTATAGGAGTAGCAAGTATGCTCTTCTGCCATGTATTCATCAATGTTGGTATGATATCTGGGCTTCTCCCTGTAGTCGGGACTCCATTGCCTCTTATGTCATATGGAAGATCCAATCTTGTCACAACAATAATTGGCATCGGATTGGTTCTAAATGCTGACATATATAGGGATAAGCATCAGTCTAAGCTATTGAGATAAATACATATAAAACAAAAGAATGAGATGTATATTCCAATTGAAATCATCTCTCCTGTGTATGTAAAAAGCGCAAGACAGATTGCAGGTGTTGCCTTTCCAAACAATGCATCTCCAAGTGCAATGCTGTTTCCAATTATAGCGTATTTTTCGTTCTGTTCATTAAGAAGTTGGTTGAAGTAGAGATTTTGAGCAACTGTAGCTACAACACCTAAAATTACTATCAATGCTCGTATGAGCGTAATCCCTAAAATTGTTGAGTTCTCTATTAAGACAAAAAGCAGAGGCGATAAAACTCCTAACAATCTATATGTCAAGAAAATAATTTTCTTTGGCTTAATTTTTAGTTTTAAATTCCCAATTACAAAAAAAGCCAATAGATCAATACATAGCAGCAATATATTAAGAGACATCATTTCTCCCTTCAAGATCTCAGGATTGACCATAGGGATTAGAGTATTTAATAAAACAAAAGGTATTCCATATGTTATGTTGTTAACAATAACATTTAAAACTATTTTTAAGACTTTTAGTTTTTTAATTTTTATTTTCTGTGTTTTAAATCTAACACTATCTTTTTCATTACTATTTTTTTCATTAATTCTGAGAAGTAATGCAACAGTTCCTATGATACCACTCAAAACGAAACAAAATCTCCATAGCTGTGAATTTTCAAATATAAAAGCAATTGTAGCAATACCTGATGCAGCAATTATTCCTACTATAGATGATGCTTCATATAATGCAGACATTTTATATGAAGGGTTATTTGCAATTAAGAAAATTCTTGATATAGCTATCTCACCAGCACCAAAAAAACCCATAAGCATTCTACAAAATATCAACAGAACAGTTGCAATCCAACCTATCTCATCATAAGTCGGTATGAAAAATAATGCTGAAGTGGTAATAGAAACACCAAAAATTGAAATCTTGAGACTAAATAGAGGACCATTTTTCCTTGCAACCGATGAGAAAAAATATGTACCTATTGGCTTCACTAAAGATGAAGTTGCTATTACTCCATATGCTGCAATTAGTTGCACGGCATAATCACCTGCAGAAAAGAAAAGATTTGCAAAAATCGGTGCTAAGAATGCATATAGAGATGTGTCAAAGTGTTCAATTGCATTACACAGTAAAATTGATATATATAACTTTTTTTTCATATTTTTTATATAACTTTCCTATCGCAGGAATTACCCTGATCAGGTTAAAAGGGTATAATCTCAGCTTTGTTAAAAAAACATTGCACCCCTAGTACACATGTTGTATTCTGCATCAGTATATTAAAAAAATCAATAATACAAAAAATGCAAAATAGAACTAAACTTGAACTTGCACAAGCATATAGAATACTTGCTAAATTACACATGGATGATCATACGTATACTCATCTTTCAGTTAGATCTGAAGATAAGAAATCATTTTATATTTATCCTTTTGGTTTAAGATTTGAGGAGGTTACACCAGAAAGTTTATTAAAGGTCTCATTGGATGGGGGGGTTCTTGAAGGAGATGAATATCAATACAATAGAACTGGTTATGTTTTGCACTCAGCAATATATAGTGCAAGAGATGATATTAACTCTATCTTTCATATTCATACACCTGCAACTGCAGCTGTCTCAGCTTGTGAAGATGGTTTATTGCCAATTAGTCAATGGGCTCTACACTTTTTTGAAAAAATTTCATACCATGAATATAATTCTTTGCTTCTCGAGTTTGATGGTGTGCCTACATTAATAAAAGACTTAAAACAAAACTATGTAATGCTCTTGAGAAATCATGGTGCAGTTATGTGCGGGAAAACCATTCAAGAAGCAATGTTTTACACATATCATCTTGAAAATGCTTGTAAAACTCAACATGTTGCTCTCTCAATGCAGCAAAAACTTGTTATACCAAGTAGAGAAGTTTGTGAAAAGGCTGTAAACGACCTCTTAACATTTGAAAAAGACCTTGGTAGAAGAGATTGGGAAGCTTGGTTAAGATATCTTGAGAGGTAAAAAAAGTGTAGTCTTTTATCAACACAGGCTATGCATTTTTATATGAATCTGTTAGTAACAGCTTGTTTAATATAAATTTGTCTTTAAAACACTTTTTTAGTGAACATATGTAGACTAAATACAACTTTGTAAACTAAAAACTTTTGTAAATCAAATGTTTAGTTGTCAAATGAGTGTATAAATGTAAACTGTGTGATCAAACAGGCAAAATAATTGTGTCTTGTCAGAACAATAACAAACAAGTTGACGACTGTAGTACATAAAGCTTTAATTTTGCATTGTAAAAAATAATTTTATAACTTTTCAAAAAGACGATGTTAAAAAAATTTTTATTTTCATCAGTTTTAACTGCTGCTGTAGCTGTTTCTGCAATCGCAACAGCTGAAGATGCTCCTCAAGCGAAGCAGCCTGTTAAATCTGCAAAAGCAACTCATAAGAAAGTTGTTCATCATTCAAAAAAGAAACACCATGATGATGCTTACAGCCCATCAGCACATAAAAAAGATGGATTAAGAGAAGAAGTGCTTCTTTTAGCTAGCTCTCAAAAGCAAGGATCTTTTGCTGAAGCTCCAAGAGACAAACTTGTTAACCATGATGGAGTTTCAGTTAAGGTTGGCGGTCGAGTTAACGTTCAGTATGGTGTAATTGACCAACAAAAGGAGTTTAAAAATCCTTCAAACAATGGAAACCTTCCACAGTCTGCAAATAACAAACCAGGTACAATGCCTACATTTGGTGGAAATGGTTCAAAATATGCAAACCAACATGCAATGGTTTCTAGTGGTGAGTTAACATTTACTGCAGAAAAAGATCATGACGGTAACAAATATGGTTTGGAATTAAACACAAACGCTAGTGCTTCAGCTTCTAGTTCTGGTAGCACAGATATAGCTAATAAAGCTTTCCTATTCATGGAAAACAAAATGGGACGTTTTGAAGTTGGTGCAGTTGATGGTCCAAGTAAATCAATGGGTCTATCTGCTGGTACAATTGCTAAAGGCACAGGCGGTATTGATGGTGGAGACTACTCTAGCTGGATACCTTATGGTTCAGTCGGTGGTGAAACTAACGTGATGCTTGAAGATACATTCTTAACTTCACCAAATCTTCCTTATGCTTCTCAGTATTCTAAGAAGGCAAACAAGTTGAACTACTACTCACCTACAGTTAATGGTTTCAAACTTGGTTTAGGTTATGTTCGTGATGTAACTGTAAAAGGTACAACATTTGAAGCTCTTTCTTTCAAAGCTTTCAAAGGAAGTGGTTATGAAAACGTTTTCGAAGCTGGTGCATCTTATGAGCACAAAGTAAATGACATGTCTTTTGCTGTTTCTGCAACAGGACAAGTTGGTGAAGCTCGCCCTGCTTATAACGAAACATCTACAGATGGAAAAGCAACATCTCAAACAATCGAGCTTAAGAGACTTGGCGCATGGCAAGTTGGTGGTAAAGTTGCATTCAATAAATTCGCTGTTGCTGCATCTTATGGTGACTGGGGTAAAAGTGGAACTCTTAAAACTCCTGTTGCAAATGCTCCAAAACCAACAGCAAAATTCTGGACAGCTGGTGTTTCTTATGATCACAGCGATAAGGCAGGATTTAGCTTGACATACTTTGGAAGTGAAAGAAAAGGCGCATTCTCAATGAAGGCACTGAACTACATCACTGCTAATGCAGATAAATTTGCTGCTGCTAAGCAAAAATTCGAAGCTTTATCAGTTGGTGGTGAGTACAAAGTACTTCCTGGTCTAGTTCCTTATACAGAAGTTACACACTTCAAATATAAGACAACTCTAGCTGATGCTAAAGGAAACAAAGGAACAGTATTCCTTGGTGGTGTGAAGTTAAACTTCTAATCATCTTTTGTCCCATCTCTTTGATGGGGTATTTCTAAACTGGGTAGGACACTAAAAAATTTCGATGTTATCAGTTATTCTTCATGGATTCTTTCTAACTCTTGGACTTATCTTGCCTCTTGGTATTCAAAACATTTTTATATTCAATCAAGGTGCTTCAAACAAATCATTTATAGGAGTATTACCTAGCGTCATAACAGCTGCTATATGCGATACGTTTTTGATTCTATCATCTGTACTTGGAGTCTCACTTATAGTTATGGAGCTTCCTTTATTGCAAAATGGCATTTTTATATTTGGATTCTTTTTCCTTTTATATGTTTCATATATGACTTGGGTAAATGCTGGAAACAAAATAATAACTAAAACAACTCCTTTATCACCTAAAAAACAGATTTTATTTGCTGCCTCTGTATCAATTCTAAATCCACCTGCAATAATTGATACAGTAACAGTCATAGGAACTCACTCACTTCACTATGAGGGTAATGAGAAGATTGCATTTGTAAGTAGCTGTATTTGCGTCTCATGGACTTGGTTTATATCACTAGCAATTGCAGGAAGGTTAATTAGTAAAATTGACAGAGACGGAAAAGTTATAGCTTATCTCAATAAAATCTCTGCAATAATAATTTTAGGAGTTGCAATGATCATCGGAAAAGAGATCATCAACATGATGTATTTTAGCTAGTAACTCTCTGTTGAGATATTTTAAATCCACCACCTTTTTGATCCATTATTGTATATCCTCTTGCAATAATTTCTTCTCTGATTGAATCAGCTAAAGACCAATTTTTTTCTGACTTCGCAACCTCCCTCTTTTGAGCTAACTCATCTATATATGGGTCTATCTCACACTGAGTATGAGAATATAAAACACTCGGCATAAAACCTATTAAGGCACACAACATCCCAAGGTGTTTTAGTGGCATAGGTCTGAAGAGATTTGTTAAGAACTGAGATGTATTTAAATCATTGCAGAGGACTTCAATTACATCATATATTTCATTCCTTTCATCAGATTGCAAAGCATCTGAGATAGCTTCATCACAAGCCTTCAGGTCATTGTCATACTCTTTTACAAGAGGTATGATCATTTGACTTAGTTTATCTAGAGACTTAGTCGCTGACTGTATTGCATTGTCATTAAAATCTATTGGTTTTCTATAATGAGTCATGAGATAAAAATATCTGATAACTTCACCAGATATACCTTTATCAATTAAATCTCTAAGGAGAGTAAAATTCCCTAGACTCTTACTCATCTTCTCACCATTGATCGTTAGAAAGCCATTATGTACCCAAACCCTTGCAAAGGTACTCCTATCGTTTGCACAAACAGCTTGAGCAACCTCATTTTCATGATGTGGAAACACTAGATCAACACCACCACCATGAATATCAAAGTCTGTTCCAAGGAGCTTTGTACTCATTGCAGAACACTCTATATGCCATCCTGGTCTACCTCTACCCCATGGACTATCAAAACCGTATTCGTATTCATCATCTGGGGTTGGCTTCCACAGAACAAAATCTGATGGGTTTTTCTTGAATGGTGCGACTTCCACCCTAGCACCAGCAACCATTTCATCTTGTGATTTTTTTGAGAGAAAACCATATTGTTTATAGCTATCTACGCTAAAGAGGATATGTCCTTCAGCAACATAAGCATGTCCCTTATCTACCAGTACTTGAATCATATCAATCATATCATTCAAATGTTTAGTTGCCCTTGGACTCTTGGTTGGCATTAAGCATTTGACCTCAGCTACATCATCCTCATAGAATTGAGTCATTTGCTCAGTTAACTCTTTTATATCCCTTCCAGATGAACTTACTGCTCTAATTATCTTATCATCTATGTCAGTTATATTTCTCACATAAGTAACCTTAGGGTACATGAATCGCAGGAGTCTAAATAAGACATCATATACCACAGCAGATCTAACATTACCTATATGTGGCCTGTCATAAACTGTTGGACCGCAAACATACATTGTGACATTCTTTGGGTCTCTAGGAGTAAACTTATCCTTCCTTTTTGTTATTGTGTTGTACAGGTATAAATCAGGGCTTGTCATCATCAAAGTCATAATCAGGTTTCAACATTGTTAATTGTATTACCACCACCTAATATTAATAGTAACATTTATTTTTTACTGTCGGAACTACATGAATAAAAATTTTTCTAAAAATATTTATTCTGTTGAGTTGTTTTTTATTACTATAGTTAATCCAGAGGCAGTTGGTATAATGACGGAAGTTAAATCCTTATCTGATTCAATTAAAACATTAAACTCATGAACTGCTTGTGATATCTCTGGGATTGCCTCATAATCAACCATGAAGGTATTGTCAGCTATCAACATCCCTCCTTCTCTCAGCAAACCTTTAGCGGCCTTAAGATAAGATTTATACTCAATTTTCTTTGCATCTATAAAGATTGCATCAAATGTTTCATTACATGATTCCAGAAACTCTAGAGCATCTACATGTACAAGTTTTATTCTTTTGTCTGCAGAAAGATTCTTCTTTGCAATTTCATAGTTCTTAATAGATTTTTCAACTGTTATCACAAGCGGCTCTTCACCAGAAATAGATTCAGCGATCCATGCAGCAGAACATCCAACAAGAGTCCCGAGCTCCAGAACTTTGTTTGCTTTTATTGATTTCAGAAAAAACTCAAGAGCCTGCATTCAGAGTGGTTCATCTGCATCTTCTTGAGATTCTCAGGGCAACTCTCACGTATTTTCTTGATATGATCTGGCTCAGATTTATATAAAGTATCAAGATAGTTTTCTTTTTGGGAATTTCTAAACATTTTTTTGATACAAACTTTGCTCCCATCTTCTGTGTATCCAGAACCATTGCTCAGGCCTTTCTCTAATCCAATCTTCTAACACTCTATGCACTTCACACATCATTTCATTTGGATTATTCCCTGCGTCTATTTTAACCATTTCTGCACTATATTGCACTCCTTTGATTCTTACAATTCTCCACATATAGATTGGTACTTTATTTTGAATTGCAAGCTTTGCAGGTAGTACAACAGTCTTTGCATTATATTTGAAAAAGGGAATTGAAACACCTGCCTCAAATCTCTGATCTATTAACATCCCAAGGACTTTTCCTTCATTAAAGGCTTTTATAGCGCTTTTGATTCCACCACCATCTTTTCTCATAAGAGATGCACCCTTTGATGTTCTAATCTTTTTCAAGATCCAATCTATCCATTTATTTTCTAAAGATCTATACATCAGCGCAGATTGGATATGCATTGATGGTAGAAGTTGACTAGATAGCTCCCAATTTCCGTAGTGCGCAGAAAGCATTATTAGCTTCTCATCTTTAGGCATTTCATTATTAAATTTAACAATCCTTAAGATTTGCTTTTGACTCATGAAATACCAATGAGGCATTTCTCCAACTATTCTGCCAAGGTTATCCCACATGCCTACTACGATAGCATTTAACTCTGCATCTGACTTTTCTGGAAATGCTCTCTTGAGATTTATAAGAGCGATTCTGTTTCGCTTCTTCATTACTGATCCTATAGATCTTGCGATTTTGCCGCTGAGCTTTGATGAGGTACTAACAGGTAAGATTAGGAGAAATAGAAATAGTAAACAGATTAATACAGCCTCAAAGACATGCCTTATTTTTCTTTTCAGCATGTCTTACGAGTAGATTATTTTTTGTCTTCAGAAAGAGCAGATGACATCATCTGTCCGAAGCTTGTACCAGATGTGCTGTCACCAGCAAACTCCTGCACGATCTTATCTTTTCTAGCCTTTTCCAGGGCTGTTACTGAACCTTTATATTCTTTACGGTCTTTATCGAAAGACAAGACTTTAAACTCTATTTCATCACCTATGTTGATGTCCTGAAGCTGATGGTTCTTAGACAGATCATTCTTATCAATATAAACCTGAAGTTTGTCAAGAGAAACCTCAATTCCATCGCGCTTGATAGATTTTACAACACCAGTTACAGAATCAGCACTGACTAATTTCTCTGTTGTTGAGGTTGTTGTGTCTTCGTGGAGTCTTCTGACGCTTCCTATCACTCTCTCATAAGGTACATCGATGCTCATTATTAAGCATTCGATTTCTTGATCTTTAGAGTATGCTTTCAGTGCTTCATCTCCTCTCATTTCCCAGCTCAGCTCAGCTGCAGGTATCAGGATATTGACTGGATATTCTTGATCCTTATCTTCTTCTCTAACAACAAAAATTCCAAAGTCACAAATGTTTTTAATTGTGGTTTTGACTTTTGTTCCAGCAGGGCATGTGTTTTGCATTTGCTCCCAAGGATTCTCAATGCAACGCTTCATGCTGAGGCTGATACGGTGTTTATCTATGTCAACGTCTAGTACAACTACTTCAACTTCTTGATCTTGCTGTAGAAGTTTACGAGGATGAACGTTCTTTGCCGTCCAGCTGATTTCTGTGTGATATACAAGACCATCAACGTTAGGAGCAAGTGTTACAAACGCACCATAGTCAACTATTGCTGATACTTTGCCTTTGTATTTTGTACCCACAACATATTCTTGTTTGATTGACTCCCACGGGTTTTTTTGTAACTGTTTAAGACCTAGTGAAATACGTTGTGTTTCTGGGTTATACTGAATTATCTTCAGATCAAGTACCTGACCAACTGTGAACATTGTTGATGGATGATCAACTGTCTCCCAAGAGATATCTGTTTTATGTAGTAATCCATCTAACGAACTTCTTTTTTCTTGATCATCAATGTCATGGATACTCAAGAACACACCATATTCTGCGATGTTTTTAACTGTACATTTTACAATCATTCCTTGAGACATCTTCTTCAGCATTTCATCTTTTTCCTCCTTGAGAGATTCTTCCATGATTGCCTTTCTAGAAACAACAAGATTTCCTTGTTTATCATCCATCTTAAGGATTCTGAATGGCTGTGGGATGTTCATTATTACAGATAAATCACTGATAGGTCTGATATCAATTTGACTACCTGGAAGGAATGCTATTAGTCCTGATAAGTTAACTGCAAATCCACCTCTAACTTTACCTATTATGACACCTTCTATATTTGCATTTTCAGCATAAAGTTTTTTGAATCTATGCCATGCTTTACCTCTTACAGCTCTTTCTTTACTTAGTGTTGTAATACCAGTTCTTGTTTCAAAGCTCTCAACAAAAACACTTGTCTTGTATCCAACTGCTATGTTTGGCTCGCCTTCATCATCCATTTTGAATTCACTTAGAGGGATTATGCCTTCGCTCTTCAAACCAACATCAACCATGGCGAAGCCTCTCTTCTTGTCTACGAGTACAACTGTACCTTCTACAATTGTACCCTCTCTATTCTCTCTTTTTGCATCTTCTTCTATGAGAGCTCCAAAGTCTTCTGTTATCTGTATTGGCTCGTATGATTTTATGTTGTTTTTTGTATGAACATTCGCTGCCATAGTTAATTTGTTTATATCTAATTTCGGTTAATAATTTTGACCAAGTCATTTTACGCTATTTTACATAGAATGTCTACTCATTCATATACTTTATGAATTTATCATCCAATTCTACTTTATATTTTGATTTCAAATACTCTATAAATTGACCAAAAACTATCTCATTATATATTCCATGAATTGTTGGTCTTAATGATGCCTTCTGCTCATCAGTGACTTGCGTTGAAAAATCCATTTCATTGAGAAGTGCAAAATAACATGCACCGTTTGCTTTACAGTAACTCGTTAGACCATCAAAGACTCCATTTTTATACATATCTACTATGAGCTCTTGCAAACATTCAGGGATTCCATCGTTTTTGTTAATCCTACTGAATTTAACTGAACTCTTCTTAACTCTATCATCAAGGATAACTTTATTTCTGTCACTTGCATCCAAAACTTTTTTCCTTTCTTCCTTTACAAACTCTTTAGTTTTCTTATCTAATGCCTCTGTTGCATATTCCTTGGCAACTCTGTCTTTAACTAAATTAAAATCCATCAGAACACCTGGAGTTATTTTATTAACTTTAACTAAAATAAATGATTTATTGTCTTGCACTGTCAACAGTTTTATTCCTGACTCTTCATTCCTAAAGATTGTATTTAAGAGCCTTTCATTTGATATCCCCTCCTGGAAGTTTTTGTCAAATGAAGACTTAAAAGTTGTATTGGAAACATTTAAGTTGTATTTCGTTGCGATATCTTGAATTTCCTTTCCTGATTCGATATCTTGCATTACATTCTTAAGAAGTTCGTTCATAGCTTCAGAGAACTTCTTAGCACTTATTATCTCAACTATTTTATCTTTTATCTCAGAGAAATCTTTCTTCCTCTTTTCTATTACTTTCTTAACTCTAAAGATGTGCCATCCGAGAGGTGTTTGAACGAGTTCACTTACTCCGCCTTCTGTTAGATTAAACACAACCTTTGCAATATCAGGGTCAAAGCCTTCAGCCACAAAAGGTCCAACCTCATAAGGTATTATCTGCTGCCCTGCATATACCTTTGCAACATCATCAAATGTCATCTTTCCTGTTTTGATTTTTTCTAGGACCTGTTTTGCATCATTATAGCTTGAGATTACCACCTGATTGATTAGCCTCTTTTCAGGTTCAAAAACCGAATTTTCCTCATAATACTTTTGGATCTCATCATCAGTAGGATTTTTATTTTCTATATTTTTTGAGTCAAAGACAAGAGTTGAGACATCAGCTTCATCATCTGTCATGAAATTCTTCTTATGTTCCTCGATATATTTCTTCAGATCATCATCAGAATATTTTATTTCATCATTTAGGTTCTGAACACTAAACACACTTATCTTTTGCTCAGCTGCAATCAACTTCACAAGGAGTTCATATGTTGGCTTTGCCATTATTCCGCTAGTATTATAAAATATATCCATCAGCTGATTTCTTAGAAGCTGCTCCTTCATATTCCTTACAAATTCTGCCTCAGTCAGATTATTTAGCCTGAGAGCTCTTTCTAGAAGTTTTGGATCAAATTTCCCATCTTCTCCCTTGAAAATTTTCATATGGACTATTTCACTTGCAACCATCTTGTCACTAACACTAAAACCAATGCTCTTAGCTTCCTGCAGAATTAGTGCGTTTTTTATCATTTCATCCAGTACTCTTTGCTTTGCATACTTCGGATTAGCAATTGCCTCTTGTGCAGACATAGGATCATTTGTTAGAACCTTATATGTTTCCTGCCAATCTTTTGCTGAATACTCAACATCACCAACCTTTAGAAACCAGGCATTTGGCTTATTTAGACTTTGTGTAATAAATTCCCAACCAACAAAGATTACGATTATGATTAGTGCTATAAATTTGCTGACTTTTGAATCAAGATGTCTTCTGAAAAAATTCATATCCTTCAATTATTTTTTATTTGTAATGACTCTATCCCAGGCATATGAGAGCCTTCTAACCATGCTATGAAGGCACCTCCACCATTCGATATGTGATCTATCTTACTTCTTAAATCTTTTACGACTGCTGCTGTATCACCACCACCAATTACACTTACGCAGTCGCTTGCTGCAAGGGACTTTGCTATCTCTTCTGAGCCCCTCATAAATCTTTTGTCTTCATAGATTCCAGCTGGTCCATTCCACACAACAACATCTGATTCCTTTATGATTTTGTCTATCAGATGATTTGTCCTTAGCCCTATATCACATATAGAGCCTTCTATTGGATTTCCAACTACAATTTCTTTTACTTCATCAGTACTAGTTTTACAAACTATATCTATCGGTGCAACTACATTGCATTTCCTCATGATTTCAGAGGCAGTGCCAACCATCTCTGACTCATAGAATGAGTCACCTATATCAACACCAGATGCTTTTAGGAATGTGTTTGCCATGCCGCCAACTATGATGATGTTTTTTATTCTTTCTGCAAGCCTCTGCAAGAGCATTATCTTTGTTGAGACTTTTTTCCCTCCAATTATTGCTGTCACAACTGATGTCTCTGTGAGAGAACTAAGTTTCTCCTCAAGAGCATTCAATTCATTTAGTAGTGCAAACCCTGCATATTTATCTTTTACTAGCTCTGGTATTGCCACAACAGATGCATGAGCTCTGTGACATACAGGGAATGCATCATTAACATAACTATCGACTTTTAGCTTCTGTATAAAATTAGATGCGAAATCTTTGTTGTTTGACTTTTCTTCAGGAAAAAACCTGATGTTATCTAGCATAAGTATTTCTCTTTCTCTCGGGATGAAATTCATAACTTCACTAGCTATCTCATCTAGATTCAATTTACTTATGAGATGTATTTTACACTTCAATATCTCTTCCATCTGCTTGATCACTTCCTTGAAAGATGCTCTATCCTTATCTTCCTTAGGATCTCCAAGATGACTTACAATAATGACTTTTGATTTCTTCTTCAAAAGGAGTTCAATTGTCTCACCTGCAGCTATAACTCTTGAATCATCAACTATAGAAAAGTTTTCATTAATTGGCACATTGAAATCAACCCTCAGAAAAACTGTTTGGTTTTCATGATTGAAGCTTGATACAGGGTGGATTTGATATTTTCTACAGACTTCACTATACATATTTTGCTGAATTAAGTAATTTGACGGATCCTAACATAAAAAGTTAAAAATATCACTAGAACTCACTGAGATATAGATATGAATGATTTATATGATATTACTAATTCAAAAACAACTTTTTTGTTATGAAAGCTATTGTTTTACTTAGTGGTGGGCTTGACTCTACTACAATGCTTAGAATTGTTCAGGAAATGAAGTATGAAGTTCATGCGATAACATTTTCATATGGACAAAGGCATTCAGTTGAAATCGACGCAGCTAAGAAAGTTGCTCAGAAGTATGGGATACAAAATCATCGGATAGTAAATATAGATCTGTTTGGAGGGTCAGCACTTACTGATGATTCAATTGAACTCAATAAGAGTGGAAAAATTGGAGTTTATGATCCTGAAAAAGAAAACATCCCACTAAGCTATGTCCCTGCAAGGAATACAATATTTCTATCTTATGCTTTAGGTTTTGCTGAAGTCATAGGTGCTCAGAAGATATTTATAGGTATAAATGCAATTGATTACAGTGGATATCCTGACTGCCGTCCAGAGTATCTTAAGAAGTTCAATGAACTAGCAAAACTTGCTACTGCAGTTGGAGTAAAGAATGAGTTTGAGATAGAGGTTGCAGCACCTTTAATGAATCTCTCAAAAGCACAGATAATAGCCACCGGCATTAAATTAGGTGTTGATTATGGTGATACTATCAGTTGCTATGATCCTGATGAAAATGGAGTTGCTTGCGGAAAATGTGATGCTTGTACTTTGCGTCTCGAAGGATTTGCTGCAAATAAAATGATCGATAATGCTAGGTATGCTAAGTCCCCTCCTATTTTTTAGTTTATTTTCTTTACGAAAAACCAATGTGTTTTGGTTTACAGTCTTCTTTTATTGCGGTCCATGCTTTAGTTTTATAAATTTTCGCATCTTGTGATGCTTTAATAAATGTATTTATAAGCTCAATGTTTTCTTCTTTATGAACTTTACCTGTTCCATACGCCCTATCGGAAGCTTCTTTTGCTTCTGAGGCTTTTTTATGAATTCAACTCTTTTTGTGAAAGCATTAAAAAGATTATTTACTGAATCATTGTAAAAATACCTACTAGATTGCATTGTGTCTTCACTGCCTTCTTTACTTCTAACTTTTGTACCCAATCCAACGATTTTGTCTCTAACTTTTATAGCAAAATTAATTTTTTCCATATATTTTGCTAATTTTTCTACTTCTTTTTGAAATTCTGGTTTTGCAAGCTCTCCAAGTGAACATTTTTCTGAAATGATTTTTAAAAGTTTATCATTCAGTGCATCATGTTTGTTTTTAGACACAGTAATCATTTCTTCAAGGGTCTTTATTACATATACTTCTTTTTCTTGCATCTCTTCTATGTATTTTGCATGTCTTTCCTCTCTTTCTTTTTTGTTTCTCTATTTCCTCTGGTGTTTTTTCTGGTGCTTTTTCTAGATTATTTTGATTTCCAAAAAGATTAAGTGGTTGTTGATTTTGTCCAAGTTGTTGTTGCATTCCAAACATGTTTGATTGTGGTTGATTGAGTTGTTGTTGTCCATAATGTCTTCGTTGGTTGTTGTTGTAATTATCATCACGCTTTCGCATTTCTCTATTAATTGTATTTATTATGTTATTTCATTATGGCGCCTCTGAGAGAGGTGTCTACTTTATGTCTTCTCGGCACTCTTTTTGATCCAAGTTACAGTTTATGTTATTTTATTAGTTAAGCAGTTTTAAATATAACAAAACTAAAAATAACATCAATAAATATTTTGACTGATAATCGTTTTTTTACTTTCAGATGATATTTTGCAACTGAATTCCTCTTAGAAATTTTCTTAGTCCTGTGGTATTAATAGAAAAAAATTTGTTTTTATGTTCATACAAATACAAGAAACCCCCAACCCTAATACATTGAAGTTCTTGCCAGGTTTTATAATTATGCCAGAAGGGCAGACTGCTTCCTTTAAAACTTTAGATGATTGTGGTATATCAAAGCTTGCTAAAGAGTTACTTGAGGTGGATGGCGTTGAGAGCATTTTCTATGGCCATGATTTCATTTCAGTCACAAAAGATGAAAAAACAGCTTGGCATAGTTTGAAGTCGATTATAGTAGCAACAATTGTAGACTATAATACCTCTGGAATGCAAATCATTGAAATTGAAGGCAATCTGCAGAAAGTACAGAGAAACTCCGAGGATTTATCTCTAGATGAACAAGAGATAGTTAGGCAGATAGTTGAGGTTATAGATGAAAAAGTAAGGCCTGCCGTTGCTCAAGATGGAGGCGATATAGAGTTCCATAGCTATAAAGATGGAGTGGTTTATGTAACAATGCATGGAGCCTGTGCTGGTTGTCCTAGCTCTACCCTAACTCTAAAAGATGGAATAGAAAACATACTTCAGTACTACATACCAGAAGTAATAAGAGTTGAACAAATATAAAAAATTTATGGCAAAAGAAGAATTAATAGAATTTAATGGAAAAGTCTTAGAGCTTCTTCCAAACGCAACTTTCAGAGTTGAACTAGAGAATGGTCATCAAATCATAGCTTACACAGCTGGTAAGATGAGGAAAAACAGGATCAAAGTCCTAACTGGTGACATAGTTACAGTTGAGCTAACACCATATGATTTAACTAAAGGTAGAGTTGTAAAAAGACATAAGTACAGAAGTTTAGAAGAACTCGCTGCAGCTCAAAGCAATACAGAGGGAGAAGTATAAAATGAACAACCCACGTCTAATCCTTGCATCATCATCAGAATCAAGGATCAGAATGCTTGAGAAGATCGGATACGTTCCTGATATCATAGAGCATCCTGATATAGATGAAACACCATTAAATAAGGAAAAACCTGGTGATGCAGCTCTGAGACTTGCAATTGCCAAGGCAGAGAAGATCCATCAAGCATATCCAGATGATGTTGTTATAGCTGCAGATACAGTCTGCGCAATTGGCAGACGTCATCTCCCAAAGGCTTTGACTGAAGAAGATGTGAGACACTGTCTAAAAAGCCTATCGGGAAAGCGTCACAGGACATATACAGGAATATGTGGCATGAGAGGAAACAAAGTCATCAGCAAGCTCGGCATGACTATTTTAAAGTTTAAAGTTCTGAGTAATAATGACATCGAAGAATTCGTTGCAGACAAAAAGCAATGGTATGGGAAAGCTGGTGGTTTTACTCTCATGGGATTAGCAGCAGCATTCATAGTTATGATAAGAGGAGATGAAGAAAGCAATGTAATAGGTCTCCCGCTATATCATGCAAGAAACATCATCAGAACCTTAGGAGAAAACAAAATAATCAGGAGATAATATGCAAAGACAAGATATATCAGCTTTGACAGAGCAAATCCGTCACTCACTAAATATTATTAGGAGGTATCTTTGACGTTGATAAGGCAAAGATAAGATTACAAGAATTAGACTCATTAACTTCAGCAGAAGGTGTTTGGAATGACCCTCAGAGTGCAAAAAAACTCTTCATGGAACGAGACCATCTCTCGAAGCAACTAGATGCAATAGAAAAAATAGAATATCAACTGAATGACTCAATAGAACTCATTAAAATGGCTGAAGAAGTTGGTGATGATGAAACAGTTGAAGAGATCGCTAAAGAGATTCAAAACCTTGCTAAAGAAGCATCTCAGAGCGAAATAGAGTGTATGTTGTCAGATGAGATGGATAGCAGCTCTTGCTTCCTTGAGATCCACTCAGGTGCAGGTGGTACTGAGAGTGATGATTGGGCTTCAATGTTGCTCAGGATGTATCTCAGATGGGCTGAAAAGCACAGGTATAAAATTTCTATTGTCGACCAGCTTGATGGTGAGGAAGCAGGTGTTAAGTCAGCTACAGTTAAACTTGAAGGGATGAATGCTTTCGGATGGCTTAAAGTCGAAAGCGGAATCCATAGGCTAGTCAGAATATCACCCTTCAATAGCGCTGGAAAAAGACACACTAGCTTTGCAAGTGTGAATGTAATACCTGTTATAAATGATGATGTTGAAATAAATATAGTTGAGTCTGACCTGCGTATCGATACCTACAGATCAAGTGGTGCAGGAGGGCAGCACGTCAATACAACAGACAGTGCAGTAAGAATAACTCACATACCTACTGGGATCGTTGCACAATGTCAGAACAATCGCTCGCAGCACAAAAACAGAGATGAGTGTATGTCGATGCTAAAAAGTAAGCTGTATGAGCTTGAAATGCAGAAGCGCAGAGAAAAAGCTAACGAAGAAAATGAAAAGAAGTCTGACATTGGCTGGGGACATCAGATCCGCTCCTACGTACTGCACCCATATAAGATGGTAAAAGACCTAAGGACAGGGTTTAAGGTAACTGATACAGGTGCAGTGCTAGACGGTGAAATAGATGATTTCATTCGTTCGATGCTTGAGCTAAAACTTTCTGGTAAAGGATTTACTTTGATTACTGAAGATGACTAATTTTCAACCAGGATTTATTCTAATCGATAAGGAAATTGGGATATCATCAGCAAAAGCATTATATCCAATAAAAAAATCTGTTCCAAAAGGTTTTAAAGTTGGGCACGCTGGTACCTTAGATCCTTTTGCCTCAGGTCTATTGATTGTAGCAGTAGGAAAAGCAACAAAAGCTTTACAGTATGCAATGGGAATGAATAAGACTTATGAGTTTACTGTCAGATGGGGCGAGGCAACTGATACTGATGACATAACTGGTAAGATCATACAAAGATCAGAAAAAATACCTGCTCTGCATGAAATCCTTGAAGTCATAAGTAAAATTCATGGTGTCATCAAGCAAAAGCCTCCAAAGTACTCAGCAATTCATGTCAATGGAAAGAGAGCTTATGATTTAGCTAGGGATGGTATAGAATTTGAATTACAGGAAAGAGAAGTAAAAGTTATAAAGTTATCACTAGTATCTCATGATGGAGCTTATACAAGCTTTATATTAGAATGTGGCAAGGGTTGTTATGTCAGAAGCATTGCAACAGATATTGCTGCAAAGCTTGGAACTTGCTGTTATGTATCTGAACTAAAGAGAACAAAGATAGGAAAGTTCTCAGTCAACGATTCATCAACTAGTATAATACCAGTCCTTGAGTTTCTAAATGATTTTAAAATCATTTGTGTGAGTGATGATATAGCAAGAAAAATAAGGCATGGTCAAACTGTCTCGGACTTATCTCAAATTAATTATTCTGAATTTATCGTAGAGAATAAAGCAATCCCTTTAGTTGCTATTTGTAGGAGAATCGATGGAGAAATAAAGATTAATATCATTAGTTAAAAAAATTTAGTCAAAAAAATTTTTTATGCTACCGTAGACATTTGTATTCAATAATATAAAAAGGGGGAAATACAAATGCAAGACATTTATTATTATGTAGCACAGTTAGCATTATCACCACAAACTCAATTAAGAATTGGTGTTACTACTAGAACTGCAAACCTAAAAACATTTATTGATGAAAATAAGAATAAGGAAGACTTCAATCTTGAATCAGTATTAAAAGGCATAGATGATATGAAGGATAACCTAAAACATCTTACACCTGCTGACAAAGAAGCACTTACAAAACTAGCAAATGATCTATGGATAGAGCAATTTGAAAAAGAAGAATTAAGAAAAGATTCTACAAATGCACAAATCTTTCAAGCAATTGTAGATCATATAAGTAATGATACAAAAACTAAATCATTCTTTGAAGGACAAGGTGATCCTAACAAATACTTGCTTGATCTAATGAAAAAGGATCCAAAAGTTCTAGAGGATTTTAAAAAGCTATGTGATGAATTTAAAGATGTGACAGCTATGAAAGTTGCAGAAAGATTACCTGAGAGTAGTTTATTCATGAGGATTTGTCATTATATACAAAATCTTTTCCAGAATACTTTAAGAGGACAAGTTAAAGAGACTAAGAAATCTTTCGTGAAGGCCTTAGAAGGTAAGAGACAAAATAAAGCTATTGCAGGAAATTCACTGTAATAGTGAAAGGAAATTTTGAGAGAACTTAATCTCTCAAGTTTTTTTGAGCTACTTAAGTTCAACTTTAGCACCAGCTGCTTCAAGAGCCTTTTTAGCTTTCTCAGCATCTTCCTTAGAAACTCCTTCTTTAACTTTTTGTGGAGCACTTTCAACCAGAGTCTTAGCTTGTGGTAATGTTAGCTGTGGAGATATCTCACGCACTGCCTTAATTACATCAAGTTTCTTTTCACCAGCACTTGTGAGAACTACATCGAATTCTGTTTTCTCTTCTGCTGCTGCCGCTGCTGGGGCTGCACCAACTGCTGCTACTGCTACTGGAGCCGCCGCACTAACACCCCAATGATCTTCTAATGCTTTTGCTAATTCAGCAGCTTCTAACACTGTGAGTTTAGATAACTCAGCTACAAGGTTTTCAATTTTTGACATTTTAAATTTTCAATTATATATAAGTAAAATTTTTTACAAAAAATATTTCCAGTCATCCACCGAGAAGTCTCAAGTGGCAGAAGCAAGACTGAGTTTACAACATCTTTTACATGATTTTTGTCTTTTCGGCAAGACTATGCATTCGCATGCTGAAATTTTTTAAACAATCCAAGCATTCTAGCTGCAACACACATAGAAACAGCAGCGTATCCGAAACAAGGATCAAATAACTCGTGAGCGCCATGAGCACCGTGAGCATTAGCTCCTGCAGCTGTACCTATTGCTGATAAGATTAATAGCAAAGGATCCATCTGGTGTATGATGATTGTTTTGTTTTTAAAGACTTTCCATGAAAACTGGACTCCGAACAGAAGAACGATTAAGTAAAGTGGGAGAATGTGAAATGCTTCTATGATCATATGCATAAGTTACTGTTTTTTATATGTTTATGTGCTCTGCTGCAGAACTTTTCTGTGCTCTGCATTTAAAATTTATAGCACAAAGATGTATATATAAGCAAACTTTATATTCTGTAAATTCTAAAAATTCAACAGTTACATTACTGCTCCTTCGTTTTTTTGTTTTTTTCTATCTCTTTACTTATAAGATGTACAATTTTTTTATCGCCTGATTTTTGCAGACCTAATAATGATCTTATCTTTCTGTATAGTGCCGCCCTATCAACTCCCATGAACCTTGCTGTCTTTGCAACGTTGTTAGAAAAACGTCTTAGCTGTGCTTTGATATATTCTATATCAAAATGTCTTTTAGCGCTCTTATAGTCCTTATCGAGATATTCTGTGATGTTCGCAAAACTAGCAAAATCACTCTTAACAATTCCAAGAATATTAGGATGCAACATATCAATTGTAATTGTATCTGAGTTTGTCATTTTCATCATTATCAGAGTGTACTCTGCAGTGTTACAAAGCTCTTGAGTATTGCACGGCCAATTATATGAAGTTAAGGCATGCTTGAGGCATTCGATATTGACCTTTGAAAACTTATCTAGCTGACTTTTAATTGCTAATGTAAAGAGATGAATTATGTCGTCTACTCTTGATCTTAAGCCTGGTATTTGTAAATTCTTGACATTCAACCTATGGTATAACATTTCATTTAGCAAACGGCTCTTAACAAAATCAACTACTTCTGAGTCTTTTTCAATCTCAAATGTTCCAATTACTCTTACATCAAACTTTATTGTTTTGTCATTTCTTGTTATGGAATCTCTTTGTAAAGCATCAAGAATTCTGCTCTGTATATTTAATGGTATTGTGTGGAGATTCTCTAGAACCAAAGTGCCACCACTCGCTCTTTCAAAAATTGATTGTTCGTTATCAGTGCCACAAATAATTCTGTTTAGTTCATCATAATTACCATTACATGTAGTGCTTAATGTTATGAATGGCTTTTGTGACCTTGGGGAGTTTTCATGAATTTCCTTTGCTATTAGAGAGGGTTGGGAGCCTATTTCTCCACTTATTATAATTCTACAGTTTGAGTTTGCGATTGCTTTTACTTCTTGTCTGAGTTTTTGTGCTGCTTTGGATGTACCACTTGATATTTTATAGTAAGAACCTAAACCAGGATTATGTTGTAGGTAAGTATTTATTTCCATTAGATCACGTGCTTCCAAAGCTCTTTTTACAACTATTAAGAGCTTTTCAGCTTTAAAAGGTTTTTCTATAAAATCATATGCGCCAAATCTTATAGTTGAAGCGGCTAATTCGACATTTGCGTGACCACTTATCATTATTATTGGAACCTCGTTGAACATCTGTTTCAACTTCTTTAGTAAACCTATGCCATCCAGATGGTTTCCTTCTAGCCATATATCCAGTATTATCAAATGAGGCTTTATTTTTTCTGCAGCCTCTAGAGCCGTTTTTGTGTTTCTTGCAATAGTTACATTATACCCTTGTTCGCCTAAGATATCCCTTATCATTTCGCATATATCGTAGTTATCTTCAACTACAAGCACTTCTCTAACTGTATTCATATTCTTTTTATTATTTTGTTATTTATTTAAAGCTTATTTTTTACTGTTAAACTTTTTTAACCATAAAGGCTCTTTTACCTTTTGTAACATACTTTTATGCATTATTACATCGGTCTCAGACAAATGAAAAGTTCTTTCATTACACGACTGAATTATCAATGCCTCATTATAATAAGATTGTTTTTGTAAAGCTTCAAGTAATATTTCACTTTGTATGGGGCCTTGCATTAAAATATATACAGATGTTAGCAATTCGGCATCTAAAAGTGCTCCGTGCTTGGTACGATCTGCTAAACTAACGTCAAATCTCTTACACAAAGCATCCAAACTAACAGGGCTCCCTGGGAACTTTTTCCTAGCTATTAATAGAGAGTCAATTACTCTATTTTGTTGTATTGGTTCTATCCCACATGGTGCAAACTCATGGTTGATAAACTTCATATCAAAACCTATTGCATTATGAGCAACAATGAATGAATTTCCAGTAGCATTTAGAAACTCCTTCAACTCATGAGCAACTTTTGAAAAGGTTGGTTTATCAGTGAGGAATTCATCTTTTATTCCATGCACACTAATAGCTTCTGGATCTATTTTTCTCTGCGGATTTATATATCTATGAAATATCCTTCCCGTTCTTCTTCTATTTTTTAGTTCAACACAGCCTATTTCAATTATTCTATGCCCTTTACTTAAGCTTAAGCCCGTTGTTTCTATATCTAATACGATTTCGATGATATCACTCATTGTGGTGTTTTATAATGATCGCAGAAGCTTTTGGACTTCCTTGTTAAGTTTGTTGATGTCTTTTATGACTTTATTTTCCCCATATGTATATATTATGAAATCACTTCCAGCAACTCTCACATCATCGGAAGTTTGTCTTGCAATAATAAGGTTAAGCATTTTATCAGAAAGATTCACATTCCTTGTTTTGGCTCTCAGGATTTGTTCCTCTATGCCACATATGGTCGATACCACAAAAACCTTACCGTATTTTAACAAGCTATCTCTCAACTTCTTTTCAAAAAACAAAGGAATCTCAACAAAGACAACATTATTGTCTTTCAAAGCGCTTTCTATCATTTCATCTCTAATTCTTTGAACTGCTGGATGTACAAAATCTTCAATGAAATCCAAAAATTGGTTGTTATTTTCTATTTCTGATTTGATGTCTTTAATTGTTATATTTCTTTTTAAATGATTACTTGCAGCAGTAAGGAATTCTTTACTGCTAATTACTTCGTGAGCTATCTTATCTGTATATATTGTATAATATCTTAGGCTCTCAAGATATTTCATTACAAATGATTTCCCACTTCCTATCCCACCTGTTATAACAACTAATAAACCTGACATTATAAATTTGACTATTCTTTGACTGAAAAGTAAACTATTGAACCAAATATATCTTATATACTTATATATATGATTTCTAATGAAAATGTAGAGAAGTTATTTGAAAGATTTGCAGAGGTTAACAAATCTCCTGCAATAGAGTTAGAATATACTTCACCATATACACTGCTTGTCGCAGTTGTTTTATCTGCACAAACTACAGACAAAATGGTAAATAAAATAACACCAGAGCTTTTTAAAGTTGCAAAAACTCCACAACAAATGATTAATCTTGGGGAGGAAAGCTTAAAACAGTATATAAAATCCATTAATTATTTCAATAATAAGGCTAAAAACATTATTGCAACAAGCAAAGTATTGTTGGAAAAATACAGTGGAGAAGTCCCAAACTCATTTGAGGAGTTAGTAGAGCTCCCAGGAATAGGAAGGAAATCTGCAAACGTTATTCTTAACACTGCATTCAATCATCCAACCATTGCTGTTGATACTCATGTGTTTAGGGTTAGTAATAGAATTGGACTATGCAATACAAAAACCCCTCATGACACTGAATTCGCATTGATGAAAATAGTGCCAGAAAGATTCAGAAATGAAGCACATCATTGGCTTGTTTTACATGGGAGATATATTTGCAAAGCAAGAAAGCCTTTATGTGATGATTGTAAAGTTACAGACCTTTGTAATTATTATAAAAACAAAACAGAGAAATAATTCGAATTATGATTTTTAGAGATTTTTTCATTAAAAGCAGTTGGTTGAAAATGATTAGTGTTTTGTTGATCATCAGCTCAGAAGCAAGTGCTGAATCAAAAACAATATATATAGATTCCAATGCTACAATGAATCTGAATAGTCAGGACTTAACAAAACTCCTAACTCAAGATTCCAATAATATTTCTAAGAATCCTAATGCGAAACTAGCTGCAACGCCTTTGCCGATCCCAGTGTCACCTGAGAGAAAGATTAGTATTCCAGTTCCTCTGAAGCAAGAAGCAGTACAACAACCTAAGCCTCAGGAGGAAAAAGAGATAGATATCACAAAGGCCACCTCCCCTGTTAGTACTTCCAACATTGCAATACCAGTTCCTCTGAAGCAAGAAGCAGTACAACAACCTAAGCCTCAGGAGGAAAAAGCACAAACACATAAAAAGACAGCACCTACTCCTCAACATCATACAAATCATAAAACCGAAAATAAAAAACATGATGTACATCATGCTCAAAAGGTCAAGCAAGATGATGCAATTGAAGAAGAGATTATAATAGAAGAAATGATGTTGGATTCCGATCTATATAACAGACCTATATATGATCACAACACAGTTATCTTACCTCCACAGATTAGCAAGAAGCAATATAGTGAAAGCAACAAACATCTACCAAAAGTATTCTATCAACAGGAATATACTGATCTCTTGTTTTCTTCTGTAAAAAGTGATGACATACAAGGTATTAAATCTCTTGTACAAAAAGGAGCCAACATAAATGCTCAAGAAGTCTCAACAGGATATACACCTGTAATGTATGCAATAAAGCTCAATAAGATTAAAGCATTGAGAGCCCTCATAATGCACGGCGCTGACCTACAGAAAACAAACTTCGATGGTCAGACTGCTCTACATGTAGCAACCCTCCTTGGTAATGCGCAGGCCGTTGAAGTACTATTATCTGCTGGAATAGATCCAACTATTAGGGATAAAAAAGGCAACAGAGCATCTGAGTATATGAAATCCCACATGAAGAAAACAGCAACAGTGATGGCTGCTAACTACCAAGACATAAATAAAGCTTTGATCGACTTTGTTGGACTTAGTGCATATGGTGCAGTGCAATACGCCTTGCAGAATGGTGCTAATGTTAACATAAAGGATGACGTTGGTGCAGATGGTGATACACCTCTGATAATAGCTATAAAGTGTCAGGATATCAAAATGATCTCATTACTTCTAAACCATGGTGCAAGTCTGAATACTAAGAATAATAAGAATAAAACCCCTATACAAGTTGCAAAGGACGTTAAGAATCCAGAAGTGATTGGTATTTTAAGAACAGTTAAGATAAATAGAGAGATCGAATTAGCAGAAAAGAAGTAAGCTGTAAAAACAGCTACTATTCCTCATCGACGTTCACAAATGTTCTTTCGAAACCATTGTGTTTTTTATGTGAAAATCTAACTCTACCTGAAACAAGAGCAAAGATTGTATGATCTTTTCCGAGTCCAACATTCTCACCAACTTTATACTTTGTGCCTCTTTGTCTGATGATTATGTTACCAGGGATAACTGTTTGTCCACCAAACTTTTTAACACCTAATCTACGACCAGCAGAGTCGCGACCATTGGCGGTACTACCGCCAGCTTTCTTCGTTGCCATTAGTTATTACCTATTAAATTTTCGTTTATTCTTTAATTTCAGTTATTCTTATTACAGAGATATTCTGTCTATGACCTCTTTTTCTGCGATAATTGTGTCTTCTTTTCTTTTTGAAGATTATCACCTTTTCTGTTTTAGAATGAGATAGGACTTTGGCCTTGACAACAGATGAGTTCGATTGTGCTCCATTTACACATAGAATCTTATTGATTGTGAATTCTTCACCAACAGGACACTCAACTCTTTCGACTTTTATCACCTGACCAACAGTGCACATGTACTGTTTTGCACCCTGTTCGATTACACTATACATTTCAGTTAAAATTATTTTACTGTTATTTTGAACAATAACCAGTATCACAATTTACAGATAAAAGTCAAGAAGAATCAAGATAAAACAAGCTTGTTTATTTCATTTACTTCCAATGTATGTTCAGACCCATAAATGAGTCAGAACACATTTGTAGTGATTTATGCACTAATCAGGTCGAATTCACCATCAAAGAAACCAGTTCCACCAGTTTTAATATCTAGTTCAAACGCGCCTTTATAGTCGTATTCTTTTTGTGCAAAACACCACTTGACTGCAGTTGTAACAAATTTATCACAAGAATTTGTAGGTTTATCGAAACCTTCAGATTTGAATTCTTTAAGGATTTTACCTTTAGAATCTTTAGATCTCATATATAATTCATCATCAAATTTTCCTGTGAAACAAATAGATCCTTCAAAAGTAATAGGAACTTGGAATTCTACTTTAGCTTTTGTAAGAGTACAACTATCTTTCTTAGCTACAATATCTTTCAGAGCAAGTTTTGCAACACCTGCAGGACTGAATACTAGCTCTTTGTTAATAACAGAGTCAGTATCTGACATTACACTAGTAAGAGCAAAATTATCAGTGTCTAGCTTGAAATCTTTTGCTAAGGCAGCATCGCCCCATTTTCCATAAACATCAGCTGCTTTTTTTGCAAGTAGTGCTAAAGTTGCACTTCCTATAACTGTACCTGTGATAATTCCAGCAATCGTATTATCTGATTCAGGACATACAATCTCGTTACCATCTTTATCACGATTCTGAACTTTAAAGGCTGTGAAATCGTCACAAGGTTTTTTGAAAGGACCGAATCCATAACCTTTACAAAATGTTGCTGCTGCAAAATCAAATAAACCTCCTACAACTTCATCTGGTATTATATCAAATGCTTTGAAATCAGTTAAATCAGTTTTGTCCTTAATTCCTAAATTCTCTTCAAGAGCTACTACTGCACTTGCAGCTAAATCTGACAACTTAGCATCCTTGTTGTCCATATATTCCATGAGGGCTTCTTGAGCCTTATCGACTGTGCTATTGACAAAAGCACTATTAATGTCTTTGACATATGGTTCATGGTCAACACTTGCAAAAAACTCAAAGACTTTCACGAAAGAATCACACTTACCTAAAGCTTTATTTACATCAGCTTCTGTAACTAAGCCTTTTCCACATATATATCATGTAAATCAAAAAGAACTTCTTTAATATCAGCATCAGGTGTTTCACTTTCTACTTCTCTTTTTGTACCTATAAAACTTCCGAAACTCTGTTTCAAGTTACAATTTGTCTCAACTCCATCATCCCTACCATATAATTTCATAATCAAATTAGCAAATTCTGGTGCAATTGAGCAAGTTCCTGATAATCCTGCAATGTGTGATACATCAAGAGTTTTTATACCATGAAAAAATTCAGTTGGTAGTAAGTCTTTTTGTGATTTTACAACACCTAAAAGCTTACCAACTGCTTTATAAGAAGTACATTGATCTGCATCTTTATACGCTTTCAAAGCTGCTATTTTTAAAGACTCAATTGTTGCATCATCTTCTCTTAAAGCTTCTCTAACTTTTTCTAATACTTCAGATGGTTTACCTCCTGCTGCTGTTGCTGCTGCTTCAAGTGAAGACACTGATGGATTTGATCCTGCATATGCAGTTAAGAATGCTTTTTGAACACTTCTTTCAACTTCACTTGGATTTGATGCATCAACTTCTGCGATATCAACTAAATTTCTGATATTTACATTCTTATCCATTTCTGTATTATATGCGGCTCTAACATTAGCTATTTGGGTTTCTGTAGTATCACCATTAGTGATATTTTTGAATTTTTGAATAACAGTTTTTAAATCGTCTGTTGAAATAGCCTTATCACTTTGTATTCCACTAGCTGCAATTATTTTATTATCTGCATAGCTTGCAGCTTTTAGATCGTTAACTGCCTCAACAAAAGTTTTTGTTTTAATTGTTTTTAAAGTAGTATCTTGTCCATCCCATGAGTTTTTAGCAGCTATGAGAGTTGCAGTAACTTTTGCAGCATCAAGAACTTTACTTACACCATTTGTTGTAAATGTTATAGCTTGATTTGCAGCAACACCTTGTGCACTTAAACCAGTTTTAATATCACTTGTTGCAATGCCAGCTTTAACAAGCTCAGCAACATTTATTACATCGTCTGCGGTTGCAGTTGCAGTTTTAAATGCAGCGATTGCAGTTAGAGCTGCGGCTGTAAGCTCATTACCCTCCACAAGACCTTTAATTTTGTCTAAATGAGCTGGTGTCAATGCTGCAACATCTGCAGAAAACGCTACACCTACATCATGAAACGCTTGGAATTCAGCAGGAGTTCTAGAAGCAAGTTCACCTTCTGGCAATACTAAGTCTAAAGCCTTTTCATCATAATTATATCCAGAAAGGTTTTTTGATGAATCTTTTTGGAAACAAGCTAGTACATCATTTTCTGGTAGCTCAGCATTTTCATCTTCAAAATTATTCTTAATATAAGCTTCTAAATTTCTTACATCAGATAATTTTATTTCTTTTCTTGCATCACGAAAATATATCATCTCAGCAGGAGTAAGTTCAATATGGTCTGTAGATGCTGTACCGAGTTTTTTAACAAGATCTCTCTGTGTTTGATTTAGTTTGGTAACAGCCTTCCCATCAATAGCGTCTTGTAATTCTTGTTCAGTTGTGCTTTTTGGCAATGAACGTATAGCATATATATCGTCTGCATCATTTCCAAATAGACCTCTAGTATGTAAATAAAACTCTTTTTCATTAAATTTCGAAGCTAAGACAGGCTGTATATCTCTTCCTACTGTAGCCCCAGATAAAGCTAGTTCTTTAAAGGCTTTTGCTTGTGCGAGCGAGATATCATGGTTAGAAAGCCATTCTACAACTTTTAGTTTATTCTTGTAGTTTTCTAAATCTTGAGGTTTCACAGCTGAATGTGCTGATAAAATATGTTTATTTGTAGATCCTTCAGCTCTTTCAAGTGCAATATCTCTTTCTTGTGGATTCAGAGCATCTCTCAGAGTAGCAATTTGAGACATAGTAGGTGCACATTTGATTCCAGCTGCTATTCCTAGATTCGGCTTAGATAATTCACATTGTTCTTTTGCAGCTTGAAATATTTCTGCAAATTTTTGACGAGGGTTTTTTTACTCATATGTATATTGTATTGTTGTTTGGTATACAAAATGATTATCACATACTACATAAACACTTACAAACATCAAAATAATATCTTAGTAGTAATATTGCAAAGCTTGTTGTAAAAATGCACGAAGATAAAATGATTGTGCTCTCGGCAGGATTCGAACCTGCGACCTTCAGATTAGGAATCCGATGCTCTGTCCAGCTGAGCTACGAAAGCTAATAAAATATGATATAAGTAGACTTGAAGTATATAAAAAATATTAACAAATTCAACAGCTAAAAAGCTCTGTTGGAATGTTGAGTCTCAAATTTTAATAAAAAATAAGAATACTCATGATGATCAGATTTTTAGAATCATTTTTTAACATTCTTAGGATCTTTCCTAAAACACATAAGTTAACAACAATAAAAGATCAAAGCAACATTGAGACTAAAATATGTACTGATATTAACAAAGTAATAATGAGAATAGAAAAGACTAATGAAAAAAGAGAAAAAAATTTACAAGGTAAAAAATGATAAATATTCAGAGTATTTCGAACATAAACAATCTCCTGAAATATCTAAGACAATATCAATCTTGCCACATCCAACAACGCTTGAAAGCTATGAGGAAGTCTCCCCTGGTATCACAGAAAAACTTGGAGTTATGATAGTAAAAGAGCAAGAGCATAGACACAAGCTTGAGATGCGGAAAATAAAAAACATTACAAGTATATATAGGTTTGGGCAGCTCCTAAGTTCAATCTTAGCAGTTCTGATGATTTATGCGACAATTCTAATATATGATGAATATGGAAGTGAAATGCTTGCTGCTGTTGTATGCTTCTGCGGCTTCAGTTTCCTCACAATTATAAATGTCGTCTCAATGAAAAGCTTCAAAGTACAAAAAGAGCAACCAAAACATTTCAAAAAGAAAAGATTTTATCCTAAGAAATCTTAGGCTTTCTTAGTTTTTGACTGTCTGATTTTAACTGCCCACATGCTGCCATGATGTCCTGTCCTCTTGTAACACGGACAGGCGCCATGTATCCAGCTTTCTCAACTATTTCGGCAAATCTTCTAATTCTGTCTTTTGATGAGCATTTATAGGGAGATCCAGGCCATGGATTAAATGGTATGAGGTTTACTTTTGATGGGATATTTTTGAGTAATGATACGAGTGCCTTTGCATCGCTGTCACTGTCATTCACTCCATCAAGCATCACATACTCAAAGGTTATTCTATCTTTGCCAGTTGATTCTGAGTAATCTTTACAAGCTTCTATTAAATCTTTTATTGGATATTTTTTGTTGATTGGAACTAACTCATTTCGTAAATCATCTCTTACTGCATGCAATGATACAGCTAGTCTCACACCAACATCAGTTGCTAACATTTCCATTTGAGGAATCAGCCCAGAGGTTGAGACAGTTATTCTTCTCTTTCCATATCCTAAACCATTCTTATGCATAAGGATCTTGATTGCATCAATAACGTTCTGATAGTTGAGCATTGGCTCACCCATTCCCATAAAGACTATGTTTGTAAGCTTTCTTTCATTTACTACAGGCCAATCATCTATCTTATCCTTCACAAGCATCACCTGTGAGACTATCTCGTTCGCCGTGAGATTTCTAACTAGTGGCTGAGTTCCTGTGTGACAGAATTTACATGTCAGAGTGCAACCAACCTGAGATGAAACACATACTGTACTTCTTGTATTCTCTGGTATAAAAACTGTTTCTATTTCATTTTTATCATCTAGCGTCAGCAGCCATTTCATCGTTCCATCTCTTGAAACTAACTCCTTTTTATTTTGAAGTCGTGGTATTAAAATGGCTTGAGATAGACTATCCCTCAGATCAGCTGGAAGGTCAGTCATAAGATGGAAATCCTTACATCCTTTATTATATATCCAATCGAAAATCTGCTTAGCCCTGAATGCTTTCTGATTCATTCCAGCGACAATTTCAATGAGCTCTGCTTCTGAATTAATACTTCTCATTTCACTTAAAAAAAACGTTTCTTATGATAATTATGGTGTATAATACATACAAAAATATTAAACAACTAATAAAAACAAAATATATAATTTTATGTCCAGTCCAGCATCAGAACAGGAAATCCAAAGTCTTTTCAATGAAATGGAAAATAAAATGGGGAAAAGTCTCGACTCAATGAAGCACAACGTAAATAGTCTCAGGACAGGCCGTGCAAGCCCATCACTTTTAGATTCTATAAAAATTGAGGCCTATGGTAATTTTACTCCAATCAATCAGGTTGGAAGTGTATCAGCACCAGAAGCAAGGCTTTTAGTTGTGCAGGTGTGGGACAAGGGACTAGCAAAGTCAGTTGAAAAAGCAATCCGTGACTCAGACTTAGGTTTAAATCCTGCATCAGATGGAAACGTGGTGAGAGTACCTATACCTGATTTAACAGAAGAAAGAAGAAGAGAGTTAGTGAAGAAGGCTGGTGAATACTGTGAAGCTGCGAAGATAGCAATCAGGAATGTTAGACGCGATACAATGGATACTCTGAAGAAATTGGAAAAGGATAAAAAGATCTCTGAAGACATCCTGAAAAATCTCTCAGAAAAAGTCCAGAAGAGTACAGATAATCATACAAAAAAGGCAGACGAAATCCTTGATGAAAAATCAAAAGAAATCATGAAAGTTTAAAAATTATATGCAGTCAAAAGTCGCAATTTTCAAACCTGAAGAAGGTGTATTTGAAATAATAAATGAACAAATCAAGGATACTCTGTCTCCTGATGAGGTGCTGATTCGTCAGACATCAATTTCAATGAGTGATGTTGATGTTGTGGATGCGAAGTTTCACAAATTGACAAGGTTAGGACATGCGGCTGAGGGTGAGGTAATGAAGATTGGTGATGGCATTACTTGGTTAAATGTTGGAGACAGAGTTTTTTATTGCGCTGTTCCAGGTGCTTTTTGCGAGTATAGGGTGGTCAATCAGTCAACACTAATTAAAGTTCAAGATAATATTGCAAAAGGTCTTGCACCTGCGCTTTTCTACAGAGGATGTGTTGGACATATGGCAACAGCTAGGGCTTTCATTGTGCGCGGCGGTATAAATGCTCTTGTTGATAATATTCATAATCCAACAAACGCTGCAATAGGTCTATTTGCTAAGCAGCGCGGTGCTTTTGTCATTGGGATTACGTCTGAGAATTCTGAAATATCACAGGATGTTTGTGATGTTGTTGTGCACTCGAATAGCCAAGATATCAAAAAAGACATCATGAATGCAACTAAGAACCTTGGTTGTCATGTTTATTACACGGGTCTTAATCCAACTTCTTTTGAGCAAGCAGTTGACTATTTGACCGTTTCTGGCGTCATCGTTGACCATCTGAACATCATTCAAGACCTCCAAACATCTCTGATAGCAAAAAAGTCACTTTTTTTCACAGCACCTTCAATACTCCACTATAAAAGCATTAGGAATGAACTTGTTTTGACTGCTGATGAAGTAATGTCAATCCATTCTAAAACTCCCTTCCCATGTGATATTTCAGAATTCTCATTCGACAAAATAAATGATGCCTTCAGAAAGGTTCTTTCACCATCAACTGCAAGAGCTATAGTTCTGAAGTTCTAAAGTTATTTTTTTGGAACTACCTAGAACTAATTTTTTCTAAAAAGGTATGTCATCGTCGTAATCATCATCTGACTTCACAACCCCATTTTCTTCCTTATTTGTTCCTGATAGGAGCATTAGCTTGTTGTCATGTGATTGCAACAAAATTTCAGTTATATATTTGTCAATATTTGACTGATCTTGCCACTTTCTTGTTTGTAGAGATCCACAGATATACAGTCTGGTGCCTTTTTTCACATAGTTTTTTATGACTGACACGAGCTGCGGTATAAAGACAACTATCTTATGCCATTCAGTTCTTTCTTTTTTCTCTCCTGTCAGTTTATTTTTCCAGACATCTGATGTCGCAAGAGTAAAACTAGCAACCTCCTTGCCATCTTGAGTCGTTCTTATGTCAGGATCCTTTCCAACATTCCCTATTAGCCTAACTTCATTAAGTGTTACTGCCATATATAAATTATTTTCTTACAAATTATAGTTGCTCTGCCTTATAAAGCACGAATAAAAAACATCTCTGATGATAACCAAAAAACTTTTTACATGCAATACAAAACTTACTCAGTTAAAATCATATCTTTAATGCACCCACTAATTCTTTAACAGCATCGACTGATTTTGCAAACTGAATTTTTTCATCTTGGTTTAGAGGGGCTTCAATAACTTTTACAACTCCTTTGCTTCCAATAACAGCAGGAGCCCCAACATAGAGGTTGTTGACACCATATTCACCTCTCAAAAATGTACAACAAGGTAACAATCTGTTTTGATCAAATAAATATGCCTTCATCATCTCAACTGCTGCAGCTGCTGGTGCGTAATATGCAGAACCAGTTTGTAATAATTTAACAATTTCTGCACCGCCATCTCTAGTACGCTGGATTATTTCATCTAAACGCTTTTGAGATATTGTACCATTATTTAGTAAAACTCTTAAAGGAATGCCGCTTATTGAAGTATAGTCAACCAGAGGGACCATTGTATCGCCATGCCCACCAAGGACCATTGTATCGATCTCGCTTTCAGCTATACCTAGTTCAAGTCTTAAAAAGTGTTTAAAACGACCAGAATCAAGAACTCCCGCCATTCCAACAACTTTATCATGTGGCAACCCGCTTAGCTTTTGGAACGCATAAACCATTACATCAAGAGGATTTGTGATGACTATTACAAATGCATTGGGTGCATATTTTTTTACTCCTTCTGCAACCGTCTGCATAACTTCAGCATTAATATTAAGCAAATCATCTCTACTCATATTAGGCTTTCTTGCAACGCCAGCAGTAATTATTACAACATCGGCACCTTCTATGCCCTCATATTCTGAAGTACCTGAGATTTTAACAGTCTTACCACAAACAGCCATAGATTGTGCTATGTCGAGAGCTTTCCCTTGAGCAACAAGGTTAGTTCTATCAAGTAATACTATTTCCCCAAGCGATTCATTTGCTATGATGTGTGCGAGAGTTCCACCTATGTTACCACTACCAACAAGGGCGATTTTAGTAAGTTTTTTGTTATTTATCATATTTACAATTGAAAAATTAAAATTACTTTTTCTATCAAATTTGATGTAAAAATACTTTTTATATTCTTTACAGGAATGATATCAATAATTTATTTTAATGTCTATATTTTAAATATCACAACCCATAACAGAACCTTCAAGATTAGTCTCACTTAGTTCATTATATAGAGATTCAATTTCTTTATCTGCTGCAATTTTCAAACCAAAAACTGTCGAGTAGAAGCCAAATGCGAAATCAAAAAAATTGGCATTACTGCTTATAAAATTCTTTGCATAATAAGTTGCTATACCTCCAAAGACACTTTTCAAAAAAATCGTCACAAAAATCACTTTTATGTGCAATAAAACCGTAAATTATCCCCCCTTTAATTAAAATAAAGTCTGTAAAAAAATCTTTTTTAGATTCGATAATTGACTTCCAAGTGTTTGTAAAAAGATTTTCTTTCTTTATTTTTGCATGAACTCTATAAAAGTCATCTTCGAAAACACCTCTCTTCTCTATATATTTAAGAATTTTAGCATCGTTATTACTAAAATTAGAAAGGGTTTTTAGCCCACTCAAAACTAATCCCGACGTAAAAATATCTGAATATTCATTTTTAGGTGTTGCCTTGTTATCTATCATATGTTACAATTCGTATGTTTTTTGTGTGTTCGTAAAAGCATAAAGAACTTCTCATAACAAAAATAGCGGCTGTTGTTTGGTTTTTGCCGTTATTTTTGTGTTTCATTTTTTAAACAGCCACTCACAGCAACTGCAGAAAAACATTTTGAAACTTTTCTCACATTAAATAGTAACATTCAATAACTAATAGCGCAAGCACTAAAAACATATATTACAAGATGATATTAGTATGTATAAAAAAATCCTTGAACTTGCAATTCATTTATTTTATAATACTTATCATAGTCAAAATCTTTTATAAAAAACACACATGTTCAATCAACTTTAATGCTTTGAATTCACAAGATCACTTGCAAAATTTTAATGATTGATTTATACTGATCCAGTATTTTGTACGTAAAAAACATATTTACAACAAAAAAAATTTTGGCGAAGTAGCTCAGTTGGTCAGAGCAGCGGAATCATAATCCGGAGGTCGTGGGTTCGAATCCCTCCTTCGCTACCAATATTTCCCTTGCATCCTCATGTTAAATAATGTTATAATTCCGGACATAAAAGTTTTGAACTGCATAAATGTTAAACGCGCAAATTATTAATTCTTATCTTCCTGCACTTTTACTCATAGGAATCGCGCTATCGCTAGGTATGCTGATAGTTTTGGTGCCTATAGTAACTGGCATGAGGAAATCCTACATTGCAAAAAATTCTCAGTATGAGTGCGGATTCAAAGGCTTTGGTAGTGCTAGAAAGAAATTTGACGTTAGGTTTTATCTGGTTTCAATGCTTTTTATCGTGTTCGACATCGAGATCGCTTTCCTCTTTCCGTGGGCCATAGTCCTCAAGCAAATAGGTGTGACAGGCTTCATTTCAATGATGCTCTTCATCATCATACTCACAATCGGATTTATCTACGAATGGAAAAAAGGTGCACTTGACGTCTGAAAAAGAAAAATAGGGGGAAATCCCCCTATCGATTAATTAGCTGTTTGGAATCTTGCATATGGTATTGGCATGCCTTTCGCATCAACAATCAGATTATCACCCTTTGTTTTATCTTTATATCTCGCAGCCATGTATTTACCCTGTTTTAGCGCACTTCCGTCATACATTATTGGCTCAAGCTCCTGACCATTAAATAGTCTTGCAGCTGCACCACTTCTACGGTTTTTAGCATCGTTTTTTGATCCTTTTGATTTTTTTGACATTTTCTTTTCGAAATTTTTTTATTTAGCGAAGTTTATTATACCACAAAAAAACTCACTCTGAAATCCTATTCAAAATCAAGCTTTCAAGAAACTCAATCGGATACATAGGGTTATCCTCTGAAAGTGCCTGATGAAATATCACAGTTGATGGTGTCAAGGCAGGAAGAGTATTGATTTCAATCAGAATAATCTTGTTTGTAATCCTATTGAAAAATATATCAACCCTTGCATAATTTTTTATTTTAAATGCCTTACCGCAGTTCTCAATGGCTGCTTTAATAATCTTAAGCTGACTACTTGAGATTATCTCATTAGGAGGAGGTGTGAGATTAATACCAGTACCTCCTTGAAACTTCTCCTCAACACTCAATACCGAATTCACAGCAACAGTAATACTTGGATTAAGAGAGTGATATTTTCCCATTGATTCTGTTATCCCAACAGTCATCTCAACCCATCCAGATTTCTCCTCAATAATCAATTTATCATCTGTAGCTTTTATCTCATCAATCTCAATAAATGCCTCAATGATATACTCATGACTATCCTTAGGAAGTTCAACAATATTCTCTTGATCACTTAGAGTTCCAGCAGGTATTGATATCTCACTAGAAGAAATGAACTCAACATACCTATCGATATCACCCTGTGATGCCAATTTAATTACCCCAGCAGAACATCCATCACTGCAAGGTTTAATGATGAACTTATAACCAAGTAATTTACTTGACAATAAATCAAAGGTAACTTTTATACCATCAGTTATAAGTTTTCCATTCTCAATTCTGCAAAGAATTTTCTTTAAGCTTTCTATTCCCTCCACTGTTATTTTCCCTGTATTATATTTATTCATACATAGGGATGAAGTTGATGAGTCAGATCCATTATATTTAATATTATGGCTCTCAAGAAGACCTTGGATAGTACCATCCTCTCCAATGCCTCCATGTAGAGCTAGAAAAATAAAACCATTATTGTTCTTAACATCTTGCAAAAATTCTTCCACAGCAACTTTCTGAGGCATCTCTAGATTGGCATTAAGACCTAATCTCTGCTGGATATCATTCTTATAATCTTCCAAGGATTTAGTGATTCTTGAAGCATCCTCACAATTGTCTTTTATTTCTTCTACTGTATGGTTCATTGTATACTGATATGGTAAATACCAAACATTTTCACCATCAAGTAGGCAAGGTAATGGTTTGAAATTCTTTGAGCTAAGAAGCTTCAGCCAAACATTTGTACCACTCATGAGAGAAACTTGCCTTTCAGCAGAATCTCCACCAAATAAGACATATACTGGTTTGAACCCAGCTAAAAACTTTTTTGTAGGAAAATCTATTCCATACCTATTACATGCACTCCTAAGGATCATCTCTAGAATATCCTGATGAGTCATTCCCATCCAGGAGGACTGCTGAAATAAGAAACTGTTTTGCTCAAGACCACTGATTGGATTTATATCTGAAAAAACAACTCTACCATTATCAAGGAGCCATCCATCTATCCTAACAAAATCATTCATTCTAAAAATCCTAAAGACATCTTCAGATAACTTCATGATCTTTTGGGTTATATCTTCATTGAATCTTGGTGGGCAAAACCATCTGGTGGTATTAGTAGGCAAGTATTTTTTTCTGTAGTCAAAGATCTGCTTATCTGTATCTATTTCTGTTGGTACTAGAGCAACTGGGTCACCTTTCTGCAGAACAATGACTGCGAACTCACTTCCTTCACATTTCTCTTCTAGCACAGCTTTATTATCGATTTCCCTTATCTTATCTATTCCTTCCATTACTTCATCTATGTCTGAAACAGATGACACGCAAATAGATGAACCAGATGAGTTTGGTTTTAAAATTGCTTTTCTGAATTTTTTCAAAAACCTTTGTATTGAAACTTCATCAGGATTCTGAGTATCTATTTCAATTAAATTTGTTACATCAAAGCTATTTCTTTTGAGAACTGTATTTATATTACTTTTGCTGAACATCTGCTTACAGCTATTACTGCTTGATCCAACAAATGGGATGTTATTGCTCTCAAGGAAGCTCTGCAAAGTACCATCCTCTCCATATTTCCCATGTATGACTGGAAATACTATATTTACTTTCTTGAGCTCTGTAGTTGGATCAGGTAGCTTCTTTCCACTTCTACTTAATTTAAAATCAAAATCAGATGGGGTATTTGAATAGAGCTGCGCCCTATCAATCAAGAAGAACTCAAGGCGAGTGTTTACATAGAAAACTTTCACATCAAAGCCCATAGAAATTATGTGATCCGTTATAGACCTTGCTGAGTTGAGTGATATTCCACGTTCAGGGGATGGCCCCCCACATATTATACCAATAGAAAATGACTCCATCTATGGCTTCAAAACTATTAAAAAAACAATTACTATCATGAGAACAGTAGGCATCTCATTTATCTTTCTAAAGAATATATGATCTTTCTGATTTCTACCCTCAACAAATGCATCATGTAGGGCCATGAAGTACCTATGCATTAAGATCAGTAAAACTATACAGATTAGCTTGACATGCATCCACCAGAAGTGCAGATAAGATTGATCCAGATGGAGCATAGCGGTCCCAGAAATCATTGAGAAGACCATTGCTGGTGTCATGATAAAATTTATAAGTCTTTTCTCCATCAAGCAGAAGAGCTTATTTATTTCGTCATTTTCTGTATTTGAAGAGTGGTATACAAATAGCCTCGGCAGATATAGCAAAGCAGCCATCCAACATATCACAGATATTATGTGTATGGCCTTTATAGTAAGAAAATCCATCTTTTTATTTTTGCGGTTAAAATGTAGCCGTATGATATCATCATGTATTATGGTAGTCAAAAAAATTTTAAAATAATGCCTTTGGTACTTCCGAGGTCTAAAAAAATCATTTAGTATTAAGTGTAGGAGGAACAAAATAACAAGTAATATGACAAAAAAGGCAGACCAAAAATATATTATGATTGCATTCATAAGGTAAGAAAAACAGCTGAGCCATTAGACTTATGTCTACAGCATGGATTCCTTACAATTAGACAGCACAGGTTGGCATTGCGATTACGATGGTTATACACTCTTAGCTTTGGATTGCCCACGGTCCAAGCGTATAACTTTAGTAAAATACCGGGAAGAGAAATTTCGAAATATGATGATGATACTCTTTATGAAAGGCGACAAGAATACACAAGAGTTACTGAATATCTATATAACTCTGATAGAGCTGCAGCAAAGCTTTTTCTTAATATTGTGATTCATCATTTGAAACCAAAGTTTTTAGATTCTAATTTACAAAATAAGATGGTAGAAGAAATAGAAAAATTTCTTTTATCTGCAAAAACACTGGAAGAAGCGTACAGCAAAAAACTAAATGTTTTGATTAACGACAGCAACAATAAACAAAACTTTTATGAATACAAAAATTAAATCATATTTACCTGGTGATAAACCAAATAATAAAATCATTGAAGAAATTATTAGAGTGGATCATAGCGGTGAGTATGGTGCTAAAAAAATATATGCAGGACAGATAGCTGCAACAAAGCATCTCAAGGCTATTAATAAAATTTTTAATAAAACAAATAACTATGATGAATTACTGAAGATATTAAAAGAAATGTATGGAGGTGAAGTACTACACTATGAATACTTTGAGGATTTAATGAATAAAACTAATACGAGGCCAAGTTTTTTATTGCCTGTTTGGTCTCTTTTAGGATTTATCTCAGGTTATGTAACTGGCATTGCAGGTCAGAGGACTGCGATGACCCTCACAGTTGGTATAGAAGACATCATTAGTAATCACTACAATACACAACTCAAGGATGTACAAAATATTATTTGTGATCAAACGACAAATTTAGTTGAAGATCCTTTACTAAATAATTTATACGATAAAATAAAACAGTTTATGTATGATGAGTTAGAGCATTTAAACACGGGTATTGATTTGCAAGCACAGGAAATGTGTGGACATTTTTGCTTCAATTCACTGGTAAAAATTGCCTCAAAATCAGCAATTTCTATTGCAAAAAATATTTAAGGTTTTATACTCAAAATTGTTAATTTAAGAAACATTACAAAAATTAAAACAATGCAGATAGCAACTCAAAATCATGATGGAGAAAACAAATATGATAGTATTCATCTTGAAGATTCTTACACCCCAAGCAGTGATGAAGAATACATGTCAGAAAAGCAACTAGCATTTTTTAGAAGAAAATTACTTGCTTGGAAAAATTTGTTACAGGAAGAATCAGCAACAACCGTAGAACATCTTAAGGAAGAAACACTTGATGAGCCTGATCTGAGTGATAGAGCTGCTGTTGAGACTGACATAAGCCTTGAGTTGAGAAATAGAGATAGATTAAGGAAGTTGATAAATCAAATAGATTCAGCACTTGAAAGAATCGATACTGGAAACTATGGATATTGTGAAGAAACAGGGGAGGAAATTGGGATACAAAGATTAATTGCAAGATCTATAGCTAGAATGTGTATAGAGGCGCAAGAAGAGCATGAGAAATTCGAGCGCCGACACAACAAAGTCATCGTTATAGAAAAGCTATCAGAAGAAGAGGTTGTATGATTTACATGTTAAGCATATCTGGTGAAATACCTATGCTTTTCATCTTATCGCTAACTGTCTCATCCATCCTGTTCTTTGCGTTGTTGCAAGCTGCTGTGATGAGGTCCTCAAGCATGCTTTTATCATCCATCAAACTCTGATCTATCTCACATCTTTTTACAATCCCTTTGCCATTTAATGTGATCTTAACAGAAAATCCACCGCCACCTGCAGAACCACTAACTTCAACTGTTTCAAGTTCCTGCTGAGCCTTCTGCATCTTGCTCTGAAGATCTTGAGCCTTTTTCATAATTTGATTTATATCCATAAAAAAACTAATTAATTTATATGAAAATTATTTAAAGTAATTTTTTCGACTTTTAAGTCATCAAACTTTGACAGTATATATTTTACGATATCAGTTTGCAATAGAGCCTTCTGATGGTATTCATCAATAGTATTTAGGAAATCTGAGTAAGTTATTCCGTCTGAACTTTGCTGTGTCGCTATAGACCACTCAACACCAGTAATCCTTCGCATATCGTTTTTTGTCTGATTCAGAATGTCTGATTTTCCTTTATAATCAATCACAATCTTTCTATCTTCAATCTCCACAGAGATTACTTTTACAACAGAACTTAATCTATGGTATAGAATTGCCTCACCTCTATCAAGCAAATAAGCGAGTAATACCCTTAGATTGTTGAAGTTCCTGAGCTTCTCCTTCATCCTCAAGAAATTATTCTCTGGATTAAGTAGTTTTATGCTTCTGATGGCAGGGAGATCCTCATGGGATTTAGCGATAAGCATTTCAATTACATCAGTGCCTGGGACTGCTGGTGTTCTCAGAAGAAACCTTGCTGTTGATGACTTTGTCCTCTGGTATCTCATCTGTATTTAAATATGCGAGCTTTATCAGAGACATCTCAAGATGAATCATTTGGTTTTCTGAGTCCTTCATAGTACTTATTGAATCATTTATGACATGCCATGCACGCAGAAGAAAAGACATATCAACATCATGAGAGCTGTTGGTAGTCATTTCATGTACTATATTTAGAATGTCAGTAGCCATAGTAATTGGATCTACTCCGAAGTCATATAAATCCTTTATTGACTTTAAACAATCATTCAAATTCCCCTCACATAGCATTTGGAAAGCATCCTTTATTGCTCCATGGTGTTTATACCCAAGTAAATCACTTACCTTTTCCAAAAGGAGTTTTTTGCTATCATCTGAGCAGAATACAATTGCACCTTCAAGAATCGACAGAGCATCTCTCATAGAACCATTGGCAGCACCAGCAATTAACTCCACTGCATCCTCCTCAGCACAGTAACCTTCCTTGCTTAAAACTTCATTACAGCGCCTCGCAATTATCTGTGCCTTTATTGGTCTCAACCTGAATTGCAAGCATCTTGAGATTATAGTCAGAGGCATTTTATTCTCCTCTGTTGTAGCAAGGATAAATCTCACATGGGCAGGTGGTTCCTCAAGAGTCTTCAGAAGGGCATTAAATGCACTATTAGAGAGCATGTGCACCTCATCTATGATGTAGAATTTATTTTTGGATTTTATTGGACTATATTGAACACTTTCTATTATCTCTCTTATATCATTGACGCTTGTTTTGCTTGCTGCATCGAACTCTAAAACATCTGGGTGTGAGCAGTTTGCTATCGAAACACAGCTATCACATTTATTACAACATTCTGTAGCCTTTGAAGATATGATTTCTGAGCAATTTAAGTATTTTGCGATGATCCTTGCAGTGGTAGTTTTACCTATGCCTCTCGTGCCAGTTAGTAAGATTGCCTGTGGGAGTCTATTGAGTTTTAATGCATTTCTTATGGTTTGGACTAAGACATCTTGTCCAACTATGTCAGATAAGGTCTGAGGACGGTATTTTCTTGCAAGTACGATGTGATTCATTTCTGTAATCTTTTTTCATTCCTTGCAAGTATAACACAATTTTTATCCTATTTGATTTATAACTCTGCCTTGATTCAGAGCATTTTGTATTTCCTTTTTCAATGGGTTAATTTGATCACCTGAGTCATCCTTCATCATACCGCCACTCTCTACAAATTCGTTATAGTAAATTGTTCTGCGTTTTTTGAAGTCTTTTTCATTTTGCCAGCTATTTCTTTTTGCTGGTCCGCCACAGCCGCTGAGGACAGCCGCTACAGCAAGCACTACTATGATTTTTTTTATCATATTAAACTATATTGTTAATCCTAGGTTAGCAGCTAGTTTTCTCAGCATCTTTAGCTGTCTGATCTTTTCATTAACTATTTTAGCTGAAATCATCTCTGAATGCTCAACAACAGTTTTAATTCCTCTCGATAGATTCTCAGCTGATTCCTCTAGTTTCTTAAATCTCTGCTTTGCCTTTGATGCCATTGAGTCAGCCATCTCAGAAGCAGACTTCTCCATAGCACTTATCTTTTGTTTAGCTAACACAGCAAGTCTCTCAGCGATTTCTTCAACATTTTCAAGCTTCTTCTGCCAATCACTTCTCATGTTTGAATGCATTTCAACCATTTTAGCTTCTATTCTAGCATTTGGAGTTATGACCAAATCACGAGCTAATCCAACCTTTAACATCATGTATATGATCCACTTGTGAACATCAGCATGATACCACTTATGACCATTACGGTAATCTCTACCAAATGCATGATGGAAGTTATGCCAGTTCTCACCTAATAATAAAAAGAAGAGCCACCAGACATCACATGAGCTGTCATTTGCATATTTCTTTGTACCAATCATATGGCAGACCGAGTTAACACAAAATGTCATCTGCTGCTGTAATGCTCTACCAGCACCTGCAAAAAATAATCCTGCAAATGTTGATTGGAAGCTAATTTCCCCGAATACTATCCAACCGAAGATCATAGGAGGCACGACATTCATAAATGTTGCAACTGCTCCATAGTTTTCAAGCTGCCACTTGAGCATCTTACTTCTTCCTAAAGTCGACATAGTACCTTTATCGATGTTTTCTGCAGCTATATCACCAACAAGCATCCAGCCTATGTGAGACCAAAAAAAACCTTTCAGTTTGCTCTCATACTTCACAGGGGTATGTGGATCTCTATCAGTATCAGCATAAGCATGATGTCGTTTGTGATGAGATGCCCAACCAAGGACAGGTCCCTGCAGTGTACCAGCACTGATCATCATCAGAATAAATTCCACTACTTTGTTTGTTTTATAGGAGCCATGAGCCCAAAGCCTATGAAGACCAATTCCAACGGATATATTCGCCATGTAGTAAGTTACAATTCCTAGGATAGCCTCTTTCCAGCCACATCCATATACCATACAATATAAGGTAACACCGAGTGCAACAAATATTGGTAGACCAACTAAAATCGCTGTGACAAACCAGTTGATATCTGATTTTCCACGAAGTTTTTTGCTCATGATAAGTTTTTGAAAAATTTTTGTTATTTTCAATCTAATGATATCATAATAACGTTGATATATCAAACAAACAAAAAACTGTATGTGGAATAAAAAAGACCTAGAAAAGATTTTCAATAGAGGTTTAGAGATCGGTAACAATCTAAAGGGTATAAAGATCGATAGCAGGTTGCAAGGGGATATTTTTATTGGCATAAAGGGTCCAAACCATGATGGTAGTAATTTCTCAAAACAAGCGATAGAGAATGGTGCTAAGCTATGCATTGTGAGTAACATTCCAAGCGACTGCTCTGATCAACCTGAGAAGTTCATAGTACTAAATGATACCTATAACGATGGGCTTCTGAAGATTGCACAATTCAACAGAGATCATAAGCACAAAAACAATTCATTCATTGGTGTTACTGGCAGCGTAGGGAAAACAACAACAAAAGAGATGCTAAAGATTGCTTTTTCAGCTCTACTTGATGATGCTTATGCAAACGATGGAAATCTTAACAATCACTATGGACTACCTCTATCTCTTGCAAATATGTCAGATGCAAAGTGCTCAATATTCGAGCTTGGAATGAGTTCTGCAGGTGAAATATCATTCTTGAGTAAAATCCTTAAGCCACACATCAGCATTATTACAGGGATAGCTCCAGCACATATGGAATCATTTTCTGGATTAGATCAGATTGCTGCTGCAAAGGCTGAAATAGTTGATGGTATGGAAGAAAATGGTATTTTGATTCTAAACCTTGACAGTCCTCATGCTGATGTAATCATTGAGCATGCTAAGAAACACTCGATCAAAATCTTCGGATACAGTTTATATGAGAATGATCTCAAAGTAGATCTCAAGATTGTTTTAGAAAATCAACAGACAACACCTCCAGGACAAACATTGATGTCTGTGAAATTCAATGAAAAAAGAATTGACTATAGGATAGGAGAGATAGGATCAGAATTTCTCTTAAATAGCATGGCAGTACTTGGAGCTCTAATTGCTTATTCTGATGGGGATCTTGAGTCAATCAAAAAAGGAATGAATGGCTTAGAAAGTTTTTCTGGATTGAAAGGGAGGGGTAAGAAGACATTTTTTCCACAAAAACAAATAACTCTTATAGATGATTCTTATAATGCAAATCCTACTTCAGTAAAAGCAGCAATTGAAAGGTTTGCAAGGATATCAAATGGTATATCAAGTGATTCTAAAAGATCTGTTGCAGTTCTTGGTGATATGCTTGAGTTAGGCAATGATGAGATTGAAATGCACAAAAATCTTATTGATATTATAAGTAAAAACAATATAGATAAGGTCTTTTGTGTTGGAAATAGGATGTATGAATTATTCAAGATTTTACCTAAAGACAAGCAAGGTTTATGGTGTGAGACAGCAGAGGAGATGTCAATCACAATAAAGGATCTCTTGTGTGATGGTGACTGCATAATGGTCAAGGGATCTAACAGCATGAGAATGTCAAGGGTTTGCAGTGCCATAGAAGAACACTGCAGACAAATTACTTTATGATGCTACGGAGCTTCTTCTTGAGCAATACAAGCAATGAAACTATGTCATTTGACCAGCTATTCTCCGCACCAGCCTCATCGACTGCTCTGAGGTATGAGTCAAGATTATCACATACTAAATCTAATGATTTGAAGTTATCTTGCAATACTTTTTCTTCGCCGACACAGTTTATGTATTTAACCGCGACCCTCATGAGAAGTGCCTCGAGCTCCTTCAGAACAATCATCGTTGCAATCTTCGAGTCATAATGCATTTTAAAGAACAACTCAGCAACTTTTCTATTCATTAAATCGAACTTCATTTTCTTATGTATTGCTCTATAGACAGGAGCAACTTTCTCAAAAGATATGTTGTTTTGTTGGGATGCAAAGAACACATCAAGAGCAAAATACGACACTTGTATTTTTATCAAGAAAGGAATCAATACAGTAGGTATCTTTTCAACACCTAGAAGATTACATATCAGCTTTCCTTCATCAGACTCACCATTTGGCTTAGAAACATTTGCAATCAGCTTTTGAACCATCTGATAAATCTCTTTATACTCATGATTATCTCCGTTGATATCAGTTATCTTTATATGACTTAACCACTCAATATTTCTACTGATCATTACTTGTAATAACTTGAATAGCTTCAGCTGAGAGTCACCACTTATCTGACCTTTTAATTGTTCAATCATCAACCACTCATCATCAATGCACAGAGCATATTTTACATTACAAAATGCCTTCATGAGTTTTATTGGTGATACTCCTTGGTTTTCAACCATAAGATGGAAGTATGTACAACCCATTGTATTCACAAAATCATTTACTAGAATTGTTACCAAAATCTGGTTTCTTAGTCTGTGGTTTTGAAGGTATTTTGAGTACTTCGGATTATCTCTTAATGTCTGAGGGAAATATTCATTATAAAGCCTTTTGTATGGTTCTTTATCAAATAGCTCAGAAATCTCATGGCAATCCTCGAGCATCTTGATAGCTGAGTTCTTTGCATAGGCAAGTAACACACAAAGATCGGGTTTTGTGAGTGGTATGCTATTTGCAACCATCTTATGAAAATCTTCCTTCGATGGAAGCCTCTCAACCTCTCTGTTTAGCTCACCTTTTGCTTCAAGATGGTCAATCACCCATAGATGCTCCCATATCTTGTTATGTGCCTGTTCTGATTCAATAGATAAGATTTGAGTTTGAAGTCTGTTGTCTTTCAGAACTAGCTGACAAACTTCATCTGACATCTTAGCAAGGACTTCATTTCTCTCCTCAATTGTTAGGTTCTTATCAGGCATCATAGGGGCGAAGGCTATCTTTAGATTTACTTCATGATCCGAGCAATCAACACCACCTGAGTTATCTATTGCATCTGTGTTTATACACCCTCCGATTCTTGCATATTCAACCCTACCAAGCTGAGTAAATCCAAGGTTACCACCCTCACCAACAACCTTACATCTTAAGTCCTTTCCATTGATACGAAGGTTATCGTTTGCTTTATCTCTTATCTGTTCATTTGCTTCTGTTGATGACTTCACATATGTTCCTATGCCACCATTCCACAATAAGTCTACAGGTGACTTTAGGATTGCTCTGATAAGTTCATCTGGGGTTAAACTCTCAATTTTCTGATCTATTCCTAGAGCCTCTTTCATCTCAACAGATAATTGGATTGACTTAGCACTTCTTTGGAATATACCGCCACCCTTAGATATCAGATCTTGATTATAATCAGACCATTGAGATCCAGGTTTATCAAACAATCTTCTCCTCTCAAGATACCCTTTTGCAGCATCAGGATTAGGATCAATGAAGATATGCATATGATTGAATACACCAACAAGCCTAATTTTGTCTGACATCAACATTCCATTTCCAAAGACATCTCCAGACATATCACCAATACCTATAACTCTTATTTCTTCTTCATGAGGGTTTACTCCAAGGATATTGAAGTGCTGCAGAACGGATATCCAAGCACCTCTTGATGTAATTGCGAGTTTTTTGTGATCATAACCTGCAGATCCACCAGATGCAAAGGCATCTCCGAGCCAGAAATTATACTCCTTTGAGAGAGAATTTGCATAATCTGAAAATGTTGCTGTGCCCTTATCTGCTGCGACTACGAGGTATGGATCTAATTCATCCCAGCACAGGTTATTTTTAGTTCTAATTACTTCTGATCCTTCGAAGTTATCAGTTATATCTAATAATCCTCTTAAGAACATCTTATAGCAATTAACCCCTTCTTTCAGGAAGTTTTCCCTGTCTTTTGGTGAGATGCTTTTCACTACAAATCCACCTTTAGATCCAACTGGTACTATGACTGAGTTCTTTGTCATCTGAGCCTTCATTAGACCCAAAACCTCGGTTCTATAATCAAGGCGTCTGTCAGACCATCTTATTCCTCCACGCGCAACCTTTCCACCTCTCAAGTGAATTCCCTCAAACCTTGTTGAGTAAACAAATATTTCCATGAAAGGCTTCGGTAATGGAGCAAACGAAACCTCACTTGAAGCTATCTTGAAAGAAACATAATCAAAGTCTTTTGATATGAAGAAATTGGTTCTTTTTGTAGCCTCTATGACTTCCAAATAACATCTCAAGATTTTATCTGCCACGGCACTTTCAACTTTGGTAAGCAGTTCTAGTATCTGTGATTTTTTGATTTCCATCGAGCCTCTTATAGATTCCCTATCTGTATTCAAATCAGAAAACTTTATGTTAAAGAGTGCTGTTATACATTTAGTCACAGAAGGATTTTCAACGAGAGTTTGGATTATTGCATCAATGTCATAGTTTAAACCAAGCTGTTTCAAGTAGCGTGCAAAGACCCTACAAACTATCACGTCTTGCCAGGAGAGACCAGCATACAAAATAAGACTATTGAACTTATCCTGATCAACCTTATTTCCTGCAACAGAGACCTCTAGAAGTGTTTCAAGATTTGATTTAAGGTGTTCATAATCTAAGTGCTGTAAGTTATTTGACTTTGGTCTGACATTGAGGTGATGAATAAAGACCTCATGGTAACTATTATATGAAAGCTTTAGATCGTGATTGATAATATCGATAACACAAAAGCCTGCATTCTCTATTGCTGGCAAAAGATCTGAAACTTCTATTCTCTCACTTTTACTATATATCCTGAAGTTATATCCAGCATCATCTGAAATGAACTTGAACAGCTTTTCCTTGTGTTGAGATATTAAACTTTCTATATTTTCAATATCATCCACTGCCTTTTCAGGTGTGTTTGTTACAATATATTCGTTGTCGAATGCATTGTTAAATACTGAGAACTTTTCATTGCCATCTTTATGATCATATTTCTTTTGAAGTAATCCTTTAAGGATATCTTTCCATCCCCATGTCACACTCGCAACAGCATCTTCAATTTCATTCAAATCATAATTCTTTTTACCATCTATTGACCTAACGATCAGCTGAATTGTCACAAGCCGTTTTTCAGAAATGTGTGCGTATCTTTTAAATGCTTGTACTGACATTTTCTCACACACTATTTCTTCTATCTTTGTGTGGAGATCCATGCTGAATTTCTCCTTTGGAATAAATACTAAGATGCTCTTGAAGCTTGAGTTGTGATTATTTCTGACGAATATCTTAACCCGTGGGAGCAAGATTATTGATCTTAAACACATTGTTAGATCATATACCTCATCAACAGACATCTGGAAGAGCTCTGCCCTAGGATAGTTTTGAAGTTCTGCAAAAAGCTCCTTTACTATATATCCTGTTTTTTCGAGATTATCATGTCTTGCAATCGCCTGCATTATTTTTTCATTTACAATTGGTATGCTCATCAGATTTTGATGATATACAGTTGATGTGAAAAACCCTACAAAGCAAACATAATCATCATTTGATTGCACATGGATTACTTCCATATTCGAGTTTCTATGGACTCTTGAGAGTACAGATGTCTTGCGGAAAATGATCTGTTGATTTGAATCATCAACTATGTTTTGCTCAACAAAATCTTCAAATGTATATGAAGTAGCTTTTAGTAACCCCGAGAAAGAATCATTATTAGGAATAATTTTGTTTTTGTCTATCTTGTACTTGCAAGTCGCAAGGAATATAAAGTTATTATTCAACAACCAATCAAGAAATTTCTCTGTATTCTCATCTGATGCTTTTGATCTTAAGTCTTGCACTAAGTTTTTTGAAAGCTGCCAGTCTTTATTAGATGCAAAAACACATTCTAATGTCTCCTCTAGTTTTTTCTGTAGATCTTTTTCATCAATGTTAGATTTGTTTTTCAATATAAAGATTGATACTGATTCATTTGGATTTATGCTTGTGTTTTTGCTATTTAATGTCTTAAGATTTCCATCTGAATCTCTTTCAGCATAAAATACAGGTATTTCCATATTGATAATTTCTACTCCACTCCTTTTGAACTCATTCATGGTTGAGTCAACAATGAATGCACGGTCATGTGAGACTATTTTAACAATCATTATGTCTGTGTCGTAGTTTTCTACTTCGACTTTAAAATCCTTGTAATCCTTTTTTGTAAAGAGTTTAAAAATGCTGTCGATTGCCTTATCAAGGATCTCTCTATCTGAGTTATTTTGCAATTCAAAATTCTCCAAGAGAGCACTCTTAAACTGCTGAAAGTTTTGTTGATCGTTTGACATCTTGATTATGAAATTTTTACCTATAAATAAATTTTACCTTTCCCAGTAACAAAATTAAATCATTTTTTGCAATAAGTATATAAGATATTTTAAGTGTGTTATATTTTCCTTTTTAAAAATAAACATGAGTTCACCTGCATTACCTTTAGATGTTTTCTTTGTTTCAGCTGCTGAGAAGTACTATAAAACTAGATCAAATATTATCAGCAGAAGTGGTGATTTTATCACAGCGCCAGAAGCATCCCAAATGTTTTGCCATTCTATTGCTGCTTGGATATACAATAAAATATCAAACATTGAAAGCATCTCTGTTGTTGAATTAGGGCCTGGCTATGGCACTCTTTCTGATGAAATAATAACTTTTCTAAAGCAAGACATCAGATTTATAAAAAAAATCAAAAATTTTTATTTGCTTGAATCAAGTCCGCAGATGATTTCAAAACAAAAAGAAAAACTCTCAAAACATACGGAAATACAGTTTAATTGGATAGAAAACATAAGCGATCTTCAGAAGGGAAACTTTATATTTATTGCCAATGAATTCTTTGATGCATTACCAGTCAAACAATTTATAAAAACAAATGAAGTGTTCAGAGAAATTCTTGTTGATAAGGAAGGACATCTAGTGCAATCTGATGAGCTTATAGAAGCATCTCAGATGGAAAAGATTATGCAGTTCAGCAACTCAAAACCTGATGACTTCAATGATGGAGATATATTTGAAATCTCAATATCATCACTATCAACCCTCAATACAATCTGTGAAGTTCTAGAGAGAGGAAATGTTCTCATTATTGATTATGGATACTTTACTGCAAAGAGGCAAAATACAATTCAAGCTATATCACAACACAAAATCCTTGATAGTTTCACTCAAATCCCTGGAGAAGCAGATATCTCCGCACAAGTTGACTTTGGCTCGATGATGAACTTTTTGCATTCAAGATATAGTGAAATCAAACAAAAATCTTCTACACAAAAACAATTCCTTAAAGAAAATTATATGGATGAAATAGCAAAAAAAGCTATGATGCATGCAAAAAATGATGCTGAGCTGAAATTAGTCGATATGGAGTTAGAAAGGATTTTAGTTGATATGGGGGAAATATTTAAGGTCGCTGAGCTTCAGAAATGATAATATCTCATTTCCTTAGCCTCTTTTTGGTTATACCACTTTTATGTCAACAGCTGATTGCTTGCCTTTGTTTGTTGCAATTTCATATTCAATACGCTGTCCTTCTTCTAGAGAACTAAGACCAGAACGCTCAAGAGCACTCACGTGAACGAATACGTCTTTTCCACCTTTTTCAGGCTTAATAAAACCATATCCTTTTGTTGTGTCAAACCATTTTACAGTACCTACTGTCATTTTATATTATATTTTCATTTTAAGTTAAAGAAACCCAGCTAAATCTTCACTGGTTGGAGTTATAAAACTTGGGAATTAAAGAGAAAGAAAACTTAGACTTTATTACAGAATTAGAACTCGACACAATGCAGCTTATACTACATTGTGTACTGAGTCAATTAGAGTGTGTCCATAGGAGCAAGGTTTATTTTCGCAGCATCAACAGAAGACTCAAGAACAGAAGTAATTTCTGGATCTTCCATAAACTCTATGCAATCGAAAGCGGTTTCAACAAGTGTTGTTGACAGAAATACTTTCATAAAGTGTTCGTATACAGATCCTTTACCTATTTTTTCTTCAAACTCTTTTATTTTTACAATTTTCTTTGCACTATCTTTTAGGATAGTTTGTAAAATATCTGTCTTAATCTCACCAGGCTTATACCTTTCGCCAACAAGCAATTTCTTAATTCCAAAATATAGAATTGCATCAGAAAATGTTTCAGCCAGATATGCATCAGTTTCATGTGTAGATTTAGAATCTTCACCTACTGCATTATTTGGATCAAGTGCTTTGATACGCCTAGAATCTTCACCTACTGCATTAAATTTTGGATCAAGTGCTTTGATACGCCCTGAGAGAATTGTTGAGGTGTTTGCTGCAATACCACCAGCAACAACTTCAGCATAGACTCTACCAGCTACTTCTGATTCAAAGCTTGTACCGTTTTTCCAGCTTGAGAAATCGCTTTCAACTCCTTTAACAATTGCAGGTAAAACTTTAAACGCAAAAACTGAGTTTAACTGATGAGTTTCTGGTAAAAAGTTGTATGCAGGAATATATAGGACAATATTATTTGCATTATCAAAAAGTTTCAAGGTAAATTCTACAACAGACTTCACAACACCTTTATTCATGCTGTTAGCATAAGGTTTCACATATGTTAGTGCAGCTTGAGATGATAAGTAGAATGCAACACCTGCAGGTAGCCGATCAGTTTTGTGTGTTAATTTGCCTATATCATAGTCTTCATGTTTACCAAATGTTGCATATGCAGCTGCACCTGCTGTTGGTACAACATAAGAAACTAATCTATCTAACCATGGATATGTACATTCTTTTTCAAACTTATGTATGTTTGCTTTATAAAGATTTTTCAAAGATTCTATCGGGTTGAAATTCATATTCTAGTACTTTTTTTAGGTTACGGTTTTCAAAAGCTGTCAGTGTTTTAGCTTTATGAATGTTTTACAACTAAAGACTCTAAACATACTACCAGTACAATGTCAATAAAATTTTTTTCCAGGAAAATTTTAGTTCTTTGACAAAATTCATCACAATATGTAAAACATTTTCTTAAAAAAATAAAAACAAAACTTGCAGTATCAAGAAAATATAAAAAGACGCGGACTTATGTTTGTTCTCTCTGCTCCCTCAGGGACTGGAAAAACAACTATGGCAAAAAGATTGATAGAAATGGATTCCCATATTCATTGGTCTGTTTCAGTGACAACAAGAAAGCCGAGACCAGGTGAAGTAGATGGTGTAGACTACCACTTCGTATCCACAGAAGAATTTAAATCTATGGTTAATAACGGAGAACTTCTGGAATATGCAGAGGTCTTTGGAAACTTCTATGGGACCCCAAGATCAAAAGTAGAGGAGTTCCTAAATAAAGGTGAAGACCTTCTGTTTGATATAGAATTACAAGGACACAGGCAGTTAGTTAGCTCTGCAAGACAAGATGTAGCAAGTGTATTCATATTACCGCCAACAAAAAAAGAGCTTTTAAATAGATTACAGCTCAGAAGGTCGGATTGCATAACAACAATCAATAACAGAATGGAGCACGTTAACTTCGAATTGAGTCATTGGCATGAATATGATTACCATATTATTAACAGGAATCTTGATGAGAGTGTTGAGAAGTTATACGCTGTACTTCGTGCAGAAAGACTTAAAAAGACAAGGAGGACTGGACTTGCAAACTTTGTTGGAGAGCTTCTGAGAGAGGAAATAAATGCGCTACTTGAAGACAAAGAATAGATTGCTGAACTTTATGAATAAAACCGTTATAATAATTCCTTCAAGGCTTGGCTCAACAAGGCTAAATAGGAAACCCCTACTGATGATAGAGAATAAACCAATGATCATTTGGTGTGTAGAACAAGCAATAAAAGCAAACTGTGGGGATGTGTATGTTGCATGTGATTCTGAAGAGATCTCTAAGATCTGTAAGCAAAATGGCTTCAGGCATATCATGACTTCCCCAGAAATACAAACTGGTAGTGATAGGGTTTTCGTTGCATCTGAAATGATCAGTGGAGAGTATGAATATATAGTTAATCTTCAAGGAGATATGCCTAAAATAAAACCAGAAACAATAAGACTAACAGTTGAGGCATTGCAAAAAGATTCTACAAAAAGCTTTGACATAATGAGTGCAATAACTTCATTTGAGAACGAAGAAGAAAAAAGCGACATAAATAATGTTAGTGCAATGGTTGTACATAATGGAAACTCAGACTTAATCGAAGGAGATGTTGTTAAAGCACTTTATTTCACAAGAACTTCTGCACCATTTCCAAAATCAGTTTATAAACATATAGGAATTTATGCTTATAGATCACCTGTTATCAAGAAGTTCATTTCACTAAATCAATCAAGGCTTGAATTGGAAGAAGGACTTGAGCAGCTGAGAGCACTAGAAAATAATATGACAATAGGTTGTGTTTTTGTTAATGACCATGTGATTTCAGTTGATGGTCCAAAAGACTTAGAAAGAATCATTGACTCGAAGTAAAAGTCTAAAATAAATAAAACACTCAGAATACCTACAATTGCATAACACCGTTGCTGTGTTCAAGATTAATCTCGATCACAGCAACATATTGTTACTAGAATAAATTTTATCTTTTATTCTATATTGCAGCACTTCTACTACTACCAGCTTTCTGCAATACATCTTTTGTGAATTTACCAACAGAACGCTTAGCAGCTCTATCTTGTTTTGATGAAATTTCTTGTTTGTTTTCAAGCTTTACATCAAATCCTAACTTCTGTTTTATTTGGTTTATGAAATTTATAAATTTATCCCATAAAGTTGGTGATTGTTGATTTTCTTCAACTGCAACATTAACTAGTTTAGTAAATCCTTCAGTTTTTGCCTTTAATTTATCATCAGTTCTCAAACGAGTATCAAGATCACCTTGTAATTTTTCAATAGCTTTTGCATCTACATCAACTCCATCTTTTGCACTAACCGTCCATTTAGCCTCTGGTCCACTACCAACTAATTTAAGATCTACTTTACCTTGTGGGCCTTTAAATGTAGGTTGGCTCAAAAACTCATTTAGAATATCTTGACTTATTGTTTTATAGTTAGGATTATTGAAAATCCCTTTTACACTTTTTTCAACCTCTCTATTAATTTCTCCTAATAGGGCTGCTGTATCTATTTCTTCTCCTTGAACTTTTCCCTCTTTTAAGGCTGAAATGGCTGCATCTAACTCTGCTTGTTGATCTTTTGTTAGTGAATTCTTAATTTCACTTAAATCCCTCCCTGCAACTTCTTTAGCAATTTCTGCTGTTGTTTTTTGATCTGCTACACCTAATCTTTCATTAACTTGTGATAATGTTGCTTGCTCTATGATTTGTTTGAATAAAGTTTGTTGGAATGCCTCAAGTGCTTTTGCCCCATCTTTCTCAAGAGTTGTTAGTTTTTCTTTTTCAACCTTAGCATTTTTTTCATATTCAGTTTCTATAGTGCCTGCCTGAGACTGAAGCTGTGCCTTTGCTGCTTGCATAGATGAGATCTCACTTCTGATTTTATTTCTTGCTTCCCTTGCAGTTGCTAATTCTTCTTCGACCTCACTTCTTGTCAAACCAAGAGTTAAAGTTTTAGTCCTGCTTTTTTGTTGCGCCCTTTCATCTGCTTCAAAATCAGCTAATTTTACTTTAGCTTTATTAACAACTTCTTGAGCTGCTTCAAGAGCTTCTTGTTTTGATCCTATAAATTCATCAAGCACACCCTGAACTCCTGCAACTTTAACTGCACCAGTTCCTTCAACTGCTTCAATTTGAGTCTTTAGATCATCTATTGATTCTAGGGTTATTGTATTCGCAGTCTGTGTTATCAAACGTGACATTAATGTTGGTGGAAATTGAGGTGCTGCATTAAAAAAATCCCCTGAGCATAGTGCTGCTAAATCTGCATCACGATTTGTTTCTAATGCTGTTATTCTTTGTTGTTGTTGTTCTATTATATTTGTCATTTTTACCTTATTTTTTTACATTAAGTTTTAGCTGCCCCCGAAATAATTTTTCTGATCATTGAAATAATTTTAAATAAAACACATCCCCTTTTGTTGTCTTTTATTTGCAATTTTCATCACTTTAAATAACACCTCTTCAGAAATCTTGACTCACCCCACAATTGAAAAAATTTTTATTATTTTTAATCAAATTATTTTTCGATTTATGCTTGTTATGTCATATACAACAACTATAAAAAATTCTTGTTACTTATCATCTCGCATTTTTACTCCATTACCCTGAGTTGTTTTTATCCAACCCTAATATTAAAGATAACAGATTCAACTTGGAGGTGTCAAGATTTTTTTACAAAATATGGATATTGCACACAACTACCTTAAATGCTATTCTTCACGATAAAATCAATAATAAAATACGTAACTAAATGACAACTGAATTTTCTCAACTTATAATACGCGAAGCTTTTGCTGATTCTACTGACTCTCAGAAGGGATCAACATTTAATAACCTTATGCTACCCATTCTCATCATGGCTGTTTTCTACTTCTTAGTCATAAGGCCTCAGCAAAAGAAAAATAAAGAACACAGTGAAAAGCTCAAAGGACTATCTCGCGGAGATGAAATAGTTACATCTGGTGGTATCATTGGAACAGTATCAAATGTCCCACAAGATGGAGATCATATTCTAGTAGAAATTGCAAAAGATGTAAAAGTTAAATTACATAAACTATATGTAGCAGATTTTGTTTCAAAAGGTTCTCAAAAAGATAAGGATAGTAAGCCTGAGAAACAAGAGAAAAAAAATAACAAAAAAGGTGAAGAAAAAACTTCAACAAAAGCTGATGAGAAGTAGTCCAAAAATATGATATACTGAATCTCACGAATTTAAATATTTTTAAGAAAATAAACAATTATAATTTAAGATGACAGAAATAAATGCAAGTTTAGTAAAGGCACTTCGCGACTCAACAGGTGTAGGTATGATGGACTGTAAAAAGGCATTAACTGAAACAAATGGGGATATAGAAGCTGCAAAGGAGAGGCTAAGAAAGAAGGGAATCAGTAATGCAAGTAAGAAGAGCGACCGTATTACATCTGAGGGTGTAATAGCAGTTGCAATAAATGATAAAGGTGCAGCTGTAGTTGAGCTAAATTCCGAAACAGACTTTGTTGCTAAAAACTCAAAGTTTGTTGCTCTTGCTGATGCTATAGCTTCAGAAGCATTAAAAACAAAAGCTGATGTTGAATCATTGCAAAATGCAAAACTAAGTGATGGAGTTGTTATATCTGATGCAATAGCTGAAAACATAGCAACTTTAGGTGAGAATATGAGGCTTGCTAGAGTTAGTTACTTATCTCTTCCTAGCCATGGCGTAGTGAGTTTTTATGTTCATAATGCAATAGAAAACAGTACAACATGTGGCAAGATAGGTGTTGCTGTGATGATAGAAAGTGATAAGGGGCTTACAGATAAATCTAAGGTTCAGAATATTGCAAAACAGATTGGGATGCACATAGCTGCAACAAAACCTGAAGCACTTGATGTAGGTAGTTTAGATCAAAGTCATGTTGAAAAAGAGAAATCAATCCTTACAGAACAAACAAGAGCTTCTGGTAAGTCTGATAATGTCATTGAGAAGATGATCGAAGGAAGACTACGTAAATTTTATGAAGAGGTTGTATTACTAGAGCAATCTTTCGTTATTAATCCTGATAAAAAAGTCTCTGAAGTTATTTCTGATTTAGGAAAAGAGTTAGGATGCTCGCTGAAGCTCTCAGGGTATCTTAGATTCGCTCTTGGAGCATAATCGAATCTGCTGGAATCATTTCCAGCACTTCTCCGTTTGAAATTATGTCAAAAACGCCTCAACACATAGCTATCATAATGGATGGCAACAACAGATGGGCAAAAGTCAATGATACAAGCTTAGAGTTTGCTTATAAGAAGGGGACCGAAGCTGCTGATAAGATTATTTCAGAGAGCTCAAGGCTTGGTATAAAATATCTTACTTTGTATGCTTTTTCTTTTGAGAACTGGAGCAGGCCAGTTGATGAGATCACACTTATAATGTCGATCTTCAAAGAGTATATGATGAAAAGGATTGACTCAAATTCATTTGAAAACATAAGGATTATCTTCATTGGTGATAGAAGTAGAATCTCATGCGATGTTGTAGAGCTAATGAATGAGATTGAAAGACTCTCTTCGAAAAATTCTGGCCTAACTGTTATCATAGCAGTCAGCTATGGATCAAGGCAAGAGATTTTAAAGGCAGCATTTGATTCAATAAAAGACGCAAATGATTTTGAAGCCTTCTACAAAGATTTTGAAAAAAATATCAACCCTCATAATTTACCAGATCCAGATTTACTAATCAGAACTAGTAGTGAGATGCGGGTGAGCAACTTTCTTTTATGGCAAATAGCCTATACTGAATTTTATTTTTCAGATGTCCTGTGGCCTGATTTTGATGATGATGATTTGCATAATGCACTCAATGAGTTTAAATTAAGAAACAGAAGATTTGGTACTAGAAAATAAAATATGACAGATATCCTAGATGAAATAAATGAGTCCACAAAGGAGCTCAAGACAAATAAAATCCTCGGAAGAGCTACAGCAGGTCTTTTTGCACTAGGAATCATAACTATAATTTATCTTGGTATATCTTCTTGGTATGACTCAAGGAAGGATGAGAAAATACAAGAAGAAGGAGCTCTGCTGACTCAAATAGTTAACAAAATTAACAATACAAAGATTCAGGATAAAAATCCTGACGAACAAAAGAAGATTGAGGAGATGAATAATCTCCAGACTGCTAAGCTTGAGAAGCTTGCTGAGAGAAATAGTTCAGCATACTCGGCCCTTGCAAACTTCTATCTAGCAAGTCTTTCATTATTAAGTGGAAATCATACAAAGGCTATCTACTACTACCAAAGAGTTGAAAAAGATAGTGATTCCCAAACATTGAGAGAGTATTCAAAGCTTGTTGAAATCAATGCAAAGCTGCAATTCAATGACAAGCTATATGAAAAACCTTTGAAGCAATTAGATGAATATTTTGCACCTTATATCAAAGATAATAAGATCGCACATTCTATCTCTCACGATAAAATTTTTTCAGATGCAATTACATTGACTGCAATAGCTGCAAATGATGCTACAGGAAATGTTGCAAAAACAAAACTTTACCTCAATGCATTGAAACAAAATGATGAATCAACGGAAAACGTATCTTTTATTATAGATATCTTATCTCAATATATTTCACAGAAATCTAATGACAAATGAAAATAATATAACTGAATTACTGCAATTTATTGTTAAAAGTCTTGACGATGATAAAATAGAAGACATAAAAGTCATTGAGCTTTCTAAAAAAAGAAGTGATCTTGCAAGTCATGTAGTTATAGGAACTGGCAACTCATATAAGCACATAGTTTCCTCGTCTGAAAAGCTTGGAGATAAGATAAAACATGAATTTGAATTGCCAGTCAAGATAGAAGGAACAACAAAAACACCTCAGTGGATATTAATTGACCTACAGGAAATCATGATTCACCTTTTCACACAAGAAGCAAGGGAGAAATATGATCTTGAAGGACTTTATAAATGAATCTTAAATAGAGTTATTAGTTATCTTTCTATATGTAAGTTCATCATTATTCATTGAACCTTCTTCGTATATCTTTCCTTCTCTTATTTCAAGAATCTGATCACAAAATGCCGCCTCATTCGGATCATGTGTGATCATAAGGGTTGTTACACTATGTTTCCTTACAACTTCCATTGTCATCTGCATGACTATGTGTGCTGTCTTATCATCGAGAGCAGATGTGTGTTCATCAAGAATAAGTAACTTACAAGGATTTAGAACTGCCATCACGAGGCTTAATGCTTGTCTTTGGCCTCCAGAAAGATATTTTACTTGATAGTCAAGTTTTTCCTCCAATCCCATTTTTAGCTCCGACAATCTTTCAATAAAAAATTCATGTTGAGATTTAGCATTTAACAAACTAAAATGCCTCTTCATACCTCTTTTGCTTGCAAAGAGCATGTTTTCAAGAACAGTCATATCTAATGCTGTACCCAGCATATGATCTTGAAAAACCCTACTAATAATGTGAGATCTCTCAACTATACTCTTTTTTGTATAGTCCTTATTGTTTATTAAAACTCTACCATGGGTTGATTTTATTTCTCCTGCAATGACTTTAACCAATGTGCTTTTACCCGCTCCATTACCACCTCTTATTGCAACGCCTTTTCCAGCTGCTATTGAAAGAGATATATTATCTAGAACTTTTTTTTCAAATTTTGTTCCTTCGTTAAAAACAACGGATATATTTTGTAGTTTTATCATTTCAACAATTGTTTTTCTTAATCATCATACTTACCATCATAAGAGCAGTGATTATGTATATATCAGATGACTTTAAACCAAGATCTGATGAGAATAAGGCTAATGTTACTGCAACTTTATAAAGAATAGCACCAATTATCGACATGAATATCATCACATATATTTTTGTGCTTGAAAGGATTTTTTCTCCAATAATCACACTAACTAATCCCATTATCAGAACTCCTGTTCCCATATTTATATCTATAAACCCCTGCAGCTGACCAAGTAATGCACCACTCAGAGCTACTATCCCATTGCTCAAAGAAACAATTGCACCAACAGTAAAAATTTTACTAACTCCATATGTTTCACCAAGCATATAGTTGTGACCAGAAACTCTTATTCCCAATCCAATTTCTGAAAGAAAAAACCAACTTAAAAATATAAAACATACAACAACTATTCCACATAGTATGAGAATCCTGACTGTATCATTTGGTGTGTTGAAAACTGTTTGAATGTGCATCAATGGTATGTTTGGCCTCCCCATCAACCGCATGTTAACAGAGTACAAGGCAATCATTGTTATGATTCCAGCAAGCAAGCTTCTGATGTTAAAAAAGAGCTTCAAAGTTGCTGTTATATAACCTGCAATTGCACCTGCAAAAAATGCCAAAACAGATGATAAGATTGGTCCACAACTCATTTTTGTCGCACAGAACCAAACAGCTGCACCTAGTGTGAAAGTACTATTAACACCCATATCAGGGAAGTCTATTACCCGTAGTGTTAAGAAAATAGCCATCCCAACAAGGCCATATATTAACCCTTGTTCAAGAACACCATATATTACTTCCATAACTTAAATTAATTTATTTACCATCTGATTCTTCGTTACTATACTAATAATTGTATAAAACATTTCTCCAAAAAAGTCTAGGGGGAGGTTTTGATACACTATTATAATAATAGGAACCATTTTATCATGTGGTCTTTACAATATCAACTAGTTGAAGCATCTAATTTGTCAGTTCTATTGCTTCAAATTTTCATTTAAGTTATTATCAATCTGAGTTTTTTGCCGAAATAGCACAGGGGTAGTGCAACTGATTCGTAATCAGTAGGTCGGAGGTTCAATTCCTCTTTTCGGCACCATCATGCTATCTTTAATCCTATCGCACCAACAAATATCATTAATAAAAAGAAAATTCTTAAAAGATCAGTACTTTCTCCTAAAAATGTTATTCCATATATTGTTATTCCTACGACCCCCATACCAGTCCATATAGCATACGCTGTACCCATTGGAATAGTTCTTATAGCAAGTCCAAGACATATCATACTCAAAAGAGATCCAGAAATAGTTGTAAAAAAGAGCAAAAGTTGGTTTAAAGCCATCGCAATACTTTAAACATACAGCCCAAACAACTTCAAAAACACCCGCTAAAAATAAGAAAATCCAATCCATATGTATATTTTTGTCTACAGATTAGCATATTTGATTGCTTTTGTGTATAAAAGTCTTTAGAATTAACAGCAACCAAAAAAACACATGCTATTTGGCACAGATGGTATTAGGGGTACAATAAATAAGTATCCAATGACTCCAAGTGAAGTCCTCAAGCTCAGTATTGGTATAGGATCTATGGTCCAAGGGCTATGCTCACTTAAACATGAAAAAGGATATAGACCAAAAGTTATAATTGCAAAAGATACAAGACTCTCAGGATACCTGATAGAATCTGCTCTCACAGCAGGTCTTTCTGCTGCAGGTGTCAACGTTACAGTTGTTGGCCCTATGCCAACACCATCAGTTCCAATGCTAATCAAGTCAATCCGTGCAGACCTTGGGATAATGATAACTGCATCACATAATCCATTTCATGATAATGGACTAAAGATATTTGACGATAATGGATATAAACTATCTTCTGAATTAGAAAATAAACTGCATCAAATAATTCTAGATCAGCAGGAGCCAGAAAAACACCTTGCAGAAGCAGCTGCCCTAGGAAAAGTATCAAGACTAGAAGATGTACATGGAAGATATATAGAATATGTAAAGAGTTGTTTTCCTAAAAATTTAACCCTTGAAGGAGTAAGAATTGTAGTCGATTGTGGAAACGGTGCTGCTTATAGGATTGCACCAAATGTTTTCTGGGAACTAGGTGCTGAAGTTGTAACTATAGGTACCGAACCAAATGGCATAAATATAAATGATGGATGTGGTTCAATGCATCCATCTGCAATGTGTGCAAAGGTTGTTGAGACTCGAAGTGACATTGGGATAGCACTTGATGGAGATGGAGATAGGTTGCTTGTATGTGACGAAATAGGTAGGGTAATAAATGGTGATCAAATAATTACTGTTATAGGAAAATTTTTACAGAGTAAAAATAGACTGAGAGGCGATGGTATAGTTGTTACTCATCTGTCAAACTCAGCTTTAGATAAACACTTTGCCGATTTAGGATTAAAAACTCATAGAACAAATGTTGGGGATAAACACGTAGCACACGAAATGCGAAAGAGAAATTGTAACCTTGGAGGTGAAACATCAGGACATATAATTTTGAGTGATTACACATCAACAGGAGATGGAATAGTAGCTGCCCTTCAAATTTTAGCATTTCTTGAGGAACAAAATCTAAAAGCAAGTGATATACCTGACATATTCCCACTCATACCTCAAAAGTCAGCAAGCATTGGATTTACATATGGCGCTAATCCACTCACAAACACTGATAAAGTCACACTGATTGAAAAGATCAAAAAAGAGAATGAAGATCTCAGAATAATAGTTAGAAAATCTGGTACAGAGAACGTAATCAGGATAATGGTTGAAGGTGAAGAAACTCATAAAGTAGATCTCACCATCCAACAAATCAAAGAGATATTAACAACACCATAGCAATGCTTGCAAACGACAGACCATCAAATCTGTCAAGCAAACCACCATGTCCAGGAAGTATCTTACCGCTATCCTTGACTTCAAATTTCCTTTTCATTGCAGATTCGGCTAAGTCCCCTATCTGAGAACATAATGAAATAAGAATTGTACTCAAAACACTCAGTGTGAGATTTTCGTATATCTTAGCAAATGATGTAACATGACAAATAAAACCTAATATCGCAGCAAAAACAAGAGCACCTAAAAAGCCTGATATTGTTTTCCCTGGACTTATTTTTGGTGCTAATTTCTTCCCACCAATAACTATCCCACAGAAATAAGCTGATGTGTCAGTTGTCCAAACAATTAAAAACACAAAAAGCGTTAAATTCAAACTTATTTCTCTTATGTAGATCATACTTGTTGCAAATGCTATGATCGTCCCTGTAGCTGAAAAAAACCATATCTTCCAATTAGGTTTGTTGGTCTTTGTCATTTTTAATAACTCAGAGAGGCCAATTAACACAAAAAGAATATTCATTAAAATATATGGAAAACCACCTAGGTAAACCATAAACAAAACAAATGGCACTAAAATAGCTGCAGTAATGCTCCTTTTTAGAAGTCCATTGTTTTTGAATTTTGATTTTACTTGATCTGAAAACATAAAAATTTTATTCAAAATAAAAATGTAGTGTATAAGATATGTAAAGAATAATAAAATAAAATTTCAGATGAACCTCAAAGAAATCCTAATTTTATTTGCTACTGGGTCACTTGTGAGTGCATGTGGATGCAAAACTTCATACATGCCAGAGAACTACATAGTAAAACCTGAGGACAAAAAATTGAATTGCCAGGAGATAATATATGCAATCAATGAAACTGAGTTCTGGATGAAAAACGTCAATGAGAGATATGTACAGCCTCACGTTTTTGCTAAGTTTTTCCCTTGTACACCCATGGTTAAGCTTGATGCAATGAGAAATGAATATACCCTTTCAGATAGAGCTGACTATCTAAGAGCTTTATACAAAATGAAAGGTTGTGAACACGCTCTTAAGTTAAAAGGAACATCAATTGAGAGACAAGCAAGAAGAATCGGAGATGAAAAACAAATGATGAAAAATGCAAAAAATGCATTGAATATACAGAAACAATCATCTGAAGAAATCGTGATTTCTAAAACAAAAGTGATAGCGGATATACCAGCAAACACCAAGTAAAATATAAAAATCCAATTTGTTATCTTAAACAATCTGGACATAGCGTTACATTTAGTGGTATATATACTTTGTCAAAATAATATTTTTTATAAAAAAACTAAAAAAATAGTAAATAGTGTCAAAACGTCATAATAGCAAACAAAAGATCTGTAGAAGACTTGGCGAGAACATCTGGGGTAGACCAGGAGCCAGTGTCGATACAAGAAATTATCCTCCAGGGATGCATGGAAGAAGGGGTCGTAAAAGATCAACAGACTACGGTGTACAGCTTCTAGCAAAACAAAAAATGAGAGAACATTATGGAGATGTATCTGAGAAACAATTCCGTGGAATTTATAAAGAAGCAACAAGAAGAAAAGGTGATACTGTAGAGAGCCTTGTTGGTCTTTTGGAATCACGTCTAGATGCTTTTATATTCCGTGCAAATCTTGTCCCTACAATCTTTGCTGCAAGACAATTTGTTAATCACAAGCATGTCAAAGTAAATAATAGAAAGGTAAATATTCCTAGCTATGTTCTTAAACCAGGTGATGTAGTTGAACTTACTGATAAAGCAAAACAAATGAAATTAGTTATTGAATCAGTTTCATCAAATGAGCGTCCTTTGCCAAGTTATATTTCATTAGATGTACCAAATATGTCTGCTACTTATGTAAAAGTACCAGCTTTTGAGGAAATACCTTATGCAGCAAAAATGGAACCTCATCTTGTAATCGAGTTCTACTCAAGATCATAATAAAATTTTATAGAATATGGCAAATCATAAATCAGCAGAAAAAGCTCATAGGCAGTCTCTCAAAAGAGCCGCTAGAAATAAAAGCGTTAAGAGTCGTGTCAAAACATTCATTACACACTTCAAAAACGCTCTTAAGACTCATAACTTAGAAGAATCTACAACAGCTTTCAGAAAAGCTGAGGCAGAGATAATGAAAAGCGTAAGCAAAGGTGTTTATCACCTCAATACAGCAGCTCGCAAAGTCAGCAGACTATGCCAAATGCTAAAACAACTTGAGCAAAAAGCTTAAGTAAAATTTAACGTCACATACAAGCACATTTTGGTGTTAGGTGAGTTCCTAGCCAGCTTGTAGAGGCAAAACCAAAATAAAAATAAAAAAAATGTTTTACGGAAAACTCTTTACAGTTAAAAAACTCCTTGAAAGCGGAGTACATTACGGCCACAAGAAAAATAGATGGAATCCAAAGATGGCTCAGTACATCTATGGAATTAAAAATAAAGTTCACATCATAGATCTTGAGCAAACAGCTAGAATGCTTGACAAGGCGCTATTTGCAATCAAATCTGTTGCTGCAAAAAATGGTCGTATATTATTCGTATCAACAAAGAAGAACTCAGCTGATATCGTTGCAGAGCAAGCAGCAAGATGTGGTCAGTATTACATCAATAAACGCTGGTTAGGTGGGATGCTTAGTAACTGGCAAACAGTTTCAGCATCAGTCAAGAAGATGGAAGAATGTGAAAACCTTCTAAAACAAGATGAGGCAGCATTCAAGAAAAAAGAAAGATTGTTAATCCAAAGAAAGTTTGACAAACTTAACTCTGTTCTTGGTGGTATCAGAAGTATGGGCGGTCTACCTGATATGATCTTCGTTGTTGACGCTCAGAAGCATCGTGGTGCAATCACAGAAGCTAATAAAATGGGTATAGAAGTTTGTTCAGTAGTTGATACAAATAGTAATCCAACTGAGATAGATTACGTAATTCCTGGAAATGACGATGCACGTAAATCAATTGAGATCTTCCTAACTCTTGCTGCTGATGCATCACTTGCTGGAACTCATGAAGCTCTTGCTGCTGCTAACATTACCGATATAGATGAAAAAAACACAGACATATCAGTTCTAAAAAGCCTTACAGCAAAGAAACCTAGCAATCACAACAATAACAATAGAAATAAAAACAACATTTCTAAATTAAAGACAAGCAAAAAAGCTCCAACAGTAGAGGCTTAAATTAAATAACTTCAGCCCTCTTAAAGAGGGTATGAAAGTTTCTAGTTGTTGATTTTACAACATCATCAAATTCTATATCTCTGATTTCAGACAAACATCTAGCAACCTCAACAACATAACTTGGTTTATTTGCCTTTCCTCTGTATGGTACTGGTGCAAGAAATGGAGAGTCAGTTTCAATTAAAATTCTTTCAAGTGGTAATTTTTTAAAAACCTCTCGTATTTCATCTGCATTTTTAAAGGTAATTATTCCAGAAGCTGAAACATATAATCCAAGTTCAACAACTTTCATTGCAAGCTCCATTGAGCCTGTAAAACAATGTAAAACACCCGAGAATTGATTTTTTATCATATTATTAGACAGCATGTCATAAGTATCACTTTCAGCGTCTCTCGTGTGGATTATTAGAGGAATACCAGTTACTTGTGCTGCTGTTATATGGTTGTCAAAGCTTTCTCTTTGGATTTTTAAAATACTTTCATCTGATGCTTTATAATAATCAAGCCCAGTCTCACCTATGCCAATTATTTTTTTGTCAGATTGAACTAACTTAATTAACTCAGGAGCAGTTACAATTTGACTCTCATGAGAATGTAAAGGATGAACACCAACAGAATAGAAAATATTTGAATAATTATTACAGATCCTTCTTAATGTATCGACCTCACTCATTTTAGTGCATATTGTCTGCAGTATCTTTACTCCACTTGTGTTTGCTTCTGAAATCACATTTGAAACTTCATCATAAAGACCAGGATAATTAAGGTGGCAGTGACTATCAACTAGATATTTTCTCATAGATTATTCTTTTATTATTTTGAATAAATTTATTTTTTCAGAAGATGATAATGCTTTTTGACAGTATCTTGTTAAAATCCCCTCTTTTGCGCATTCATCCTGTGTTTCAAACTGCATTTGTTCATATTTTAAACCATCAAGGCAATCTTTTATCCATTCAGAGTATTTTTGATGATCTGTTGCAATCACAAGAGATCCAGAGACTTTACCTATGAGATTTTGCACAAATTCTTTCTGAATAATCCTTCTTTTATGATGTCTTTTTTTAGGCCAAGGATCAGGAAAAAGAATGTAACACCTTTCAATTGAATTTATTTCATCAAGAATCTCTCTTGCATCTCCATCGAATATAAAAACATTTTTTATATGATTCTCAGCTATATATTTTATAACCTTTACTGCTCCGTTTATATATGGCTCACATCCTATGATTACCTGTTTTTCATCTTGTCTCTCTTCTATCAATTGAATTAGATGCTCACCTGCACCGAAGCCAATTTCAAGCCATATGTCTTTAGATTGCCTTACTTCTTTAGTGGGTCTGATTTTCGGTAAAAACCCCTCAAGAACTTTCTGTTGATTATCACTCAACTTATGACCTTTGGTTCTCCCAAATGATCTGATTGTTTTTTTCATTTTTTTAATTTTATCTTATAAATTTATTCTATATAGTATATAATACTTGTTCAAAAATCATAATCACAACAACATGCACAAAAGTAAAAAATTAATTCTTTTTTTACTGCCTATAGCTATGTTTTTCTTTAGCTCTAGCGAATCTGAAGCTTTAGTGAAAATAGATATCACACAGGGGCAGATAGATCCAATGCCAATAGCAATCACTGAATTCCAGGGAGATCAGGACATAGGTAAGAAAATATTCACAACAATAGCAAATGACCTTGAAGGATCAGGACTATTTAAATTAATAGATAAAAAAGCTTTCCTTGAACAAACATCTTTCATAAAACAACCGAATTTCTCTAACTGGAGAAAGATAAACTCAACAGTTTTAGTAGTTGGACAAATAGAAAACACCTCTGGTGATGAAATAAAGGTGTCAGTTAAGATATGGGACCCATATGGTCAAACTCTTGTTGAAGGAATGAGCTATAAAGTTAAGAGATCTGGATGGAGCAGAGCAGCTCACAAGATAGCTGATAAGATCTATACAAATCTCACAGGGGAACAAGGTTATTTTGACTCACGTGTTGTATTCATAATGGAATCAGGATCCGGTAAAAGAAAAGTAAAAAAACTTGCTATAATGGATCAGGATGGTGGTAATGTCCAAACCCTAAGTGATGGTAGGAGAATGGCATTAACCCCAAGGTTTGATCCATCAAGTCATAGGATAGCTTATATCTCTTATTCAAATAACATTCCTCAGGTCTTCCTATTTGATCTTGCTACTGGATCAAGAAAGTTAGTTGGAAACTTTAAAGGAATGTCATTCGCTCCTAGATTCTCACCGGATGGAAACTACCTGATTATGTCGATAGCTCGAAACGGTACGACATCAATATATGAAGTAAATCTCAGAAGTAGTACTATGAAGATGATAACTGGAGTCCCAGGTACAATAAGCACATCTCCAACATATTCACCAGACGGACGACACATAGTATTTAACTCTGACAGAGATGGTCCTAGGGCTCTTTATGTTATGAATAGAGATGGCTCAGGCATCAGAAGAATAAGCTTTGGTAGAGGAAACTATGCAGATCCAGTTTGGTCTCCTAGAGGTGATTTTATAGCCTTTACTAAGTTCGAAAGAGGTAATTTCTATATAGGGCTCATGAGACCTGATGGAAGTGGTGAAAGAATGCTAACAACAAGCTGGTTAGATGAAGGACCGACTTGGTCTCCTAATGGAAGAGTTATAATGTTCTCACGTGAGTACAGAAACGGACAGAACTACATCCATAAGGTTGATATCACTGGGTACAATGAGAGGCGTGTTAAGACACCAGGTACAGCTTCTGATCCTGCTTGGTCTAGATTATTACAGTAGATAGTATATAATTTATGATCGAAAAACAAGATCCACTGCTCACTATTAAAAAACTAATATCAAAAAGATATCCTCAAGCTAAGAGTGTTATCTGGGCAGGATCTGTTAATAAAAACCAAGCTACAGAGAGCTCTGATCTAGATTTAATCATTGTGTTTGAATCACTTCAAAATGCTTATCGTGAAGCATTTATTTATGATGGTTGGCCTATTGATACATTTATCCATGATTTTGATACGCTGAGTTATTTTTTTGAAGAATCAAGAATTGGGAATGGTATTACAGGACTAGCTCATATGATTATCAATGGAGATGAAATTTTAGATAAAAGTGAATTTACTCAAAGAGTTAAGTTCATCGCTCAAAAATCTATAGATTTAGGCCCATCTTTATGGGATAAAGATCAAATTGATAAGGAAAGATTTCTTATTACAGATGCTTTAGATGATATTAAATACCCAGCTTCATATGAGGAAAAGATGGCATCTGCAGCATGGCTGCTTGAGGCATTAGGTCAATTTTACTTTAGAGCACAAGGAAAATGGTGTGCTAGTGGTAAAAATCTGATCCGTTATTTATCAGATGAGGATAATCTTCTTGCAAAAGAATTCAATGATGTTTTTTCAGAGGTATTCCGGAATGGAAAAACCTGTAGGCTAGAGCTATTAGTACAAAAGATTCTTTTGAGGTATGGAGGTTTACTTTGGGATGGTTATTCCAGCAAAAAAAGCTAAACATCCTTCATAACCTTTGCTTTACTTCTCTCCCAATCTCTTTGCTTTATCGATTCTCTTTTATCATGAAGCTTCTTTCCTTTTGCAACACCAAGAAGTACTTTGACTTTGTTTTTATTATTGAAGTACATTTTTAGTATTACTAGTGTCATTCCTTTTCTCTCTGTAACCCCTATTAGCTTATTTATCTCATTTTTATGTAGGAGAAGTTTTTTAGGCCTCTTTGGATAGTGATTCTGACGATTCCCATGTTCATATTCACTGATATGTAAATTATAAACAAAAATTTCACCATTATCACTTGAGGCATGAGCTTCAACGAGACTTGGTTTGTTATGCCTTAAAGACTTAACTTCTGTGCCTTTGAGGACAATTCCAGCTTCATATATGTCCTCTATGAAATAATCAAAGTATGCTTTGTTGTTACTAGCTATTAAAGACCTGATATTTTTCTCATAAATTGTTGCTTTCTTTGACATTTCTTACATCTTTTTGGCTTTCTCTAGTGCTTTAAACAAATCATCTTTACTGAAAATCACTGGTAGGATTATACCATCTTTTGCATTAGGTCCATATACAATTGTCAAAGGAATGCCTGATCTTTTGTTCTTTTTTATGAATTCATCTATTTCATCTGATTGGTTTGTGTAGTCAATTATTGCCAAAACAACTCCTTCTGCATCAAGTTTTTCTATTATCTCTTTGTTATTAAAGATAAACTTATCATTTACCTTGCATGTTATACACCACTTAGCAGTCACATTAACAATTACTGCTTTTTCTGCTTCAATCTCGTCATGTATTTTCTGTGGTTCAATTCTATCATTTAACTCAAACCCCTCTGTAAGTTTAAATGATCCAGTAATCAATATCGCAACCAGAATGATTCCTAATTTAAATCTCCTAAAAATTATTGGTAATGAAATTAAAAAACAAAATAAACTAACAGCATAGAAGCTATTGACTTGATACAAAAGTACATACAAAAGCCATGCAGATGTCAAGGCAAATGGAATAGCTGTTATGAACTTAAATCTCTCCATCCAACCACCTGGCTTTGGAAGAAGCTTCATTACCTTAGGAAATAGGGCAATAATAATATAAGGCAATCCTAAACCAAGTCCTATTGCAGAATATATAAAAAGTATTGCCTCTGAATTTTGAGATAAGCAGAAAGCAACTGCTGTTGTTAGAAATGGCGCTGTACATGGTGTTGCGAGCAATACTATAAATACTCCATGTAGGAAATCTGAAGAGAAACTATTACTGTCAAATCTATCCAATAACTTTTGAATAACTTTTGGAGTTCCAAAGTCTATTAAACCAAGTAAGTTAATTGCTGCGACTCCAGTCACCAAAGATAAAAATCCTATGAAGAAAGGTTTTTGAAAGTGCAGCCCCATCCAGCTGCTCTCCCAAAATACTTCGCAACCATTGTCAAAAGAGCAAGAACAAAAAATGAACACAATATCCCTAGAAATATTGTTAATATCTCTCTCTTAATTGCATTTAAATCTCTTTTTGACTTTTTTGATATATACATGAACTTCATGAATATGACTGGAAGCACACATGGCATAAAATTCAGTATAAAACCACCTGCAAGAGCAACTAGAATCATATAAAGCAAGCTGCTTGACTTGCTGCTACTGTGAATTATCTGCCCCTTGAATGATGTGCAATAGGTATTACATGCAACATAGTTAACATCAAGTACAATCCGATAATCATCCTCAGAAGAAACAAATGAAAAATTTATTGGTGTATTTGGAATGTAGAAAGTAGCATTTTGGGTTGTATCATACTCAACTCTCTGACTACCCCAATCAACTGTCATGTCTTTTACACCAAAGCTTCCTTTCTTATCCAGATCTATGTTCAAAAACATTTCATTTGCATCATCATGAGCATATATCTTCCATCCTTCTAAAACGTCTAGTTTTAACTCACACCTAACATCTTGATTTGCACTGTTACATTCAAGAAAAACCTTTCCAGGACGCTCTCCAGCATTTGCATTTAGAAAACTGAGAATAAAAAATAAAGAAATAAGTAATCTCATGTGTGAATTTAACTATAGCAGAGATTGTCTGTATTGTATTAAAGCCCTTACTGTTGAGATCTTAATACAATGCTTCTCTGCAAACTTAATCAGTTGAATGTTATTAGCAGGAGTATCTTTCTCATCATTCATAACTTCTACAAGTGCTGCAGCTGGCTTAAGTCCAGCTAAAATTGCAAGGTCAACTGATGCCTCTGTATGACCAGGTCTCTCAAGAACTCCACCTGGTTTTGCAACAAGAGGAAATAAATGTCCTGGAGTTTTGATATCATTATCTGTTGCAGTATCCGATACAAATGTCATAATAGATCTTGATCTGTCAGATGCTGAAATACCACTTCCACCAATTGCATCAACTGAGACTGTATAAAAACAATTATTTAAGTCATCACAATTTCTTCTTGGTAGTAAATCCAGTTTGAATTTATCAACCAAGTCTTTTGTTATTGGCATGCATATTATTCCGCAGCCATGCTTCATCATGAAGCCTATATTCTCTGGTGTTGCAAACTCTGCTGCAACTATCATATCCCCTTCCTGCTCTCTTTCATCATCAAGAAGTATCACTATCTTGCCTTGCTTGATATCTTCTATTATCTCAGGAATTGAATTAAATTTCATTTTTTGAATTTTTTGTATACAACTTATTCACAACACTATATTATTCATTGAATTTATTTTCAATCTCACAACATGGCTTTAATTAGAAGTGTATTTTTTTTACTCTTGTGGTTTGTTTGGACTGCTGTCTTAGGCATCATTGCATCACCCTTTTTGCTTCTTAGGAAAGGACATCCGATAATCCTTTCAGTTACAAGAATATGGGCAAAAGTTACTCTTTTCCTGCTTAGAATTATTTGTGGTATCTCCCATGAAGTAATTGGAATAGAAAATCTCGAAAATGAAGCATTCCTAATTGCATCAAAGCATCAGTCTGCATGGGAGACAATATTTTTCTTATGTTTTTTTAAAAACCCAGTTCTTATAATTAAAAAGGAACTCACAAAGATTCCTATATATGGCTGGTATTTATATAAAAGTTCAATGATAGTTATTGACAGGAATGGTGGTATGAAAACAATGAAAACAATGATGCAGGCTGCAAAGGATTCAATCTCTATGAGACGTCCAGTGATAATCTTTCCAGAAGGCACAAGAACACTTCCAGGAAGAAGAATTCAATATAAATCAGGTATAAAGTTCCTTAGTGATCAGTTAGGAGTGAATGTTCTACCAATAGCTCTAAACTCAGGAAAATACTGGATCAATAAGAGTATTATTAGAAAGCCAGGAGTTGTAAAAGTAAAAATCCTCCCTCAAATCAAAAATGATGATACTTTCTTGCAAAACCTTCGGAATATCATAGATGGTGAAAGTGAAGCACTTTGATAGAGTTGATGACATATGTTAGAATCATCGTAAATTTAAAAATAAAAATATGGAATATAAACTTCATAAGCTTTCAAATGGTTTGACTATCCTATTAGATTTCATGCCAGAGATAGAAAGTGCTAGCATCAGGATTTTATTCAAGGTAGGTAGTAGAGATGAAAAAGATAGCGTTGATGGAATATCACACATAATAGAACACATGCTATTTAAAGGCACTACCAAGAGAACTGCTAAGGATATAGCAGAAGATTTTGATATGATTGGTGGATATCTCAATGCTTACACGACAAAGGAAAAAACTGTCTACTATGCAAAGGTTTTGAAGGAAGATATTAATGTTGGTATTGATGTGTTGTCAGATATAATCATCAACTCAACGAACCTCGAAGATGAACTTGCAAAAGAAAAAACAGTAATAATGCAAGAGATATCTGATGCAATGGATGATCCAACTGATGTTTTATTTGAAGCTTTCTGGGAGGAAGCCTTCTATCACCATCAGATAGGAAAACCAATTGCAGGGACTCATGAGACTGTTAAAAGCTGTACGAGAGATGATATCCTAAAATACATGGATAGGTTTTATAATCCCAATAATGCCATTGTGAGCGTTTCAGGAAACTTCAATGAAACAAAATTACTTGATCTTTTGAATGAAAAGTTTGGCTCATGGGAAGCAACAAATAAAACATCAGATAGAAATGATAAACCTGAATATGCTGGTGGAGATATGAGGATTAAGAAGCCAATAGAGCAGGCACATGTTGCAATAGTATTCAATGGTGTTTCAATCCATCATGAGGATTATTATGTACACCAAATCGCATCTATCATTGCTGGAGGAAGCATGTCATCAAGACTATTCCAGGAAGTTCGTGAAAAAAGAGGGCTTGCATATAGTATATCTGCTTTTGCTTCTAACTATGAGGACTGTGGTATATGGGGTGTCTATTCATCAACAGATCAAGACTCATTGAGGGAATTAGTTGAAGTAACGATCGAAGAGCTCAAGAAAATGACAAATGATATCTCAGAAAAAGAACTTCAAACTGCTAAGGCTCAGATCAAATCAAATCTTCTGATGGCAATGGAAAGCTCAAGCAACAGAGCTGAAAAATTAGTAAATAACATGTCAACGTTTGGGAGAATAATTTCAAATGAAGAAATAGTTGAGATGATAGAAAAGGTTGATGTAGAAGCAATACAGAAGTGCATAAAGGGTTTAATCGAAAACCCCAACAAATGTACTGTTGCTGCTGTAGGTAAGATAGATAACCTTCATACATACCAAGAAATAGTCTCAATGCTAAATGGATAATAAAATATGTAATCCGCTCGAGATCATACAAGGAAATGTCTCTCAAAAGGATCTTGAGCTCATAAATAATTATGTGAAGTTAGTACTTCATTGGAATAAGTCAATCAACATCACATCTAAAAACACAAATAAAGAAAGGATATATGATTTTGTTTGTGAGGGAGTCGCAATCTCAAGACTAATAAATAACAATAAAAAAATAGTTGCTGATATTGGTAGTGGTGGGGGATTTCCTGGGATTATTTTATCAATTCTTGGACATAAAGTTAGACTCATTGAGATTAATTCAAAGAAAGCATCATTTTTACAATATGTTGTAGCTGAGCTAGAATTAGACTCAGAGGTATACAATTCTGATGTAAAAAGTCTAGTCTTTGATGATGTTGATTTTGTAACTTCAAAAGCAGTTACAACAACAGAAAATATTTTAGATCTTTCTAAGAACATAAGAAATAAAAGTACAAAACTTATTCTTTGTAAGATAGAAAATTACACAAGGACCGTCAGATTAACGGCAAAGAGTGGATACAGAGATTATTTTTTTGTCGATTTTTGATTGATGGACGAAAAACATCGTCCTATTAACCCTATCCTAAAAATCATTATACCAGAGAAATATTAAGAAATCATTAAGAATTTTCTCTAATTGTTTTTATCACAAACTCTATGTTCTCAATTTTTGTTGATGGCATACAGCCATGTCCTAAATTGAAAATAAAACCATGCTGAGACTTATTATGAAAATGATTGAGGATTTGTACTACAGAGTCATTGATTGCATCCTGAGCATATCTTAAATCTAAATTAAGACATATATTATCTAAATTACCTTGCACCACGCAATGCTTTTGAACATTCTCCCTTATCCAACTGAGAGGAGGTGTGTGATCAACAGCAACACAATCAACTTTAGTTTCAATTGCAAATTTTTCATAGAGAATTCCTGCTCTCCTTGGGAATCCTATAATTGCTACATTTGGGTGGTGATCTCTGATTGCTTTAACAATTCTGGTCATGGGATCTACTACAAAGCTCTTGAACTGATTTTCACCTAAGAGTCCAGCATGTGAGTCAAATACCTTAACTACTTCAGCACCTGCGTCTATTTGAGCTAATAGAAAATCTATTGTTGCATCAGTTATATCATCAACAAGATCTTTGAATTGAGGTTGATAAGCTATCTCACGAGCTATCTCAAAGTCTCCACCTTTTTTGCGGTTTTTTTCTAACATGTAGCAAGCAACAGTCCATGGGGCACCTGCAAATCCTATTGTTGTAACATGAGGTTTTTGCCTAGAAAGATTTTCTTTCACAATTGCGATTGTTTGACAAACTTTTGATGTGATGTCTTTAAATCTCTCAGTATTTTTCCATTCAATTTTTTTTTGAGGGTAATTAAAATCATATTCAATCACTGGACCAACTCCTTCATGGAACTCAACATCTATTCCCATCGCATGAGGTACAACAAGAATATCGGAAAAGATTATTGCTGCATCTAGATCAAATCTTCTGAGTGGTTGAAGTGTTATCTCAGATGCTATCTCTGGTGTAAGCACTGCATCCATGAAGCCTTTTGTTTTTGATCTGATTTCTCTATATTCTGGTAAATACCTTCCAGCTTGTCTCATAAACCATATTGGAACTCCCATCTCTTTTTGTCCTTTTAAGACATTCAACATTGTTTTGCTTGTCATGATCTTTCAAAAAAAATTCAACATTCCTATATATATAGCAGTATTGTTATTATATATGACTATATATTATATATAAGTGTTGAAAAATGTTGAAAACTTTCAACATTTTATGAGATTAGAGGCTCTATCCTGGATATTTGATTAGTGTTGAAAAATGTTGAAAAATGTTGAAAACTCAAGTATCATGTTATAACTAAAGAACAGCAAATGTTGAAAACTTGTTGAAAAATGTTGAAAGTTTTCAACATTTCTGTGTGTCCTAAAGGAGGATTATAAAACTATTGATTGTCTTTTTTATGATGTAGGTTTTTGAAATATATTTCTGAGATATATCTTCTTCCACCACTTCCTCGCTTTAGTTGAACAACAACATCTACAACGTGAGCAATGTAGTCTTTTATCTGATCGGGTGGCATTCCTAAGCCTGCCTGCATTACCATAAGCTTTAGTTGTTCTAATGCCATCTGAGGGGTGTCAGCATGAAGGGTTGATATGGAACCTGGATGTCCTGTATTTATTGCTCTAAGGAAGCTAAAAACCTCTGCTCCACGTAATTCACCAACAATTATTCTATCTGGTCTAAGACGTAGACATGCCTCAATGAGATCTTGAATTGTGACTTTAGCTCTACCTTGGCCGCCTTTGGATGCAAGAAGATGTAATCTATTTGGATGGTCTGAAAGGTTTATCTCTCTTGCATCCTCACAAGTTATCAATCGCTCATTTTGAGGAATGGCTCTCAACATAGCATTTGTGAAGGTTGTTTTACCAGTCGATGTACCGCCGCTAATAATAATATTTTTTTTACTAACTACACCTTTATAAAGAAAATCTTTGATTTTTTTTTCCTGTAAAAGCTGTGCCATAATCTTTCCTTCTTCATCAGGAATTTCCTCAACTGCGGTGTTTGAGAATGCCCCCATCTTATCGTATGCCTCAAGGTCAAGAACCATTGCTGATGGTTTCCTGATAGCCATACCAATACTTCCAGCTTCTGTTGCAGGTGGGATAACTATCTGTATCCTGAAGCCATTTGGGAGAGTTGCTGAGAGCAATGGCATTTCTTCAGATATCTTTTGTTCTGTTGACCTTGCAACAAGCATTGCTAAACCCTTTAAATGGTCAAGATCAAGGGCTGGTATTAATTCGCTGTATATATCTCCTTTTTGTTCAACCCAGACCTCTCCAGGTCTATTTATACAGACCTCATTGACATTTTCTTTGTTGAAAATTCTTTGAAGAGGCTCAAGATAAGTATCTAGTGCTGTATTGTTCATGGTAGGTTTGTTGTGTTAATTGCTATAGATTGCTTAGGAAATACAATATCTTTTTGAATTATTATATCTATTCTAGAGCCTTGATCTACATATACAGTTGTTGGTCCAGGTGGATAAATTTTATTTAGCTGGTCGCTAGCTACACTTTGAAACTGCTGCATCCCTTGTGTAAGCACTTGTCCTCTTACTGTACCACTTGTACCACTATTATTACTACCACTATTGTTATTATTTGGCGATGGTGTTGGATCTTTTCCTGATCCAGAAGCTTGTGTTACTAAGTATGGACCAAGAACTGAAACAAGAAAAGCATTTATTAAGTTATTTGTGAGATTTGTGTCGAGATAACCAGGTATTCCATTACGCCCTAAAGGGTCTGATGATTGAGTCGCTGGTAGGTTTATGTCAATTCCACTTGGTGTAATTACTCTATTCCATGTTGCATAGACCCTTGTCATTACACTACCACCACCTGATGAAGAAGCTGATGAACCATAACTACCAACAAGTCTAGAGCCTTTAGGTATTAGTACTAAGTCTCCTTGTTCGGCATACACATCTCTACTAACAACAGCTCTTATAACACCTGCATTCATTTGTGTATTTATTGCTGTTTCAAGTACTGCATCAATAATTTTCCCTTGTACAAGAGTGTACTTAAGATCATTGTTAATTTTTGTTACTATAACTGGTTCAACTGCAGTTGGTTGAACTGAACTGTTTTCTATTGTACCACCATCAAAACCAAGGAATGAAGCTGTATTTTTACTGTTGTCCTGATTGCCATCCTTACTTCCACCACCACCAAAAGTCATAATACTTGTTGATGATATTTTATTTTCTTCTTGTGGTGTTTTTGTTTCTGATTTCCTAATTCCAGGTATTGGCAGTTGAGGTTCTAATGGTTTTTTTGCCGTCTCAATTGGCATTGCAGGCATCAGATGAGGTTTAGGAGTAGGAATTTCTATTTTTTCGAGCGCTGGTGGGGCTGGCGGTTTCAAATTTATGATATTTGATTCAATATTTTTCATTATATTATTTTCGCTTTCAGCCTGTTTTGAATAAACATCTTTATTTTCATCAATTTTTTGTTGTTGTATAGTATTTTTAAATTTTGATATCGAATCCTTAGTATCCTTATTATCAGAATTTTTTCCACTAAAAAATAATATAAAAACCATTACAGAAAACATTAGTATTATTATACCAATACTACCTATTTTTTTTATGAAGCTCATTGATTGAAATCTCTCCATAGCATTGTTTAGAGATTCCTGATTAGTGTCTTTTTGTGAGTTATTATCCTGCATCTGTCCCTACTTTATTTTATTAATGTTTGCTCTTTTTCCGTTAAATGATATCTGAGATTTTTCACAAACTTTATTTATAACCAGATAATTACCAAGGATTCTTGTTGGGATTTTTTTTCCATCACAGCTAATATTGGTTACCTTATTTATATCTGAAGTCTCAAATTTAAAGAAAGTATTTAACTCATTGTCAAATACAACTGATATTTCAGAATTTGTTACACCGCTAATGTTATAGTTAAAATTGTATGGTTTGATAGTTTCAAACTCATCAGTTGTCTTATCCTCAACCATCGGCTTAGGAGTTGTCTTTATATTATCTTTCGAGTTATCTGGGTAGAAAAACCGTACAACATATGACATTTCTTCATCGTTGACATTTGATACGAGTTTAGAATAGAGCTCAAAATAATATCTTCTTTTATTTGTAAGAACTGTCATGTTTGTAACAATATTATCCTCTAAAGGTCTTATGAATAAAGTCCTGCCGACTGCTGAGAATTGCCAAACAAATTGATTTCCAACTGAGTATGTCTGAATTGTTTCATCTTTCCCAAACTCAATTGCTGTTTGATAACCATAATGAAGTACAACAGGGAAAATCTCATTTTCGCTATAAACAAATGTTTTTATTCTACTATCGATTGCAACAGGGGTGTCAGCATCCGATGCGTAAACAGGATTGCTTGAAAGAAGTGAAAGAGAAATAAAAGAAGTTATAAAAGTTTTCATAGTCATTAATTTTTTTGAATTACATGTTAGGATTTTCATCTTCCATCTTGTACATCGTTACAATAAAACCTAGTGGATTTATTAATCGATCTTCTTCTGGCATTTTAGTACTTGGATTAAATTCAAAGGATAGCAGTATAATTTTATTTATTTGATTTGTTACAGCTCCAGCTGCATCTTGCACTTGAATGCTAATTCTAACCTGTACAGTATTCTTATCAGGGAATATAATAGATTTCCATTTGACTGATGTTGAGCCACTTTTTCCAAGAGTTGAATAAGGACTATTAGGGTTATTAGGGCTGTATCGTGATTTGTAATTATAATATATTGAAGGACTTGAAAAAACCCTTACAACATCAAAATAGTTGCTGTTGAATAACTGGAAAACATATTCTTCTCTTGCTCTTATATACTGAATTATCAAAGATCTTAAAACAACTGTATTCGCAGAATATTCTTCAACTGAGACTTGATCTACAGTTGTTGCAATTCCCGTCTTTTTATCAATTTCTATAACAAATGGCTCTATCCTATTTTGTGAAAGAGTTATTTGCATCCAAGTCAGACAAAGAATTATTGCAATACCTAATATAAAATTAAGCATCCACAAAAGATTTTTTTGTACTGTAGAAGTACTTTGAAGATCTTTTGACCAAGAAATGTTATCGTTGTTATTCTGCATCTCTTTATTTTATGATAAATTTTTAAGAGCGAAATTCCAGTTTACAAGTTTATCAATAAAAATCTCAATGTATTCTGCTCTTCTGTTTCTGTAGTCTATATAGTATGCGTGTTCCCAAACATCACATGTAATAAGAGGTGTTTGATCATATAAAATTGGATTATCTGCATTACCTGTCTTTGTTATAAGTAATTTTCCAGATTTATTATCTTTTACCAACCAAACCCAGCCACTTCCAAACTGTGATGTACCAATTTTAACAAACTCTTGTTTAAATGCTTGAAATCCACCAAAAGTTTCATTGATGAGATCAAGGAGTCTTTCATCAGGCATCCCTCCACCATGAGGCTTCATTGAAAGCCAGTAGAAATCATGGTTTAAGACCTGTGCCGCATTATTAAATATTCCTATTAAGTCAGACTTCCTATGAGATGCCAAGACAATATCATTTAATTTCATATGCTTCAGAGGGCTGTCGGGACTCATGACATCCAAAAGATTATTTAGATTATTTACATAAGTTCTATGATGCTTATCATAGTGATAAGAAATTGTTTCTGATGTTATATATGGTTCCAATGAGTTATTTTCATATGGGAGGTCCATTAATTTATGTATATTTAAAGTCATAATTATTTTTTCTAAAAACGAGATGTAAGATAATGCTATACCTGAGATTTGCTTTTCTCAAGATAACATTTTTTTTAATGTTTTTCTTGAGAAATTATGTTGCTTTATATCAGCACTTTATATCTTTTGGCCAATTATTATTATTTCCCTTTCAAGCATTATACCACTTTTTTTAAAAACTCTGGTTTGTACTTCTTCTATTAAGTTTTCAATATCACTTGCAGTAGCAGAACCATCATTTATGAAAAAGTTGCAGTGCAATTCAGATACAAGTGCCCCACCTATTCTCAAGCCTCTACAGCCTGCTTCATCTATAAGCTTCCATGCACTATATCCTTGTGGGTTTTTAAATGTTGATCCACCTGTTTTGAAACCTTTCACTGGTTGTGTATTAGATTTTTCATTTTTAATATGATGCATCTTTTCAATTATTTTATGTTTTTCACAAATATATCCTTTTAGTTCACAGCTAAGAAAGATTATATCTTTTGAAATAGAATTTCTTCTGTATTGAAATCCCATCTCAGAGTTTGATAGTTCAATTATTTGTCCATCAACTGTTACTCCTGTGACCCTCTGAACAATTGCATTAAAATCACTACCGTAGGCCCCTCCATTCATAGCGAGGCCACCACCAACTGTTCCAGGTATGCCAGAAAGAAACTCAAGTCCACCTATAGAGTTCTCCATCGCAAAATTAGAAGCATTCTGATCCAAGACCCCTGCTCCAACCTTTATGGTATCATCTGACATCTTTTCCATAAAGTTCATGCAACTACCAAGTCTTATAATCACTCCATCAAATCCACCATCTCTTATTAAAAGGTTTGATCCAACTCCAAAAACGAATATTGGAATTTCCTTGTCTTTGTTTTGGAGAAAGAAAATAAGATCTTCAAGATCACTAGGTATAAATACAACTGCTGCTTTACCCCCAGTCGAAAACCAGCACATTTTTCCAATTTCAACATCGAAGCGGTATTTCCCTCTAACTTGTGGTAATGTTTTTTTCATATTTATGAATAAAAATATAAGGTAAAATTCTACAATAGAAAATTGAAAGTATCAAATGATTATAAGAAGCACAGATGAACTAAAGGAAATATGTGAAGTAGCTTCAAAGTCGAACTATATTGCATTTGATACTGAATTCTCAAGGAGGAAAGGAAAATACTACCCAATACCATCTCTCATTCAGTTTTCATTTGATGGAAAAAACTGTTTTATATGTGATTTGCAAACTCATGAGATAAGTTTTAATCCATTGATAGAGATTTTAGTAAATGAAAGGATCATAAAAGTTTTTCATTCAGTTAAGCAAGATCTTGATGTTTTATATAAGGCTTTCAAAATAAAACCTAAAAATATCTTTGATGTACAGATAGCTGCAATGTTTTTGGGTAAATATGATACTCCCAGCTATGACGTTCTTGTAATGGATTTCTTGAATGAAAAGTTAGATAAATCATTGCAATTCTCAGATTGGTTCTCAAGACCTCTTTCAAATGATCAGATAATCTATGCAGCGAAGGATGTAATATATCTATATAGACTTTTTCCAGAAATCAAGGATTTACTTGGAAGTCAAAAAATCGGTTGGATAGAGGATGAAATGAAAAACATACTGAATTTCAATCATGAAACACAAATAAATTCTATTATTGAAAAAATAGTAATTAGCAACAAAAAAATAAATCATTTGAATTCTAAACATATTCTGATTCTTGAGAAACTTGTAAGATTCAGAGAGAAATTTTCTTTGGAAAATGACATGATAAGAGAGAGGGTAATTGATACAATATCTCTTCAAGAAATATCAAATAAAATATGTGAAAAAGGTTTTAAAAAAAGTCTTTTCAGAAATAAAAAAATATTTGAAATGCTAAAAGATGAGATTGAGGAAATTGACTCGATAGATCTCAGCAGATCAAATGACATTTTAAAAAGATGTCTTAAGAAAAGAGAGATAATAATAACTAGGAATCCACTTATAGGAGCTGTAAGGTCACTTTTGAAGGAATCTGGTGAGAGGAGTAAAATAACTGCTTCAATTATCGCAACAAGAGATGATATTATAAATATCGTCTTAGATCAAAGCATAACATCAAAATTCGCCAATGGATGGCGATATGAAGTCTTTGGTCAGTATGTAGAGAAATTGTTCACTTCCTGATTGGTGTGATCCAAGCCAATTGATATTATGTCTTGTGGTATATTAGGAAAAAGATCATGCATTATATCTGCGATGATCTGATCCTGATGAATTGAAAAGAAATTCACATTACATGTGCAAGCCACCGTTGACTGGTATCACAGCACCAGTAATAAAACTCGCACCATTACTTGCTAGGAAGAGAGCTGTTTGCGCTATTTCGTCTGCTTTGCCAAGTCTATTTGCTGGGACTTTAGATATTATAGCATGAAGGATTTCTGCTGGCACAGCACTAACCATTTCTGTATCAACGTATCCTGGAGCTATAGCGTTAACTGTTATGCCTAGCTTAGCACTCTCCAATGCGAGGCTTTTTGTAAAACCTTCTATTCCAGCTTTTGATGCTGCATAGTTTGTTTGACCTGGTGCGCCATGAGCATTGACAGAGCTTATGTTTATGATGCGACCATACTGTGGACTCTCTCATGCCTTCTATAACAAGTCTAGACATATTAAAAACAGATGTAAGATTGTTTGAAATGACTTTATCCCAATTATCTTTTTCTTGTTTGTGCAACATCTTATCTCTAGTTATACCAGCATTATTTACAAGAACTTCTATATCTCCTCCGAGGGCTTCGCAAATCTGTGGTAAAACCGTTTGACACTGTTGAAAGTCGCCTGCATCCCACCTGAAGGTCTTAATTCCATGCTCCTCTTCGAACTTTGCTGCAGCTTCTACGTTGCTCGCAAATCCTACAGCAACACCGTAACCATTTTCCTTAAATTTTATTGCTATTTGTTTTCCTATGCCTCTTGTTCCACCAGTTACTAATACTCTCCTTTGGTTTTTTTGATATATTGCGTTCATATATGAAGAAGTTAGTATAATTACATTTACACATACAATTATGACGCACTACAATATACTGATCAACAATATTTTCTAAAAAAAATGTAAGATATTTTATTTTTATTTGTAAATTTACTACAGATCTTTCATTTAAAATCTTTGTGTAATCATACAATTATCTGTTTCTGTTTTATGTTTTTCAATCTCTGCAAATGTTGTTTCTTTCTGGTTTGATTGGAGTTTTATATCAAAAAAAAGTTCTTCAAATATTCTCTCAAAATTATATGAAAAATCTTCATTTTTAAGAATTTCTTTTATGAATTCTGATTTATATTTATTTTTGTAATTTGCTTGATGAGAGTTTAAATAGAGTTTAAAAGTTTTTATAAGTGCAAAAGCTTGTTCATCATCTAGAGCTTGATCAAATAAATCTACAAGAAATTTTATTTTATGTTCCATAGACATTTTTTCATCTCTCAGGAAACCATCAAGGCTGTTTTCTATTTCATCATGTTTTAGTTCTTTGATTTTATTTCCAAGTAAATAATACTCAACGATTTTATTGACTTGCATTCCTTCTGGAGTGGAGTAATTTTCAAAAAAAGAAGGTTTTTTCTTTTCAACAAATGGATTCTTTTTTAATATTATTTTACCTGTACTTTTTGTTGGAAAAACTAAGTTCATAATTGTTCTGTTTACATGCTCAACGCCTATACTTGAAATTAGTTTAATTTTGCTTGTTGTTTCTAGAGATGAAAGGAATTTTTTAACTATTTCTTCTTCTAGGATTGTATTTATTTCGAGTTGATTATCTAGACAATTACAAATAATTCTTGAAAGAAAATCAATCTTATTCCATTCAGAATAGCCTGAAGATGGAGACATGATTTCAGGTAATTTATTATACAGAAAATTAGCCCTATCGAGAAATTTTAATTGTGAAAATATATAGTATTGGTTATACAGTAAAACAGCATCTTTTCCAGTTTTGATAACATCTTGACTGTATTTTTTTTACATCTGTTATTTTTTTATAAAGTTGCATTTTTTACTTATAAAATAGTTATGGACGTAGAATCCAACAAGAGATTTATAAATAATTCTGAATTTATGGATAAAAAATGTGGTTTTTTGTACTCAATTCTAGAACTAATATTGAGGTGGAAAGTTCAAAGCTTTGAAGTGAATCCCAAGCTGAGTACTTGGGATGAATGATTAACGCTTACAGAACTGGAATCTACGACGAGCTTTCTTATGACCATATTTTTTACGTTCAACTTTTCTGCTGTCTCTTGTCAATAATCCATTTGTTTTTAATTGTTGGTGGAAAACTGGGTTTGCAACATCAAGTGCTTTACTTATCCCATGTCTTATTGCTCCTGCTTGCCCAGAAGGACCGCTTCCAGAGACTGTACAAATAACATCATACTCATTTGCTGCTCCAGCTACTGCGAAAGGCTGTAGGAGCATTCCCTTTAGAGTACTTGTAGCAAAGTACTCATCAAGATTTCTTTTATTTATTGAGAACTTACCTGTTCCTTTTTTTATCCAAACTCTTGCAGATGCTGTTTTTCTGCGACCTGTAGCATAGATCAGCTTTGGTGTTTTTGTTGCTGATTCTTTGGTTGTTTTTGTCATTTTACTTATTTAAAGAATTTAAACTCTTGAGGGTTTTGTGCGCTATGTGGATGTTCAGATCCTGAGTAAACGTGCAATAGCTTCCTAAATTGTTCGGTAGCTAGAGGGCTTTCCTTTGGAAGCATTCTTTCTATGGCTTTCTTGACAAGTCTTTCAGGGTATTTACTGCCGAGGATCTTCTCCCATGTTCTTTCTTTGATACCACCTGGATGCCCTGTATGCCAATGAAAAACTTTTTGCTCAAGTTTTTTTCCAGTGATGATTGCTTTATCTGCATTTATGATCACAACATGATCACCACAGTTAATATGAGGAGTGTAACTAGCTTTATGTTTACCACGTAAAACCATTGCGACTCTTGCAGCTATACGACCTACCGAATGCTCTTTAGATGCATCGATGATCCACCAATTCCTTTTAACATCTGTTGGAGTTACAAATGTTGTTGAGGCTGTATATGATCCCATCTTAATTTAAAATTTTTTATTCAGTTTTTCTTTTTTATTGACTTATTTAACAGTCAAATTTTCAATATCAGCAAATATTAACACATTAATCGGTATTTGTATACAAGAAAATCAGTTCAGACCAACTATACCGTTTTGATTGATAAACTCATCGACAGCTTCATGTAATGGAAGTACTCTGCCCTGACTTAGTACCTCTTGCGGTTTTATCTGAGCAAATGACCCATGTAGATTTTTAATATCCTTTAAATGTTTTAACAAAATATCTATAACATGGTAGATGGTCTGATTCTGAACATCTGAAGTACTAACGAGCAGAGCCTTAGTTGCTACTGTGTCAACATCAACTGGAATACCAATGTATGTTCCACCTTCAATCTTTTCATTTACATATTGAGAATCAACTAAAAATAGTTCTATATCTTCTTTTGTGAAATCAACAATATTAACGCCACAAGTCCTAGTAACATCTTTTAGGTATTGATTGAATTTTTGTGCAACAACGGTCATGACTTTTATATCGCCATTACAAAGAGCACCAACTTCATCATTTAGATCTAATTCTGAAACCTTTTGGAAGTCCTGTGTAGTTAATCCTTTAATTTTCATTAGACTATCCATGAAAATTCTTGTTGTTGTATAATTTTTTGAAATATTGATTGAAGTATTTTTTATGTCATCTAACTTCTTTATTCTTGAATCACTTCTTGTGACGATCTGAAGGACATCATTAAAGATAGAAGATACAAATCGCATTTTTTTGTTTTGCATATTGTTTTCGAATGGTGTGTTTCCATCAAAAACATATTTTGCAGAAACTGCATTTGTTACAATAATATCTATGTCTCCATTGAGAAGACCTGTAAATAATTTTACAGATGAGTCATATTGCTTGATTCTACAAGCATCACTGTTAATTTCATTCATGAAAATACATATTGTACTTGCAAGAGGTAAATATAAAGCACCGTCACTAGCATTGACGCCTATTTTGACTTTAATATTGTTAGCACCAGGTGCTGATATTATTTTTTTAGGAATTGAAACTTGGGGTTTTTTTTCTATTTGCGTAGGTACTTCATTTTCGTTGTTATTCTTTGTAGATATGATTGCACTTTCTATGCTTTGATTTTGTTTTTGCTGTTGTTTAATTGAAACTACTGGTGGCAATGGAATTGATTGTGTTTCAGCTATTGAAGCATTAGTATCGAGAATCATTAAAGATACAGCTAAAGTAATGACTTTTCTCATTGTTGTTTTTGTTTTTTAAGTTTCATTATAGTTTGATCTCCATTTCTGAAAATTATAACGCCATTTTCCATAAGCTTTTTACTTAGAGTTTCAGGTGAGTCAGTATATTTAAGCTCCAAGTCTATTTCATTATTATCGACTGTCTTGAATTTATATTGTTTTATGATTGATATTTTATTGAGAATATTTTTGACTTCTTTCCAATCAGATGGCGATGAGGTGTGTAGAGTCACACCTGAGTTAAATATTACATCTGTACCTTTTTCAACACCTCTTTTCCATATCAAATCCGCATTCTTTAAAAGGTTATCTACTACTCTGCTCAAGAACATCTTTTGAGACTCACCAGATTTTATATTGTAACGGAAACTATCATGATATTCTTCGTTTTTTCTTGTAATCCTTGCTTCAACAGAGATTGATTTTTTGTTATAATCCTTGAAAGCCAGGACTATAGCACTTTGACATTGATACCTTTTTAAAATTTCAGTTATATCCTTATATGTTCCATTAATAAAACTTGATGGGTCAAGTTCAGTTGCATCAAAGATACTGTTATTAGAGAATTTCTTAATGTGAATTAAACCAATGTCATCACTAATATTATTAAAAACATCATTTAGAATTCCATCGCTTTCTTCATCAATTAGTCTGTAGGAATTTCTTTCGTATACTAAAGGTAATAAGAGGGTTTCCCTAGAGCTAACACTTGCATATTGTATGCCGCAAGTATTCATTATGTCCCTCACAGAATTAGGGCTAAAAATAAAATCAACTGATGCACTGTATGCTCTCGAGGTCATTCTTTCAGATTTGATTGCATAGTCTTGTACAATATTTCTACTGAATTCCTGATGTTTTAAACAGGTTGCAATCTTTGTTATATCATCATGTGAATTGGTTGCTACCAAATCAAGGATCAACTTAATCAAAGCTTCTTTTACACCTTTTTCAAGAGCAATGCTTTTTGAATCGACTAAATCTCCAGTACTTGCTGAGACATATATATTATCTATCCTAAATGGATTATCAACGTCTGCATGAGAGTTTGTTGTATGAGTAAAAAAGAATAGGCAAACAAAAAATGTTTTTATAGATTTCATTGCTATCGGTTCGCATAGTTTGTAATTATTAATAACATAATATCTGACACATGTCTTGTATTGAATGATTAAGGTATGTAATATAATTTCTTTAAATATAATTTTTCTGAAACTTTGTTTAAGATCCTTGAATCATTACCGATTGTAACATTTTTTGTCTTGTATAAGTTTTACAACATATTTGTTGCAACTGCTGGGATTGCAATAAGTAGTATAATTGTCACAGCAATAACTTATGTCAAAACAAAATCCCTCTCAAAATTTTCTATTTTCAATACAATTATTTTATTGATATTGAGTGGCCTTACGATCTCATTAGGAGACTCAAAATTTGTTAAGATGAAGCCAACCGCAATTTATTCTTTTGTAGCAATTTTCTTGACCGTAGACCTGCTATACCTAAAAAAATATTATGTACAAAAACTTTACAGTCAAATTCTACAAGACAAGCTAATCGATACAAACATTTGGAAGAAAATAACGTCTCAATGGATTGTTGTGCTTGTACTTATAGGAAGTCTAAACGAGGTCACTTGGAGATTTATTGGCGAAGAAGCATGGGTGAATTTCAAAGTTTTTATAGTACCATTGATCTTAATTTTTGTACTTTTAATACATATAAATTCTCTTTCTAAGAAAACAAGTACTTGAATTCAGAGAATTCAGACATATATATTTATTAGTATGATTTAAATAATATAAAATACAAATGACTCAAAATAAAAAAGAAGTGCAAGAGGAAATCGAGACTCAATATGAAATTGAAAATAAAGATGAAATCATTCAGAAGCTTGCTGTAGAAATAAAAAGACTGCAGGAGGAATTGGCAAATAATCTTGATGGTGTAATGAGGGAAAAAGCAGAAAATGAAAACCTCAGAAAAAGACATTTAAGAGAACTAGAAGATGCAGCTAAGTACTCAGTAGGTGAGTTCTCAAAAGATCTGGTTGAGGTTATGGAAAGTCTTTACAAAGCAATGGAATATAAGAAGGAATTTGATGCAAGTGATTCAAAGATAATTGGAATGTTTGATGGAATAGACATGACCTTGAAGCTTCTTGAGAAGAGTTTTACAAAATACGGAGTTAAGAGAATATATCCTGTTGATGAAGAATTTGATCATAGGTTCCACCAAGCAATTTCTAAGCTATCTGTTCCAGACAAAAACAATAATCAGGTGGTTGATGTAATCCAAGCTGGATATACAATTCATGATAGACTACTGAAGCCAGCTTTAGTAGTTGTAAATGTCAGTGAGGAATAAAAAATGGTTGTAACAAGATTTGCCCCATCCCCAACAGGAATGCTACACATTGGGAGCGCAAGAACATCGCTCTTTAATTGGCTTTATGCAAAGCATTGTAATGGGAAATATTTATTGAGAATAGAGGACACAGACAAAGAGAGATCTACTGAAGAAGCCACAAAACAAGTCATAGAAAGTCTTGAATGGCTAGGTTTATCTTGGGATGGCGATACTGTCATACAGAGTGAAAGAGCAGTAAGACATAAGGAGATCGCAGAGGAGTTAGTAAGACTTGGTAAAGCATATTACTGCTATATGTCTCAAGATGAAATAGAATCACAAAGGAAAAATGACCAGTTTGCAAGAATAAAAAGCCCTTGGAGGAATAGTAATGATACTCCTACAAAAGGTATTAATCCAGTTGTTAGGATGAAATTCCCTGAAGATGGTGTCACAAGCTTTAATGACATAGTGCAAGGTGAGATACAAATAAATAACTCTGAACTCACAGATATTATCATTCTCAGGTCAGATGGAACTCCTACATATCTCTTGGCTGTTGTTGTGGATGATCATGATATGGGAGTAACTCATGTGATAAGGGGAGATGATCACATTACAAATACTTTTAAGCAAATTCTCATATATGATGCGATGGGATGGGAAATACCAAAGCATGCTCATATACCTCTAATTCATGGACAAGATGGTGCGAAGCTCTCAAAGAGACATGGCGCACTTGGAATTGAACATTACAGAGATGCTGGATATCTACCTGAGGCGCTCTGTAATTATCTTTTAAGACTTGGCTGGGGGGGTGATGGGAAGCAGGAGATTTTAACAAAGGAGGAGGCAATAAATCTATTTGATATTGAAGATATAAGTAAAGCTCCAGCAAAATTTGATCAGGATAAGCTGAACTTTATCAACTCACATTATATTGTTGCATGTGAAGGAAAAAGATTGTTTAATCTTGTGATGGGTTTCTGGCAAGGCAGGAAAGATGATAAATTTATAGAAAAAGCACGTAAGGCAGTTCCTTTGTTTAAGACAAGGGGTAATACCCTTATTGAAGTATCAAATATGCTTCATTTGCTTGAAAATAAATCAGAGTTAGATGAAAAGTCTACTCAGATAATTTCCTCACAAGTTCATCTGACAGCAGAACTGAAGATTGTTTTAGAGAACATAAATGATTGGAATCTGGGCGATATCAAAACTTCCTTTCAAGCTTTTGCAGAAAGAAAAGGCATTAAGGAATCCATCGTGATGCAATGCCTCAGAGCATCAGTTATAGGTACATTTGCATCTCCTGGGATATATGACATGATGGAAATTCTCGGCAAAGAAGATTGTCTAAAGAGAATTTTAAATGCATAGTTTTTTTTCTATTTTTGCTAATCTTTTCAGGAAAGTTGTAACAAAACACTTTAAACTTTCTTTAGTTACTCTTTCAGTTCTGAGTGCAATTGGATATGTCTTGACTGCTCTTTGGGTTTTTTTATGGATCCCAGATGATTACCTGCAAGGTAGTCTTGTGAAAATAATGTACATCCACGTCCCATGCGCTTGGATCTCATTGGCATCTTACATAACACTTGGCTTTATATCTGTCTTCTATTTAATGTACTCAGATAAACTTTCAAGTGCAGCTATGTCTGCAACAACAATAGTATCTCTCAATGCATCGTTTATAACTCTTGTGACTGGTTCTATTTGGGGAAAAGCTGCATGGGGAACTTGGTGGATATGGGATCCTCGGCTGACAGCTGTTTTTATCCAGTTTTGTTTATTGAGCGTTGCACATATCTTAAAAGGTTTATCTGATGGAAATAGGGTCTTGGAGCAATCCAGTGCTTTGCTTATCATAATAGGTCTGATAAACATTCCAATTATAAAATTTGCTGTGAATGCATGGAATAGTATCCATCAGGATAGCAGCGTCATGAGATTTGAAGGTATTAAGATACATCCAGATCTTTTTTATCCACTTGTTCTTGCATTCTTTTCTATTTTGTTTTTCTATGCTGCTGTAGGTCTAGCAATTGCGAGAAATTCACTGGATGAGATGAAGAAGTACACGCCTTAAATAGTTCTTATTGCAGGTGTTATATGAAACTTATATATTTCGGAAAAATAATTTATTTTATTTGATCGATTTTAGCAGCCAATATGAAATCATTTTTAGATAATGCATCTGTTGCATATGTATAAATCTCAATCATACATGTGCCCCATGATATGAATATGTCTGGATGATGGTATTCAGAATCTGCAACTGCTGCAACTTTATTTACGAAATTAATTGATTCATTAAAATCTTCAAAATCCCACTCCCTTTGTAATCCTCCTTGTTCGTTTATACTCCAATTTTCATTTAGTTGTTTAAGTAATTCTTCTGCCTCAACGCCTTTAATTATTGGAGTGTTTTCATTCCAAGGTTGGCATTTTTGATTAATAAGGAGGTTTTCTTGTGTCATTGACTTATTTTATTGTTAAATAATTTAAAGCATATTAATGATTTCATTTTTTTATAAAAGTCAACCTTCATCTTTCATGTAATTTTTAATGCTAAATGCATCTTCACAATCCTCACAAGGAGCGGTTAGATCTATTTTTATTTCAGGTTTTTTCTTTAATATCTCAGATATCGACTCTAGATCTGAATCAATTACTGGTTCTACCTCTTCGCTTTCATCTAGCTGATCGTTTGTATTTATGAACTCAATTGATGTTGGCGCTTCTCCTATAGGACCATCTTTTATATCCTTAAGAATGGATTTCATGAAGTGCATAAAAACAGGCCTTGCAACGGTTGCTCCTATTTCTTTTTTCCCCATATTCATTGGCATGTCAAAACCAATAAAAATACCAACAGTGAAATCTTTTGAACTTCCTATAAACCACGTATCAAAGCTATCATTTGTTGTTCCTGTCTTGCCTGCCACAGTGATTTTCAAATCCCTTGACTGTTGTGATACAGCATTCTGTAAAAGATCAACAATTTTCTTATTAGCACTTGCTTTTATCAGTTTTTTTCTGAAGATCTTAACCCTTGATTTATCTTCGTTTTCTTCAATTGCTCCTCCTTCATCATTTTTATAGAGAAGTTTACCACCGCTATCATATATACTGTTGATAATTGATGGGGTGATCTCATAACCTGAGCTTGCGATTGTTGCATAGGCAGCTGTAAGGTTCATAAGACTTGTTTCAAATGCTCCAAGTAGCAGGGAATAATTTGTACAGTATTTTTTAGCTATTTCATCTTTTTCGCAAGTGATATCTTGATCCTTTGGACCTGGATAAACACCTAGTTTACTTGATGTTTTATATATTTTGTCAAGGCCAAGAGATAATCCAACCTGGATCGGAGGCATGTTTAATGATCTTGTGAAGGCTTCCTGGAGTGTCACAGCCCCATTGAACTCATTTGTAAGGTTTTTTGGTCTCCAAGATGGCATTCCCTTGCCTTGGCTGATTTCTAGAGGTTCATCAAGTAAGATACTATCCTTGCTGAATCCGTTTTCGGCTGCTGTAAGATATATAAAAGTTTTAAATGCTGATCCTGGTTGCCTTTGTGCTTGAGTTGCTCTATTGAAATAGGTATCGCTCGGATTATATCCGCCAACAAGTCCAAGGACTTTTCCTGTATAGTTTTCAATCACAACCATTGCACCATTTACAGAAGGAATCTGCTCAAGCAATATGTTGTTTTTTTCATCAAACTTCACAAGGATTACATCTCCTTTTTGAAGGACATTCTTTGCTGTTTTGGTTGATGGCCCAAGTGATCCATTTTTTAGCTTTTTCCTTGCCCATAGAAGGTTCTTCAGAGGTATTGAATATTTCTTTTCATCTGAGTTTTCAATTATTCCAACTTGAGCTTCTTTATTTGTTACATCTAAGACCACGGCCAAAAGCAATCCATCTAGAATTCTATTTTTGTTCTTTAACTCTTCTTTGAAACTCTTAAGATTATCTCTCCAGTTTTCATCTGCAGATATTTTTCCTAGAGGACCTCTCCAGCCATGTCTTTTATCATATATCTCTATTCCATATTGCAGTGATTTACTTGCTTTATCTTGGATTGCAATGTTGAGATTTGTATTAACTGTTAGGCCTTTTGTGTAAACTGCGTTCTCACCATAAAACTGAATGAGCTGTTTCTTAACCTCTTCTGTATAGAAAAAATCCGAATTAAAGTTAGATATTTTCTTTGGAATTACTCCGAGCTCTGTCTTAGAAAATTCAATCATTTCATCTTCCCCTATCATTCCTTCTTCATTCATTCTGCTTATGACCCAATTCCGGCGCTCTAAAAGCCTTCCTGGGTTGACATAAGGACTAAATGATGATGGTGCTTTTGGTAGAGATGCAAGCATTGTAGCTTCAGCTACATTCAACTCTGAGAGATTTTTATTGAAATAAGTTTTTGCAGCCTCAGCTATACCGTATGAGTTATTACCAAGAAATATTTGATTTAAATAGAGCTCTAATATTTTTTCTTTTGGGAAAGCAACACTGATTCTATATGCAAGAATTGCTTCAGCTATCTTTCTGTCAAGACTTCTTTTCTTTCCTATGATGAAGCTTTGAACAACCTGCTGTGTGATTGTAGAAGCTCCAATTGCTCTTTTTCCACTTGTGAGGTTTGAGATGTTTTTGATTGCTGACCTTGCTATACCCATCGGATCTATCCCATAGTTCTCAAAGAAAGTTTTATCTTCAGCTGCTATGAATGCATTGATAACAAGCCTTGGGATGTTTCCAAATTTTGTAAAGATTCTTGGCTCGTATGCGTATTCTGTTAATAACTCAAGATCATCAGAGTATAATCTGGTAATTGTCGGTGGATTATAATTTTGCAAACTGGTATAATCGGGTATATCATTGGAGAAGTACATGAGTCCATAAACAGATGTTATGATGCCTAGAAAAACCAGACTACCTATAAGTCTAATAAAATTACTAAATTTTGTTAGAATAAATTCTCGGAGAGATCTTTCTGACATCTATTTCATCAATTATTCAAATCAGATTCTTATACCACATTACTTATAAGGATATAAAAATATGTTGCAAGATAAAGATAGAATTTTTAAGAATTTAATTTCGAAAGATCCAGTTGACCTAAAGCATTCAATGAAACGAGGAGATTGGTCAAGCACAGGAGATATAATAAAATCTAACACCCAGGATGAGTTAATAGACAAGGTAAAGCAGTCTGGTCTGAGAGGGCGTGGAGGAGCGGGGTTCTCAACTGGAACAAAGTGGTCTTTCATGCCAAAAAATCCAACAAAACCTTCTTACTTGGTGATTAATGCTGATGAGAGTGAACCAGGTACATGTAAAGATCGTGACATTATAAGATATGAAGCGCATAAGATAATTGAGGGAGCTTTGCTGTCTGCATATGCAATAAGAGCAAATACAGGTTACATATACATAAGAGGAGAATATTGTAATGAAGCAAAAATCCTGCAAAATGCTATAGATGAAGCTTATGCAAACGGGTTACTAGGAAAAAATGCATGTAATTCTGGATACGATTTTGATCTGTATCTTCACAGAGGTGCTGGTGCATACATCTGCGGAGAAGAGAGCGCATTGATCAATAGCCTTGAGGGAAGAAAAGGAATGCCTCGTCTAAAGCCTCCAGCATTTCCAGCAGTATGTGGTTTATATGGGCGTCCTACTGTTGTTAATAATATTGAAACTGTAGCAGTAATTCCAACAATATTACGCAGAGGACCTGAATGGTTTGCGTCAATTGCGAATCCAAACAATGCAGGTACTAAGATGTTCTCTATTTCTGGTCATGTAAACAAACCATGTAATGTTGAAGAAGTAATGTCAATTTCTCTTAAGGATTTAATTGAGATACATGCTGGTGGAGTAAGAGGTGGTTGGGACAATTTACTTGCAGTTATACCTGGAGGATCTTCTGTTCCAATGATACCAAAAAGTGTTTGTGATACTGTGTTGATGGATTTTGATAGTTTGAAAGCTGCTGGAACAGCGCTAGGAACAGGTGCTATAATTGTCATGGATAGATCTACTGACTTGGTTGAAGCAATAGCAAGACTCTCACATTTCTACATGCATGAATCATGTGGTCAGTGTACTCCATGCAGAGAGGGGATTGGATGGATGTATAGAATTATGCAAAGATTTGTTTCTGGAGATTTTAAAATTGAGGAAATTGATCAGCTTCTGAGCATCACAAAGCAAATTGAAGGACGCACAATCTGTGCACTTGGAGACGCTGCAGCATGGCCTATACAAGGGTTAATCAAACATTTTAGAGAAGTAGTAGAAAGTAGGTCTATAAGATAATTTTTTTCTAAGGGTCTTGCAATATATAAATTATGGGTTTAAAATGACCTCTAGTAATGTGATCCCGTAGCTCAGCTGGTAGAGCAACTGACTTTTAATCAGTAGGTCACGCGTTCGAGTCGCGTCGGGATTACCATTTAAACATTTTAGTCATATTTCCAAAATCCACTTAAATTTCATGTAGTTTGGAATACACAAAAATGTGCAACTCATAGACCATAAGGGTATCAACCTTAGTTGTAATTAAATTTTATACATATGAATTTTTACGAAACAATATCAATTTTAAGGCAAGACACATCTATTCAGGGTGTCAAAGCAGTCACAGAAGAGTTTAAAGCAATCATCACAAGCATGGGTGGGAATATAATAAAACATGAAAACTGGGGACTGCTACAGTTAGCCTATCCAATTAAAAGAAATAAACGTGGTCACTACATAGCTCTTTATGTTCAAGCTACGCCAGAAGCAATTGCTGAACTTGAAAGAAATTATAAAATTAAGGAGAACGTCATAAGATTCTTAACTCTTCGTGTGAAAAACATTGAGTCAGGACCATCAATAATGATGCAATCAAAATCAGAAGCTCCAAGCGAGAAACCAGCTCCAGCTCAGACACCAAAAGAACAAAAAGAAGAAGTGAAACCACAAGAATAATTATAAGAGGAAAAATATGGCAATAGAAACACAAGATGGATACATATCAAATCTTCTGCTATTTAACAAAACAGCTGAAGTTGTACAAAAAAAACCTAAGTGCCCACTCTCAGGTAAAAATGCTCCAGTAATAGACTACAAGAACGTTGAAGTCCTAAAGTTGTATATAACCAAAGGTAGAGGTAGAATTTTACCTAGACGTATTACAGGTGTATCTAGTAAAAAACAAAGACAGCTTGCTAAAGCAATCAAAATTGCTAGGATTTTGGCGCTTTTACCTTTCTCATCAGCTGCATAAATTAACGAAAAATTTTATTAAGATGGAAGTAATTCTTTTGAAAAAATGTAGACAGGGCAACATTGGAGATATTGTTACTGTTAAAGATGGGTTTGCTAGGAATAAGTTGATTCCTTGCGGTGAAGCACAGCGTGCTACTGCAGAAAACAAAAAAGAGTTTGAACGTAAACGTAAGGAGTTAGAGGCTATCAACCTTCAACTTTTATCTGCTGCTGAAGCTATAAAGGAGAAGTTTGCTTCTGCATCGATATCAGTCGTACGTGAAGCCAGTAGTGATATGAAGCTTTATGGTGCTGTTTCAGTAAACGACATAGCTGCAGCTTTACATGCAAAATATGGTGTAGAGATCGATCCGAAATCTGTTGCTATAAACAAACGCATAAAAGAAGTTGGTGTTTGTAATGATATTTACGTTAAGCTACATCATGACGTTGTTGTTCAGGTTGAGTTGAACGTTTTGCCTCAGGAAAGTAAGTAATACATTCCAAGGAAGGGTGGCCGAGTGGACGAAGGCGCATGCCTGGAAAGCATGTTTACGTTTTTTGCGTAACAAGGGTTCGAATCCCTTTCCTTCCGCCATTTCTATATTCTACAAGCGAAGATCTCCGTATTAATGCTTTTAGCGACTCTTTCGTTTCTTGAATAAAGTCTTGTGATACCACTCCACAAACCTATGTCCTCCCATTCTGTACCTATGTCAGCACAGATTAGACTATTAGCGCTGTAAGGCATTGTGAGAATCTGATCGAAAGACAAACTCTGATTTTTCTTAAAATGTTCGTTGTTGAGAATAACTTCATTTTTCATTAAACTCATTGTTTTTCTTTGGATTGACTCAAGCATTGCCAAACGCGAGTAATGTAATATGTGAGGGGCATTATTTAACATCATTTTATGAAATGAATCGATTGACATACAATATATTCCGCTATTCCAAACTACATCACATATATCATGTTCTGGTTTTTCTATGAAATCTGTGACTTCAAAAAAACCTCGGTGATTTTTTATCTCACTACCAACTCTAAGATGTCCATAGTTGTTTTCAGAGGTCGTTTTTTTACAGAAAATGTGAAAATTTGGTTTGTGTTGTTTATCACTTCTGCTGCATTTAGTATACGATCTACAAAAACATTTTTATTACCTATATAATGATCTATAGGTACTATTAAAAAGAGGGTATCGTTAGCGACACCAGCTTCTTGTAAGTATGCAACAACAGAGGAAGCAGCTGGTCCAGTGTTTCTTCCATCTTGTTCAAATATCATTGCCTCAAGTTGAACTCCAACCTCATTTATTGAACGCTGTAATTCATCTTTATGTGAGATGTTTCCAATCACAATGGGATTACTAAAAAAATTCTCATTAGTGAATCTCAAAATAGTCTCTTGAAAAAGATTTTTACTATTACTAAAAATATCTAAAAACTGCTTAGGAGAATCATATCTTAAGAACGGTAATAGCCTCTTTCCACTTCCGCCACAAAGAATTATTGGTATGATTTTTACCTGCATATTTACCTGTCATAAAGTTAGTATAACATGTTATATATAAAACATTGTAACAGACTCTTCTAGAGAAGACAATAAAAATATACTAATAAAAAAGCAAATTATTTTCTTGACATATCTTATTGATTGTAGTAAAATACAGAAGGTTCACTGGTAAGTAGCAAGCACGTTTACATAACAAATTAGATTCCTCAGAAGAAGGTCTTTTTGATCCAGGAAAACAAGTTTTGTATACTGTTCGAACGTTTTTGATTAAAAATGTCCTCAACTTGACCTATGACATTTTCGTTTATATGTACTAAAACACCAAGTGCTGTAGCAAGCTCTAAAGAGTTGTTTTGGTTTTTCATCATCGAGGTTTTCTTTGGATACCCAATGGAAACCTTTGTATTCATTTTATGTATAAGAAATTCTTTTAATCTTAGGGTTCTTGAGACACCTCCAGTTATCACAACTTTTTTCTTACAATTATAGTGGTCTTTTAATTTTTCCTCAATCAATTGCACTATCTCTTCGACTCTTGCCTGTATGATTTCTATGAGCTTTGCTCTGTTTGTCTCGTGATGCTCATCATCGTTTGCGGTTTGCAAGCTAATTATCTCGTTTGCATCAAGCTCTGTTGAAATAACTCCACCATAGAGGTTTTTTATACGCTCAGCTTCATTGATTGATACATATAAAACTTTTGCAATATCACTTGTAATATGATTGCCACCAATAGGTATAGCATCTACATAAATAAGCTGAGATTTTTCAAAAACCGCAAATGATGTTACTCCAGCACCGAAATCAATAAGAGTTACTCCTGTTTCGGTTTCATCATTTGTAAGACATGCTAGGCCTGCAGCATATCCTGCTGAGACATAATTTTCTATTTCAAGACCGGCTTTAACTATACATGTATGTAAATTCAAAAGATTATTAGAAGGTGCAGAAAGAATATTAAATTTACATCCAAGTTTATTACCATACATCCCAGTTGGATTAATGATGCCGCGATGTCCATCCAAAATGTAATCACATGCAAATGTATGTATTATTTCTAGTTGTTGATTTTTACACACATGTATTGCGTCTAAAAGCAACTTATTAAGATCCTTATTTGTAATATCTCGTCCAGCAACCGATATTTCACTTACGATATGTTGAGAAATTAATGAATTTGAAGAAACTGTAACGTAAGCTCTAGAAGCCTTAACTCCAGACATTTTTTCTGCCTCAGATACAGCGCTGCTTATTGATTTTTGTGCTAATACTAGATCTGAAATTATACCTGATCTTATTCCCTCTGCTCTTGTGTATCCAATGCCAACTACTTCATATTTTTTGTTATTCATCAACTTAGCTATAATACAAACAATTTTTGTACTGCCAATATCAAGAATAGTTACAATATTTTTTTTCAGCATTCGCACTACTTTATATTATTTTTTATAAAAACTTTTTCTGGCGCTAATCTCATGTCGACCACTGAGTTATCTTGTATTAATTCATAGTTTTGGATTAACTTTTCAAATAATCTAATCGCCTCTAACTCATTTTTTTCTGGTAGCTTAAGAATTATACCATTGTTAAGAACTAAATCCCACCGTCTTTGTCCAATAAATCTCATGGAGGCAACTTTACCATTTTGTTTTGATTGAGTGAGAACTTTTATGATGTGATGCACATTCTTTATTGCCTCATCTCCAACTATCAGAATATATTTTTTCTTATCATTATCATTTAAAGACCTTTTAAGGATTATCCCTTCATCATCAATCAAGAAGAAATTTTTATAGTCCCACCAAATAGCAAATGGTTTCCTTTGTTCGCCATTTATATACAGAATGTTTGGTAATATTATTTTTACTTCAACATTCCGTAGATTTTCTATTGTAGATACTTGTGTTTTTATGTTTTGTATATCAATATCCCAAATATACTTTCCATCAAAAGATGTCTTAAAATCCTCAGAAGTAAGATTAGTTTTAATGTCTACTATGAAGTTGTCCTTGAAATCTTGAATGTAGTTGGGCAATACTACGAATAGCAATAAACATAAAATCAATAAGTAGATATTTTGTAAATTCAGAAAATTCAATCTGAATCTTTTTTCATTTTCTGTAGAGTTTAGTGTTGTGCCAACATATTTTATGTACTTTTGCATATATCTTCAAATATTTCCCAGAAACGAAAATCGTTTTTTGCCTCTTTAAGGGTAGAATGTATTGTCTCTAAATTATATATATCATCACAAGCATTGCCATAAAGACATTCAGGTGGTGTAGTTGAGTTATTTATACCATAAAAGGTTGATGTCAATAGATATAAGACAACCTTAGTAATGCATGCTTTTGCTGATGGAATTCTAAATTCTATTCTTCTATTTTTATCGAATAGAAGTGAGTCGGGTATTCTTATAGCAGCTGTGCGATTATTTTTACCCCAGCATATCTTTGTTGGAGACATATAATTTCCATGAAACCTGCTAAACTCAGACTCATCATCACCAGTAATCATATAAATAGATCTATTAAGAAGCTTCAGAACTCCACCTATAGCATTTATTAACACATCATTTGCTTCGATGTTATCATAATTATTGAAGATATTAAACCCATCCTTATCATTAAGACTTAAATGCAGATGCATTGCAGAACCATAATCATTTGAATATGGTTTAGGGTGAAAACTTGCATGAAGAAAGGAATTATCTATTCTAATATTAGAAATTATCTTTCTGATATTTTGTACAAAATCTATGAGTTGAAAAACATCTAAAAATGTTTCAGATGCTATTTCATATTGTCTGTAACCTTTTTCTTTTTGAATCGTAAGACATATAGTATCAGACATCTTTGATATAAATTCCTCAACTTTTGAGTCTTTATCATCCCCAAGAACATAAAATTCTATTTCAACACCAAGCACTGGAAAGAAATCTCTATCATTAAATTTACATAGTATTTGTTCTATTTTTTTATGCACAGAGAAATCTTTAATTAGACTATAAATCGTAGCTTAAGCTCAAACTTATTGAATGAACCATAATGCTAGGTTTTAATTTTTTTCCTTCAGTTTCTGCAGATATTATAGGTTGATTTTCTAAATTATATAAAACCATCCTATCTTGTGTTTTAAACCTACCAAGTCTATAAAAATCATATCCAAAGCCAACTGAAAAAAGATCAATTTTCTTTTGTAATCCTAATCCTAAATTAAGTGCAAAGGTCTGTTGCGTATCTCCAGGATATCTTATGTCGGCAGTACCACCTAAGACCCTTCTATAATCATCACTTTGATTTAATGCGAGGCCTATACCTCCTTTAAAATATAAGTCTATTTTTTGTTTTTTTCCAGACAACATAAAAACGGTTGAGTGTATTTTCTGACGCGCTTTAGCCATATGATCTTTTGGAGGGTGAGCAATAGGTATAAAATTCTTATATGGCTGTGGATCAATTTCCATAATTGGTCCATTGTATTTATGTTTTATATTTGAAAATCTTAGAAGCTCAAGACCAATATCATATGAGTCGTTAATGTGACTGCCTACACCTATACCAAACTTTGTAAAAACGGAAGAGAATTTATATGGGTATTGTCTTTCTGTTGAGTTCTGATCATAGGTTTTAGAACCATTCATACAAACACCAAGATCAAGAGTGGAGTAGTATTGTTTATCTGCACAAAAGCCCAATGACTCAAATAATAAACATATTCCTATTATCAAAAACTTGGATGTTTTTTTAAACTCATTTTTTACTAAAATTTTTATTTTATTGGGATTTATGATAAAATTTGAAAGATACTATATATGTACTTCAAAATGAAATCAAACCTCTACTTGCATTCTTACTTACAAAAAAAATATAATGATTTGTTAAAAGTTTCAGATCTTAAAAACAATATTGAAGATGTTATCGCTTATGGAAAAGAAAATGAAATTCATAATACTATAAAAAGTTTGAAAGATGATAAATTAGTTCAATCTCTAATGAGTATATGCTGTATTGATTATCCGCAGCAAAATAAAAGATTTGATTTAACATATAATTTTCTTGACATAACAAATAATACTAGACTGATATTGAAGTTTCAGCTTGAAGAAGATCATATAGCTCAAAGTATTACTGATATTTTTCCTAATGCTCAATGGTATGAGAGGGAAATATGGGATCTTTTTGGTGTTGTGTTTAGTGGAAATAATGATATGAGAAGGATTCTTACAGACTACGGATTTGTAGGTCATCCGATGCGAAAAGATTTCCCATTGACTGGATACATAGAAATGCATTATAATTCATCGAGAGGAGCGGTAGTATATAACAATGTAAATCTCCAACAAGACATCAGACAGTTCGAAACTAGCAGTCAGTGGAATAATAATATGTTACCTGGTGATGAAAAGGCAACCTCGAATAAATGAACAGTAAAGATATTTATGAATACAGTACAAAATAAATATAAACCCAAAGCAAAAGTTCTAGTTGCTGAAGATGATATATCGGTTGCAAAAACAATAGAGTACAATCTTTTAAAAGAAGGCTATGAGGTTTACATAGTAAATGATGGCGATAATGTTCTTGATTATGCAAAGGTTATATTGCCTGATGTAATACTTGTTGTTTGGATGCTACCAGGAATGCAAGGAACAACAATTTGTAGCCTATTGCGCGCTGATCAGTCTACAGCAAACACACCAATCATAATGATTTCATCAAAAGATGCAGAGTTTGATAAAGTTGTTGGACTTGAACATGGTGCAGATGATTACATTACTAAGCCTATCTCTCCTATAGAGCTAGCAGCAAGGATTAAAGCTATTTTGAGAAGAATAAGACCATCTTTTGTTGAGAAGAAGCTTAGTTATTCAAACATAGAAATAGACTTAAATGCTTGTACTGTCTACAGGAATGGTTATGAACTAAAATTATCACCAATAGAATTTCAGATCTTACATGTTCTTGTTGAATATCCAAAGAAAGTTTTCTCAAGAGAAGCATTGATAGAAAGGATATGGGGTGATGAAGCAGATGTTGATGAGAGAACAATCGATGTTCATATCACAAGACTAAGAAAACACCTTATGAAGTTTGGCGATGATGTAATAAAAACCGTAAGAATGATAGGTTATAAATTAGGCTGAGAGATAATATCTAAAAGGGATTGTGCTGCTAACTTTTCAGCCTCTTTCTTGTTTTTCCCTTGCATCTCACAATGGAATTCATTTGTACCGATTTTTGCCACACATTTTATTGTGAAGATTGGTGCATGTACTGGACCATCTATTCCAACAACTAAATATTCAGGTAGGTGGGACGAATTCTTCTGACATAATTCTTGTAAACGGGATTTTGGGTCTCTTAGATGTAAATTCTTTTTCCTGATGTTGTTTTTCCATAACTTGATTATCATTTTTTCAGCTTCAGAATATCCTCCATCTACGAATATAGCACCAATTATTGCCTCAACACAGTTTTCTATATTCCTTGGATTATTTCTGCCATTATTTTTTTCTTCACTTATATCAACTATGATGAACTTGTTTATCTCAAGCTCTTTTGTTGCGTTAACTATTCCATCAGTGCTAGACATTTTGGAATGAATAATTGATAATTTCCCTTCATCTGCTTTAGGAAAGTTATCATAAAGAATCTTAGCCATTACTGCACCGAGAATACCATTTCCAAGAAATTCTAGCCTTTGATAATCCTTTTGATTCTTAGAAATTTTTTTGATACCAGGATGACTCAGAGCTTCATATAATAAATCTTTATTTTTAAATCTGTAATTGAGTTTTTTTTCTAGTTCCTCAATTTTTACATCATTTCTTTGAGTCATATTTGTTTGTTGGCAGTATATGAGTTTTACTATAATTAGTATGTTGTATTTTTACACTTTAATTCCATGCATACAAATATAACAAACAAAACTTCAGTTAAAGAAGAAAGTTTTTTAAGTTTTGATACAATCGGATACATTTTCATATTTTTTTGTAACATTGGCCTAAGCATACTATTTTCAGTTTTGCTCTGAAGAGTTATTGCTTTCCAAAACAGAATATAGATAGTCTGTAGCCCTCTGTGTTTTTATATGATTAACAACTTTCTCAACGTCTTCTTCAGTTACATAGGCTCCATGGATCCTCTCTATTTTACCTCCTGGCATCATATACAGCATGTCTCCTGCTCCCAATAGCTGCTCTGCACCCATTTCTCCTAGTATTGTCCGACTATCGAACTTAGAAGCTACTTGAAAGCTTATTCTTGTTGGGAAATTAGCTTTAATGACCCCAGTTATGACATCAACTGAAGGCCTTTGAGTTGCCATTATGAGATGTATTCCCGCTGCTCTTGCCATCTGTGCTAGTCGCTGCACAGATGTCTCAATATCCTTTCCAGCTACAGCCATTAAGTCTGCCATCTCATCGATTATAACAACAATGTAAGGCAAGATTTCTGCCCTGACAACTATTGATTCAAATATTGGCTGCTTTGTTTCGTTATTGAAGCCAACTTGAACCTGTTTTTCAATATCAGATTTTTTGGTTTGTGCTTCCCTCATGAGATTGTTATAACTCACTATATTACGTACACCAAGCACTGACATCGCTCTATATCTTGCCTCCATTTCTTTTACAATCCACTTCATTGTAGCGACTGCTGTTTCTGGTGTTGTCACTACAGGTGCAAGAAGATGTGCAATCCCTGCATAGACAGACATCTCAAGCATTTTAGGATCTATCATTATGAGTTTGCATTCATCTGGTCCATACTTATACAGCAACGATAGAATCATTGAGTGAATTGCGACTGATTTTCCTGAGCCAGTAGTCCCTGCAACAAGAAGATGAGGCATTTTTGCCAGATCCACGACAACAATCTCACCAGAAATATTTTTTCCTAGTGCGATGGGCAGCTGATGCTCTGAACTCTGGTAATCATTACTTTCTAAAACATCCTTAAGACTTATAATTTGACGTTTATGATTTGGTAGTTCAATCCCAATTGAATTTTTTCCCTGGATTACTGCAACACGTGCAGATTTTGCTCTCATCGAACGTGCTATGTCATCAGCAAGTCCTATAACTCTAGAAGATTTTGTACCTGAAATCGGCTCAAGAGCATATAGTGTTACAACTGGTCCATGGAAAACTTCAACTATTTCTCCTCTGATTCCAAAATCATTTAATACTCCCAATAACTTTGCTTTATTATTTTCTATTTCTTCATCTGTTATATGCTCAGACATTTTAACGTGGTCAGAGTGCAATATATTTGTTGATGGCAAAATGAAGGCTTCCTGTGGTTTATTAAATCTTTGGATGGTGTCTATTTTGAATGAAGTTTTAGTATCTTCAACTGGTGTTTCTGGAGCTATAAAATCAAATGGTTTTTGTTCTAAAGGTTGTTTTTCTGATTTTAAATCAAACTGTGAATCTTGAGCTTTAGGGTTTTGAAGAATTACATCAATTTTTTGCTCTTCAGGATTTGTATCGTTCGTATTAGAATGAAAATCAAAAGATTTTATATCGAAGCCACTGCCAGAATATAATGTATCTCTTTTAAAATTTATCTCAGGATGTTTTTCAATATATTCATCTGATTGGAAGTTTTGTTTATGTTGTTGATTTTTTTTGAATAAGTTATTGATGAAATTCTTTAGTTTCAATTTCTTCTCCTGAGATCTGATTGGCGATCCTATATCATTGAACCCCCTAATTAGTTTTTCAACTAGTCCAAATTCAAATATTAACGTTAAAACACATATTGTAGATGCTACTGTAATTGAGATGGTCATTTTTTGTGATACCATCAACTCTGTTTTCAAGAAATACCCTAGATATCCTCCAAGATGGAAGGTATAGTAGTTCCCATCCATGATAACATTGTTATCAAAAAGAGACATTAAGAAACAGAAGGCCGGAAATGTGATTAATAATATGCTTACCCTAAATAGCCTCCTCTTCAGTCCTCTGTTCAATAACTCCATAATACTCCAATAGATAAATAAAATCATTGGCAAAATAGTCGTATAACCAAAAGCTTGAACGATTGGATCTGCAATATTTGCACCATATTTTGACGCAATATTTCTAATGGTTCTATCAGTTGCATTCAAATATGATGGGTCTTCCGGATGATAATCAAAAACAGATACCATGCAGAAAATAGATAAAAATATTGTTATTACAGCCAGTATTTTTCTTAAGAAATGCATATTATTTTTTTACTTGATTATCTCCAGATATAACATCCCGATACATAAATCTCTACATCAGCAAAATATTTTTTTATCAATATTTTTTAGAAGTTACTTGAAAGCTCTATAAAGATGTGTGATAATATAAAGAGCATACCAAACAACTAAAAAACTATCTTATTATGTTACAAAACTCTTATTTGCAAAAAAGAAAGTTTGTCATTTTTGAAAATAGGTAATGCTATCAAAAGTCAACACTATAGCATTCTCTGGAATAGATGTACAAAGAATCGAAATACAGGTCCATGTAGCATCTGGAGGCTTACCGGCATTCAATATGGTGGGTATGGCGAATAAGTCTGTCTCTGAGTCAAAAGAGCGAGTGAGAGCTGCTTTCGCTAGCATCGGCATCGGATTTCCTGCAAAGAGAATTACAGTGAACCTTGCACCAGCTGATATGATGAAAGATGGGAGTCATTTTGATCTTGGTATAGCAATTGCTCTTCTTGTTGCGATGGGTGTAATAAAAACTGATGAACACAAAAAGTATGTTGTAATCGGAGAACTCTCATTGAACGGTTCAATTACTAAAGTGAATGGGGTTTTACCTGCAGCTATCAAAGCAAAAGAGCTAGAGCTAGGACTGATATGTCCAAGCGACAATGCCTATGAAGCAAGCCTATCTGATAACGAAGATATTTTAGCTCCAGCAAATCTAATTGATATTATAAATCATCTAGACGGTAAAAATCAGATACAAAGTGTCAAATCAGAAGATCAAGACGAACAGAGATATGCTGAGAAATATGATTTAAGTGATGTTAGAGGACAGGAATTACCTAAAAAAGCTTTGGAGATAGCTGCAGCTGGTGGTCATAACCTTCTCATGATGGGACCTCCAGGAACAGGAAAATCGATGCTCGCTAAAAGACTGAACAGCATATTACCGCCCCTCACGAGGGAAGAACAGCTACAGGTCAGTATCATAGCTAGTATTGTTGGAATGTTAGATACAGCAAAAGGGCTTGTACAAAGACGTCCTTTTAGAGAGCCACATTCTTCATCTTCTATGCCTGCTATTGTTGGTGGTGGAAAGGATGCAAAACCTGGTGAAGTAACCCTCGCACATAACGGAGTGCTTTTCTTAGATGAGTTGCCTGAGTTCAGTAAACAAGCACTGGAGTCTCTCAGACAACCTCTTGAGGCCAAAAACATCACAATTGCAAGAGTTAATTCACATGTTACATATCCAGCAAATTTTCAGCTAATAGCTGCAATGAACCCATGTAGATGCGGTTACTTTAACGATAATCCAACTCTGAAGTGTAGGAAAGCACCACTCTGTGCTGAAGACTATCAGAAGAGGATTTCTGGGCCTTTATTAGATAGATTTGACATGCACGTTCATGTTGCACCTATAAAACCATCAGAAATAGGAGTGATATCAAATGAGAAAAATGATTCTGAGACATCCGCAGAGGTTTTAAAGAGAGTCGTTGCAGCACGAGATATACAAAGCAAAAGATGTGAAAAACTAGGTACTAAAATGATCATAAATGCACAACTAGATGGTGATTTGCTCAAAGAGTCAGTAAAGTTAGATGCTACAGCTCAAAAACTTCTATACACAGCAGTCGAAAGGTTTAATCTTTCAATGAGAGGCGTAAACAGAGTTCTGAGAGTTGCTCGCACCATAGCAGACCTGCAAAATTCCGAGGACTGCACAAGCACAATGCTTGCTGAAGCCCTTAGTTACAGGTGGATTACATGAATGGTAAACGATTGTAATTTTAAAAATACTCAGGTATTATTCGAAATTATTTTTGTAAAAATACCAGCTAAATGACCACTAATAAAGACAATGTTTTGTCAAATAATATAAAAAAAGTTTATATTAAAACTTATGGATGTCAGATGAATGTCTATGATTCTGAAAAGATGATAGATCTTCTAAGACCTCATGGATTTAAACAAACAGAAACGCCTGAAGAGGGGGATTTAGTGATTTTGAATACATGTCACATAAGGGAGAAAGCATCTGAGAAGGTACACTCTGAGCTAGGTAGAATTGCGATTCTGAAAAAAGACAGACTAGAAAAAAATAATGACCAGATGATGGTTGTGGTAGCAGGTTGTGTCGGACAAGCAGAGGGCGAGAATATTATAGCTAGATCACCTTGCGTCGATATAGTTGTTGGGCCGCAGTCATACCAGAATTTACCTGAGCTGATAGAACGGGTGAAACGTGAAAAATCTTGGGTTGTAGATCTCGATTTCTATGAGAACGATAAGTTTGATAAATTGAGCCTCAATCCAGAAAAAAAACGCCACTCTGCATTCCTCTCAGTACAGGAAGGTTGTGATAAGTTTTGTCATTTTTGCGTCGTACCATATACACGTGGAGCAGAGTTTTCTAGGCCATTCTCTGACATATATAGAGAAGCTGTAATACTTGTTTCACAAGGATGTAAGGAAATAACACTTCTAGGTCAAAACGTCAGCGCATACCATGGGCTAGATGAGAAAGGTGAGGAAATAACTTTAGGTAAAATTATTGAAAAGCTAGCAAAAATAGATGGTCTTCAAAGGATCAGATATACTACTTCACATCCAAATGATATTCTGAATTCCGATCTTTTGGATGCTCATGCGAATATCGATAAGTTGATGCCATATATTCACTTGCCAGTACAGTCAGGTTCAGACAGAATTCTAAAATCAATGAATAGAAAACACACACGCGACTTCTATTTCGATCTGATGGATAAATTCCGCTCTGTAAGGACAGATATAGCATTTTCATCTGATTTCATAGTTGGGTATCCGGGGGAAACTGAGGAGGATTTCAATAACACAATGGATCTCGTTCAAAAAGTTAACTACGCTCAAGCATATTCATTTAAATATAGCCCTCGCCCAGGTACTCCCGCTTCAGTACTTAAAAATCAAATCAGTGAAAAAGATAAAGATGACAGACTCCAAAGACTCCAAAAACTACTCTATCAACAACAAACCGAGTTCAATAAAAGTAAAGTTGGACAAACTCTTTCTGTTTTACTTGAAAAAGAAGGTCGACATGAAGGGCAGCTAGTGGGTAAATCTGAGTATATGCAGTCAGTTATAGTGCAGAATCCGAAGTATAAAATAGGTGATATAGTTAATGTGAAGATCAAAGATGCTACTCAAAATAGCCTGCATGGTGAAATCATTGAATAAAGTACTTGCAAATTACACATAAATATTGTAGGTTCGTTTCATTACAATCTGTCTTTTGATAGTTTGAAAGATAATTTTTGTGCCGAAAAACGTCGCAGCAGCGCCGAAGTTATGGCATGTTACTCTAGATTAAATTTTAATTGATTGTATCCCTAGGCATTACTGCCCATGAGGTTCATTTTATTATGAAATAAGTTTAAAAATTAGTTATTATAATTAAAACAGATGCAAGTAGAAGTTTTAAACTGGAACAACCAGGTTGTTGAAACAAAAACACTTGACGGGGCCACATTTTGTGTCGCAACACGTACTGATATAATTCAGAGAGTTGTACTTTGGCAGAGAGCTAAGGCTCGTGCTGGAACACACAAGGCAAAAAATCGTAACGAAGTCAGTGGTTCAACAAGAAAGATATATGCTCAGAAAGGTGGTGGTCGTGCGAGACACGGAAGTATTAAAGCACCAATCTTTGTTGGTGGTGGTATAGTTTTCGGACCAATTCCAAGATCTCATGAGTTTTCATTAAATAAAAAAGTTAGAGATTTAGGACTTAAATCAATTCTTTCAGATCGATTCAGATCAAAACAAATAATCCTTATGGATAATATAGATATGGATGATAGAAAAACATCTGTTTTTGCTAAGAAATTGGAAGGAATTGGTATAGATAGAAATACAAAAGTTTTAATGATTGATGCAACAGTAAGCGATAATCTTAAGCTATCTTCAGCAAATCTTCATAAAGTTAACGTTCTTCCAATAGTTGGAATAAATGTTCTAGATATAATGAAGCATGACAAGATAATTATTACTGTTTCTGCAATTGATAACCTTCAACAAAGATTCACAAAATGACTATACAGCCACAATTATACGATGTACTAGTCTCACCTGTTAGAACAGAAAAGGCTTTTGCACAACATGAAGCTTCAAAATATACTTTCTTTGTGAGAGAAGAGACAACTAAAGGCCAAGTTAGAGCTGCTGTAGAGAAGATCTTTGGAAAAAAAGTTGTTAGCGTTAACATAGTTGCTTCAAGATCAAAAACCAAAGGAGCTAGAAGAGGTCAACTTGGCAAAAAAGTTACAATGAAAAAAGCCATAGTGACACTAGCAAAAGATCAGAAATTAGATGAAGTCTTTGGTTCATAATAAATAAATAGAAGAAAGATAATGGCATTAAAGTTTTTAAAACCAATAACACCTGGTAGCCGCGATACAGTTCTAGTTGACAGATCAGAGCTATGGTCGGGTAAGCCAGTTAAAAGTTTAATAGCGAAAAAACGCGCTGCGAAGGGCCGTAACAACTTTGGTAGGATCACTGCTTGGAAAAAAGGTGCTGGCTGTAAAAATAAGTACAGAATAGTTGATTTCAAACGTTCTAAAGTTGGTGTTCCGGCTGTTGTAGAGCGTCTTGAGTATGATCCAAATCGCTCAGCTTTTATAGCTCTTATAAAATATACAGATGGTGAGCAAGCTTATATCATAGCTCCTAATAAACTAACTCCTGGTACAGAAATCATATCAGACGATGCAGCTGATATTAAAGTTGGTAATTCAATGTTACTGAAGAACATCCCAATCGATACAATGGTTCACAACGTTGAGCTTAAATCAGGTAAAGGTGGTCAGTTGGCAAGAGCTGCTGGTTCTTATGCTTCAGTTGTAAGTAAAGATCCAGAACAGATCCTTTTGAAATTAAGATCTGGAGAAGTACGTATTGTATCACCTATGTGTAGAGCTACAATCGGAGTCGTTTCAAACCTAGATAATAAAAACGTTGTATACGGAAAAGCTGGTAGAAGACGTTGGTTAGGCGTTAAACCTACAGTTCGTGGTGTTGCGATGAACCCGGTAGATCACCCTCTTGGTGGTGGTGAAGGTAAGTCGTCTGGTGGTAGACATCCAGTAACTCCTTGGGGCAAACCAACAAAAGGTAAACGTACAAGAAACAATAAACGTACAGATAAGTTTATTGCTAAGTCAAGACATAGAAACCGTTAATTAATTATTGAATATGGGTAGAAGATCAAATTGGAAAGGACCTTTTGTCAGTCCAAAATTACTCGCAAAGTTCACAAAGGCTTCAAAGTCTGCAAAGGGCTCTGCAACAGTTATATCTACTTGGTCAAGGGGAAGTACAATATTACCAATGTTTGTTAACTTCACCTTCATGGTACACAATGGGAAAAAAATGATCCCAGTAAGAGTAACTGATGACATGGTTGGTAAGAAACTCGGTGAGTTCGCTCCAACAAGAACATTTACTGGTCATAGTGGTAACAAAAAAACTACAGGTAAGAAATGAGTATGAATAATCAAGATACAACAGCATATGCTAAGAGCAGTCTGATTAGAACCAGTGTTTACAAGGCAAACCTTGTTGCTGATATCATCAGAAAAAGAAGCGCTAGCGATGCTGTTTTGCAGTTACAGTTCTGCAAGAGAAAAGTCTCAAAAGACATGCTTAGTGTTTTAAACTCAGCTATAGCAAATGCTCAAAACAATAAGAATCTTGACATAGATAGATTGCGTGTTTCAAGAGTTGTCATAGAGAAAGGGCCTTACATCAAAAGGTTCACTGCTAGAGCTAGAGGTAGAGGATCAAGAATTATGAAGCCTCTCACTAGATTCGTGATTTTTGTAACAGAAGAATAAAATTAATAGAAAAAATATATGGGTCAAAAAGTTAATCCTATAGGTCTTCGTCTTGGAATCACTCGCACTTGGGACTCAAGATGGTATGCGGATGGAGAGGACTATGCTACAAAGCTCCATCAGGACTTGCAAATTAAAAAGTTCATAACAAACAAACTAGCTCACGCGGCTGTTGCAAAAGTTGTTATAGAGCGTTTGAATAAGAAGACAAAAGTTGCAATTCATACTGCTAAACCAGGTGTGGTTATTGGCAAAAAAGGCGATGATATGGCGAAAGTCAAAGAGTTTGTTGCAAATCTTACAGGTGATGAAGTTTCAATAAATATAGTTGAAGTCAGAAGACCAGAAGTAGAAGCTCAAATCGTCGCTAACCTTGTTGCTCAACAGCTCGAGTCTAACGTTTCATTCAAGAAAGTTATGAAAGGTGCAATTCGTAATGCAATGAAGATGGGTGCTCTTGGTATCAAAGTGATGGTTTCAGGAAGACTAGGCGGTGCTGAGATTGCTCGTACAGAGTGGGATATGGAAGGACGTGTTCCTCTTCATACCCTGAGAGCTCAGGTTGATCATGCTAAAGCTAGAGCTAACACTACATATGGTGTTATCGGAGTGAAAGTATGGATTTTTAAAGGTGAGACATTTAAAGTTGCTCAGTAACTAAATATATATAAGAAAGATGTTATTTCCTAAAAAGACAAAATACAGAAAAGCCTTTAAAGGTAGGATTCACGGAAACGCTAAGTGTGGATACACAATAGCTTTCGGATCTTTTGGTTTGAAAGCAATGGAACCTGAAAGGATTACTGCTAGGCAAATAGAAGCTGCTAGAAAGGCAATCAATAGATATCTGCGTAGGGCTGGAAGACTATGGATAAGAGTTTTCCCAGATGTACCAGTTTCTCGTAAACCAGCTGAAGTAAGAATGGGTAGCGGTAAGGGCTCAGTAGAGTTCTACATCTGCAGAGTACAGCCAGGTAGAATTTTATTTGAACTTGCTGGTGTTTCAAGCGAGCAAGCTCAAGAGGCTTTCAGACTTGCTAGCGGGAAGCTACCAATAAAGACAAAGTTCGTGCAACAGATCGATTGAAGAGGTTGCTTGAAAATGAAAGATGTGCTAAAATTTGCCAGTTATTTTCTGGCATGTTCAGCATTTTTTTACTAAAATAATTTTGATTTAGAAATGAATTATTCAAAAGAAACTGTTCCTCTGAGTGAGAGTGAGTTATTCGCACAGCTTGGGAGTCTAAAAAAAGAGTATATGAACTTAAGATTCCAAAAGAAGCTTGATGCAATTAACCCAGCAAGTATCATAAGAGTCAAAAAAGATATCGCTAGAATAAAAACAAGGCTAGCTGAAATAAAGAGAAATGAAAATAAAGTAAAGTAAAACATGCCAAAAAAAGTTTTTAAGGGCGTTGTGAAAAGTGCTGCTGGTAAACAAACTATTGTTGTCAAGGTGCGTAAACACAGAATGGATCCAAAGTATAAAAAAAAGGTGATTGTTGATAAGAAGTATATGGCTCATGATCCGCAGGAGAAATTTGTTGTTGGTGACACAGTTTTCATACAGGAGTCACCTCCAATTTCAAAGATGAAAAAATGGGTTGTTTTATACGATCAAACAAATTAAATAAAATTTGGTAGGAAAATGGCAATACAAATGGGTAGTAGACTTGAGGTCGCTGACAACTCAGGTGCAAAAAGTGTGATGTGTATCAAACCACATGGCGGAACAAGAAGAAGACATGCTGGTGTTGGTGACGTCATTAAGGTCTCTATAAAGAGTGCTATACCTAAAGGTAAAGTAAAAGCTGGTGAAGTATACGATGCTGTAGTTGTAACTCAACCAGAATTTAAAAGAGAAGATGGTTCTGTAATTAGATTCTCGAGCAGCTCTGTTGTTCTATTGGATAAGAACTACGAATTGATAGGTACAAGGATCGATCGTCCTATGCCACGTGAAATAAGGGAGAGTTTCCCTAAAATAATATCTTTAGCACCAGAAGTTTTATAGATTTTAGAAATATGACAAAGAATAAAATGAAATTTAAAAAGGGCGATCTGGTATTAGTTATCGCTGGTAAGGATAAGGGCAAGAAAGGTCACATAGTAAAAGCCATGCCGAGCACAATGAAAATTATTGTAGAAGGCATAAATGTGATGAGTAAACGTATAAAGCCTACAATGGAAAATCCTAAACCTTCAGTTATCCAGGTTGAGCACCCAATACACTCATCGAACGTTTCCCATATAGATCCAAGAACTAGCCTTCGCACAAAAATAGGTTATAAGTTTGAAGATGATAAAAAGGTTAGATTTTCAAAAAGAACAGGTGAAAATATTTAATTGATATGAGCAAGAAAAAAACTGAAACAACTTCTCAACCAAGACTCAGAAAGGTCTATGAAGAAGTTATAAAGCCTAGAATGTTGAAGGATATGTCTTACGCAAATGTAATGCAAATCCCTAAGATTGAAAAAGTTGTTGTGAACACTTGCGTGAAAGATGCAGCTTTCAACCAGTCTTCAATCGAGGTAGCATTTAATGAACTATTCCTAATAACAGGTCAGAAGCCAGTTATAACAAAGGCTGCACAATCAATTGCTGGGTTTAAAATCAGAGCAGGAATGAGCTTGGGTTGTAAGGCAACGCTACGTGGTGATGTCATGTATGAATTCATAGATAGACTTGTAAATATAGCTTTACCACGCGTTAGAGACTTCAAGGGGTTCTCAAAGAAGCAGTTTGATGGTATGGGAAACCTTTCAATTGGTCTGAAAGAACAGCTGGTTTTCCCAGAGATCAACTACGACAAAGTTGATAAAATTAGAGGTATGAATATAACATTCGTAACAACAGCAAAAAACGATGCTGAAGCAAGATTGTTATTTGAGCTCTTTGATATTCCATTTTTTCAATAATTAATTATGGCAAAAACAAGCGTATTAGAAAGAAATAAGAAGCGTGAGCACCTCGCAAAAAAACATGATGCTGAGCGCAAAAGACTTAAAGCGATAGTCTCTGACAGATCGCTCCCACAGAACGAAATATTTGCTGCAAGCATGAAACTAGCTCTGCTACCAAGAAACAGTGCTCCAACACGTGTTTGTAATAGATGTCTTCTAACAGGTCGTAAGAGAGCGTACTACAGGAAATTCAAGATATCTAGGATTGCACTGAGAGAACTTGCAAGTTCCGGTCAGATTCCTGGAATGAAAAAAGCAAGTTGGTAAACATAAATAATTTGGAGAAATAAAATGTCAATGCAAGATCCAATATCAGATGCTATAACAAGAATTAGAAACGCTCAGATGGCTTCTCATTCTTTTGCAGAAATCTTAGCATCAAAACTAAATATGAGAATTCTAGATCTGTTGCAGCAAGAAGGTTATATCGATGCTTATAAGCAATCGGAAGACTCTAGAAGCATAAAGATCGCTCTTAAGTATTACAGAGGAATGCCTGTGATTACAAAGATCACAAGAGTTTCTAAGCCGAGCAGAAGAGTTTATGTGAAAGCTAAAGAAATAAAGTTAGTTCGCAATGGTTTAGGCGTTGCAATCATCAGTACTCCAAAAGGTCTTATGACTGATAAGGATGCAAGAGAGCATCATCTAGGTGGTGAGTTACTTCTCACAATAGAATAAGACTTAACAGAGAATTTTATTTTAATTATGTCAAGAATTGGAAAAGTGCCAGTTAGCTTACCTGCTGGTGTAGAAGCAAAAGTCAATGCAAATAACATTGCAATAAAAGGCCCTAAGGGCACTCTTAACAGAGATTTTAGTGACCTTGTAAAAGTAACTTTGGATAACAATAGTGTTGTTGTTGCTCCAGCAGTTGCTGTAAAACCATCTCAAACTTCGAAAGAAGTCAGAGCTATGTGGGGACTTACAAGACAGCTAATTAATAATATGGTAGAGGGAGTATCAAAAGGATTCTCAAAATCTTTAGTTATTACGGGTAATGGTTACAAAGCAGCAATAGTTAATAACATGCTTCAAATGTCTTTGGGTTACAGTCACGACATAGTGATGGCTATCCCAACAGGTATTGAAGTTAAATGCGACAAAAACATCATAACAGTTTCTGGAAATGATAAGGAACAGGTTGGGCTGCTTGCATCTCAAATAAGAGCAAAAAGACCAACCGAACCTTACAAAGGCAAGGGAATAGAATATGAAGGTGTTGTTATAATTAAAAAGGCATCTAAGAAAAAATAATTAGGTATATGACAATATATAAAAATAATTTTGACAGACGTAAGCAAAGAATCAGAAGAAAACTGAAGCAAGCTGGTGGTCTAAGACTATCTGTTTTCAAATCAAACAGTAACATATATGCTCAGATCATAGATGACAAATTAGGTACAACACTTGTATCTGCTTCAACTCTTGATCCTGTTGTAATTAAAGCTTTGGACAACAAAAAAGTCGCTAATCTAAAGGCTGCAAACGCAGTTGGAAAAGAACTTGGTAAAAGAGCGATTGAGAAAGGTCTAACAAATATAGTCTTTGATCGCGGTGGCTATAAATACCATGGAAAAGTCAAAGCACTTGCAGACGCAGCAAGAGAAGCTGGTCTAAAGTTTTAGAAGTATGAAGGGTTTTGTAAAGTATCTTTACATAATCCTCTCAACTATCATCTTTGCTGGTTGCAGTACAACTGCAAAGAAAAACAAGCAAATTTCAACTCCTACTACACACTTTGTACCCTCTTCATTTGAAGAGTTTGAAGGCTGGGAGCACGATGCACATGAAAAATCTTTCCCAGCATTCGTTAGATCCTGTAACAAAATTCTTAATAGGAAATCAGTTAGTAATAAAAAAGTTGGTGAGAATCTAGAAAAATGGCAAAAGGTTTGTAAATCAGCTCTACACCTATCAAAATCACTTGGTGATTTGAGTAATCTTAAAGGTGCAAGGCTTGCAAAAGCAAGACATGATATAAGATACTTTTTTGAAAGACAATTTGTTCCATATAAAATTGGAATGTCTAATCATGGACGTAGTTTAACATTCAATGCTAAAATCACCGGGTATTATGAGATAGAGTTGCAAGGTACAAGAAATAAACATAGGGATTTTCCATATCCAATACACAAACCTCCATCTAATTTGAATCAGTTAAAGGGTTGTCATGTCATAAGGAGAGCAGCTATAAATGATGGAAGTCTAGATAGACATAAATTAGAGATAGCATGGGTTAACGATATGCCAAGACTTTATTTTATGCACATACAAGGAGCAGGTGTAATAAAGCTTAAAGAAGGTGGAGAGATGCCTTTGGTATGTGGTGGTGAGAATGGATTCTCATTTAAAACTTTACCTTCTGAATATCGTGGATCATCAATAAATGTCATGAATAAATTGAGAAAGAATGGACATAAAGGCCATCATGATATGAACAAAAATGACTCATATATATTTTTCAAAGGACGCAAAGAACAATATCCTGTTGGAGCTCAAGCTGTAATGTTAACACCAGAGAGATCAGCAGCAATTGACAGTAGAATCTATCCTTATGGAGTACCAATTTGGATAGAAACCAGATTGCCGAAGGTGAAGGGATATTCAAATGGTGAGAAGTATAGGAGATTGCTTATCGCACAAGATAGGGGTGGTGCAATAAAAGGTGGTGGAAGACTTGATCTGTTTTTTGGACGCAGCAAAAGAGCAGAAAATATTGCAAGTAATTCAAATGTCCCTGCTGATATGTATGTGCTATTCCCCAAAGAAATATCAGTACCAAAGACCTTTGATCTCAAATAAGTAATGTTAAAAACTATGTACTGTAAATAAAAACTGATGTAGAGTTATTTTTAGAATTGACAAATAACTCTATTGAAAAAAATAGAAAGGTTAAGTTAAAATAATATGAAAGATGAATTTTTGATTTTAAGGAGGTTAGAATGGATGTAATTATACTTTTGATCTGTGCTTTTATAATTATAAGTAGGCTCGTCAAAATGCTTGGTCAGTTTGATCCTGAGAGTGATGGAGAAAGACGTGAGAGATACAATAAAAGTGTTGTCGCTGCTCTCTTCAAGCAAAAATATGCAGGAAATAATGAATCTCAAAATATTAATGTTATAAATCCTGAGATATTATCAACTGCAGAGCTACAGTTACCTGAGCCCATTCTAAAGGTATTACAACAGATAAGAATGCAAGATCCTGAATTTGATTTCGACAGGTTTCTAAATGGTGCAAAAAAGGCTTATGTAATGGTTATAAAAGCAATTTCAGAATCAGATAAAAAAACGTTAGGATATCTTTTAGATAGTGATATGTATGAAAAGGTTCTGAAGGACATTGAACAATCTAGTTTTAGCGGTTTTATAAAACATAATGCAGTATCAGAAATAGAATCAATTGAGGTTATTGATGCGGCGCTGTATGGAGACAGAGCTATGTTAACAGTAGATATTAAAAGCAAACAGCTATCCTACTCAGAAGATTCTAAAGGTAATCTCATATCTGGATCAAAAGATAAAACAAACAATAAAACAAGCAATATAGTCTTCTCGCGTTACCTAACGCAGGAAAATATTTGGAGGATATCTAAGATGAGTTAGGAAATTATAATTCTTCCGAACTCCTCTACATTTATTTTTCTATGTAGTAAGTCATATATACCTTTACAAAGAGGTGCATTGCATCCAAATTTCGATTGTAGAACCTCCAATGATGAAAGACCTTCAACAGTACCAATTTCTTCCTCTAATGAGTTTGTAATGAATTTATAGCCAAACTCATGGTTTCTTGATATTCTGCTGTAACAGGTTAGCATGAGATCACCTATACCAGCTACTGTATATATTGTTTCTTTTTGCCCACCAAATGACTCAATCAGTATTGTTAATTCCCTGAAAGCCTTTGTGATAAACGCTGCTTTTGTATTTTCGCTATTGAAAGCACCTACAACTATTCCACAGCCTATTGCAAAAATGTTTTTTAGAATACTACAAACTTGTACACCAATAATGTCATCACATGTCTCTGTTTTGAAATTGTTGCTGTCAAACAATTTTTTAAATTTTATTGCGTTAGTAGATGCTATTGTAGAAAGCGTTATCTTATCTTCAGCTATCTCAGATGCGAAGTTTGGACCAGAAATAATAGCTAAATTACCAGCAACAAAGTCATTTATCTCATCGCTCAAAAGAGATCCATTGGCGCTGAATCCTTTAGAGGTAATAATACAATCCTTAAATTTTTTCCCATGCTTTTCTAGTTCGGAAATGAGATTTGAAACCTCCTGCGCCCTTGTTGCTATGACAGAAACATCAGATTTTTCTATAGCTTCAACTAGATTATTTGTCACAGCGACTTTTCTCTCATTAGTAATATTTCTAGCAGATTCTAAGACAAACTCGACATTTTGTCTTGAATAGATAATTATCTCCTTATTTGTCTTGACTAAAGAGATTACCTTGAGCATCGCTTTGCCCCACGTTCCATAGCCGATTAATGCAATTTTACTCATATACACATATGTCATCTATTACGAAGTTTACATATCCTTTATACATATTATTTGCTTGAAGAGTTCCAAGTACTCTTATCACATTATTAGAGCTCTTGTTCAGAAACTCTATTATATGATTTGAGGAGCTTGTAAAACATAAACACTTTAAAATCTGATTTTGATCAAAAACATCTGCAATTGTCACGAAACAAATACCCTTGCTATAATTGACGTTTTTTACAACTACATTATCTATCATGAAATATGGTTTAGGATTCCCAAGGCCAAATGGCTCAAGTTTAGATATTTCATTAAAGAGTTCAAATTTTACTCCAGCTATTGATATGACAGCATCAACCATAACCTTTCTTGCTTCCTTTAAAATACTGTCTTTTGCTGAGAGGATTTCGGAGATCCTAGTTTCCAAATATGCACAAAATTCTTCTATTTTATTTTCTGAAACAGAAAAACCACCAGCCATTGCATGTCCTCCTCCTTCAATAATCAAACCACTGTCTTTCGATTCTTGTATTAACATTGCTGCATCAACGCCATATATTGATCTCACAGAACCTTTTGCTACACCTGTCTTTTCATCAACTGTCATTACGAAGGTTGGTTTATGGTATTCCTCTTTTAGTCTACTTGCTATAATGCCAAGTACACCAACATGCCATCCTATACCAATTGATATCACAACAGAATCATTTGTTTTTCCTGATGTCTTAACACTATGTACAGCATCTTCTAGTGTTAGAGCTTCCAAAGTCTTTCTTTCAGTATTCAACATCTCAAGTGTGTCTGCAATGGCGAGGGCATCTTCCTTTGTATTTGAGGTCAATAATTTAAATCCAAGACTGCTATCATCAAGTCTTCCACCAGCATTTATACGAGGGCCAATTGTATACCCTAGATGATGGCTTTGTACTCTACATCTGATTTTCGCAGCCTCCATCAAAGCTGATATTCCATGGTTGCTGCAATTACTTATAAGCTTCAGGCCATTCTTAACAAATGCTCTATTGAGTGGTATTAACGGCATAAGGTCGCATATTGTCCCAAGAGCAACAACATCAAGAAAATCCATCATATCTGGCTCTTTGACTTTATCTTTAAACCAATTAGCTTTTCGCAGGTCAGCACGAAGGGCCACCAAAAACAAAAACGTTACTGCTACTGCTGCTATAGTCTTTGGTTGAAATGTCTCATCAAACCTGTTGGGATTAAGAATTGCAACTGCCTCTGGTAAAGTAATATCAGTTATATGATGATCCAAAACTATCACATCTAGTCCTATTTTTTTTGCATAGCTCAACTGTTCAAAGGCAACTGATCCGCAGTCAACTATGATTACAAGAGATGTGCCATTGTGTTTTATTTTATCAAATGCATTATTGTTTGGACCATAACCTTCAGAGAAACGATTAGGTACATATACATCGATCTTTTCTCCGATGCTCGAGAAGAATCTATAAAGTAATGCACCAGATGTCGCACCATCAACATCATAATCAGCAAAAACTGTTACTTTTTCTTCCTCTCTTAAAGCCTTGATAACTCTCTCTGTTGCTTTTTTTGCATCGAGTAATGTGTGTGGATCAGGCATAACATCTCGCAGTTTAGGTGAGATGAAATTTTTAGCATCAGTAATAGACCTGATATTTCTATTGTATATTATTGTTGCTAAGACTTCGCTTATCCCTAGTCTCTGCATAAACATTGCAATAGTAGTTGGATCTTGTTTATGTAAGTACCATTCAAGACCTCTGACTGATTTCAACTTTTCCGTTTCATTACTCTCTGCATTTTGCGAATCTACACTCATTTTAATTTACCGTTATATTATAAATAATTTAGACTACAGTCTATCCAATAAATTCTGATAGAGCAAGATTTTAATTATTTTTATAGAAAGATATTTGTGTTATGTGTAGACGCTGATATATTTCTTACGAAAAACATTATTGTATATAACATTCTTAAAAACGAATAAACAAAAAAGTTTAGTGACTGTATTTAAAATTTACCACTTCCCTACCTGTCCATTTTCAAGGACTATCAGAATGTGCTTGAAGGAGAAAAATAAATCATTTGAAATGATTGTAGAAAGGCCCTGGGAGCATAAAGAAAGCTTCTTGAAAATGAATCCGATGAGTGAAACACCTGTCTTAATGCTTGATAATGATGTGTTGATCAGGGGTATATATCCAGTTATTGAATTTCTTGAAGAATTAGATATTCAGCCAAAGCTTCTAATAGGGGATATTGAGAACAGAGCTCATATAAGATTTGTTTTTAGTTGGTTTACAAAAAAGTTCTATGATGAGGTTACTCAGTACATATTATGTGAGAAGATCATAAGAATTATATGTAATGATGGCTCTCCAAACTCAATTGCAATAAGGGCAGCTAAGAAAAATATATTGTCACATCTTGATTACATAGCGTATCTTCTATCAAATAATACTTATCTTTGTGGTGAAAGAATAACCATAGCAGACTGCGCAGCAGCAGCACAGTTGTCAGTACTTGACTTGGTTGGAGATGTGCCATGGGAATATAATTTAAAGGTCAAGACATGGTATGCACTGATTAAATCAAGACCAAGTTTTAGTGCAATCCTTAAAGATGAAATAAATGGAATAGTAGTTCCGAAACATTACAATGACCCTGATTTCTAATATGCAAAAGTCTGTCTTTGATCTGAATAAAAAATTTCTTCCAAAGGATAAAAATAGTGTGAAAGAAGTTATAATTCTTGGATCTACTGGCTCAGTGGGATCACAGGCACTTGAAATATGTATCAGTAATCCTGAGAAATTCAGGGTTAAAGCACTTATAGCACACAAAAGCATTGATGATCTAATAAAGCAAGCAGTTGCAGTTGAACCTGAATATGTTGTATTGTCAGAATCAGAAGCTGCTGAAAAAGTCAAAACAGCTCTTAGTTCACGAAAAATTAAAACAAAAGTCCTATCTGGAGAGAATGCTAAAAAGGAAGTGATATCAGAAGGATGTGACATAGCAATAACTGCTATACCTGGAATTCAAGGGCTTGAACTTACGTTAGAGGCAATAAAGTATTCGAAAGTTTTAGCCTTCGCGAACAAAGAAACAATAATCTATGCAGGTGAGTTAATGTTAGAATTAGCAGAGGAAAATAAAACTTGCATAATACCAATAGATTCTGAACACAATGCGATCTTTCAAATCCTTGATGGATTGGAGATAGAAAAGATAAAAAAAATTATACTGACTGCATCAGGTGGACCTCTTCTAAATAGTGAACTAGGAGAGATAAAAAATGCCTCTGTACAAGATGTTCTAAAACATCCGACATGGAAGATGGGCCGTAAGATATCAGTTGACTCAGCGACTCTCTTTAATAAAGCATTGGAGGTAATGGAAGCCTCGTATTTGTTTGGTATGCGATTAGATGACATAGAAGTAATCATCCATCCAGAATCAATCGTGCATGGCATGGTGAGACTACATGATGGATCATTGATAATGCATGCTGGGGCGCGCAATATGAAACTACCGATATCTTATGCTCTTGGCTGGCCAAACACTGGTGTTTTTATGGAGGGTTTAAATTTGTGCGATATTGGTTCTTTGAACTTTTCTGCTGTAGATCATCAGAAATTTCAAATCTTCCAGTTAGCCATTGATGCTGCGAAAAGAGGTGTTGTGCAAAGAATTACAATGAATTATGCAAATGAGGTTGCTGTTCAAATGTTTCTTGATGGAAGAATTAAGTTCTTTGAAATATATGAGTTTGTAAAAAAAGCCATTGATGAAGTTGATGGAATAGCATTTGAACTGAATACAAAAGAATATTGCAAGTCAGTTCAAAAGATTTGTGGTTATGTTGAAAAATTAATTTTTAATCATTTGTAGTTTCAGAGTTGCAAAAGTGCTTCTTCATAGTTACAAGGTTTTTGTTGTCTTTAAAATATTCGCTTTTAGCAATCTTTTCAGAATCTTTCTCACCATTCACATTAATTACTATAAGTCTTCCTAGTCCTTGTTTATATGTATCTTGGAAGTCATATACGGCACCAATCACAATCAATGCTTTCTCCTCAATAAGCTTTTTAAACTTTCTAAGTGAGAATTTAACCTGATTATTTACATTCTGAAGGATTGCATCATTGAGACATTGTCCTTCGACATCGATTGGTTCAAGCTCGCGTTCAACGCATCCATTTTGGACATCAACCCCAGATACAACAGCATCGATAGCACCACATCCAGAATGTCCTATAATCAGTAGTACAGGTGTTTTTAGAAATCTAACACCAAATTCAATTGATCCAGATGCATTGATTACTTGGTTACCTATATTTCGGACAACAAACAGATCGTTCACATCCATCATTGTAATTGCTTTCGTTTGTACTCTTGAATCAGAGCACATTAAAACCGTCGCCCTTGGAGTTTGTTTGTTTTTGAATACTTTATATTCATCTTTCTTGATGTTTTGCATATGATAGAAATTATCATACATCACCTGATCAAGGAATTCTCTTACAGTCTCTGTAGTAGCATCTATGTCGTGTGCAAATGTCATAACAGAATAAGTTATTAGTGGTTGAAATGTGGAAAATAACACAAAATACTTTTATCGCAAAATTTTTAGAATTTGTTCTGCTGCATCAAAAGGTGATGATTTTTCAGTATTAATTACTAAATCATATTTGAACTTCATTTTATCAATTCTATCAATTTGATCATTTGCTAATCCAATTTCTCTATCTCCTCTAAGAATCTCTCTTTCTTGAGATGTTTTTTTACTACAGAATATTTTAACAAAAATTATATCATGTTTAGTTAAAGAGTTTTTATAGTCATTAATTCTAGATTCATCCCAGATGACTTCATCAATTACAAGATTTAACCCACTATCAGCCATTAATTTTATAACGTTAATTGCTGTTAAAAAGACTAAATTGCCAAAATGTCCTGAATTACATCTTACAACAGGACCATCATTATTATGATCTTTTTCAAACCAACAACCCTCTTTTGACTTATCACCAAAAGATAGATATCTTCGAGGCATCATATCAATAAAAGTATCAACACCTATTCTCATAAATGGTATATCTGCAATATGTTGTATTGCTTTTGCAATAGAAGTTTTACCTGATGATGAAGAACCATTCAAAAATATAATCTTAGACATCTTAATTTGAAAATTAAAAAACTTTACATGAAACATAATTTTAGTGTAGAATACATCTCAATAAATAAAAAACATAATATCTGTGCCAAAAAATAGTCTTGTAAACACTTTCAGGAACACAGTAATAGGTTTTCTACTATTTTTTGTTGGTGTAGCTCTGTCAATTTACTTATCAGGAATAATCTTTTCAGCTGTACTTGATCTTCAATATAATATTGATACCGGTCTTTTATCTGCTCCATTGCTTTTCATGAAGTCACTTTCTGGCCTTTTAAATCTTCAAACATATGGTTTATGGCTTGATGATAACATAGAAGTCATCGCTGTACAGCCCTCTGTGTATAACTTTCTTCCTATCAAGTATGCTGGATCTTTAATAATACCCTTGCTAGTATATTTTTTGATAGTTTGGAAATACAGAAAAAAACTTTATGAATTAAGACCTTATAAACCGAAAGAGGCTCTTCATGGTGATGCTCACTGGGCTTCGCAAAAAGAAATCACAAAGGCAGGGTTACGCTCTAAGGAAGGGGTGCTCCTTGGTGAAGATGAATACGGATTTCTTGTAGCAGACGGTTATCAACATGCGCTACTCTTTGCTCCTACTGGTTCTGGTAAAGGTGTTGGTTTCGTAATTCCAAATTTGCTTTATTGGAAGCAGTCGGTTTTCGTTCATGACATCAAACTTGAGAACTATGAGTTTACAAGTGGATGGCGTGAGAGCATAGGACAAAAGGTATTTGTATGGAATCCTGCTAATCCAGATGGCTTTACTCACTGCTATAACCCTATAGATTGGGTGAGTAATAAAGCTGGTCAGATGGTGGATGACGTACAAAAGATTGCAAGTCTCATAATGCCAAAGCAAGATTTCTGGGTTAATGAAGCAAGGAGTTTATTTGTTGGTGTTGTGTTATATCTTGTTGCTGCACCTGACAAAAACCAATCATTTGGTGAGGTTGTCCGTACAATGCGTAGTGATGACGTTGTATACAATCTTGCTGTTGTTCTTGATACTATGGGTAACGAAATCCACCCTGTATCTTATATGAACCTTGCAGCTTTCTTGCAGAAGGCAGATAAGGAAAGATCTGGTGTGATATCAACTATGAACTCAAGTTTAGAGCTTTGGGCTAACCCTCTTATTGATACAGCTACGGCTTCGAGTGACTTTGATATTCAAACATTTAAGAAAGACGTCACCACTGTCTATGTTGGACTAACTCCTGACAACCTAAAACGTCTGCAACCTTTGATGCAGGTTTTCTATCAGCAAGCAACAGAATTCTTATCAAGAAAGATGCCTACACCTGATGAAATATATGGCGTGATGTTTATGATGGATGAGTTTCCAACCCTTGGAAAGATGGAGCAATTTATGTCGGGGATAGCATACTTCAGGGGATATAAAGTTAGACTTTTCCTTATTATTCAAGATACTCAACAGCTCAAAGGAACTTATGAGGATTCAGGTATGAACTCATTCCTGTCGAACTCAACTTTCAGGATAACTTTCGCTGCTAACAACTATGAGACAGCAAATCTCATATCTCAGCTGTGTGGTAATAAGACTGTTGAGTCAGAGTCAGCAAGCAAACCAAAATATCTTGACTTCAATCCTGGCTCAAGGTCTTTAAACGTCTCAAAAGCACAACGTGCCTTGCTTCTGCCTCAGGAGGTAATTGGATTGCCTAGAGATGATCAAATAATTCTGATAGAGTCGCAGCCACCAATTAAATCTAAAAAGATTAAGTACTATGAACACCCACTCTTTAAGAAGCGTTTGATGAAGCCTATTCCATTGCCACAGCAGCAGCCATATGATCCTAGAAAACAGGAGCAGGCAATGCAAGCTGCTGAAAATGATACATCTGCTCTTGAAGAACAAACAGATGAAGGCTAAAATAGCCATACTAGTAATTTCCCTTGGGATTTTTCTATTGAATGCTTTTATATCTCTTAAGGAAAAGGATATAACTGCTGTTGAGATTGAATCTCTTGGGAATGGCATTGCTCTATATCATAACATCAACACAGATAATACTGAGAGATTCGCTATTCTCATTCCTCCTTTGCCAGGTGCTCTAAATCTCTTTACAGCTTTACCTGATCAAAGCAGTGCACAGTTAATGCCTTCTGGTGATTATAGCGATCTTATTTCTTACATGTATGCACTAAGTATCCCAATGACATTAGGTGGATCATTTGTAGCACATGAAATGGATTTGAAACTTGCTATGAGATGGAAAAACATTGTTTGTCTTATTTGTATCTTTATGATTCTTTTTCTAAAAGGAGAATACACTTTGACTTTTCTCTTGATTATTTTCTTCACAATTTTTGCAGATTTTGTGACATCAACATCTCAGGCATTATGTGTTTTGTTTGTGATCTGTAGTGCACAGCTGATGAGTTCATTGTTAAGTTCAAGGTTCTTGTGGAAATTCATTCTTCTTGGTGTTTTGTGTGGACTTACAATTGCAACCTTTGGTTCTAATGGTTTAATTTTGCATGGCATTGGTATTGCATCACCTATAATTACATATGATCTTCAGCATAAGAGTTTAAACAGGGGGTTCAAAAAGAATTGGGTTATAGGATTTCTCTTATACTTTCTGGTTGCATTATTTACAACCTGGATTGCTTACGGGATGTATCTTGAGAAGTTCAGAGCGGTTGCTGGAATGTTCGGATATAACTCATCAATCGAACTAAGAATTATACCTTTTTATGACTCAATTAAGCAAACTGTATTTGAATTGATTTTTAAGGATAAGTTCAACAAATACTGTATAACATATAATTTCATAACTCTTTTTATTAGCCTCATAGTTTTTCTCCCAATTTTAATTTACAAATTTAAGAGTGTAAAATGGCAGGCATTTTTTCCAATTTCTCTTTTGATTATAGCGATTTTCTTCAATGATAAGGATCAGCAGAAGGTAAGTTTATTTCTTGAGACTGTATCAATAACATTCCCAGCAGCAGTTATTTTTGCTATAGCTGAATCCCGTAGTGTAAAAAATACTTAGTATAAAAATAAAAACACTATATAATGAATGTAGAATTATTGTTTAAAAACACATGAGAAATATAAAAATTATAGTTTTATTTAACCTCTTGTGCTTTGGTGTTGTTTACGCATCAGAAGATGTTGAGAAACCAAAGAGGATGGAATGGGCTTTTGATGGAATGACTGGGAAGTTTGATTATGAATCAATTCAGAGGGGCTTCAAAGTCTATAAAGAAGTCTGCTCTGCTTGTCATGCTGTCAAGCATCTATACTTCAGAAACCTTGAAGATATAGGTTTTTCAGAGGAGCAAGTTAAATCGCTCGCAGCTGAATATGATATTCAGGATGGCCCCAATGATCAAGGACAGATGTTTAAGAGACCTGGTAGGCCTTCAGATCCTATCCCTGGTCCATACTCAAACGAGAAAGAGGCAAGAGCTTCAAACAATGGAGCCTTACCACCGGATCTATCTTTAATAATAAAAGCAAGGGAGAATGGAGCAAACTATGTCTATTCTTTGCTGACAGGATTTCAAGAGCCTCCAGCAGGTTTTAAGCTAGGTGAGAACATGCACTACAATCCATACTTTGCTGGTGGTGGTAGGCAGCTTGCTATGACTCCACCTCTGGTCGCAGAAGGGCAGGTGCAATTTGACGATGGTACTAAGGCAACAATACATCAAATGGCTCATGATGTTGTTAATTTTCTGCAGTGGGCAGCAGAGCCTGAAATGCAAGATAGAAAGAGTATTGGTTTGAGAGTACTGGTTTTTGTAGGCATTTTAGGAATTATGATGTACTTTGCCAACAAAGCTGTTTGGAGTCACTTAAAAAATAATAAAAACAAAAAGTAATATGGTAGAAGAGAAAAAAACAGAGCAAGAACAAGCTCAGGATTCAGAGAATAAAACAACTCGTAGGAGTTTCATTGTCAAAGCTGCAACTGCTGCTGCTGGAGTCGGTGCTGCTGTCTGTGCTGTTCCATTTATTAGATCTATGTGGCCAGATGCAGGGGTTATAGCGACTGGTTCAACAGAGGTTGATGTTAGTAATTTAAAACCAGGAGAGACAATGACTGTTATGTGGAGAGGACAGCCTGTTTTCGTGACTCATAGAACACCAGAGCAAATAAAAGAGGCGAAAGATGTTGATGTGCAAACCCTTAGAGATCCTCAAACAGATGAAGAAAGGGTTTTAAAAGGTAAGGAGCAATGGCTTGTGACGGTTGCAGTCTGTACACACCTAGGATGTGTCCCCACAGTTGGCAAGGGAGAGTTTGGTGGATCTCTTTGTCCTTGCCATGGATCTCAGTATGATACATCTCAAAGGATCAGAAAGGGTCCAGCTCCAAAAAATTTACCTGTTCCACTTTATTCTTTCATTAGCGATACAAAAATAAAAATAGGTTAGTTTATGTCACAAAGGAAGAGATTACGTGATTGGATAGAAGATAGACTTCCCATCTTTTCATTTATAAAACACACAGCTGATTACAGAACTCCAAAGAATCTAAACTATGCTTGGAACTTTGGATCTATGGCAGGAATAGCACTTGTCATACAGATTCTAACTGGTCTGTTTCTTGCGATGCAATACACCCCTCAAATAGATATGGCATTCGACAGCGTTGAAAATATCATGAGGAATGTTAACTATGGGTGGCTTATAAGGTACAGTCATGCAGTTGGTGCATCAATGTTCTTTGGAGTTGTATACATTCATATAGCAAGAGGTTTATACTATGGGTCATACAAAGCACCTAGGGAGCTTCTGTGGTTCATAGGAATTATAATATTTTTGATGATGATGGCAACAGCCTTTATGGGTTATGTATTACCATGGGGGCAAATGAGTTTCTGGGGAGCTACAGTGATATCTGGTCTATTTACAGCTATCCCTGAGGTTGGTACAACAATTCATATTTGGTTACTTGGAGGTTTTTCAGTTGCCAATGCAACGCTTAACAGATTTTTTGCATTCCACTTCATGTTGCCATTTTTAATTGTTGGAGTTGTTATATTGCATCTCATTGCATTACACCATAAAGGATCTAATAACCCTACAGGTGTTGAAGTGAAATCTGATAAGGATACGATTCCGTTCCATCCATATTATACCTATAAGGATATGTTCGGCTTTTGTGTGTTTTTCTTTGTATTTTTCTCATTTGTTTTCTTCGCACCAAATGTCTTAGGGCATCCAGATAACTATATCCCAGCAAACCCAATGGTGACTCCACCTCATATAGTTCCTGAATGGTATTTTCTACCTTTTTATGCAATTTTAAGGTCTGTACCGGACAAGCTTGGTGGTGTGATCTGTATGTTTGGTGCCATTGCTATTCTTTTTTTCTTGCCTTGCCTCGATGGCTCAAAAGTAAAAAGTTCAAGATACAAACCAATTTATCGCTTGTTTACTTTCATTCTTTATCTTGTGTTCATAGGTTTGGGTTATATAGGAGCTTGTCCTGTCGAGCCACCCTATGTTGCAATCGGACAATGCTTGAGCGTTTGGTATTTCTTACACTTCCTTGTGATTATACCTGTTGTTTCACGTAAAGAAACTCCTAAGCAAGAACCAACCTCAATCAGCGCAGATTGGGAGAAGACTCATGGTTGAAAAATAGTTTTTTACCTTGAGAATTTTAAAGCATAATCCTTTTTCATGACATCTGTTGCAATTTTAGGTTGCTTATATTATATTAGGGATTGATAAAAACAACTAGAAATATAATATAATATGCTCAAGGCCGAATTAATGCAATCTATGCGAGAAATTTGTGATGAAGAAGTATTAGCTGCTGCATCAGCAACTTCAACAGCAGAACATGAAGATTTGCATGCAGATATACTTTCAGGAATAGATGAACTTTCTTTTGATCCAGAAATAGCAGCAATCATGAGAGAAGATGCTGTACCATATTCTGATAGTGCAGCAGCCAGTTCTTCATCTTTTACTGCAGCTGAGGAAACAACTCAAGACTTAGGATTGTTGTACATAGGTGGCAGAACAATAACAGTTTCTCCAACACCTCAAGTATTAAAAGAAATAAGCAATATAAAACGTCATCAAGCAGGTTTACTTGAAAGGGTTAAAAAGGTTATAGAAGTAAATGGATTTGCAAGACCATCTGGAGAGGAAGGTGTAAAACAACTAACCGGACTTAAAACAAAAGATGATTCAACAACATTCTTATACGAGGTAAAAATTCTTGGCTCAAGAGGTCTAGGTGACAAGAGATTATTATGCGTTTGGAATGAAAAAGAGAATCAAATGCATGCTTGTGAGATTACAAACCATCAAGGTGTGCATAATGCATGTAAATCTTTTAGAAAAACCCCAGAAGCATTCATCAGAAGTCGCGTACCAGAAGCTGATACGAGTAGTGCTGGATCATCAAGAACATGGGTGAATCAGGTGCAAAGTGTTAAATCAAGTGATAAGAAAGCTCAAAACTTAAGAGTATAATTTATTTTATATTTGGCCATTAATACTTGGAGGTTTTCCGTAAAAAAGCGAGGTATTATTCATAGTCTTACTGTTTTTTATGAAAATACCTGTTGCAGCTGCATTAGAGATTTGTGAATCTATCAGATCAAAATGATTGACATCAAATTTTATACAATTATCAAGATTAGCTTGTTGTAAGCTAATCTTATCTGGTTCGTCTTTATAGGATTTTATACAACTATCATCGAGGTAAAAATCTTGAACAAAACCAGTTGTATTATCAGCTAAAAAACATATTCTTAGAGGAAAGGAGTGGTCTCTTAGAAATACCTTGCATGCAATCATTTGCAAAGAGTTAACGCCATAGATTGGAATCTTTTTAGCAATTGATATCCCGTAAGCTGCAGCGATACCTATTCTTGTCCCATTGAAGGTGCCGGGTCCAGTTGTGACTGCAACTGCATCAATGTCATTATAACTGAGATTATTGCTAGAAAGGATGTTTTCTGTTTGTAATATAAGTTCCTCACATTGCATTTGTTTATCTTTGGATACAATACTGGAAATAACAGCAGAATCCTCAACGATTGCAATTGAGTAATGAAAGCTACAAGTGTCAAAACAAAGAATCCTCATTTATTTAATATTAATATGATAATAATGATTCAGAAAATTCTCTAATTCTAGGATTTGGTTGGTTGTCAAAAAAATCCTCTTTATTCATATCTGCTTGTATAACGCCATCTTCCATAAAAATCATTCTGTTTGCAATTGATTTCAAAAATCTAATTTCATTTGTCATCATTATAACTGGTATTCCATCTTGAATTAAAGATCTTATCATATTAAAAACACTTGGTATGGATTCAATCTTTAAGTGATATGTTGGGTTTTCGAAAAGGATGATAGATGGATTCATGCATAGTGTTCGTACAATTGAAATCTTTTGTTTTTCACCAGCTTTAAGATCCTTTGGATTTTTATCAAAAAAGGTTATCATATCGAACCTTTTCAGCATTTGCATTGCAAAACCTTCTGCATCATTTCTGCTTCTTTTGAGTGCTTTTTCTTGAGAAAAACACAGATTATCTATGATAGACATATTCTCAAAAAGATTTATATCCTTGAAGACCATTCCAACAGAACAATCATTTTCTATTGAAACCTTTCCTGAATCATAATTTTCTATTTTTGCAATGCATCTTAATAAGGTTGATTTTCCTGCATTAGATGGACCTATTAAACCAATGACATCACCCTTATTGATCTCAATGGAAATATCATCTATGATTTTACTTAATCCTATGTTCTTTTTTAAGTGTGTTATTTTTATCACTATGTGGTTTGTTGAATTTTAACTAAATAAATATCATTTATCTTTTTCTATTGCAAAAATGATTATTTATGTATTTGTTCATTAGAAAAAGTGTCAAAACTAAAGTTTTTAAATTTCCGTAATTCTAAGGTAAAAATAGGTATTCTTGGTGGGTCATTTAACCCGCCACATGTTGGTCATTTAAACATAAGTTTACAAACTATAAAGAGATTTAATTTATCATATGTGTTTTGGCTACCTACACCATGTAACCCAACAAAGGATCCATCAACATATATTGATTTTCAAGAGAGAATTAATAAATGTGTTGAACTCATAAAGCCATATCAGAATAAGATAAGGGTGCTTGACATAGAAAAGTTCTTTAGAAATTTTTATTCTGCAAATACAATAGATTTTATAAAAAAGATTCATCCTAAAGTCTCAATCTATTGGATTATAGGTTGCGATAATGCTCTGTACTTCCATAGGTGGTATAAGTGGAAAAAAATTCTTGAGAAGGCAAAAGTTATTGTTTGTGAAAGAAGTGAGATGGGTATAAAGTTCCACAATACAAAGACAGCTAGTAACTATGGGTTTTCAGTAGTTAATAAAGATTTTCAAGAAGATAATCTAATGATGTTTCATATGAAGAAAATTAATATTTCTTCTACAAATCTTAGAAATATGTTATGCATATCCCAATCAAGAACAACAAAAAAATAAATAACTAAAAATGTTATCGCATCTGAGCGGAATAATGCTTACTGGCATTGAATCTAATTACCAGGAGATCTGCGATGGAATAAGGGGTTTGTCTAACATGTCATTTATTTCTTATCCAAAGAATCGTATTTTACAAATAATATTGGATCCAAGGATTATTGCAAAAGATGCAAATGTTTTTGTAAGTAAATGTTCAGACGTAAAATTCCTTGAAGTGAGACATCAGATAATTCAAGATCTTGAGAAGGTTATAAAAGAAAAAGATGTAATGTTTGTTTTAAAAAAATTTGTAAGCAATCTTCTGGATAACAATGAAAATCTTCATATACACAATAAAAATGAAAAGTGTCTTTTACAGAGTGAAGTTTTACCATCATTATATGAAAAATGCTTAACCCTCGGACTCCCTTATGGCTATCTAAACCTCTATCCATCTAAACTCCTCAGTAAATTATCAAAGGAACATAATCTTGTAGGGAAAATGATACTAAAGGATGTCAATAGTGTTTCTGAGTTTAAAGCAATGATGAGGATGTGCTCAACAGATTACAGAAAAGCTTACAGCATTACGAAAATTTTTGATTGTGTTAGGGATGAGTGTTCTTTACATTACTTATTAGATTTACCAGTACAGTTAATAGAAGTATTATTATATGCAGTTCAAAAGCATAAAAACATAAATATAAATAAATGTAAAATAGGAAAAATTCTGGAGATTTTTAAGGCTGATTTTAATCTATTTGCAATTCTAGAACAAAAACCTGAAATTGTGCAAACTTTTTTGTCTGAAGGTAATAATGATGTTTTAATTGATATTTTAAGATTTTTCCATGAGGGGGATAAAAAGATTGATAACATAAAAATGGTACAATCAATGTTATTAGATTTGATTTCTAATAGTGATTTTAAAATTACAAACAATGAAATAAAATCTTTGATGAGTCTGTGTGAGGTTGATATTGGGAAAGCAGTAAAAGTTTGCGCTAATTTCTGCAGAATCAAAAAAAATGAATTTAGAAATATCATCATTTTGTAGTCTGGCAATAAAAAAACCAGAAAAGTTTGATGAACTTTTTGAAAAACTTTGCAATAATATAAAACATATTGAAAAACCAAAAATAGCTAAAAAAATAAAGATTTTTCTAAAGTTATACAAAAAAATAAGTATGTCATTTTAAGGTAAAACTATGAAAGAAGATATGAAAGCCAGTATAGAATCATATATAGACCAAGGAAAAAACTGGTATGTAAATAAATATTTGAATAGAAAGGTAGAAAGCTTCAAAACATTATTGTCCTTAGTTTGTATTGTATTTAGTGTTTATATTTTGAACCAAAACCTCAACTCAAGTCAAGATAATGAAAAGATAAACTTTCCGATTTATGTTGATGGTAATGGACAGACAGTCCACAACATGAAAAGTCTTTTTAAAAAAGGACAAAGCGTTAGTGAGATGGTGGCAATACACATGTTACAAAGGTATGTGAAGCTCAGAGAAAATTATTCACCTAGTATGTTAGAGGATGACAAATGGAAGAATTTGCTTATTAATGTCTATGGAATATCAACGTACAAAAGCTTCGATGAATATCTTGCTTGGATATTGCCAAATGAAAATCCTCAGAGTTCTGTTCTTAAATACAGATTTAGTTCATCTGTTGTTACTCATATCACATCAGTCAAAATAACTGAGTTTTCAAATGATAGGCCTATTTCAGCTGTTGTGAATTTTGTAAAAACAATATGTGATACAAAACACTATCAATGTTTAAATGATAATTGGACTGCCTCAATTAAGTTTGAGATGTCAGACATAACACAAAATCTTGTCGAATCAGAAAAGCAAAATTTTTTCTTTAAAATTTCTGATTACAATAGTAGCAAGGATATCAATTAGATTTTTGTATAATAACCTTTTCTGAAGGGTCTGCCATACCTATTTTACTTCTGACAATCTCATCAATAAGATCGTAGTCAGTAATCTTTGATTTTAAAACCTTTATTTTGTATTCAAGAATGCCTCTGTCATCATGTAATTGCTCAAGTCTATGTTTTTTTTCAAGGATTTTTTCGTTGATATCCAAAGTTGATAAAATACCTCGCTGTCCTGTAACTGCATGATAAAGGAAATATGCAACAATAACAGTAAGAACTAATAGCTTGTACATTGACTATTTTTTTATTTCATATAGAATTCACACATCATATTAAAAAATTTTATATAAGCAAATGCTAGTCATTTTAGCAGTATTACAAGGCGTGTTCGTTTTGTGTATGATTCTTTTGGTTTTAATGCAAAAAACTAGTACCGATGGTATGGCAAATCTTGCTGGTAGTGGTGCGAAATCTATGCACTCTTCAGTAAGAATGGATTTTGTTAAAAAGAGTACAATATTCTTTGCCTCAGCATTCATCATAAACAGTCTTTTGATGGCAAATATTGGCTATCATCAAAATAATAAAAGTTCTATCATAGATAAGATAAATGAACATAACGACGAAATACCTTTAGACGATGAGTAAGAAAAAAACTAGGATAATATTTGTTACTGGTGGTGTAGTATCATCTCTTGGGAAAGGTATAACTTCTGCATCGATTGCAGCACTTCTGCAAATGCGTGGATATAAAGTTTGTATGAGAAAACTAGATCCATATCTTAATGTTGATCCTGGTACAATGAGCCCTTATCAGCATGGTGAGGTATTTGTAACTGATGATGGTGCAGAGACTGATTTAGATCTCGGACACTATGAAAGATTTACTGGGATCAATGCAAAAAGGAGTGATAATCTAACTTCTGGACAGGTTTACGAGAAGCTCATAGGCATGGAAAGAAGAGGTGAGTTTTTAGGAATTACAGTTCAAGTAATACCACATGTCACCAATATCATTAAGGAATTTATAACAAATGAAATAGATGATGTAGACTTCCTGATATGCGAGGTTGGTGGTACTGTTGGTGACATAGAAGCTCTGCCATACTTTGAAGCAATTAGGCAGCTTGGTCAAAGAAGCCAATATGACTGCGCATATGTACATCTAACTCTCGTACCATATTTACCTTCTGTTAAGGAATTAAAAACGAAACCAACACAGCACTCAGTCAAAGAACTATTATCTATAGGGATACAGCCAGATATTATAATCTGTAGATCTGATAGAGAGATACCAATAGCTGAAAGAAAGAAAATATCTCTGCTATGTAATGTGGATGAAAACAGAGTGATACAAGGAGCTGACCAAGATTCAATATATAAGGTACCTCTTGAGTACCACAAAGATTGTTTAGATAAAGAGCTTTTGAGTATCTTTGGAATTGATGAGATGCCGCCAATCAACCTCTCAGCTTGGGAGAACATAATGAACATTTCGGATAATCTGGAAAACGTCTTGACTGTTGATATTATAGGAAAATACAATCTACTCGAAGATGCCTATAAGTCACTTACAGAGGCGTTCTACCATGCAGGATTACATCAAAAATGCAAAATAAAAATAAATTGGGTTAATTCTGAGGAAATAAATAATAGCAACGCACACGAGATTCTAAAAGATTCTAAAGCAATAATGGTACCTGGTGGATTTGGATCAAGAGGAATAGAAGGTAAGATCGCCGCTATAAGATATGCTAGAGAGAACAATATACCATTCTTTGGGATATGCCTTGGTATGCAGTTAGCTGCTATAGAGTTTGCAAGAAGTGTTCTTGGAATTGAAAATGCCCATTCAGAAGAGTTTTCTGGTAATGCCGATGATGTAGTGAAATCAATAAAAGATAGTAGCAATACTTTTGAACCTTTAGGGGGCACCTTGAGAGTTGGTTCATATCCTTGCTACTTGCTTGATGGCAGTAAAACTAAAGAGATTTATGGTGGTGTTGAGATTGTGCATGAGAGACATAGGCATCGATTTGAATTCAATCCAAAATATCTTGATGCATTAAATCAACAGGGTTTCGTAGCAAGTGGGTATTCTAAGGATAAGAATCTTATTGAAATACTTGAGTATAAAAATCATCCTTGGTTCATTTCTGTACAGTTTCATCCTGAATTTAAATCAAGACTGTTACAACCACATCCACTCTTCTCTTCATTTATAGCTGCTGGTTTAAAGATAAAATAAGAAAAATATGATGCAAGACTACAATATCCTAGAGAATTTTTATTCTTAAATGGAGGAAATTCTAGTAATGCTATATCATCCATTATAGTTTTAAGAGTAGATAGAAAAGTTGATTATGATCGAAATCCTGAATATCATTGCTGCAACTCCCTTCTGGGTCTGGCTATTACTTATCTACTTGCTTTTTGTAGGTATTAGAAGTTCCAGACAAAGAGTTATTTACTTACCGAAGCTTTTCATTGCACCGCTAATCTTTCTGGGAATAAAGTATAAAGCCTTTCTGTCACAAGATTCAATATGGTTTTGTCTAGCTATTTTAGTTGGAATAACCATAGGTTTTTTAAGTTATATGAAAAGCACAATAGAAGTCATCAGTGATTCAATGTCAGTAAAAATCCCTGGGAGTTACTCTACATTGTTGATATTTATTATCTTCTTTTTGTTGAAGTACTATTTCGGTTATCTGGAGTCAGCTAACAAAGATTTAGCGACTAAGTATTTATTATTTGAAGTTGTAATCAGCGGTCTGTTTTCAGGATACTTTTTAGGCAAAGCAATCTTCTTTTCATACAAGTTTTTAGTTGAGAAAAATCGTGACTGAAAACCCTAAAAGAGTTGTCAGTGTTTTATAGATATCAGTAGATCACCTACCATAACTGATTCTCCTACTCCTATTGGTATTTTCTTGACTATACCATCGACTGGTGATGTAAGAATGTTTTCCATTTTCATAGCTTCTAGAACAATGATTGGCTGATCTTTGGTGATAGTGCCTCCAACCTGAACTTTGATATCCCTAACCATTCCTGGCATGTTAGCAGTTACCTCTCCCTTACTTGCCTGTGTTTCAAATTTCTTCATATATTTCGTCATCTCACCAGTAGCAGGTGTCATGACCCTTGTAAGAATGCTATGCCCCATATAGGTTATCTTTGTATTTAAACCACTTCTCTCTAATTGTAGACTATAAGGCTGTCCATTTATATTACATTGAAATAATTTACTCCCTAGAATCCACTTACTTGTAATATAAAGCCTGCGGTTTTCGAATGATATTTTATATCCATCTTCGATTTGTCGGACTGTAACTGGATATTTTCTATCATCTAACATTACAACCAATCTTGTACCATGGCTTCTCTGGTATGTTCTTAGCTGACCATTAATTGTCATCGCTCTTTTCTGCTCATTTAATGCTATGAAAAGTCCTGAACTCAGTACAACAGCAGTTGTTTCGTCGCTTATGACTGGACCAGTGAATCCACTTTTGTATTCTTCTTCTAGGAAGTTTGTTGATATGTTTGCCTCGATGTATTTTGGTGATGATAGAATTGTCTGTAAGAATGGAATGTTATGAGATATACCTCTTATGATGTACTCGCCCAATGCCTTCTGCATCTTTTGTATGCACTCAATCCTTGTTGGTGCGTGAATGCAAACTTTTGAGATCATCGCATCGTAGAACATACTTACTTCACCGCCTTCAAAAACTCCACTCTCAATTCTAACTCCCGGTGCTGCCTTAGGTGCATTGTATGTTGTTATTCTACCTATTGATGGTAGGAACCCACAAGAAGGGTCTTCTGCATAGATTCTACACTCTGTAGCCCAACCTTCAAGCTTAACATCTGATTGTTTTATAGAAAGCTTCTCACCTCTTGCAACTCTTATCATCTGTTCAACTATGTCAATCCCAGTTATCAGCTCTGTTACTGGGTGCTCTACTTGGAGCCTTGTATTCATTTCCATGAAGTAAAATTGCTTTTTAGAATCAACTATGTACTCGACTGTGCCTGCTGAGAAATAGTCAACTTTCTTAGCAAGAGCTATTGCTTGAGCATACATTTTTCTTCTGGTTTTTTCGTCTATGAATGCGCTAGGTGCTTCTTCTATGACTTTTTGATGGTGTCTTTGTATAGAACATTCTCTTTCACCTAAGCAGATATAGTTTCCATGTTGATCACCAAGTACTTGTATTTCTATATGTCTTGGTCTTTCTATATATTTTTCTATGAATGTTCTTTCATCTGCAAAGCTATTTCTTGCTTCGTTCTTTGTTGAGCTAAATGCTTGCTGCATCTCTGCTTCATTCTTCACAATTCTGATTCCTTTACCGCCACCACCAGCAACAGCTTTTAGCATAATTGGATATCCTATTTTAGCAGCTATTTTGAGAGCATCTTTCTCTGTTTTTATTGCTCCGATATACCCAGGAACAACATTCACACCAGCATCTTTAGCAATTTTCTTAGCCTGGATCTTATCACCCATTTTACTAATTGCATCAGGAGAAGGTCCAATGAATGTTACGCCATTTTTGATGAGGGTCTCTGCAAACTTTGCATTTTCTGAGAGGAAACCATATCCTGGGTGAACAGCATCAGCACCAGATATCTTTATGGCATTTAAAATGTTTTTAATATTTAGGTAGCTTGAAGGAGCTGGTGATGGACCAATGTAAACAACCTCATCAGCCATTCTAAGATGCATTGAATTAGTATCAGCATCAGAATAAACAGCAACAGTTTGAATGCCCATTTTCTTTGCTGTTCTCACTATACGACAAGCTATCTCGCCTCTGTTTGCTATCAATATCTTTGTTACCATTTTATGCTATATATTTTTTTATGTGACTAATACAATTTTCCGTCAAAATCCTTCCCTTTGGTGATCTTGTTATAAATCCAATTTGTAATAAATAGGGCTCTATAACATCTTCTACAGTTGTTTGATCTTCTGAGATACCAGCAACAATTGTTTCTATACCAACGGGGCCACCATTACATGTTTTTAATATATATATTAAATACTTATGATCTAAATTATCAAGACCTATATCATCAACGTTCAACCGAGAAAGTGCATTATGAGTTGTTTCAACATCAATTGAATCATCAGCAAAATCTCTTACTCGCCTTAAAAGCCTTAAAGCTATTCTAGGAGTACCTCTAGAACGTCTTGCTATCTCAAGAGCAGCTTTGCCATTTATTTGTAATCCAATTTTGCTTGCTTGTCTTGAGACGATCTCTTTTAACTCTTCTGATGTGTAAAAGTCAAGACTAATAGGTATACCAAATCTGTCTTTAAGGGGATTGGTTAACAAACCTAGTCTTGTTGTTGCACCTACTAAGGTAAAAGGTGGCAGGTCAATCCTTAGCATTCTAGCTGTTGGCCCATCACCTATCACTATGTCTAATGCAAAATCCTCCAGAGCTGAGTAGAGGGATTCTTCTACTGCTCTGTTTAGTCTATGTATTTCGTCTATGAACAATACATCTTTTTCCTGTAGATTTGTTAAAATCGCCGCAAGGTCACCAACTTTTCCAAGAACAGGCCCAGATGTTGTCTTTATGTTAGCTCCCATCTCATTTGCTATAATATGCGATAGGGTTGTCTTACCTAATCCTGGAGGGCCATATATCAGAACATGATCTAATGCCTCACTTCTGTTTTTTGCTGATTTCAAAAACACCTTTAAATTATCTTTTGTCCTTGATTGACCAATAAAGTTATCAAGATTTTTAGGTCTTAAATTTGGATTGTTTTCGACAATTATTTCCTCTGCTGATTCTTTATTAGAGATTAATCTGGTCATTTTAAAACTAAAAATATTATAAGATTATTTAGAATTCTATTCATGTTACCATGAATAGAATGGAAATTGTTTTTGGTTGTATTATATGATAAAAACTCTTGTGTTCAAAATGTAACGTAAATCCATATTCATGCCAAAAAGTTTTTTGATATGGCTGCTACTATCACTTTTCTATGCATATCAATATATCATAAGAATGGTTCCAGCTGTATCAGCAAGTATCATCAATGAAAGATTTGAGATAGATCCATCACACTTTGGCTCTTTCTGTGGTGCATTTCATATCGGATACACAATTGCAAGCATCCCAGTAAGTATAATAATAGATAGATGCAGTATAAAAAAAGTCATACCTTGTGCCATACTTCTTTCAGCATTAGGAATACTTCCATTAGCGGGGTGGGAATGGCAGTTTTCAGTGATAGGTAGATTTGTTAGTGGACTAGGTGCAGTATGTGCAATTATAGGTCTATTTAAGGTCATATCAATATACTATCCTGGAGATAAATATAGTAGAATGTTAGGAATTGCATTTACAATAGGATTGCTTGGTGCAGTGTTTGCAGGATCACCACTTGCAAGAATGATAACAACCTTAGGATTTGAAAACACAATGGTATTTCTTAGTTTCTTTGGGATATTTCTTGCTCTCAAGGTATATCATGCAATACCTGATGATCTTACTAAGCCTACAAGTCAGCATTTCATAAAGGACATCTTGAACGATCTAAAATTAGTGATTTATAACAAAAAACTCATACTAATTTCTTTAGCAGGTGGATTAATGATAGGTGGGCTAGAAGGATTTACTGATGGATGGAGTGTTATAGTATTTGAAGTAATACATGGTTGGAATAGGATCGAAGCAAGTGCAGTACCATCGGTGATTTTCTTTGGAATGTGTATAGGTTCATCATTGCTTGGTTACTTAACTGAAAAAACTCAAAGACATTACTCAATTATAGCCTTTGCAGGTGGTGTAATGATAATTTGTTTCTATTTTATCTTATACCAGAGAACCCTCACAAAGGAGTTACTATATATTCTACTTTCAACTATTGGTGCATGTTGTGCTTATAAAGTTGTTTTGCTCTCAAAAGCAAGTGCGATCTCTAGGCAAGAAGTTGCAACCACAAATCCTGCCTTTGTTAATATGTTTCTGATGACTTCAGGAAGTATTTATCATACAATAATAGGCTCATTGATACATCGTAGTAACAAAGATGAGTTTGGTAGTTACCTTGCACCAACAATCTCAAGCGGCATATCAATGATAGTGTTTGGGATGATCATCGGTGTTTTAATGATAGTTTTTATTGGAATAAGGGAGGAGCAGTCTAGGGTTTCTTCCATTTAATTGAGCAGCCTATGCTTGGGTATTGTTTTAAAGAAATTTCTTTGCCATTTGACATTAATTGCATAGCATCAAAAAGCTCTCTTTTAGCAGCTGGGAGATCATTTTTACCTGCTGAATCTAGTCTTCCTCTATATTTTAAATTCAAATCCTTATCAAAACAGAAGAAATCCGGTGTACAAACTGCATCATATGCTTTTGCAACATCTTGTGTTTCATCGAATAGATATGGAAAAGGAAAATGATGCTTTGCTGCAAATATTTTCATATTTTCATATGAATCATCTGGATATGTTTCCACATCATTTGAATTTATACCAACAAATCCTATGCCAATTTTCGCAAGATCATTTGCTTCTCTTGTGATTTTGGTTGCTATTGCTTGAACGTAAGGACAATGGTTGCAGATGAATGCGACAACCAAACCATTCTTACCTCTTATATCTGAGATCGAATATTTCTTTCCATCTACAGATATCAAAGAGAAATCTTTCGCTTTGAAGTTTGTATCTAACTCTGGTGTTTCTAGTGGTGGCATTTCAAAAAATTAAATGTATTTTTATTATCAGGTAATGCAGGTCCGTTTTGCCCTAAAGAATCTCTTAAAAGTTTTATCACAAAATCAACCAACATCTTTACATTATCAACGCTGCTTTGTATGAATTTTTTTAGGAACTCCTGTATTTCGTAGTCACTTTCGACCTTTATTTCAAAGTTAGCGGCTTCGGCTCTTGCTTCATTTAGTACTGTAGCTTGAAAAGATACTGATATTGAAATAACTATCAGAAGTAAAAGAAAAAATTTCCTCATTTAAGGTTTTATGAAAAATTCCTAATAAAATTAGGATACAGAATTGATTCAATAAATGCAATTCATTTTATTAGTATCCAAGATATTTGTTTATACCAGGTAGCGTTATTTTATACATATAAACCTTCTCTCTATATCCATTCTCCAATGTTTCACCAATAAACTCGGCTTTATTTGTCACCTTTGAGTTTTCTGGAAAATACATTATAGTACTTAATTCATTAAAATCTTTATGTAACACTCTAAACATTACAACCGACTCTTTCCCTTTAGCACTTCCAGGCATAATTGAAAAGAAAGAAAATCTACCCAAGTTATCTGTTGATGTTGAACCACTACCAGTAAAATTCTTATCAGCATCTTTGTTTATTTGATAAGTCTTCTGGAATCTATCTTTTGGTGTACTATACATCATGTCATCATTTAGATAGTTTTCAGAGGAAAGAGTTTTATAATAACCTTTAGAGTCAGCATGCCATACCTGAACAGTTGCATTGCTTATTGGGACGCAGTTGCTATCAGTTACAATGCCAGTAATTCTAATGAATTCTCCCTTTGCATAAGTAGCATAACCTGTACGCCTCCTGAGATTATTTGTTTTATATATTTCAGGTATTGTTATCTCATCATATACAGCAGGTGTTATTGGACAGCTTGTTACATCAACTGGCTTTACAACATCAGTCTGATTAGGGTAAACGCCTGCTATTCTAAGATCTGGCTCAACTTCATTCAATTGCACATCAGGTTTCAACCAACAGCCTTGCAATCCAATACAAAGAAATGCTAGAGAGTATTTTCTAAGCTTTTTAAACATTTGAGGTATATATCTTTTCTTCTCTGATTATATCATCTGATTATATCAATTTTATTCCTTTGATGACAACAAATATTCAATATTTTGGAAAATTTTTTGTATAAAGTTAGCATTCTTTATATTTTCCACCGCTACAAGATCGGAGGTGATGTAATCACCATCTATGTTTGGAACTTTACATTTGATTGTCCCAAGTTTATCTCCCTCATTAATTGGTGCTTTAGCTATGTTCGGATAACTAATTTCACAATAAAATTTTTCAGCAGAATCATTTGATAAAATTTTCATATCTTCTTTCACACCAATGTTGACAAAAGGCTTCTCTCCATACTGAACTTTTATTGATTCGATCCTTTGATTGGCTTTAAAAAGTTTTACATAATAAAAAGAATTAAATCCATAATTCAAAATCTTTTCACCCTCTTGAGCACGCATTTTATCTGTTGGTAATCCATTGATAACTGCTATGAGGCGTCGGTCTTTATTGAAAGCACTTAGTACTATACCATATCCACCTGCTTCTGTATAACCTGTTTTTATTCCGTCTACGCCTAATTTACCGAGTAAAACATTTTTGTTGTTCTGCTTGATATTTCCATAAGTAAAAGTAGATATTTTATGGTAGTCATAATATTCTGGGAAATCTCTGATTAATCTTAAAGCTAATTTACTTAAATCTCTTGCAGTACTGAGATTTCTAGGATCTGGCCAACCACTTGCATTTGTGAAATTTGTTTGTGTCATTCCTAGTTTAGCAGCTGTTTTATTCATTCTCTCAACAAATAAACCTTCATCACCATGAGATCCTTCAGCAAACACAACACATGCGTCGTTGCCAGACTGAACAATTATTCCCTTCAGTAGATCATCTAAAGACACAATATCACCATAGTTCAAGAACATTCTAGTGCCTTCCATCTTCCAAGCTTTCTCACTTGTTGTAAACTTATTTGATAGTGATAGCTTACCACTTTTGAGGTCTTCAAATGCTATGTAAGTTGTCATTATTTTCGTCATCGAAGACGGATGCATTAACTCTGTTGCATTGTTTTGAAAAAGTATTTGTCCATTCTCAGCATCAATAAGAATTGCCTGTTTGGCTTCTGTTTCATGTCCGAATGCCAGATGAAAGGAAGAAAGAAAAGCAATTAAAGTTGAAAGGAAAAGTATTCTCATTGTGAAGTTGTGGTTTAATTACCCCAACACTTTATCTGATTTTTCTTTTGAATCAAGAGGAAAGCTGGTATTGGAACCAGCAAGTCTTACTAGTTTTTATTGAGATTTAGTTTTGTCATGAGAGCTACATACCTACTAGAATCTTTCTTTTTCAGATTCTCAAGAAGCCTCCTTCTGTGCACAACCATCTTAATCAGACCATGTCTTGTTTGAAAGTCCTTTTTATTCTTCTTGAGATGAATTGTAAGGTTATTTATTTTGTTTGTTAGGAGCGCACACTGAACCTCTGTTGAACCTGTATCACCTTGAGATGTAGCGAATTGCGCCATTATTTCTGTTTTATTCATTTTAGATTTAATAAAATTCTACAATTCCATTCATAATACTATATGTTGGCCATCCTATCAAGCAGAATAGAATTATTTCAACTCTATTCCTATAAATTGATTAACACCCTTACGTGAGACCAGTATTGCTGCAGAGCCTTTACCCTTGCGTTTTATATCATCAAAAGCCTTCTCAAAATCATCTACAGTATTCACTGTTTTCTGATTAACAGAAACTATGACATCACCAGCCCTAACCCCAGTAAATGCCATAATAGATGTCTTTTCAATGTCTGTTACAACAACGCCTTTTGTATTACTATCTACACCATACATTCTTCTTGTATCATCATTCAAGTTGGTGACCTTTACTCCTAAGACTATTTTTGAATTTTTTTCAGAAGTTTTTTGAATGTCTAAGTCGTTACTAAAAGGATCTTCTTTGTCAGGTTTCGCAACAACAGCATAAAGAGTTTGTTTTCTATTATCTCTAAAGACGACTACCGGTACTTTTTTGTTTATAGGAGTTTCTCCTACAATCCTTGGCAACTTGTTTGTACTATCTATTTCTTTCTCATCGAATCCAACTATAACATCTCCAACCTTTATACCAGCTTTATCAGCAGGACTATTTTTAACAACACTTGCAACTAATGCCCCTTTAGGTTTTTCTAGGCCCATTGCACTTGCAATATTTTCATCAACTGGCTGAACCATTACTCCGAGCCATCCGCGAATAATTACACCTTTATCTTTTAGCTGTGTGACAACCGGCTGAACTATTGAAGCTGGTATTGCAAATCCTATCCCAACGTTTCCACCAGAGGGACTAACTATCACAGAGTTAACTCCTAGAACTTTCCCTGTCATTCCATCGCATAGAGGACCTCCTGAGTTTCCGCTGTTGATTGCTGCATCTGTTTGAATATAATCATCGAACGTCTCACCGCTTATGTATCTTGCCTTTGCTGAGATGATTCCTGATGTTACTGTTCCACCTAATCCAAAAGGATTACCAACTGCAATCACAGGGTTACCAACTCTTGCTGTATCAGAGTCACCAAACTCAAGATAAGGTAATGACTCAGTTGCATCTATTTTTAGAAGTGCAAGGTCGGTTTTTTGATCTGATCCAACAACCTTTGCTTTGTATGTTTTGTCTGTATCATTGCCAATCATGACATTAATTTCATCTGCGCCATCAACCACATGATGGTTGGTCACTATGTAGCCATCTGATGCTACTATAAATCCCGACCCAAGAGATGTCATCTTTCTCATTTGATCTGGTAAGCCAAACTCTTTTTCTAGGAAATCCCTGAACAAATCATATGGGTTATCTGGCATATTGTTATTTGGGCCTTGTTTCTTCTTCTTTGCCTTTTGAGTTGTTGATATGTTTACAACTGCAGGTGATATCTTTTCAACAACATCAGCAAAGTCTCTCATTTCACTTGCAACTGCATTGGTTGTTATTAGAAAAGCAAAAAAAAATCCTATAAGGTGTTTAGTAATGAATCGCATCATGTATGGTATATCTAGTGTTTGCTGGAAATAATTGTTTTAATTATCTTACTGTTAGTATATAATTTTATATGTTTTATTGCTAGTGTAAATTTTACACAAAAAGTTTTCTTCAACAGATTTTATGTATATGTCGAGGGATTATTTTTCAAGGGGGGATATCTCCTATCAAGATTTAATTGGATTAAAAATTTAAGTTTATGCCTTTAGAAGCGTTATTTTATTGTGTTTGTGGTAGTTATAATCTTGTTGCAGTATCAGGGCACTTGAAAGAGCAGAATATTAACAGCAAAATATACAACAAAGACGTTTTACATTTTAAGAAAAAAAGTGAAAAAAACTCCTATGAAGTATTTGTTTATAGTTATGGATGCATAGTCTTCTGGGGGATGCCTGAAAGTCTAATAAATGAAACAATAAGTGAGTTTGCAAGATTTTCATCTGAACCTCTGAAACATATGATATCAGATAAATGTAGGTACAAGCTCTCAAGTGGCGACGAAGGTTCTTTCATTGATATGGAAAATGATGTGATCGTTCTGCATAAAGATGATAGTACATATCTGGCAAAACTTGCCTTCTCATATGGTTTGTCACAATCTGTTAAGTTAAATGTCTTTGAAGATTCTGTTGATAAGACAATTGAGGAAAACAAACAAATTCCAGAAAATCTCATACAGACAGGGAAGATATCATTGTCAAAGCAAGATCTTGCTAAAAAGATTGGTTCTTTATTTACTGAGAGAAATTATATCAATCTAAATAATAATATTCTTGATACTCCTGAGTTCTTCTGGAAACATCCTAGATATGAGCAATATTATGAGATGTCAATAAAGTTTCTTGATCTTTCTCAAAGAATCCATGTACTTAATTCAAAATTAGATATTATAAGGGATTTATATAGTATTCTGTCTGATGAGCTGAAACATGCTCACTCATCAAGACTTGAAATAGTTGTAATCTTACTGATTTTCATTGAAGTCTGCATAGGTCTATTCGAACTCTTTACAGCCATCAAGTAAGATTTAGAGATCAAAGTCTCCCTGCATATATGCGATTTGAGTTGAAAGGAACTGTAGTTCTAAATCAATCTCTATAGCTTTAAAGTATAGCGTATTGTATGCATTAGCTTCTTCAACAGAACAATCGAACTGTTTAACCTCATTTTCCAAAGAAGACATTGCGAGTTTTTGAATCATAGCTTTTTGCTGTGGTTGTAAAGATATGCCGAATTCGTTGATTTGTTGTATTTGGCCATATTTTGCTTTAGCTTCAATTAGTCTAGATATCACAGAAGATTGGATGCTTGTATCAACAAATTCATAAGCTTTTTCTAATAGTTTCTGATCAGTGATTTTTGATTTCATGCTTTCTTTCTGTGAATCTGCTCCATTTCTAATGAACATTTCTGTTACAACATCTATCTTGGTTTGGAATTGAGGTTTTGTCTCAGCAAGTTTGTCATAATATGATTCACAAGCTTTGAACTTATCAAAAATTTGTGCAGATATTTCTTTTACCTGATCTTTATCAATTTCATTACTTGATTTAAGGATTTTTCTTACATCATATACAGATAAGCTATTTACTTTGTTCTGACCTGAAATGTTGCTGTATATTGCTCCACCTAAGCCAATTATTCCAAATAATAATGTTTGCATACCAACTATATCAAGAGTTTCAGACAAGAAGTTATGCTCTTTATTTGATGTATTGCAGCCAAATTTAAAAATTCCGCTTATCGTTTTTGAAAAGAAATTCCCTTGTGATGGTTGTGATGTGTTATGTATTTTTACGTAAGAGGCTCCTCCTACTGGTGTATTAAAATTAGTTGGTGTTGGAAAAAAAGACTTTATTGAACTTTGTAGGTCAATACTATCTAGTAAACCACCAGCGCTCTTTCTCATTAGAAAGCCAGCAGCTATATCAATGCATGGTTTTGCTAAGTCAGAGTATCCATCCATATCATACTGCTCAAGAATATCTTCGGCCTTATCTTTAATGTTTGACAGGCAAAAACTTGAAAGATTCAAGAGGGAGCTTGAAAATGCAATACTTCCTGCTTGATAAAGAAAGCCTGTTAATCCTTGTGATGTATTAACCAATGCCTTACCAACTGCAGCAGTAGTAGCAGCAATTCCTATTTTGAAAAGTGAATTATAGGCAGGATTATTACCACAGACTGAACTGACTAGCGGCGATACTATAGAATCAAAAAGTCCTAACTGAAACTGCTGAAGCATGTAATATAGTTTTTTTGTTTTTGTATAATTTGCATTTCATAATGAATTTATTACAAATATACTAAAAAGAAAAAATTTTGTATGAAATTATATACTAAAAAGAAAAAATTTTGTATGAAATTATTAGTTGGACTTGGAAATCCAGGAGAAGAATATTCTAGAACAAGACATAATATAGGGTTTTTAGCAATCAATGAAATAGCGAAAAAATTTCATGTAGAAAAATTCAATTCTAAATATAATTCTCTTTGTACAGAAATAAAAATCGGTAAGAATAGGATTTTACTTGTTATGCCGCAAACATATATGAACAGGAGCGGCACGGCTGTACAAGGTTTTTGTACTTTCTTTAGAATAAAGCCGGAAAATGTAATTGTGATACACGATGACATAGATCTCGATACAGGTAGAATAAAAGTAAAGCTTGGTGGTGGTCATGGAGGTCACAATGGACTGAAGTCAATGGACCAATGCATTGGTCAGAACTACTTAAGAGTTAGGCTTGGTATTGGAAAACCTATTGGGCCAATTGATGTGGCAGATTACGTCTTGAGTAGATTTCATAGAGATGAGGAACACTATGTATCAGAGATGATTCAGTTTGTTGCGAACAATATAGATGATCTATTAGTTGAAAATGTCTCAGCAGACAACATCAGTAGGTTTCTTGCTAAATACAGCAAAAAACCTTAGGATGGCTACTTGGACTTCGTCACATGCTGTGACATATCAACTCTTGTATCAACCCATGCTATGTTGCCATCAGATCTCTGATAAACAAGACTAAGCTTATAGTTTGATGCGTTAACAAAAGTCATTGCTGGAACTCCTTGGAGATTCATATGCATTACTGCATCTCTTACAGATAAGACTTGTAGAGTAACTGGTTTCTCAGCAACAATTGTTGGACCACATTCTGAGTCTTCAGATTTAGTCAGATCTTCATCATCTGAGAAATCATTTATGATATATTTTCTCGCCTCAAGTGCAATATCGTTATACTTTGTCTTTCTATGATTTTTTATTCTATTTTTGTATCTCTCAAGCTGTTTCTCAACCTTTTTTATAGCTTTCTCAACACATTTATATGCATCGCTATCATGTGCCTCACTGTTAACGGTCATATGTGATACAACACCATCGTTGACCATGACATTCGTATGAAACTCATCGGAATTCTTGCTGATAGTTACGTGAGCATTAACTGCGTTTGAGAAGTATTTTTTAATGTGTTTTTGAAGGAAATCACTAGCGTGAGATTTCAAAGATTCACCTACACTTAGGTGTTTACCAGATATTACAATATGCATTATAAGACCTTTTTTTATTTTGGTTGCTTTGGCATTTTTGAAATGCTTAATTGAATTCTACAACATGTTTAATGTAAAAAGCAATCATTTTTATTAAAAATATTGTGTTAAGATGCATAAAAACAACCAAAAAACTATGAAATTAAAAAATATCTTATATGACCTCATAACAACTTCTGAGGACGCAGCAATCGCCGCAGCTAAGTGGATTGGTAAAAATGATGAAAAGGCAGCTGATAGAGCTGCAGTGGAGGCTATGAGAGATGCTTTTAACAGAATTCCATTTCAAGGTAAAATTGTCATAGGTGAAGGTGAGAGGGATGAAGCACCAATGCTGCATATAGGTGAGATGGTTGGTGTAGATAATACTAATAATAAACAAACCTTTGACATAGCAGTTGATCCTCTCGAGTGCACAACAAAATGTGCTCGCGGAATAGATGGCTCAATGACATCAATGGTTGTATCTGAAGGAGGTATGTTGTTACCAGCACCTGATGTCTATATGCAAAAGATAGCTGCAAAGCATCCTGTTATAGATCTTGATAAGTCAATAGAAGAAAATCTTAAAGCACTAGCTGAAGCAAAGGAATGTGATGTTTCAGAACTTGTAGTCGTGATACTGGATAGAGAAAGACATAAAAATATTGTTGATGAAGTTTTATCTATAGGTGCAAAAATAAGAATGATATCCGATGGAGATATAGCTGGGGCAATTATGACATGTATTCCAGAAAGTGAAGTCGATATGTATATTGGTGTTGGTGGTGCTCCAGAAGGTGTTATTGCTTCTGCAGCAGTCACAATGCTTGGAGGGTATGTTGAAGGAAGACTAATCTTCAAAGATGAATCTCAGGTTGTTAGAGCTAAAACAATGCTGCAAAACCCTCAAAGGAAATATAGTGGTGCTGAGATGGTAAATATGGATGGATCATCAGGAGAGATAGCATTCATCATAACTGGGGTTACAAGTGGTGATCTTGTTGAGGGGGTTAAGTTATTTGATGGTGATGGGATTAAAACAGAAACTCTATGCATTTACAGGGATAAAGACGGGATGGTTTGGAATAGAAAGGTCAGAACATTACGATGATTAAAAAAAACACTCTCATATGTGAAAATCTCTGTATTTTCAGAGGAAATGAGATGATATTAGAAAATATAAGTTTTTCTTTGATGCCAGGAGCCTGTATAAGAATAGTTGGTGAAAATGGTTCTGGCAAGACTTCTCTATTGAGATGCCTTGCAAGGTTAGATGATTCAAATCATGGAAAGATAACTTATAACTCTTGTTGTGTTGATGAATTTATTGATGAGTATAAACAGATAATTCTATACATCTCAGATAAAGAACAGCTAAATGATAGAATGACAGTCTATGAAACAATTTCTTTCTGGGCAGACATCTATTCTGCTGAAATATTGCTTGAGGCTGCAGTTCGTACGACAAACCTTGAAGCATATCTTGATACACCAATTAAATTCCTTTCAAGGGGGTTGAAGAAGAGAGTTGTTCTTATGAGGTTATTAATTCAGAGAAGTAGAATATGGCTTCTTGATGAACCATTTGTCAACCTTGATGTTGAGACAATTGATATGATCTCAAATGTTATGAATTCTCATTTATCTAATGGCGGAATAATAGTTTTTTCTGATCACATGCAAGATAATTTAAATTCAACATCAAAAGATATTGCACAATTGAAAAATATGGGTTATAAAGTTGGGAGTAGTTCTCAACTCAAAAAACAAGAAATAATACTGCTAGTAAAGGATTTCAAGCGATTTAGAATTTGAGATCTGGAAAGTGCCTCACACGCACAAATTTGTATTCATATCAAAAGTAATTTCAGGATATTGTTCCATATAAAGATATAATTCATTGAAAAATGCAAACATCTATAGAATTTAAAGCGGAATCTAGAAATGGATCCGGAACAGGCGTTGCAAGAGCAACAAGAAGAGCTGGTATGATCCCAGCAATAATATATGGCTTAGGTCAACAACATACCATAGCTGTATCATCAAAGGAGTTCGTAAAGGAATACCTAAAAGGTGGTATCATGTCAAAACTTGCTACGCTCGACCTAGATGGTAAAAAAGTCAATGTCATTACTCGTGATGTTCAGATTCATCCTGTAACAGATAACCCGATTCACATAGATTTCCAGCAGATAGATGAAGCTAAACCAATCAAAGTATCTGTGAGAATTAAAGTGCTAAACGAACATAAGTGTGCAAGCATTAAAAGAGGTGGTGTACTTAACATTGTTTTGAGACAGGCTAAATTTTATTGTTTACCAAGTCAATTGAAAGCATCAATAGAAGTAGACATCACAGATCTAAAGATCGGACAGTCAGTTCATATTAATGATATAAAGTTGCCAGAAGGCATGACTCCAGTCGATAAGTCAAACTTCGTTATCCTATCAATAGCTGGAAGAACTGAAGAAACTTCTGAGGAACAACAGTCTGCATAAACAATGCAAAAAAATGAGAAATACAAGCTCATTGTTGATCTTGTAGACTCACCCTTGAAAGGTAAAAACATCATGACAGCGTTTGAGAGAGGGAAATTTACAAATACAAATCTTAACAACAATGAGGAGTTAGTGCAGTTACTTGCTTCTTTTAAAGAAAAAGTACCCTGTGAGGTCTTTATCTTGTTGTCTGAAATGCTGTCCTTTATAGCTGATCAAAAAAAATCTTAATCAGAAAATAGAACACAAAATAATGTCAACAAATACCACACAAAGAAAGAAATTGACTATATCTAATGAGATAAAAAATGAGGTTGATGAGTCTCCAAAAGTGGAAAAAAATGTAGAAAAACAGCCTGATGGTGAAAGACTAGAAACAAAATTATCAAATGATAAAAACTCTATAATTTTCTTATCTGAGATAAAACTTAAATCAACAGAGGAATTGCTTACAATGGCAGAATCCTTAGGAGGAATTGAAGACGCTGAAAGTTTATATCGAAAAGATCTTGTGTTTGCAATTTTGCAGAGGGTCGCTGAGCAGGGAGGAACAATGGTCGGTGAAGGTGTTTTGGAAATACTTGCAGATGGCTTTGGATTCTTACGATCACACCAAGCAAATTATATGCCTGGTCCAGATGATATATACGTCTCTCCCAATCAGATCAGAAAGAATGCACTGCGTACAGGAGATACGATTTCTGGTACAGTACGTGAGCCAAAGAAAGGTGAAAGGTATTTTGCACTGACATCAATCAATACAATAAATAAAGTTGAACACGCTAAAACAAGGCATAGACCGCATTTCGATGATCTTACAGCGCTTTTCCCGAATCTCCCTCTCACGCTTGAGAACTCAGTTAATAACACACAAGCTAACAATAGTGCCCGTATAATTGACATGCTCGTACCACTTGGTCGAGGTCAAAGAGCTTTGGTGGTAGCACCTCCAAGGACTGGTAAAACTGTGTTGATGCAGACAATTGCCCACTCTATCACTACAAACCATCCTGATATAATCCTGATAGTACTTATGATAGGTGAGCGTCCAGAAGAGGTAACAGATATGGTCAGGTCAGTTAAGGGTGAAGTAGTAAGCTCAACCTTTGACGAGCCATCATCACGTCACGTACAGCTAGCTGAAATGGTTATAGAAAAGGCCAAAAGGCTTGTAGAAGCTAAAAAGCATGTTGTTATCCTTCTTGACTCTATTACAAGACTCGCTAGGGCTTATAATGATATATCTCCATCGTCAGGTAAAGTTCTAAGTGGTGGTGTTGACTCAAACGCTCTTCAGAAGCCAAAGAGGTTTTTTGGTGCTGCGAGAAATACTGAAGAAGGTGGATCTCTCACAATTATTGGTACTGCTCTTGTTGACACTGGATCTCGTATGGATGAAGTTATCTTTGAGGAATTCAAAGGAACTGGTAACTCTGAGATAGTACTTGATAGAAAACTTTCAGAGCGTAGAATCTTCCCAGCAATAGACATTAGTAAATCTGGTACTAGAAAAGAAGACCTTCTAATAAATAAGGTGCAGTTATCTAAGATTTGGATCTTGAGACGTATACTAAATGGCATGAATACAGCTGAAGCTATAGAATTTTTAATTGACAAGTTAAAGTACACAAAAACCAATGAAGAGTTTTTTGCTCAAATGGATACAAACAGTAAAAAGTCTTAATTATGGATATTGAGGAGGTAATTTCTTTAGAAAAGTTACTCCTTAAACCAAATGCAAGAAAAGATTTAAAAACTTTAGAAAAATTAATTGCTGAAGACTTTGTTGAATTTGGTTCTTCCGGTAAAATCTATAATAAATCTGATGTGATTGCTTCACTACTATGCGAACCAATCACAAGTTTTCAAGCAACTGATTTCAATCTAAAGCCTTTAAATGCCGAGTGTGTGTTACTAACATACAGACTTATCGAAATGAACAAAAAAAACATCTCTGAGATCATCAGTTTGGTTATTTAGAAAACCTCATGGATGGCAAATGGTCTTCCATCAGGGGACAAATTGTTGTCTATAATTTTCAGCCAAATTTTGTTTAATATTATCTATTTGTTGTTGTGTAAAAGGATCAATATCAACCAAAACCGCTGCAGTTATAGTTTCAAGAATCAAATGCATCATGATTGCACCGTAAGTCACCTCATCACAGCTTTTTAGAACAATTTTCCTAACTGGAATAGAAAAAACTATCAAATTGCATACAAATTTCATTCTGTAGCATTGTCTGAACTTTTTCAAGTTTTGTTTGTTTTGCGGTTTTTTCTTCGAAACAAAAGAGATTTATCTGTTGATATGATGTGTTACTTAAAATTGCCTGGACTATCCCATGTTGATCAACTGGTAGGTTAAGAGTTATTGGAGAAAGCTTTACATCATTTTTCCCTAATGTTTCAGAAAGAGCAGTTGAATACCAATGAATCAGACCATCAAAACGCGAGTCATAACTAGCATTAATAATATTCTTTGAGAAGTTATTAGATGTTAGGCCGAAAGCAGTCAATAAAGCCCCCAAAATCATTCCTTTTGTCAGTTCATTATTTCCTGAAATGAATGCTTGCAATACATTATTTGCACCCCCGAAAAATTTTTTACAGTCAAATCCTTTGAGATAACCAAGTAAAATATGCGGTGTTGTGAAGGTTGAAAATCTTCCTCCCATTGCAGAGTCATATTCAAAGAAAATACCACCAGTTCTTTTATGCAAATCTTTTAGTAACGAAGAAGAACTCAAGCCATATATAAAAATAAATCTTTTCTCAAAATCAATTATGTTGTTTGTTGTTAAAATTTCATACCAATACTCAGCAATTGAAACTGTTTCAATCGTGTTGCCTGAATTGCTAATAAATATAAAACATGTGTTTGCAAGATTTATCGAACTTTTTATTTTTTCAAGATGTTGAGGACATAGCTTATCGCAGAAGATCACATCTACATCAGACCTTTGTGATAAAAAAAGATCTAAAGAGACTGAGTTTAGCAATGCTCCACCCATTCCAACAACTACAACTGTGTCAAAACTTTTCTTTAAATCTTCAGAGATTTTTATTATGTTTTGGATTTTTAAGTCATTGTAATAAGGTAAGAAGTTCATTAGCTGAGGCATTTGCAGTGTAATTAATTGCTTTGCTTTAGCTTTTATAGATATGAAATCTTCATTATTAGATTGAGATTGAATACTAAAGATTTTACCAAAAGTAACATTTGAAAAGATGAATTCATAAAACATACTGTTTATTTTGACTTTATATTCCATGCTTTACTATGACAGTTTTTAGTATCTCCATATTTGAGCATGACACAAACCACACAGTATGTCTATACAAAAATAAAAAAATATGTTGTTGATTTTTTTCATCAGTACAAATATAATAAAAAGTATCAGAAAAACTGTTGAAAAAGTGCAAGGACATCAAAAATGTGTTAACTTGAAAGCTAAAAAATGCTAGAAAATAACTATTCTTGGGATCAATATTTCATTACTATGGCATATCTTATATCAATGAAAAGTAAAGATCCAAGTACAAGAGTTGGTGCTGTTATAGTAGGTCGAGATAAAGAAATTAGATCGACTGGCTTCAATGGATTCCCTAGAGGTGTTAAGGATTTTGAGAGCAGATATTTTGATAAAGATTATAAGTACTATGCTTGTAATCATGCTGAAGAGAATGCGATTCTACATTGTGCGAGAATAGGTGTTTCAAGTGCCGGATGTACGCTTTATGCTACTTGGTTTCCCTGTTCTTACTGCACAAAAGCAATCATTCAGTCTGGAATCTCAGAAGTTGTTTTCCATGGAGACTTTCCAGGCAATGATAACAGTGAAAGATGGGGAAAAAGTATGGAGATATCAAAGGTTTTAATGTCAGAAGCAGGGATTGTCATAAGAAAATTCTCTGGTAAAATCATTGAAATTACTGGCATGTATAATAATCAAATATTCTCTTTAAAGTGAGCCTATGACATATGTTGTTACTGATAACTGCGTAAAGTGTAAATACACAGATTGTGTTGAAGTGTGTCCTGTGGATTGTTTTTATGAGGGTGAAGATATGCTTGTGATAAATCCTGACGAATGTATAGATTGTGGTGTATGTGAGCCTGAATGTCCTGCTGAGGCAATAAAACCTGAGTCTAAGGAGTTGCTTAAGTGGGTTCAAATAAATAGAGACTTTGCTTCAAAATGGCACAAGATAACAAAGCGGAAATCTCCACTTCCTGATTCTGATGCTATGAATGGCTTGCAAAATAAATTTGAAAAGTTTATGCAAAAAAATGATAGTTAAAAATATCATAAAAAAACTCATATACATATATAAAATTTGTATCTCACCATACATGAACAACAATTGCAGATTTGTCGAGACATGCTCAACTTATGCACTGAATTGCCTAAATAATCTACCTTTGCACATTGCTCTTTATAAGATTGTGGTTAGAATTTTAAAATGTAATCCTTTCTACAAGGGGAAAAAAAATGATCTTATATTATGAAAATAATTTTTATGGGAACTGCTGATTTCGCAGTACCAATTTTAGAAAAAATAATTGAATCAAATCACGAAGTTGTAGCAGTTTATACTAAAGCTCCAACAAAAAAATCTAGGGGGCTCTTAGTTGAAAAAACACCAATACATAAAGTTGCTGATTTGCATAAAATTAATGTACTAACTCCAAAAACACTGCGTAATCAGGAGGAAATGAGTGTTTTCTCAGATATAAATGCAGATGCAGTCGTTGTCGCAGCATATGGACTAATAGTGCCAGATTTCTTTTTGAATTTCTGTAAATTTGGTTGCATAAATATACACCCATCAGACCTACCAAGATGGCGAGGTGCAGCACCTATTCAGCGTAGTATGATGGCTTGTGATGAGACGACAGCAATATGTATAATGAAGATGGATTCTGGAATCGATACTGGTCCGATATTTCTCAAAAGACAGTTGCAATTAGATAAAAATAAAACAATTCATCAGCTTACAGAAGAGTATGCCAAGATTGGAGTTGAGATGCTTATTCAAACTCTGGAAGCTCTGGAGAATGGAAAAACAATGCTCACAACACAATCAGAAGATGGTGCAACTTATGCAAATAAAATAACTCCTGAAGAGAGTAAAATTGATTGGAATGATTGTGCAAGTTCAGTACATGGAAAAATCATGGCATTATCACCAAACGCATATTTTATGCATAACAACTTACAGATAAAAGCAATACAGTCTCATCTAGTCGAAGGACAAACCTGTGAACCTCCAGGAACAGTTTTGAATAAGAACTTCGATATTGCATGTGGTGGTGGTTCAGTAATAAAGATTGAAAAACTTCAAAGACCAGGCGGTAAAGTACTAAATACAAAAGATTTCCTCTGTGGATATAAAATACCAGTTGGAGAAATCATTCTCTAAGATGACTTTGTAGCTCTTTTAAACGCATCAATGTAAGGGCTCCTTGCTGTATCAAGTTCATTTTGTAACCCAATCCATGCAACAGTTTTATTATCTATCAAGGCTATCCTATCTGCTAACTCACCAACACAGATCGGATCATGAGTAATTGTTACAACTGTCGCATTAGTCATTTTTTTAACCTCAAGAATTAGCTGACTGATATTATAAGAGGTGACTGGATCGAGTCCTGTTGTGGGCTCATCTAACAATATTATTTCTGGTTTAGTGGTTATCAATCTCGCAATCGCAACACGCTTCTGCATACCACCAGACAGCTCATAAGGATATTTTTCAAGATTGTTTTCAGACAGACCAACAACTTCAAGATTTTCCTTTGCAGTTTTATTTAAAAAATTTCTTTGGCTTGCATCTAAAAATCCCGTCTTGCTTATCTTATTACACAGTCCAAAAGTTATATTCTCAGCAACGCTCATACTATCAAATAGTGCATTACTTTGGAATAACATCCCAACTTTCTCTCTGATTCTATCGGGTCTATTTGCAACAAATAACTGACTACATTCAAAGTCGTCAATCATTATAGAGCTACCAGGATCAGATTGAAATAAACCTGCGATACATTTTATTAAAACTGATTTCCCACAACCAGATCCTCCTATTACAGCAAGAGATTCACCATCTTGGATTGTTAAATTAACATTCGTCAGGACAGAAACACCATTAAATGACTTAGATAGGTTTTCTACTTTTATTTTTTGTTTCATTGATCGCATCAATAATTTTTTTTCTCAGATTAGTAATCCCATTCTTTGATCTATTGCTTATCATTAAAAAATCTCTTCCAAATGTTTTTTGTTTGAGTTCTTCTATGATATTCTCAGAAACCAAATCAGTCTTGGTAAACACCAAACACACTTTTCTGCCAAGAACATCCATTACTTCAATCACATCATTATCTACTTCCATAAATCCCCTACGAGCATCTATCAACACAAAAGTTATTACTGGAATTCTATTATGCAAATAATCATAACATAATTGGTGAAGATTATCAGCAACACTCTTTGAAACCTTTGCATAACCATACCCTGGAAGATCTGCAATTGTTGCAATATTATCACCTATCGTGAACAAGTTTATCTGTTGGGTACGACCAGGAGTTTGAGAAACCCTTGCAACTGTTTTGTTATTGAATATAGAGTTAATTGTACTAGATTTACCAACATTTGATCTTCCCCAGAAAGCTACTTCAATCAAATTATTCTTTGGCAAATCAACAAACTTATTTGCACCTCCAAAGAATTTTATGCTATTAAAAACCTTATGATCTTGCATATAAATAATTAGAAAATGAATAAAAAACGCTCTGTAGCAATGGCTTTTATTCCAGCTACAATCACTGCACTCTCACTTCTTGGATGTACCTCGAAGACTCCTGCACGAATAGAAGACAGAAACAATATAGTCTTTACTAGGCATGGTACGATGGAAGTGATACGAGTATATCCGAACGACACAATTGAGTCAATTTCACAACAGAGAAACATACCAGTTGAGATACTTGCAGCAACAAATAATCTTTCCTATCCATATCATCTTTATAATGTTAGAACAATTATGATTCCAAAGGATAGGTTCCATAAAGTACAGAAATCCGAAACACTAAAGTCTATCGCAAGGCAATATAATGTTGATTTGATGCATCTTATGGATTTCAATGATATGACTCACATGTCAGCTAGCAAGCCTCTAAAGATTGGTACGATAATTAAGATTCCTGCCACAAGTAAGGATTTGAAACAACACGTAGAAGATCAATCTTTGGCAACTATATATTCTCCAACAAAGGAGTATGATGTAATGGAGCTTGATGAAGTTCAAGACTCACCACAAAATCAAACAAATCTACATGAACCAATTGGTACTGAAGACATTAAACACGGTGAACAGGATTTTACAACTCATGAGAACAACCACCAGACACAAAATGAAATAACCAGTACTGAGTTTGAAAATGATCTGAAGGCAACTCTCAGCAAACCAGAGGATGAGTCTCCAATAGCAGTGGATACAGGTGATAACTCATTTAAGGCATCAACACCTCTCAATTCAACTTACTTCATTTGGCCTTTAAATGGTAAAATATCTAGAGATAAAAAAGATGGCCTAACAATCTTTGCACCTCTTAACACAGTAATAAGGGCTGCAGGAAATGGCAAGGTTATCTATGCAGAGAATGACAACGGTGAATACGGTAATTTGATTATCATAAAACACCAAGATGGTTATCTATCTGCCTATGCACACAACAATCAGATTCTTGTTAAAAAGGGTGATGAAGTCAAGAAAGGTCAGACAATATCAAAAGTTGGTAAGTCTGGAAAAGTTTCCAAACCACAACTATTTTTCTCAATGAGAAAGGGTAAAGATATTATAGATCCTGAAAAAGATTCAATGCAGTAGTAAAAAACTACTGTACAATCTCCCAGGAGCCATCAGATCTCCTACAAGCTTTGCCGAAGGCCTGTTGCTTCTTCCCACCTATATGAACTTCTTGAACGAACTCACGGCAGTCTCTACCATGTTCAACATAAGTAGCCTTAGGTGTTATTCTTCCATAATTTCCTGAGTCAGGATTTCTCCAAGTTGATGCAACTCCGCTCGGGTTATACTCAAGCGAATTCTTCATGGTTTTATTATAATAAGCAGCATCTGCTCTATCTAGTGACTGACCAACTTGATTACCTAGATAACCCCCAAGCATTGTTCCAGCTACAGCGCCTACTATACGTCCTTCTCCTCCTCCAAACTGGGATCCTAATAAACCACCCGCTACAGCCCCTGCAACAGTACCCACATCTTGTTTTGAATTTGGCCCTTCTGCGCATCCAGTAGCAATTACTGCGACCAAAACTGAACTAAGTAGTTTTAATTTTAAATTTTTGATTTTCATATATTTGACTTCTTATTTTAAATCCTATTTAAATTATATATAATATTCTATGACAAAGCAACAGAAAGTTATTTTTGTTTTTTCAGCAGATCAAGAACTTCTTTTTTATTTAAACTGCAATTATTTTCTATCCAGATATCTTTAGCTTTCAAAAGTACTTGTTTTATTTCAGGTCCTTTAAAACCAAGTTCTACAACATCATTTCCTCTGATTGGAAATTCTTTCATTTTTATTGATTGCAAGGATTTTATAAACTCATCTAGTACAAACTCAGCAACAGAATTTGGATTGATTACAGAATACATTTCAAACAGCTGTATATAGTTTTCTTTGCCAAACTTTTGCATATAGCGATGTACTTCATCATACTCAGTTTTGCCATCAGAGACTTTATTACAAGTGCTCTGGAAAACATCAGAAAAATCAGTGCTGATCAATGTATGAATAGTTCTCTGGTCGTTTTTACTAAATTTAAGCTGTGTAAGTATTTTTAGATCTTTATAGTCAGAATCCTTTAGGATTGCAGAAAGATTTATTATTGCATTATTACAAAACACAAGACCTTCAATATTTTTTATATTATCCAATCCAATCTTTTCAAAAATACCGCTCTGTTGCATAAGTCTCATAGGTACTTGAGGGGATTTTGATTGCAGAGTTTTCATCAACTCATCTCTGATTCTTTCAACTGATATTTTTTTCAGATTTTCTGAGAGTTTAACTGCAGAATCAAAACTACCTTTATCTAATTGTATTGCCTCAGAGTATTCAAAATAACCTAAGAACCTGAAATAACGCATTATTCTCAAGCAATCTTCATGAATTCTCTCTTCTGGATTTCCTATAAATCTTATGATTTTCGACTGAAGATCATTTATGCCTCTGAAGTAATCATATAAATTCCCATCAACATCTGCATACAAGGCATTTATTGTGAAGTCACGTCTTCTAGCATCTTCCTCCCAATTATTTGTAAATAAAACCTCAGCATGTCTTCCATCACATGCTACATCAACTCTGAGAGTTGTGACTTCAATAGAAATGCCACCAACAAGAACTGTAACAGTCCCATGTGATAATCCTATGGGTATTGCTTTCAAGCCATTTTTCTCACAAATTTTCATTATTACATCAGGAGTGAGATTAGTTGCCATATCTATTTCCTTTGGAGTTCTTCCTGACAAGAAATCACGCACATATCCACCAACAATCCTAGCTTCACCGTTAGATGAATATTGAGAAATAGCTCTACAAAAAGATTTAACTTGCTTAGGGACTGGTATTTTTGTCAACTGAATTTTTTTTGGCTCCCCGGGCCGGATTCGAACCAGCGACCAAGCGGTTAACAGCCGCTTGCTCTACCACTGAGCTACCGAGGAATAGTTTTGAAAACTTAAATGCATTTTAAATCAAAATTACTACAATTACAAGAGCAAATATTGATGAGAAAGATTTTTTATTTTTTGTTAGTTGCTCAAATGTTATATTGTTTCAATAAATATAAGTACTTGCTTTGTTTACCTACTATTAACTAAACAACATATGAACAAGATTATCCCTCGAGAAATATTCAAAAAAGTTACAGATAAAATGCTTTTTGGGAAATATAAGCCTGCCATCAGTAACCTACACCTACGTCAAATAATAGATGCAGAACTCATTCTTTCAGGAAAGGAAAATAATGATGAGCAATTACAAAAAGCTGAAGATTTGATGTCTGATAAGATATATTTAGAACGACTCTCATATTTACAATCTCATCTAAATTTAGATAAAATAGATGAGTTAAATGCAATGCAAGGAAGGACTAAAGAATATGTCTCTATATCGCATCACATATGGGTAAGTAATCCAAAAAATCCAAGAGATATAACAACATATAAGGTTGTCTTGAAAGAACAAAATGAAAACTTTGCTGATAAAGAACAAGTAAGGCCATTCCTGGGAAATAATAAGTTTGTAGTACCTGTAGACAATGAGTATAATGTATTTATGCAAAGTTTATTGAATTTAGAGAAAGGTTCAATAAGTTCAAACTTACCGATGACAGAAGGCAAGTTCTACCATGTTTTATGGACGAACCTAAGCATTGAAGATGTAAATACACACAAGGAACTAAGTAATCTAAGAAAAATATATGGAATAGAAAAGGTAGGAAGAGAAATGCCAGAGATAATAGTATTGAACATAAATGATGTTATGGATAAGGAGGTAGAGGAAGTAAAGAACTTAGCAAATACATCAATGAAATTACCCAATGGATTACTTAAAGGTTTCTCTGAGATGAAACAAGACCTTTTATCTGTCAGAAGAGAATTTGAAGATATGATAAACAAAAAGATGTTAGTAAGTGTAAGTGATGTCGTAAGGGTTGCAGCAGTAAAGAACATAGGGGGAATATATTTTGATCTTGACTATGTCTTATTTGATCAGGATTTAGTTCATAAAGAACAGAAAAAGTATAACTTCTTCGACATAATCAAAAACTATGATCTGGTTTTAGCTAAGGAGGGAAGAGGCTTCACATCATTTGCAAATGGTTTTATCTCAAATCCATTACCGCATTCAGATGTATTAGATGAAGCATGGGAAATGTTAAAAGAAATATAAAGCATCTAAATGATGTTCCATATTTGAAATATACAAGAGATGGTTTCAGCAAGATAATGTGTCAAACAGGTCCAGTTTCATTGACACTAGCTTTTTCAAAAAACTTACAGAATTTGATATGCCCCTTGCCCCAGGGAAATTAATTTATACATGGGAACCAGTCATTGATGAAGTTGGCGTCCTTGGATATGATGTTTGTGGTGGTACTTGGGTTCCAGATGCCTTGAAACAACAAGCATTTGTTGTGTTTGATGATAAAGATAATGGTATTACTTACAATGAATGGGGGGGGATTTAATATCAAACTTCATCCCATCGTGTGCCAACTTAATGTTAGATGGCAGAATTTCTGAAAGCAAATCATAATCTATGTCATGACACATATGTGTTATGATTGCTTCTGTTGGATTGACTCTTATGATTGCTTTAAGAGTATCATCTAGGCAGAAATGTGTTGGCGAATCATAATACCTAACAGAATCAACAATCCAGACTTTCACACCATCCAGAACTCTATAAGCTTCTTCATCAAGACCACTAACATCAGTTGAATAGGCAAAGTCACCTATCCTAAAACCATAAGAGAAATACTTGCCATGTCTTTGTCTAAATGGAATCAATGAAATCTTCTGAGGTAATAATGAAAAACTTCCGAAGAAAACATACGACTCTAGAATTGCAGGATATAATAGACTATTTGTTTTAAATGCATATCTGAAGTTATTTTGAGTAATGCTATTTGTCTCATGATCTGAAAACATAGGAATAGGCTTATAATTCCTATTGTTCATAAAAAGCTTAAGGTCTCCAAGTCCACCTATATGGTCAAAGTGTGCATGAGTGAATATCACTGCATCAATCGTCTTAATTCCTTCTCTAAGTGCTTGTAATCTTATGTCTGGCCCAGAGTCAATCAATATCTTAAAACCATCTATATCTATTATGATTGATGATCTGGTGCGTATATTTTTAGGGTTATTAGAGGTACAGACGCTGCAATCACAGCCAATCTGCGGGACACCATCGGAGCCACCACATCCTAAAACTGTAATTTGCATGTTAACAGTATTATTCTTGATCTTCCTCATCACTATGTTTACCATCAATAACTCTACTCACAGAGCTGATGATGTCACCTTCATTGAGGTTGATGAGTTTCACACCACTTGAACTTCTGCCACTAATTCTTATTTCATCTGCAGACATTCTAATTGTTATTGCATTTTGAGTTACTACAACAACATCATCATTCTTTGTAACTGGAAAAGCTGCTATGACGTTTCCTGTATACTTCTTGAGACTAGCGTTGATAACACCTTGTCCTCCCCTGCTAGTTATTCTGTATGAGTAAGAAGAACTACATTTACCGTATCCATAGCTTGTAACACTCAACATGAATTGCTCTCTCTCAGACATTTTTATAACTGTATCTGATTCAATTGCTTTGTCTTCTAGCTTAGAAATAGCCTTCTCAGCTGCAAGCTTAGCACTGGCGTGATCTACAGCAGCTTTCTCAGCTATTTGTAGTCTTTTCTCAAGAGGTATCTTTAGATAAGCTTCTTTCTCTTCATTAGAGACTGTCAGTCCATTCAGAATTGCTAGCGCAACAACTGCATCATTATTGGATGCTAACTTTATTCCCCTAACACCAGTTGAACTTCTACCCTTAAAGACTCTAACCTTCGTTATTGGGAATCTAATGGCTTTACCCATCTTAGTAGCTAAGAATATGTGATCATCTCCTTTGCATACACTGACTCCAACTAGTTTATCTCCTTCTTCCAGTCCTATTGCTATCTTTCCATTACTAGGAATATTGTAGAAGTCTTTTACTGAATTTCTTCTGATATTTCCTTTTGCTGTCGCAAATACCATGTACTCAGCTGTATCTTCTATTATCTCTACTGATTCATTGACATTATCAATAACATCTTCAACAATATCATTGATTTGTTCTTCTAACACTTCTTCCTCAGCAACTTTCCTATTTCTTTCAAACTTCACATAAGGCATTGCAATGACATTTGTGACTTTTTCATTGTCTGCAACTGATATCAAGTTAACTATTGCTCTGCCCTTACTTTGAAGTGATCCAACAGGTATCTGATAACCAATCATTCTGTAGACTTTTCCAGCATCAGTAAAGAACAAGATGTGATGGTGTGTTGTTGTGATGATCATCTGAGTTACGCAATCCTCATCACCAATATTCATTGTAGCTCTACCTCTGCCACTTCTTCTTTGTCCTTTGTAGTTTGAAAGAGGAGTCTTCTTAATGTATCCGTCACGAGTTATAGTAAGAACTATGTCCTCACACTGGATCAAATCCATATCAGTCATTTCAAGAACCTGCTGAGATATTGTAGTTCTTCTAGGCATTGCAAAGTTTTCCTTAACTTCAATTAACTCTTCTCTCATTAGCTGTAGTAGCCTCTGACGAGATTCAAGCAATCCAACATAATCCTTTATATCTTCAGCTAATCCCATCAGTTCATCATGAATTTTTGTATGCTCAAGTGCTGTAAGTCTCTGTAGACGCATCTCAAGTATTGATTTGACCTGAGATTCAGAAAACATTGTGTTTGTACCTTCTATCTCATTCCTATCATCCTTTATGACATCCAAGACTGATATGACAGAAGTAGCATTCCATTTCCTTCCTATGAGATTATCCCTCGCAGTATTAGGATCCTTAGCATTTCTGACCAGCGGTATTATTTCCTCTATGTTCTCAACTGCAATCAGTAGACCAACAAGAGTGTGTGCTTTATCTTGAGCTTTCTTCAAAAGGAACTTTGTTCTGTTTCTTATGACTTCCTCTCTGAATTTCAGGAAGTTCACTATCAGTTCATAGACATTTGTCAGAATTGGCTGACCGTCCTTCAGGGCGACCATATTAACACCAAATGATGTTTGCAATTGAGTTTGTTTGTATAGCTTGTTCAGAATGACCTCTGCTTCAGCATCTTTCTTGAGCTCTAGAACAATTCTAATACCTAACTTATTTGACTCATCCCTTATCTCAGAGATACCTTCTATAACCTTTTCATTTGCTAGGATCTCAATTGATTTGACCATCTCAGCCTTATTCACCTGATAAGGCACTTCTGTAATGACTATTGTTTTACGATTATCTCCTTCGATGGTCGTCTTACCTCTGATGATAATACTACCACGTCCCGTTGATAATGCTGTCTTTGTCCTGTCAATACCAAGTATTTCGCCACCTGTAGGAAAGTCAGGTCCAGGGATATACTCAATCATCTCATCAGGAGTTATATTCTCATTGTCTATGTATGCACAGCAGGCATCTATTATCTCACCCATGTTGTGTGGTGGAATATTTGTTGCCATACCAACTGCAATCCCATTTGCACCATTTATCAGGAGGTTAGGGAACCTAACAGGCAGAACTCTTGGTTCAACTTCAGAGCTGTCGTAGTTGTTTTGAAAATCAACTGTATCCTTATCTATATCAACTAGCAATCCTAGGTCAGCAAGTTTTGAGAGTCTGGCTTCTGTATAACGCATCTGTGCTGGTTCGTCACCATCTATCGAACCGAAGTTACCCTGTCCATCAACGAGAGGTGCTAAGAGAGAAAAGCCCTGAGCCATTCTCGCCAATGAGGCATATATAGCAGCATCCCCGTGAGGGTGGAATTTACCCATCACCTCACCCACGATTCTCGCAGATTTTCTGTATGGTTTATTATGGTGATTGCCTGCAGTGTGCATCGCATATAAAATTCTTCTGTGTACTGGCTTCAAGCCATCTCTACAGTCGGGTAATGCTCTGCTGACTATGACACTCATCGCATAATCAAGGTACGCTCTTTGCATCTCAGTCTCAATCGACATCGGCATCACTTTCGAATTATCAGGAGGTAATGGATTATTATCTTCAATTGTCATAATTTGTCTTTAATTTTCTGTTGAAATTGATGATACCTTTTCGATTTTGTCAGTTGGTATTTTTTCTTTTTTTTCAACTTTTACCATTTTATTCTTAGTATCAGTTTTATCTTGCAAAACGAGTTTTGAGAAGTCTACATTTTTTATTTCTCCAAGCAAGTATTTTAACTGTAGTCCCAGTACAATCATATTCGCTTTATTTTGAATCAACTGAGTTCTGGCATTCTCATACTCTAATTGAGCTTCTAGCAAGTCTGTAAGAGTCTTAGTGCCAATATTGAACTCCTCCTCTGCACCAGCAGCAAAAGCTTTATAGTAATTAACACTTTCTGTATTTGCATCTACGCTAATCTTTGACTGTGAAAAATTGTTCCACGATAATGCGGAATCTTGTCGAATTTTGAGTATTGTATCATGTTTTTTATTTGCAGCGGTTTCCTCATCTAGTAGAGCCTTTTTGACCTTCACGTATTCTAAGCCTTTTTGGAAGATTGGTATCTGAAATGAAAGCTGATATGTGTTTGCATCTGAGTGTTGTTTTGTTGTTTGACCAATTATGTCTCGTTGCCATGAGCTTTGACCTACAACTGAAGCAGACGCAGTAATGGTAGGTAAAAACATAGCTTTAGTAGATTTTGTCTGATATTTAGTAGCCATTAAATTTTTCTCAGCCGCTGTAATCAATGGACTATTTCTTTCAACTAATTCTAAGAAAGTATCATGATCCTTAGGGAAAGAAATAGAACTGATATCAATGTCACTCATTGATTTAGGTGCTATATCACCTGTAAAATATTTGAATTTCTCCTCAGCATTTCTCATATCAGAATACGCTCTTTCCCTATCAGAAATTGCTCCAGCTAGTTTTGCTTGTGCTTCAAGTATGTTTGTTCTCGTGATCGCACCAACTGCAAGCTTTACTTCAGATTGCTTAACTGTTTTTCTGAGAGTCTCAACTTTTTGTTGTGATACATTGTATGTCTCTCTTGAAGCAATGACATTCTCATATACTTGTACGGTCTGAACAATTGCTCTATCAATCTCGTCTTGGTATTGAATCATAGCAGCTTCAGATGAGAATTTTGAAGACTTTAAATCATAAATTCCTTTACCGCCTGAGAAAATTTCTTCACTAACTGATAATGCATTTTGACTTGGTGTGCCGACCTGTGCCTTCATGCCATCAACATATGTTCTAGATGTTGTGGTTTGTACGCCAATGCTTGGTAAGAAGTTTGCTGCTGCAGCTCCTCTGTTAAGTTTTGCACTCTGTAAAGATATATAGCTATTTTTGAGCTGAATATTATTTGCAAGAGTAGCATTGATCGCATCAGTTATATCGTATGCGAATGCTGGACTGCTTATTAAAGCTAATATGCAGAAAGTAGTAATGGTTTTTGAAGAACTCATTATTTTACAATATGGATTGTTTTACTGCACACAGTATATCAGCAGATCACAGCTTTGCAATGTTTTATTGAATTTCTATTGAACTGCCTTACTGATGCTTTCATAGTTTGTAGAGCTTACTTCAGTCCCATTAATAAAAATTGAAGGAGAGTGTGACATTTTCAGAGCTTTCATTGTAATAAATGAATTTGAAATGATTTCTGTTGCAATCTCATTATCTTTCATACAGGCAGATATTCGTTCCTGTGGTACACTAACAAGACTAAGTATCTTAGAGATATTTGCTTCATAATTGTTATCAAATGCCCAGGAAACTTGTGAGTTGAAAAGTGTTTGTAGAATTCTAAAAAATTCATCTGGATTGATTTTTTTATTCTTATCCATAGAAATACACCTTGCAACAGCTGTTGCCTTGAGTGCAGACCTTGTTGTTGGGAAATCTCTATAAACGTATTTTACTTTGCATTTATTAACTAACTCTGATTTGATTTTTGGAAAAACATTCTTGAAATACTCAGCGCAGTGAGGACATGCAAGGGAAGAGTATTCAATTATGACATTCTTCGCTTCCGGACATCCAATTATGATATCATCTTCCTTTATCTTAAGTACTTCTTCTTTTGGAGGCACAACATTTGGAATATATGGTGCCGCAAAAGCACTGCTGGCAACTAGTAGAAACGCCAAAATAATTTTTATCATATGATATTTGGTATTGTGTTTAAATCACTTGTTTTTTCTAGATTCATGAAGTTAGTCTTCATCAATATTCTATTTACCAGACCATTTAAAACTTTTCCAGGTCCAACTTCTATGAAGTTTCTTGTATCATATCTGTCGAATATCGTCTTGACTGACTCAGTCCATCTTACAACATTAGATACTTGACCAACTAACAATGGTAGGATTTGAACCTGCGATAAATTTGGTCTAGCTGTATAGTTTGCAACAACTGGAACAGCAGGTGCAAGTATTTTAACCTTTGCCAATTCCTCCTCCATCACCTTAGCTGCTGGATCCATTAATTTGCAGTGAAAGGGTGCACTAACAGCTAATCTAATAGCTCTCTTACAACCGTGCTCAGCTGCAATCTTTTCTGCATGCTCAAGAGTTGCTATGTCTCCACTTATAACAATTTGTCCTATACAGTTATCGTTTGCAACATCACAAACTCCGAACTTCTCAGCTTCGGCTGCTATTTGGTTTGCTGTATCGAAGTCAATTCCCAACAGAGCAGACATTCCACCTTTGCCAAGTGGTACAGCTTTCTGCATTGCTTTCCCTCTAGCTTTTAGGAGTTTTGCTGTATCAGATAATGATATTGAGCCAGCAGCACATAGTGCACTGTATTCACCAAGTGAGTGTCCTGCAGTTACAGCACAAAGATCTTCCATTGAATAAGCTTTATTATGATCAGCAAGAACCCTATATGCGGCAACTGAAACTGCCATTATTGCAGGTTGAGTATTTTCAGTGAGATTTAGTTCGTCTTTATCTCCATCAAACATCAGTTTTGAAAGATTTTGCCCGATCGCTTCATCAACTTCGTCAAAAACTTCTCTTGCAACTTGAAAGTTATCGTATAAATCCTTTCCCATTCCGATACATTGTGATCCCTGGCCAGGGAAAACAATTGCAACATTTTCTCTTCGCATTTATTTATCAGATTTTTTTACAACTTTTTTTACTTGACTTTTAACTTTTGTATTATTTTTTTTTCTTAGTGGTTTTTGAGATTTCATGACTATTTCTTTCAGAGCTTCAAACTCATCACGAGAAACAAGCTTGTGACTTTGCATGAATGACTCAACATGTTGCTTTATAAGATCAATAAAGCTATCTTTTGCTTGAACTGCTGATGTATAGGCTGTCCCTGCAAGCTTATTTATTTCATCTAGAAAGTTTTTGTTGTTAGACATATACCGATTTCATAATTGAGTTGTATACTATTAATTGTAAACCATAAAAAATATGATGGCAATACTTTTTCCGCAAATTAATCCAGTTGCACTACAAATTGGGCCACTATCTATAAAGTGGTATGGCATAGCTTATGCAGTAGGGATTATTTTATCATTATTCTTTATACAAAAACTTTCATCTAATAGATTTAGTAGATTCAATGAAATTCCAGCTTTAGGAAGTAAGGATATTGACTCATTAGGAATCTACATGATGATTGGGATTGTGCTTGGTGGAAGGCTCGGATATGTTTTATTCTACAGACCTGAATGGTTCATAACTAGACCTCTAATGATATTAAATACTCTAGAGGGAGGGATGTCATTTCATGGAGGATTAATAGGTATGGCAACTGCATTATTTGTTTTTTGTAAAAAAAGAAATATTTCATTTTTATCTGTCTCAGATTTATTATGTTGCGTTGGTCCAATAGGTTTGTTTTTTGGTAGGATTGCAAATTTCATAAATGGCGAGCTATATGGTAGAGTAACATCAGTTCCATGGGGAGTTGTATTTCCATATGGTGGCACATTACCGAGGCACCCTAGTCAGTTATATGAGGCAGCTCTAGAAGGATTATTTTTGATGATAATCCTAATGATATTATTTTTTAAAACAACAATCAGCAGGGGTCTAGGTGCTCTCACAGGTATTTTCATGACAGGATATGGAATTGCTCGTATCGCAATTGAAGAGTATAGAGAACCTGATTTACTTATGAGCTATTTCATGATAAGGATCTGGGATATAAAAATCACCACGGGTCAAGCTCTCACAATACCAATGCTAATCTGTGGAATAGTGCTAATTTTGAAGTCAAAAAAATGTGTGGAATCTTCTGTATAATTTCTGCTGATAAAACTGCTGATATATCGAGAGATCTCATTAATGGTTTAAAACTCCTTGAATATAGAGGATATGATTCAGCTGGTGTTGCTTTACTTCAGCATTGCAAGAGTGATCAAATATCTAATGATGTACAGACAGTACAGATGAATTCTCTAAAGGCAATAGGACAGATAACAAATCTAGAAGAAGCATATAATGAGATGCCAGTTTCTGGCTATGTTGGGATAGCTCATACAAGATGGGCAACACATGGAGCTGTAACAATTAATAATACTCATCCTATTATTGTCCAAGATATTGCTGTTGTCCATAATGGTGTTGTTGAAAACTACTTTGAAATACGACAGGAACTTCATGAAAAATACGGATATGTAGTCAAAACACAAACTGATACAGAGGTAATCTCAGCACTGATTTATTATTTCTTACTTGAAACACATGACCTATTAGAAGCAGTAAGAGAAACAGTTATAAAATTAACTGGGAAACTATCATTTGCAGTCATGTCTAATTTATATCCTGAGAGCATCATTTGTGTCTCAGCAGGCAGACAGCTCATTATAGGTAAAGCTGAGGGGCAGAATTTCATAGCCTCAGATGTTATAGCACTCCCTAAAAATGTAAGATCTACAATATGCTTAGACGCTGGGGACATAGCAGTAGTATCTGGTAATGAGTTGAAGGTTTATGACTCATCCAATGAGGTCAAAATCATGAATGAGGAAAAGTATATCTATCAGGAATGTAAGTTATCGTATGACTCTCATCAAACTTTTATGCATAAGGAGATAGATGAGCAACATGAAATAATCGATAACATAATTAGTAAAATTGGATTTGATTTAAAAAATGGTGGTGTGACAAGTGAAATCCTAACTGAGCTAAAAAAAGTCAATTTGAAGGCTTGTGAGAGGATTCATATAATCGCATGTGGTGCAGCTTTTTATGCTGGATACGTTGGTAAATACCTAATTGAGAGGGATTGTAGGATAGTCACAAGCATTGATATAGCTTCTGAATTTTCAATGAGAAACCCAGTGATTGACAATAAAACCCTATATATATTTGTATCTCAATCAGGTGAAACAGCAGATACAATATCTGCAATGGAATACGTTAGAAATCATGGTGTGAAGACATTGGCGATAGTCAACAGAATGCAGAGTCCTATAGCCAAACACTGTGATATAGCCATTCCAATCTGTGCAGGAATTGAGCAGTCAGTTGCAGCAACAAAGACATTTACAACTCAAATTCTAGTGTTTATTCTTCTTACAATGCATACAAAAGGAAAACTTGAAGAGTTTTGTGAGGGTTTTGATTCCTCAAGCTTAAAAATTAACAGTGAGCTCGAAGAACAAGTTTCTACTGCAATTCATGAAATAGTTGATGCAAATAGAATCATATATGTTGGTAGAGACGTTTTGTATCCGATTTGTTTAGAAGGTGCTCTGAAAATCAAGGAAATCGGGTATATTGCAGCTGAAGGAATCCCTGCTGGTGAGATAAAGCACGGCCCTATAGCTCTTGTAGATGAGAAAACCCCAGTAGTTATATTAGCGCCTTATTCAGACCAAGAGATATTTTCAAAGACAATTGCAAATATCCAGGAAATCAAAGCCAGAAAAGGCAATATAATTCTCATTACTTGCAGAAGAGGTAATGAAGTCCTAAAAAACCTTGGAGATATAAAAAATGTTATTCTTGTGCCAGAGAGTCAAGAAGAAATCCTCCCTATAACTTATGCTATCCCATTACAGCTGCTGGCTTATCATTATGCGTTAAAGATGGGATATAACATAGATAAACCTAGAAATTTAGCAAAATCAGTCACAGTAGAATGAAAGATTTTTTTGATGTAATTGTTGTTGGTGCAGGACATGCTGGTTGTGAAGCAGCCGCAGCTGCAGCAAGAGTCGGAGCAAATACCTGTCTTGTAACTTTCTCATTTGAAAACCTTGGTGAGATGTCATGCAATCCATCCATTGGTGGAGTTGGCAAAGGAATTATAGTTAAAGAAATAGATGCCTTAGATGGAGTAATGCCAAAGGCAATAGACAGGGGAGGAATTCACTATAAAACACTCAACAGAAGCCGTGGACCTGCTGTCTGGGGGCCAAGGGCTCAAGCGGATAGAGTTTTGTACAAAAAAGCAATGCAGGATCTCCTAACTCAGCAAGAGAACTTAACTCTTATATTTGGAGAAGTAGTTGATTTGATTCTAGAAGATATTGCTGGAAAAGTTACAATAAAAGGCATAAAATACTTATCAGAGGGGTCAAAAGATCCTTCTGAAATCCAATCAAAAACAACCATCATAACAGCTGGGACCTTTCTTGATGGATTGATTCACATTGGTAACGAGACAGTCAAAGCAGGAAGGCATGGTGAGAATGCAAGCACAGAATTAGCAAAGAAACTCAGAGGGGTAGGCTTAAAAAATGTTGCAAGACTTAAAACGGGAACACCACCTCGCCTCAGAAGAAGCTCAATAGACTTCTCAGTGCTTGAGAGTCAACCAGGAGATGATTTCCCAGTATTCTTTTCATATGATACAAAAGACTATCTAGCACCTCAGATTGAATGCCATATAACTTATACTAGTGATAAGACCCATCAGATCATTCGAGATAATATATTACTATCTCCTATGTACTCAGGACAAATATCAGCTAGTGGACCAAGATACTGCCCTTCAATAGAAGATAAAATCATGAGATTCGCTGATAAATCTCGACATCAGCTGTTTCTTGAGCCAGAAGGAGTTGACTCAGATGTTATATATCCAAACGGAATATCAACTTCATTGCGAAAGGATGTACAAGAAAAAATCATAAGATCAATAAAAGGCTTGGAAGATGTTGCAATCCTGAGATATGGCTATGCAATAGAGTATGATTACTTCGATCCAAGACAGCTGAATTACACACTTGAAAGTAAAATCATAAGTGGACTGTATTTTGCAGGTCAGATAAATGGCACAACAGGATATGAAGAAGCAGCTGGACAAGGCCTCGTCGCTGGCATCAACGCAGCACTCAATCCATCAGGAAAATCCTTCGTCTTAACAAGGGGAGATGCATACCTAGGAGTAATGATAGATGACCTAATCACAAAAGGTGTAACAGAACCATACAGAATGATGACCTCAAGGGCAGAGTTCAGACTCAGCATGAGATATGATAATGCACTCGATAGACTTCTAAATAAAGGTTGTGAAGCTGGAGTTGTAAGTGAAAAAATCATAGAACACCATAAATGCTTTGAAGAAAAAACCAACGCAGTAATTACAAAAACAAAAAATATAGAATTCTCAACAGAAATCCTATCAGACGAGTTAAAGTCCCAAAACAAAGAGTATAAGACAATCAATGAATCACTTGGGCAGATAGGCATAGATTATAATCCTATCCAACTCCTGACAAATTTTGATAGGGATGAAGTGGTGGTTCTGCAGAAAGCTCATGCAGATAGACTTTATCAGCACTACGTCAAAAGACAAAAACGAGATATAGATATACTCAACGATGATAAGCTCACAACTATTCCTGATGATTTTGATTATAACTTGGTTGGAGGCTTGTCAAATGAAGTCAGAACAAAACTAATGAAGTTCAGACCAAAGACAATCCTTGAGATGAAGGCAATAGAGGGTATAACACCCTCTGCCGTAATTGCTGTTCAGATTAGTTTGAGGAGGTGATTACCTTGAAATCATTTGCTCTGAATTCTCTTGTGCCTTTGAGACTGAATAAAATTTGTGAACGAGCTCTCTGTACCACCAAAAGCATTATCGAATTCTTCATCCCTTTTCTGAATCTCAATCTCTTTGATTATCCTTTTTAGCTTAACTAATATCGCATGATGTTTGCTTTGGATTCTGTTGCCTTTGAGTATCAACATAACTTGTATAACTACTTGCTTGCTTCCTATTCTCTGTGATTCTATTTTTCATATACTCTATTGCAGTAACACCTCCTCGTATCCCCCCCTTTTTTTAAGTCTTCTATATGTCTCTTTAGGATTTCTTCTGCTTTCCTTGTCCTTTCTATACCTTCGGGAGTGCTTTCTATGATCAAACTTATCATCAATCCTATTGCCTCTTTCCCTTTCAAGTCTTCTTTGTAAGTTTCTAGAAGCTCTTCTGCCTTATTTGCTCTCTCTATACCTTCAGGGGTGCTCACTATTACATCCTTTATTTGTTCTGGGGTCATTTTTGTCTTTTTTGTTTTATGGTTTACAAATATATTATGTAATACCTGCCTAAAAAATAAGTCAAGTAAAAAGATGTAACTATTTTCATACCAGAGAGATATACAATATATACAATATATACATATTACAAATGCATTAAGACAGAAGAAAATATATTTAGAAGATATGATAGATGGTTATTAGAAGGAATAACCCCCTCTTCTATCATTGCAGTTCAGATTTGGTTAAAGAGAGCTACCTTATAGTTGAATATTTGGCTTTAATTCCTTTTCTAATCTTTCTGTAAAGGTTTTATTTCAGTTTTGCCATCATACATGTATCTATTTGCTTCTTCTAAGTGTTTATGCAATATCCACTTTATACAGTTCTTTATAAGCTCTATAAAGTTTTCGAACAATGATGTATCTTTAAAATCATTCTGTATATATTTTACCTCTTCTTTTGCACTCCACCCTTGTTTCTTTAGCAAAGACATGAATTTCTTGATCTCTGATAAAAATTCATCTGATGAAATAAGTTCTGCTATTTCGCCTTTTTTGTTAGGGTACTTAGCTTCTAAAGATTGTTTGATTTTATTTCTGACTAAACAACCTCCATAGCCTAGAGCTTCGTCAAGCAAGTCTTGTTGTTGAAGCGATTTACTTTGTGATACTTCTTGTTGCTGTTTTGTAAGATCTTGGAAAGTTTGAGATTGCTGTTGTGTCTGATCAGGCAGAATTGTTTCTATATGAATCGCCAATTGTTCATTTAAAAAACCTTTTGAAACCTCAAAAACTTTTTCATCAGGTAATTTATTAAGGATTTCATATGCTTTCTTTACTATCTCTAGATTAGAAGCTTTTGTTTCTTTAAGTTCATCAATAATTTTTTGACATAGCCTAGCACAAAAAAGCCATTGGTGTTGATCACTTGACGCCTCTGAACTTGCTAAAAAGAGTATTTAAAGCTGTTTCTGCTTGTTGAAGATTCATTTCTCTTATATCTTTCATGTTTTTTAGTTTTTAATTAGTTTTGTTATTCACAAGAATATATACACTATAAATATATTAAGATGCAAAAATTATTTGGAAGATGTAATGAGTAAATAATATAGTGGCAAAACCACTATAATTATTGAAGGACTTAGGCTTAGGCTACTGAGAGTTCTACTGAAGCTTGTTTTGATGCTATCAATTCAGCAAAGGTGGAGCGCTCTTTACTTGCACTATATGAATACTGCTCCCTTCCTGCTAATTTCAAGAAGAAATTCAGTACTGCTTTTAAGAAATCCTTAAATTGATCAGCAAAACTTTTATCTAAACCACCGTTGAAATACTCAAGAATCTCTTTTAATGATTTTGCCTGCAAAGATTTGAAAATTGTTTGCTGACTCAAAGCCATTTGAGCTAATAAGATCTTTTATATCATCATGAGACTTTTGACTCTCAGGAGATAATTTTTTGTTGAATGCTTGAGTTGTTAGATCTACTAGTAATAATGCAATCACATCATCTTTCGCTGTGAAATGCGCATCTACAGAAAAACCAGACTTAGAAACCAATCCTACTAATTTTACAATTCCTAACTTTTCATCAGTTGTTTTATCATCTGCAAAACCCTCTAACAAAAATTTACATAATTGAGTTTTTTCTTCCTCACCCATATGAGGTATAGTTATTTTTAAACACTTTATCTGTGTTTCTAACTGAGATGTAGAAATATATTGTTTAGCAGCATGTAAAGCCTTTTCATTTTTTTCATTTAATTCCTCTTCAAAGCAAATTTGAATTATATCTAGTAAATTTGATTTTTCCTCATCTGAGAGTCCACCTAAACCACCTTCAAAAATACTTTCAAAAACTAAATTTTTGTCATACAGATCAATTGCATTAAGCATCTCAGAAGGCTTCAGATCATCCAAGTATCCACTTTCTTTCAGGGATTTCAGTAATGCTATTTTATGTTCGTCATCTAGGTCTGTAACAGCTTTCAATAAATCAATCTTTGATTACTTCACAGCTGCATCATCGCCAATTTTTCCTTTGAATTCCTCATCATTAAAATTTTGAAAGATAGTAGAGTAAAATTCAATGATCTCTTCGTTTTCCTTACTGTGTGATTTTAACAGTTCACTAAGTTGTTCTCTAATGTATTTAGTAGGATTATTTGCGAATGCTTGAGCAGCTAAGGTTCTAAAGCCTTCCCTTGTCGTTTTATTGCGTTCAGGTGTACTGACAGTTGCTGCGGTTCTTTTACTCTTTTTACTACTTTTACCGTTACTGTTTTCCATTTGTTTCTTGATTTATAACTTTATTATTAAATTTTTTTGCTTAAAAATTTTTCCCCATGTGCATGGTAGCACAGCATAATTATTTTGGCAATAAGAGGTTGATATTTGCCAATATTATGCATAAATGATACACTTATGAGCAAAAAATTAGCAAAATCGTGAAGAAAAAAATTCCTTTTTATAGACTGTTCCCAAGCATCATAACAATGTTAGCTTTATGCATGGGTATGACTGCTATAAAATATACATTTGAAGGAAATCTTGAGATGGCAGTTATCATGGTACTCATAGCGTGTTTCATGGATGGGGTTGATGGAAGTGCAGCAAGGCTTTTGAAATCATCATCAGACTTTGGAGCTGAACTCGATTCTCTTGCTGATTTGGTAAGCTTTGGTGTGACTCCTGCAATAATAATATACCATTGGCAGTTGAAACTTTTAGGTGGTTTAGGATGGGTTATAGCTCTGATATATGCTAGCTGTACAGCTTTAAGACTTGCAAGATACAACGTGGAGAGTGATAAAAATGAACAAGTAAATCCTCCTACAAAAATTAAGAAAAATAAGTATTTTCATGGAATATCAAGTCCATGTGCTGCAGTTTTAGCTTTGACTCCGCTCATCACAACTTTTCAAATTTTCAAATCAAATATTTTCCATGTTTTTATAATTTGTATATATGTTGTTTTTATTTCACTTATGATGGTTAGTAGGGTTCCAACTATTTCAACTAAGGCCTTCAAAATAGAAAAACATAATATTACCTTTATTATGGCGATTCTAGCAATAATAACATCTGCCGTGTTCTTGATGCCATGGATTGTTATTCCAATTCTATCAATCCTTTACATTGTCTCTATTCCATTTACATGGTTTCACTATACGAGACGTCCTTTATTTACAAATACAGATGAAATAGCCAAAGATATTAAGGATTAGAGTTCACACGCTTCATCATAGGAATATCTTTTCTCATAATCCTAATGACTTTATCCATCATATACAAGTGTTGCTTCTTTGCCGCTTCCTGGAAGCCATACCATTCGTGTGATTTGTAGTCATCCCCTTTCCAAATGTGTAGTTTTTATGGATACCAAGTAATGTATTAAATTTCTGTTTAAGCTGCTCACCTATATTTGTAAAGTTTGCAGTGTATGTGCTTTTAGCGTTATCACAAAGAACATATTCACAAAGGTTTTCTGATATTTTTTGGCTATCATTAGCTGTAATGTCATATGATTGAATTGTGTCAGTTGTTTCATAAAAAGCTTTATTGATCCACTTGTTCTTATCATATTTATCAAACTGTGAGTTTTCAATACCTATTTCACTTTCTAGCTTCTCAATGAGATTCATATAAAAACCGATTCTTTGTATTTTATTAAGACCCAGAATTTTCATGATCAATAGCTTACTTTGTTCTCCAGAATTATAGTACTCACCTAAAAGGTTTTTTAATGCATCAAGGTCGCTCGTAAAAATTGCTTTTATTGTTTTTTCTAATTCGTTCCAAGCCAACATTGGATCGCTTGGCATATTCACTAAAAGATTCTTATCAGCATATTTTATGTACATTTCGAATAAACATCTTGCAGCATTGAGAAACCTTTCATTATTGTCTATCTTCATATTTTTCAATCTGTAATCATACCAAATTGTATTAGGTGTATCTGGAAGTCCTAATACGTCTGCGTGTCCGACGAAAGCTGATAACCCAAGCAATTCTTTACTGAAGCCAAAACAAACTTTATTCGTTTGATGTTTTTCAACTGCATTATATACATCTTTTAATCCTGTGAAGTTCTGATGGGCCCATGTGTCGACAAAGGCATGTGAAGCAATCCCTATCCAATACGGATCCTTGCTTTTTAAAACACTCTCCAAACACTTCCTAGCAAGTTTGTTATTCGGGGGTAGTTGTCATATACCTACATTCACCATCACGTCTTAGCTTTGATGTTTTTATTATTTCATCTCCTGGAATAAAATGAAAAACTGGATATATAGAGATTATATCTTTTACACTCAAAATTGGGTTAATCGATTGACTAATGATATTACTGTATTGCTCTAGATTTGTTTTTTGTAACACAGTATAAATCTCAGTATTATCATCTACGTATTGTGCACTATAGGCAATTTTGTATGCTGTATTTGGTGAGAAGCCAGCGCGTAGTGCTATGACATAATTAATGTAGTAATGAAACTCAGTATCCATGGTTTGTAATGCATATTTGTTGTCTCATACTCTTATTGTGACTTATAATTATTGAATGCGGAAGTACCAAAATGAAAAAAAATTTAGAAAAATTACAAATTATTTTATTAACAGTCTTGTGCTGCTTGGTTGGCAGAGCCGTTGTAGCAGATACAAAAGTTAACGGATTTATTATGCCATACTCTAGTATCTCTAATGAACATAAAAGTGTATTATTAGATTCTAATATAAGATTCAGAAATTCTTTAAATGAGCAATTTGGATTAGGATTTTCTATCTCACCAATACAACTAAGATCAGAGAGAAATCATTGGAATCCACTACCTGAATACTACATGTACTTAAAAGATGACAGCCTCGGCAAAATATCATTTGGTCAGTGTAATTCTAATGGTTTACTTGTTGATGGAAGAAGTTTTTCTGTTGGTGAATATTTAGGTGATACTGAGCATAGTAGTTTCTATAACCCTTTGTTGACAGATATTCTGGGACGTAGGCAATATGATTTTAAGTTTGGCTATCTATCACCTTTGATCGAAGAAAAATTTTATTTTAGTTCCTCATACATTCCCAAGAGGAATGCATCTGAGATAAGGTTTTTCTATGGAGATACAATTAATGCATCAACTGATTTTAAATCGTCTGTGAGTTTTATAAACAGAAAAGTTTCTGCTGGTTTTAATTTACAATACCTTGGATTTATAGTTGGTGGGTCAATGGGTGAGAAGCTTCATACAGCCGGGATAGGTTATTCGATCGGACCTATAAAAACCAGTCTTACATATTTGAAGTATCAAGAGAGAAAAAACCTCCTATTAGGGGGAGAATACAAAATTAGAAAAGATCTTACATCTTTCATATACATTAATAGCTTGACAGCTACCTGTAAATCCGTCAGTATTTTAATAGGGATGAAAATTTTGACATAAAAATTTAATAATCAAGTTGTAATATAAAGGATATCTAACAAAAATAAACAAAAATAATGAACAATCTTTTCAAAAAAGTTGAAAAAGGAGTACGTGGAGTAGTTGCAGATACCTATAATGCTGGCTCTAGTGTTGTTAATAAAGTGGCTGATATTATTGCTGAAAACGATTTAGAAGCTAAAGTTAAAAAACTTATGGAAGTAAACTTCGAAGAAGATAATGAAGTAGATTGCATTGCTCTAATTAAAGAAATAAAAAACCTAGCAATGGAAAAAGACCTTGATTCTTATTACAATCAAGTTGGAACAGAAGTCAAAACAGCTACAATAAAAAAGGGAGTAAGTTCTAGTGAAATAACTAGATCTGTTGGTGTTATCAAAGGTATGAACCGTGAGTATCGTCAATGGGCTGATGGTGATGCTGAAAAAATCTATGAAGTCCTCAAGAAACATGCCATGAAAAATTCTGATGGTAAAATTTCTCCAAAAAATATAAGAGAACTTGAGTCAAATGAGCTTGTATGGGACTTCTTTTCAATGATATGGGAAGAGATACAAAAATTCTTTGGCAAGAAACTTGATGAAAAGAAAGTATCTGCAGGAGATAAGTATACTGCAGGCAAGTTTGCAGAAAAAGTTGCAAACACTTCTGCAGGACAAAAGCTAGGTAAGTAATTACCTTTGCTACTCCTCGAAGCCATCAAAACTATAAGTAAGATTGGTGAATGCTGTTGTTGCACTGTTGAAGTGTAAAGCGAGGCTCCCGATCGGTCCGTTTCTCTGCTTTGCTATTACCAGCTCAGCTATGTTCTTAACTTTATTCAGTTTCTCCTGCCACTCGTTTTGTTTTGCTTCGTTATCAGGAATTTTTTTCCTTTCAAGATAATACTCCTCACGATACAGAAACATCACGACATCAGCATCCTGCTCTATATTCCCACTGTCTCTCAGATCAGAAAGCTGAGGTTTTTTATCATCACGGCTCTCTACTGCTCTTGACAGCTGAGAAAGGGCAATCACAGGGACATTCATCTCACGAGCAAGTGCTTTAAGACCTTGAGATATCTCACCTATCTCCTGAACTCTATTACCACCTGCTTTAGAGCTACTTCCCTTGATGAGCTGCAAGTAATCAACCATAACCATACCGATGTTATATTGTCTCATGAGTCTCACAACACGTGATTTCAGAGATGCTATAGATAGAGTAGGTGAATCATCTATAATAATAGGTAAGGTCTCAATGGTGCGCTTCTCATGTCCATGCATTAGCTTTTCAAGTTCAAACTTGTTGATATTTCCTGTTCTTAGTCTGCTACTATCTATGCCAGTTCCTATCGCAAGAATTCTATTTACCAGCTGTTCTGCTGACATCTCTAGGGAAAAGAATAGAGCATGCTTTGGTTTCCCGGTATCAGCATTTTGTTCCTGCAGAAAGCTTGTTGCTGCGTTGACGCACATGTTGATTGCTAGGGATGTCTTTCCCATTGAGGGTCTCGCAGCAATTATTATTAAATCAGATGGCTGCATCCCACCTGTTTTTCCATCTAAATCTGTGAAACCTGTTGTGACACCAGTTATGTGTTTGCCATCCTGATACATCATTGAGACTCTGCTGACAACGTTCTGAATGACATCATTCATAACATGATAGTCATTTTTTCCTTTACCACTTGCTCCTATCTCTATGAGCTTCTTATGAGCGGCTTCAATTATTTCGTCTGCACCACTGTGTCCATCAGAATAAGATGACTTGAGGACCTCCCTTCCCATTTCGACCAAACATCTCTTTATGTAATAACTATTGACTATTTTTGCTAAGGTTTTTGTATCATGTATGAACTGAACTCCAAGAACTATATTTCTCAAATAATCATAGCAAGAGACACCTGCAGCTGAAAAGACCGATTCATCATTTAGTTCTTGCTTGAGAGTTAGTGGAGTTGCAACCATATCGTTCCAGACAAGTGCACAAATCTTGTTGTATATTTTTTGATGAATTGGTAACAGAAACTGTTCTTCGCCTATTATATCGCTGATATCATGAAGGACATTGTTATTCATAATTAAAGCTCCTAGGAGGAATTTTTCTACTTCTACATCTCCTATTGGCTCTGCAGGATCAATCTTTGTTTTTATATCCATTTGATTCTAGTATATCATTCCGCTGCTATCAAATACCAACTCCATCTCATTCCATGTGTTGTGTTTCTCTTTTGGTAAGTTTTGTAATGGTGATGCAGTTCTGATTGCCCTAATAACGCTATCTACAAATGCATTGTACACCTGTCCATCAACACCATTAGGAATTGATCTGTTTGTAACCTTTACATCTTTTACTTCACCATCCTCTTCTACCTGTATTTTTACAGTTACTTTTAAGTTTTTGTTATCCTTGCCACCACTGAACGATGTGACTCTCCATGCTCTGCTTATTTGTGATCTGATTGCATCTATTTCACTCAGTGACATTTCACTTTCATTATCGAACTCAGAGGTTGTGTCTCCCTTTATGGCGTTTTCCATTATATCATTTAGACTCTGCTGTTTCTTTTTATTTTTAGAGGATTTCTTACCGCCTTCCTGCAATGATTTTAGTACTGAGTTAGCTAAATCATCATCACTTGAGTCTTTTTTCTTATCTTTTTTATCTTTCTTTGCTTCTGGTTTTTTCTTATCTTTTTCTGTAGTCTTTTTGTTCTCTTTTTTGGGTTCAGGCTTCTTTTCAGGTTTTTTCTCAACTTTTTTTGGCTCTGGCTCCTTTTTTATATCTTTTGTTGGGATTTTCTCCTTATTTTCTTCTGAAGTCTCTTTCTTCTTCTCATCCTGTTTTACTTCAGGTTTAGGATCTTCCTTCTTAGGTTCTGGTTGTTTTATTTCTTCGGCCTTTTTCTCAGGCTTTGCTTCCTCAGGTTTTTTTTTCGGTTCAATTATCTTTTGACTCACATTTTGACTATCGAACTCACTATCTTTCAGAACTGTTTTTGAGTCTTGTTTAGCATCATCCTTGGTCACAACCTCTTTTTTCTTATCGAGAGGCTTAACATCATTTACAGTTGTTTTCACATTAGTTATGGTGCTGATAGGAATCATCTCAAGCAAAATTGTATCCTCCTGAGGCTTTAGATTCCTTGAGTAATCTATCCCAAACATCAAGATCAAAAAGATTCCTACATGTAGTAGGATCGAGTAAATGAATCCGAAGTGCATACTATTTTCCTTTCTTTTTCATCACTTGTTGTCGTTGATCTATTTCAGTCACAAGGGCAATATTTGTGAAGCCAACCTCCTTCACAAGAGCAAACAATTCTATGACTTTTCCATAATTGATCTTTTGATCACCCTTGATGAAGATTCTTATCTGTGGAGTGTTTGACATCACAGCTGAAAGCCTTGTTAGGAGTGCATTATGAGTAAGCATCTCCTCTTGAACATAAAAATTCCCATCCTTGTCAACCGATATCACGAGTGGCTCATCAGAACCTTTTAGCTGTCCTGCTTTTGTCTTTGGTAAATCAACTTCTATTCCTGATATGAGCATTGGTGCTGTTACCATAAAGATGATCAGAAGGACAAGCATCACATCAACAAAAGGAGTGATATTTATTTCACTGTTCAGCTTTCTTTTTCTTCCTGTATTGATCTGTATTCCCATCCTATACCAGTTCTCTTAACATTAAATTATGAAGCTCCATTCTGAAATCATCAGTCTCTTTTGAAATTGCATCTATATCAGCTGAGAACTTATTGTAGAAAATCACTGCAGGTATTGCTGCAATAAGTCCAAAGGCAGTTGCTAGGAGTGCTTCAGCGATTCCCGGAGCAACAACAGCAAGAGTTGTATTCTTAGTTGCTGCGATCGACTGGAAGCTCGACATAATTCCCCAGACTGTACCAAATAGACCTATAAAAGGTGCACTGCTGGAAATTGTAGCTAAAAATCCTATATCACTCTCAAGTTTGTTAACTGACTTACTACTTGCTAGCACCATTGCCTGATTAACTCTCTCTTTAATGTTTGCAGACACAGCCCCAGATGAAGCTGTTTCACTTCCTTTTGGCTGTACTTGCCATTCCTCAACAGCAGCAAATAAGACTTTTGCTAGTGGGTGTTTTTCATTCTTATCAACAGAGTACTTGTAGAGCTGATTGATTGATTTACTCGAATGGAAAAACTCAAGGAACTTCCTTGTTTTTACTTTAATTGAGGTTAAGATCATCGTTTTACTGAAGATTATTGTCCAACCCCACACAGAAGACAACAACAAGATGAGCATCACAATTTGAACTAGAAGTTCTGCCTGTAGACATAAGTCCAAAAGAGATGTCTTATTGATTTGAGCCGCTACTGAATCTACAACCACCTGCGGAGTATTATCTATATTGCCTTGCTGCATAAAATTTGTTTTTTGTTGAATTTATTCTATATTGATTCAATATATACCATAAAAATTTCATGGCACTACAAAACGTCGAAAGAGTAATCAATAAGATTTTTTTTAACAAAGAAATCATACATACTTCTATATTGATCTATGGAAGCTCTGGAGTTGGAAAAACAAGTGTTATACAAAACATCATCACAACATTATTTGAATCACCTGCATCTCCAGATTTGATGATCGTGAGCGATAAAAATGACTTAGATGGAGCTGTGAAAAAAACTAAAGCAATATCAGTTGATGAGGTTAGACAGGCAATCGAATTCAGTACAACAAGTCCTACAGGAAAATATAAAATCCTTGTGTTTGACGGAATAGATAACATGTCAATCTCTGCTGTTAATTCTATCCTGAAGCTTGTTGAAGAACCATTCCCTGGACTTTATATTTTTTTAGTTGCTAGAAATTTGTATAGAATTCCAAAGACTCTCAGATCAAGATGTATGAAGTTCTTTGTAGAAAAACCATCACTACAGGACTTCAAAGAGTTATTCCCTGCACATCCAGAGGACCTCATAACATATTTGTATCATGTATGTGAAGGAGATATAAACGCTGTGTCAAAGTTCATAGAGACATCTGATGATGTTTTGATAGAAAAAGTTTTTAACCAAGAAATATCTCTTGATATTCTTCCTGAAGTCAAGGATGAATCCCTTGATATCATAATAAAGATTATTCTCTTTGAGATGAAAAACAATACCATCATTGACAAGTCTCACATTGCAAAATACGAAGAGATAATTGATAAATACAGAAAAATTTCTAAATATAATTTTAGCAAAACAAACGTTATCTTTGCTCTCTCTCAGCTAACTAACTAGTTTCAGCATCTCTTGTTTTATTGGAATCGAAGGAAATACAACATTTTTTGATCTGGATTCCAAGGCAGTTGCAACATCTTTACTTATACAAATGAATTTTAAACTTTTAAAATCATAATCTAAAGGAAAGCTTCTAAGAAAAGCTTCTGCATTAATTTTTGAATAAAGTAAAACATATGATATTTCATTACGTCTTATTTTTTCAATTATTTCCTTATCTAAAGAGATTGGTACTGCCTTATAGATAACCTTTCTCATCACACCATAGCTACTATAGTCATGAAATGCTGTGTTGAACCCAGATAGATAAAGCACTCCATCTAGTTGATGTTTTTGCTTTAGAGTTGTTATATTAATGCTGACCTCATTTGTGTTTAAAAAACCATTCTGTATTAGTAAATCAAATGTTTTTGAACCAACTGTGATGATTTCTTTATTTTTGATCTCATTGTCATCAATACAATAATGCTTAAGATTTTGCAGCAGCCCTATAACTCCATTTTTACTTGTTATGAGAATTTTCTTATGCTGCAGGACAAGTTCAATAATTGTTTTATCAATGCAATAGAATGGCTTCAGGAATGAGGTATTTAAAACCTTACCTTGGTAATCTTCAAATACCTTAGAACACATCATTGTTTTGTTGGAACATAATATCCTCAGGATCATATTCTAAGTCCATAGACATAAAATCATCTTCTTCTGCAAATGTTTGGTTCTCAAGAGAATGTTCGTATAAAATTGAAAGCTTATTATAAAGTCCGTAGTCATTCATGATTCTTGCCTGGACAATATCTCCAGAACTATTAATTATTTCTTCTAAAGTTTTTGTGTGTAGTAATCCTTTGTTACCCAGAAGTACTATATGTAGAGCTGTTGAGAAAATGCTTTTTAGTCCTTCTTCCTGTATTTTTACTAAACTATCATAGATCTTATTTAAGAATGTGTATCTATCATTTAAAAGTTGTTGCTTCCAATCATCTGTAATTCCAATGTTTAAGTCCTTCCCACCGCTGTTTTTATGTAAACTTAGTAGTTCATTAAATGATATCTCTTTGAGTTTAGAGTCTTCTAACCTTCTGAACATATCAAAAACCAGTGATAAGCTTGTAGAGCGTCCTTTGCCTCCATGGCAGTGAATATGTAACCAATCAGTTTCTGGATTGAATTCGTTTTGCATAAAGTTTGAGAATTCGATTAAAGCCTGATAGGGCAAGGCACTGTGGTCAGTACATGGCAGTCTTTTATAAAATAACTCAATGTTGTTTGACTCCCTAATGTGATTTACTAAATTCTCTTCAGTTGAAAATCCTTTATAATTTTTAATTTTCACTGTTTGATATACTTCACCTACTGCGCCCTCTGATGACGAAAACCAAGAAATGATTTTACCAGTAGATGATTCATATTTTCTATTCATTGCACTAAAGATTTCTCCCTCAAATGAAGAAATATCTCGGTAATTTACCCCAAAATTAACCACATTATATTTACCTCTAAATGCTATAGGTATTGCATTATCTCCATATTCTATGAACCCATGATATTCTCTCAAAAGATCAATCACAAAAACTCTTTTGCCATCTGGTATTTTTTGTTCAATTGCATTCTCGAGTTGTTTAGTTGTAAATATCCCACTTGCTGAGAAGTTAATATTACCATGTTGTACAACTCTAAAATTGACCGGTAAACCATTCGCAGCAACTTCTTTTAGACCATCTGGCTCCCATAAGTGCTTCGTTGAACACAAGTATGCATCAATATGTTTTCCATCATTTATATTCCAAATATCCGAAAGTCTTATTGCTATATTTTTTAGAATAGCTAGCCCCATTTTTAAAGATGATTAAGTTGTGAATGAAAGCATGCACCAAAATTGTTACAGTAATATTAAAATTTTACAATCTAGATTGTTGTTTTAATGTAACAAATTATTGTTGTAAGCTTTAAAAAGGGATGTTATCATAAAGTATGTATAGAAAAACATGCAAGTAACTTTATATGCAAAAAACCAAAGCAAACAACAAAAAGTCACATGATGTAGTCAAAAGCATTAGTAATAATGAGGAACTACATGACATTTTTGCAGCACAATTCGACTATTCATACTTGTCATATGATACTGCTGATACAGATATTGAATCATATCTTGGAGCTTTTTCTTGCTCTCTTTCTGAAAACTTTTTTCTGTTTTGCAGAAGATTTTATGTATTGCCTCTGTTTTTTACTTGGTACAGCTTTTTTCTTCTATCCAAAAGTTTTTTATCGTTCTTTTTGTTCTCAGGACTTATTTTGCATATGTTTCTTATACTGCTGAAAAATAGCCTCTTTGGATCGAAAGAAGGTGAAAAAGTTTCTGACTTGCGAGAAAGATACTTAAAAAAGAGAGATGATAAAAAGAAGTTCAAACATGGACCAAACACACCTATCTACTCAATTTTATTGCCAGTTTATATGGAGGAGGAATCAGTTATAGAACAGCTCTTTACAGCAATTCATAACCTGGATTACCCAAAAGACAAACTGCAAGTATTACTACTCCTTGAGTCAATAGATTCAGAAACAATAGATCACGTCAAAAATATCGAAACAAAACTCGATTATGACATGATTATAGTGCCTAATTTTCAGCCAAGGACAAAAGCAAAGGCATGCAATTATGCTTTAAAATTTGTTCGGGGAGAGTATGTGGTTATTTTCGATACTGATGATATTCCTGATCAAGATCAACTCAATATAGCTTTGCAAAAGTTTATGGAGGGAGATAAGGATTTGGCATGTCTACAGGCGAAACTCAACTACTATAATGCAGATGAAAACCTTCTAACAAGGCTTTTTAGTATAGAATATGCTATACTTTTCGATGGATTATTGCCAGCGCTATCAAAACAAAATTATCCTCTTCCATTGGGTGGAACAAGCAACCATTTTAAAGTTGAATTTTTAAAAAAACTGAAAGGATGGGACATATATAACTTAACAGAAGATGCTGAGATTGGTATGAGGTTAGCTGCTAATGGTTACAAAGCAAAAGTCATAGATTCATATACTGCTGAAGAAGCTCCAATAACGTTGTGGACATGGATAAAACAGCGCTCCAGATGGCTAAAGGGATTCATTCAGACTTATCTTCTTTTACTTCAGAAAAAACACAATTTTACCTCTAAGGTAGGTTTTAAAAAATCACTGATTTCCTTACATTTTATGATTGGTCTGAGTACTCTTAGCCTTGTTATCACCCCGATAATGTTCATCATGGGACTTTGCTTAAGACTATCGAATGAAACTATCATGGGTAATGATTTGATTTTGAACTTATCACTCTTAACTTTCATATTGTGGATTTTTTTAACTTCAAAACAAGTAATAAAAGTCATGGAAAAGTCAGAGTTTTTTAGTGGACTTTCTAAGCTTAAGAAAGTGACCTGTATTGCTACCTTTCCAATCTACTTCATGCTCCATACCGTTGCGGTTTTCTTTGCAATCTTTGACCTCATTCGTAGGCCATTTTATTGGAGCAGAACAAAACATGGTGTGACTAAAAAATCAATCCTAATTAATAATAGATGTAATTGACATGATATATTCTTAGAGATAATAGAATACATAACATAAAACAAGAAATTCTAACCATATGTCCGTGCAAAAGATTACCATAGCAATCGATGCAATGGGTGGGAGTAATGCACCATTCTCAGTCATCAAAGCAATAAAAGAAGCATCTCAGAAGCACAAAGAAGTACACTTCTTGGTATATGGTGATGATGAAGCTGTTTCAGAGCTACTAAAAACGTTTGAAGTGAGAGAATCTGCCTATACGATTTTTCATACTAATAGTGTCATTCTAGATACAGATAAAACCACCGAAGGTTTAAAGGGAAAAAAAGACTCAAGTATGAGATGTGCGATTGATGCAGTTTTATCAAAAAGTGCTAATGCATGCGTGTCTTCAGGTAATACAGGTGCTTTGATGCTGACAGCTAGAATGGTTTTAGGTAGTATTACAGATGTGAAAAGACCAGCCATAGCAGGGATCTTTCCAACGCTTGGTGAGATCCAAAGTCAATCTGTACTGCTCGACATGGGGGCAAACATAGGGTGTGACGAAGTTGCTCTTAGTCAGTTTGCTGCGATGGGTGTATGTTTTGCAAAAATAATGCTTGGAAAAGAAAATCCGTCTGTTGGAATTTTGAATGTCGGAACAGAACAAACAAAAGGTCGAGAACTCGAACAAAAAACTCATACAATCTTGAGCAACTCGATGCAGAACTTTGTTGGATATGTTGAAGGACATGATGTTATCAACGGTAAAGCCGATGTTGTTGTAACTGATGGCTTCTCAGGCAATATTTTTCTAAAGGCATCAGAAGGAACTGCAAAAGCTATTTTAAAGCAATTTCGTGAGGCTATTGATTCGAACTTAATAACAAAACTTTGCGGCCTGATCTTGAAGCCATACATCAAAAGAAAACTTCATTTTCTAGACCCAAGACACAACAACGGTGCGATGCTAATAGGGATAGATGGAATAGTTGTGAAAAGCCATGGTGGATCAGATGATGTTGCTTTTGCAAACGCAATAGACATAGCGATAAACCTCTCTAAAAACAACGTTAATGCAAAAATTCTTGCGGAGATGCAAAAGCTTGCAGGTAAGTCTGAAGTCGAGTTTTCAACCTCCGACATATTCACAAAAATTAAGGAAACATCTGCCAAAATATTAGGGATAGTTAAATAATTATCTGTTCTTCAATAGCAGTTGCTCTCTTGCAACTTTTGCATCACAAAACTCAATCATAGTGTCACCAACTATCTGGTAACTCTCATGACCCTTACCAGCAATCAGCACTATGTCATCTTTGCTTGCATTTTGAATTGCATAAGATATCGCCTCAGCTCTATCGGAGATTTCAATGTAGTCACAAGAAGCAATCCCAACTATAATTTCTTGTCTAATTTTTGCTGAATTTTCATTCCTTGGATTGTCATCAGTCACAACTACAAAGTCAGCCATCTCACTTGCAATCTTTCCCATCAAAGGGCGTTTTAAAGTATCTCTATTACCACCACATCCAAATACAACCCATATCTTACTTTTAGCATTGGCATCTCGGTAATCGATCAATGCCTTTAGAGCTTTCTCTAAAGCATCTGACTTATGTGCATAATCTACATATATATCGAATTCATCACATTCAATTCTTTGCATCCTACCAGGTGGTAAAGACAATTTATATGCAATATCAATGATATCTTGTATATGAAAACCACTATGTATCAATAACCCTACAGCACACAGGAAATTATAAGCATTATATTCGCCTAAAAGGTTATATTTAAATTCGAAATAGATTCCATTGTATGAGATTTTCATCATCTTGCCAGGCACTAACTCGATAAGCTTTAGATTCCCATTTTTCCCGTAATTTATGACAGATTTTCCGCTGACATTAATTCTCTTTCCATATACATCATCCGAATTTATTACAAAATTTTCTACGTTATAATCGGTGAAAAGCTTCTCTTTTGCCTTAAAATAGCTTTCTATGTCTTTATGATAATCTAGATGCTCTGGTGACAAGTTCGTGAAACCCGCAGCAACAATTGAAATATAGGCTATTCTTTGTTGCTCAATTCCGTGGCTAGATGCTTCAATGCAACCATATTCACAAGAAGTTTCTGCAAGGATCTTTTGTAAGTCCATTGCATCAGGGGTCGTTAACGTGTCAGCAATCTTATTCGCACTCAAATCAGAATGTATTTTTAGAGCCCCTAGAGTTCCAATATATAATGACTTTCCTGATAAAATTGCAGCTGCCTGAGAGTATAGGCATGCAACAGATGTTTTACCACTTGTACCTGTCACGGCGCATATCGTATCAAGGGGTTTTGTGTACAAGATACTTGCTATAAATGCCCAAGTTCTACAAGGATCATCAACACTTATAAAACCTTTGAAATTAAATCTTTGGGAAAATTTCTTATGAGCAACCACGTATGATGCTCCCATTTTGATTGCCTCACCTATAAATCTGATGCCATCTTCATCTGAGACATCAACAGAAGCTAAAACAAAGACGGATCCATCTTTGACTCTTTGATGGTTCCTCACAACGTCTCGCCACTTTCTTATGTAATCTATTACCTCTTGTGGTATCATTGATTTCATTTGTAAAATAATATGAAAAGCCTTTTTATCAGACAAGCTATCCTAATGATCATTATATGTATTACGATCATCACAGCAGATCAAGTGACAAAAGATGTTGCTATTCAAAAAATATCGCAATCAATACCAATCACTGAGTTCTTTTCTTTTACCCTTGCATTCAACAAGGGAATCAGCTTAGGGATGTTTAATAAACCTGAGCAACAGCAGGCAATCTTAATTGGAATCAACACATTGGTTACAATAGGATTACTTGCTATGTACTTCATAACAAGAAGAAAAATCATAGCAGTTGGAATCTTGATGATAGTTGCAGGAGCAGTAGGTAACATAATTGATAGGGTTAAATTAGGCGCTGTAGTTGATTTCATTGACTTACATTGGCAAGGTTATCACTTCCCTATTTTCAATGTAGCTGACATTTCAATATGTATAGGATGTGCTCTGTTTGCCTATGGTGAATACAAACTACATGGTAGTCAAAAACATTCCTAACACACAAAGGATCAAGTTAACGATCCAGAACCTCACTACAACCGTATTTTCATCCAGTCCCATCTTCTCAAAGTGATGGTGGATAGGAGCCATCAGAAAGACTCTTTTTTTTCTTGTTTTATATGATAGTACTTGGATCATCACAGATAGCACTTCAGCTACAAAGATCCCTCCGACTATGATGAGGTATATCTCTTGTCTTAACATCACAGCAATAGTTCCTATAACACCTCCAATAGAGAGACTCCCAACATCTCCCATAAAGACTTTTGCAGGGTTAGCATTATACCAAAGAAATCCAAGAAAAACACCAATTATAAGGATGCAAAACATCATAAGATTAATGATAGAATCATTGCTCAGACCTAGGCCATATTTTCCCTCAGGATATATCCCACTGATGACCATGTAACAAGATGCTAAGAAACATGCAAAAACCATTATTACTGAACCAGAAAGCAAACCATCTAATCCATCAGTTAGGTTTGTTGCATTGGCAGTTCCAACTATTGCAATACTAGCTAATAGGTAATAGATAGCTCCGAGTTCAATCCCATCAGCCAAAAATGGTACATTGATTGTTGTTGATGGCTTTAGAATAGATAGGACAGCAGCAGCAACAACAAACTCAAGTACAAGTCTTAGCTTTGCTCTGATGCCTTTTGATGTCTGTTTTTTAACCTTTGAATAGTCATCCATGAAACCTATCAAGCCATAGCTGAGCATAACAAATAATATAATAATTAATTCCTTTGTAATACTGCAAAAGATTGAGCTATAGATGCTTGTACATGTGATGATGAAGATTCCTCCCATCGTAGGAGTTCCTGATTTTTTCAAATGTGTTTGAGGCCCATCATCTCTAATAGGCTGTCCTTTTCCTTGCCATCTTTTCAGCCATTTTATACCCCAATTCATAATCAAAATGGTTATGAGGAAACTGCAAAAAAGACCTACTGATAAGTAATGCATCTATAATGTTTTTAGTTCTATAAAATAGATATGAATACATTAGATTAATGTCTTCAGTCAACCTGAACGATTATATGCTATAGATCTTGGTTTGTGATGACCTCATCAACTCCAAAGACTTCCTGTATGTATTTCATCACTTAGTGAATATGTTGCAACCATACCTGAAAGAACTCCAACAATTGCACCAAAAATCGGTGATTCAACAAAATTCATGAATTGTGAAATTTTATATGTTGGATGGAGTGGTTTTATAAAACTTGCAACAGTCCCAAAAATACTGCCAAAAAGAAAAATTGAATGACTATCAAATGAGTTAAGTTTCTCGTTGTCGATAAATATATGAATTTCTTATGTGAGTCTGTAGAATAAATACATGCAGAGAAAAGACCAGAAAAACCACCTAATAATGCAATGTTTCCAAAAGCTTTTATATGTTGCATAATTAGGTAATAGTTTTTTAACTGATATTCAAATGTCAGAGCATTAACATATGGAGGTCTATTTTTTAAATTATCATTAACAAGAGATTCATCAAAAGGGGGAAGTTCTGGATATCTCAAGATTTCAAATGCAACAATTGGTAAAAATATTAAAATTCCCATACTAATACCAAGTAATAAATAGATAATTTTTCAATTTTATTTTACAAAAAGTTATTGTATAACTTTAGAGTCAAGAACAAAAATAAAATAATAAAAATGTCAACAGAAAACAAACGTACAGCAATTATAATAATCCGCCATCATGAAGATAGTTGTGATGATCCGAATGAAAAGGGAGCAAAACAAGGTCCAGATAAATGGGCAGATGGTTATCAATATGTGGGCCGTGCTCTTGCATATTACACAGAAACAAATGGACTGTGTCCAATTGGTAACGTAGTATATGTTAGTGGTGGCGGTAATGTTGGTGGACACTGGCAAACACCTAAGCCAAAGGATACTGCAACTGTTGTTGCGAAGTCACTCGCAAACACTTATGTACAGGATTTTAAAAGCAATGACCCACTATTTCATAGTGTAAATACATTACAGAATGCAGGTGATCAAACTCTTTTAGGTACATACATTAGTTATAATAACTCTTTTTTAGAATCGATAGTATCAGCTTTCAAAACTTGTACAGACTGGATAGTATCTTTGTTCACAACTCAGGATACAATGTTACAGACAGTAAATACATTACAGAATGCAGGTGATCAAACTCTTTTAGGTAAATATATCGGTGATAACAATTACGTAGGATATAAAGCAATTGTAGACAATATAATAACAACAATGCAAACTTTAGATTATAAGTATTCTATATTATTAGTAGGCGACTATAATGGATTGTCAAAAGAAGCGCGTAATATGGAGATAAACCCAAATCAGCCAGATGTAAAGAAACATTTATATGAAATTTTTGAAGACAAAATAGGTGAGAAATTAGAATCTCCTAAATATTGGGATCAATGGTATGCAATGTATTCAATAGAATTCGATAATAATGGTAAGTTTCTAAAAAGTGGTAGCTCACTTGGACAAGGAACATCTAATGGTTTTTGTATAGATAAACACTCTCGTAATCTACAGAAGCTCCCTAATTCTTCATTTGTATATCCATATATTGACCAAAATGTGTTGACACAAGATTTATCTGAAATACAGATGGAAGAACAAAATCTAGATGTAACAAACTGTAGTTGTTATAACTGTCAATAACAAATAACTATACTTCACTCTCTAAGCCAGAAAGTGAAGTAATATTTTATTCAACACCAAGGTTTATAGTTGGAAGCCGATCTCTGCCAGATTTTCTTCGTCAAATCTCTGATATCAAAAAATTCTATGTTAAATCAAAAAATGGATGTAGAAATGAGTATACTTCCTTCATAATTTTATTGTTTTGTTATCTTTACCACCTCCAATGCATAAGAATAAACAAAAAATTAGAAGAGTTATTAGTTATCTTTTATTATTCTTTTCTCAAACATTTCAGCAAGTGCAACAAAGTCATCAATTTTCCTACTGATCTTTGCTTTCAAGCTCAAATTATTCTTTGCCCATTCTGTAAACCATGGCTCGACTAGCTTCCACATGTTTATTTGTGGATCAAGTGAATGGAGGGCTCCTTCCAAAGACATCATGTTTTTTTGCAACAAAATTAGCTGCGGTTGAGTATGCATATTAAATTCAGAGGTTACCTCAAACAATCTCCTTAATAACTTACTAATAGATATTTCTGCTGTTGACTTACCAAATATTGGCTCAGAAATACTTCTACAGGCAAGCGCAAACATATTCCGTTGATATTCATCATCATTTGTTTTGACATAGCCAGCCTTGAAATGTAATTCAGATGCTCTCTCATAATCTTTCTTAACAAAAGCATAGATTATCTCAGCTAAAAACAATCTATCTTTTTCTGGTAAGTAACTAAACATTCCGAAGTCCAGCAGTACCACTCTATCCATTTTATCTATCAATATGTTCCCTGGATGTATATCAGCATGAAAAAAACCATCCGCATACGCTTGATGAAAAAATGTTGAGGCAAGCCTTCTTGCAATATCGTGTTTTATTTCATCTCTAGTTTCTTCAATTCTATCTCCATCAACCCATTCAGTTACGAGTATGCTCTTTGTAGTGAAATCCCAGAAGATTTTTGGGATATAAATGCCCTCTTGGTTCCTGCAGTTATATCTTAGTTTATCTGCAGCTGCTGCCTCAGTCTGAAGATTCAACTCTGCAGTTGCGGTCTTTTCTATAATACTTACAACCTCTTCAAGTCTAAGTCTCTTTGCTGGACTTATAAATTTGTTTATAAAACTTGCAATGGACATCATCATTTCTATATTTCTCATGAAATGTTTACTGACATGTGGTCTGAGGACTTTTATTGCAACCTTTACTTTCTCACCATTTAACTCAACAGTTCCCTTATGAACTTGTGCTATGGATGCAGCAGCTACTGGATGTGGATCGATTTCAATCTTATTATATTGCTCTCCTAGTTCTCTGGTAATAATTCTCTCTATTTTTGAAAATGGAATCGTTGGTGCTTTGTCTTGTAAATTCTTGAGCTCATCACACAAAACTGGGCTTATAAGATCTTGCCTTGTAGACATAAATTGACCAAGTTTCACAAAAGCAGGGCCTATCTGTGGAAGTCCACTGCAAAGTGCCTTTCCAAGTTTTTTTAGTTTTCTATTATATCTATCGATGTTTCTTCGCCTATAATATAATGAAAAAATGGCTGAGAATATGATCGACTCCCGTATCAATATGAAGGTTATAAAAACTAAACTAAAGGCAGCTCTCATTATATTTTAAAAAAGCAATTGATAATCCACTAAAACCTTTATACTATACTAGATATTATTTTTTAGATTTTTTTGAAATGACTCTCATAAAAAAACCAAAAATTGTCCTATTTGATTGGGATAACACAATAGTTGCAACCCATGGTATATTTAGTAGCGTTCTCTCAATTGTAATGAGAAAGCTAAACTTAGATCATGATATAATTAACTCACAGAAATACAAAGACACGCGAAACATGTCAGTAAGGGATTCTTTCCCAATTCTTTTTGGAGAAAATTGGCAGAGTATTTGGAATGAATACGAAAAATGCTATAATGAAGTTCTGAATGAAAAAGGCGGTGTAGTGATGTTGCCTGGTGCTGAAAACTTCCTGATGCAGTTACACGAAGATGGAGTTTTGATGGGAGTTGTGAGTAACAAGAACCATGATCTTCTAATGAATGAAGTAAAGATGTTAGGAATAGAACATTTATTCATATCAGTTGTTGGATCTGGTAGGGCTCTAGCAGATAAACCTTCTGCAATTCATGCACAGCATGCTATAGATGAGATTATCAATCTGAAGAATGATCTAAGGATCACAAAAGAAATTGATTGCTGGCTTGTTGGAGATAGTGATGTAGATGTTTCATGTGCAATAAACACTAACTGCTTTCCTGTGCTAATAAATAGTACTGATAGAGCGGTTCCTTCAAAGAAATATCTCACTCTGAACAACGTGCCGCATGTTCACATAACTTCTTTTGATGAGTTGATGGAAAAATATAAAAAGTTAAAATAATGGAGCATTTATTTTTTATAAAACTATATGAATTAATAAAGATAGCGAGTGTCATTGGAATATCTTTAGCTTTATTCTTATTTTCTCACTACTCACTTAAAAAACTACAAAACAAGCAAAATTTTAGTTATTGGCAACTTTATCTGATAAAGGTCATAAATAGGCCAATAAAAACACTAATAATTCTAACATGTATAATTTCTGTTATAGAAATCTTATATGAACCAGATAACTATGAGATATTTCATACAACAAAACTCATAACCACCACCACCATCTTAACCTGGATAATTCTTGCCTTTATTAAAAAACTTGAGAAGCACTTCTTGAAATATAATGGTTTTGCAAACACAAAAGATAAGGAGATAAAGCGCTCAACAATAATACTGTTGATGAAGCTTTGTTTTGTAACAACATTGGTCATAAGCTCTTTGATCTTACTGCAAACTGTTGGTGTTAAGATGCAAGCAATCATAGCATTTGTGAGTTTAGGAGGTGTTGCAATTGGTATCGCATCAAGAGATTTAACAGCCAGCCTATTCGGAACTATGATGATTTATGCCAATAGACCATTTTCGATTGGCGACAGAATAAGAATCAGCACATCTGAAGGGATAGTTGAAAACATAACTTGGATTTCAACTAGATTAAGGCTTGATAATAAAAAAATTGTGTACATACCAAACATACAATTCTTAAATGTTACAGTGGAAAATATTTCACATTCAATTGAAAGAAGATTAGTAATAATTTGTTCTATTTTTCATCCAGATGTTAAGCAAGTAATAGAAGTCCTAAGGAATTGTATTCTCAAGGCAAAAGAGCAAAAAGTTTTGTATGAGGACATTATTTTTGAGACAAGAGCTGGATTTGAATTAACAGAACTGGAAGATCATAAAGTAATCGCCAAAATAAGTGTATACTTTAACAAACATATAATTCAGGAAGATTTTGTGAATCATAAGAGCTTTTTATCGTATGAGCTTTCTGAACTTTTTAAAAGTAATGGAATGAGATTTAATGCGAAATTTGAAGAAGAATAAATACTAAAATGCTTTATTCTTCTTGTTTTTGTTGAAGTTTATTGTAGAATTCATTTTAAAACTCGATAAGTTCAGTTATTCTAGTTGATAGCAAATACAAATGAGATGCATATAATAATTTTAGGAGCACCTGGCGCCGGTAAGGGAACACAAGCCAAAATGATTAGTGAGAAATATAACATACCTTCAATCTCTACAGGTGATCTATTGAGAAGCGCAGCAAGCAACCCACAAGATGAAACATCTAGAGAAATAGCCTCTACTATTGGCAAGGGCTTGCTTGTCAGTAATGACTTAATCATAAAAGTTCTACAAAAAAGACTATCACAGGATGATTGTAAAAACGGCTTCCTTTTAGATGGATTTCCAAGGAGTTTAGAGCAAGCGAAGCTCATGGATCAACTGTTTACAGATTCAGGTATAAACTTCATCATCAATGTGTCAGTTGATGTTGAAACGCTTGTGAAACGTCTTATGGGAAGATTTTCATGTAAAAAATGCAACACAATATACAATAAGTTTTTCTTAAAACCTAAAAAAGATGGTGTTTGTGACAATTGTGGAAGTCAGGACTTTCTCTTCAGAAATGATGATGAGGAATCAGTTATAAGAAAAAGAATGTTTGTTTATGAAAGTGAAACAAGTCCTCTGATACAGTATTACGAAGCTCATAAGAAGAATAATTGGAATATGAAGAACTTTGATGGGAACAAAAATGTGGATACCCTCTTTGGGGAGATTTGTGAATACTTAAATAACACTATAAAAGAAAGCCAAAATGCCTGAGATTATCTTTTATGCCTTCTCTGTTATGCTCATCATGGGCGCAACGTCTGTGATATTTGCTAATAACCCTGTGAAGGCAGTATTATCACTCGTCTTTTGTTTCTTGAATGCAGCAGCTTTGTTGATGCTGGCGGGGGCAGAGTTTATCTCAGCGATTCTGGTGATAGTATATGTTGGAGCAGTTGTCGTTCTATTTTTGTTTGTAGTCATGACATTGAGTACAGAGGAACAAAACAGGTCATTCAGATTCACATTCATACCCTTTATTTTATTTATTGGTTTCTCATTCATAAGTGCATTTGAGTCACTAAATACCAAGGTTTTGACATTTAATCCAATCTTCAATAACACTCCTAACACACAGAGCATAGGTGTTAAATTGTACACAGAATATTTTCTTCAATTTCAATTAGCTGGGATTGTTCTTCTAGTTGCCCTCATAGGTGTGATAGTTTTATCCCAGAGAGAGAAGTTTGATGAAGTGAAGAAACAAAGTGTTTGGAAACAAATAACAACAAATCCTAAGGATAGAGTGAAAGTCATTCCAAAGGAGTCAGTTATCATAAAATAGGTATGCATATGGAAATAGGTTTAATGCATTACACATCACTTGCAGGGATTATTTTTATCATTGGAATGTGTGGAATATTCTTTAATAAACAGAATATAATAGCAATACTGATGTCAATAGAGTTGATGTTGTTAGCTGTGAATATCAACATGGTCGCAATGGGCATCTATGTGAATAGCCTTACAAACCAGATCTTTTCAATATTCATTTTGACTGTAGCTGCAGCAGAGGCAGCTATAGGGCTTGCAATATTGGTGTTATTCTTCAAGAAATCTAACGGCATAGGTGTTATTCTTCAAGAAATCTAACGGCATAGAAATAAAACTTGCGACAAAATTAAAGGGGTAAAAATGGAAAGATATATTTCAACATCAGTACATGTAGCTCTGCTTTTGCCACTCATTAGTTTCTTTTTTGCAAATATCGCAAAAGGCAAGCTCAATAGAAAAGTTATACCATGGATTTGTGTGATGATGTTAATAGGAGCAGCAGCAGCATTTGATTTTGCCTTTTACAATCTCTATTTATCCAAATCAAATGGATTTAATTTCATCCTTTGGAATTGGATAAATATATCACACGATTTGCATGCAAACCTATCGATAAACCTTGATATGGTCTCTGGTGTGATGGGTGTTGTTGTATTGAATGTCTCAGCACTGGTACATCTCTATTCAATTGGATATATGTCAGAAGATGAGCATCAGGAGAAATTTATGTCCTATCTATCCCTCTTTACTCTATTTATGCTCATTCTTATCTTTTCAGATAACCTACTGCAGCTCTTTATTGGATGGGAAGGAGTAGGACTTTGCTCATATCTGTTGATTGGTTTTTGGTATGAAAAAGGTACAGCAAATAAGGCAGCAATGAAAGCATTTATAGTCAACAGGGTTGGTGACGTAGGATTAATTATGGCGATGGGCTTGCTGCTGCTGACTTTTAAAAGCATTGAGTTCATAAATATTTTAAACCATGAAAAGATAGCATCAGTGCTTGATCAGAAACTCTGTTGTTGGAATTATGTTGATATCATATGTCTTTTTCTATTCGTTGGATGTATGGGTAAATCTGCACAGCTTCTCCTGCATGTTTGGCTACCTGATGCGATGGAAGGACCAACACCTGTTTCAGCACTGATACATGCTGCAACAATGGTAACAGCTGGGGTTTTCTTAGTTGTTAGATGTTCTCCTCTATTTGAGCAATCTCAGATCACTTTACAAGTCATAACAGTCGTTGGTGCATTGACAGCGATCTTCGCAGCAACAGTCGCCCTCGTACAAAACGATATCAAGAAAATTATAGCCTACTCAACCTGCAGCCAGCTAGGCTATATGTTTTTTGCCTGTGGGGTATCAGCCTACTCACAAGCAATCTTTCATCTCTTTACCCATGCATTCTTCAAGACCTTATTGTTCTTGAGTGCAGGTAGTGTAATACATGGGATGCATGGAGAGCAAGACATACACAAGATGGGAGGGCTAAGGAAATATATGCCTATGACCTATGTGATGATGCTCATTGGCTCTCTTGCACTTGCAGGGATATATCCATTTGCAGGATTTTTCTCAAAGGATGCAATCCTAGAAAGTGCTAAAGCAGCAGGAACAAATCTAGGCAATTTTGCATACTATGCTGGACTTGCAGCTGCATTTCTGACAGCATTTTATTCATGGAGATTGGCAATTCTTGTATTTGAAGGAAAAGCAAAGGGCGATCAATCCCACGGCAAGCCACATGGGCCTGGAGCTCTCATGATAACTCCTCTCATTATATTGTCTATAGGTGCAGTTCTGACTGGCCTTGCAGGACAATACATTGGTATGATTGATTCAAGCCTTGAATTCTGGAGAGGTAGCATTTTTGTAAAGATGCCTCGTCAGGAACATCATGATGTAGAAAACATCCTGATACAGTTCTTGCCAATGATAGTTGGTGTTGTTGGGATTGCTTTTGCATACATAATCTATGCCACAAGATACAATATAGCAGGAAGATTACAGGGGGTTTTCAAATACCTGCATCATCTACTCTCAAATGCCTACTATTTTGATTGCCTGTATCATTATGCTTTTGTAAAGTCTACGAATTTCATAAGTAAATTCCTATCCAAGATATTTGATAACAAAATCATTGATTCAGTACCAGCAGTATTATCAAGTTCAATCCAAATGGTTGGTTGTTGCCTAAGAGCAATACATAGCGGTAACGTTCAAAACTACATAGTGATGATGTTCTTATTCATATCGATAGCATTACTGCAATTATTTACAGAAAAGCTTGAGTTCGAATTTTGGATCATCGCTGCGACAGCGATAATATCTTACCTTGGCCTCATGGCAGGAGCTAGAAACAAGAAACAAATACAACTATAAAAAATATGCACGAAATTCCTGTTCTCTCTCTCCTGATAGCAATACCAAGCGTCTCAGCAGCATTTTTGTTGTTGTTAGGTGTTATAACTGGGAGAATACATCTGAAATGCTTTGCTGTTTTTTCAAAGTACTTTGTATTGGTTGTATCAATCATAGAGTTAATCCTAAGTATTTTACTTGGGATTAATTTTAAGACATCTGAGTGGATGCAGTTCAATGAGCAATATGACTGGATTTCATTGGGAAATTTAAACATAAGTATTTTACTTGGGATTGATGGAATATCTCTGTGCTTTATTATTTTGACAGCAATCCTAATACCAATTTGCCTTCTTGCGAGTTGGAACTACATAACACATAAGATACCTCTGTATTTCTTATTGTTTCTCTTTACAGAGTCGATCTTGATGGGTTTCTTCTCATCACTGAACATTTTGCTATTTTATGTCTTTTTCGAGGCAGTCCTAATACCTTTATTTCTAATAATTGGAATATGGGGGGGTAGTAAGAGAATCTATGCTACATATAAGTTCTTCCTCTATACCTTCTGTGGATCTCTCATGATGCTGATAGCAATAATATACATATCTATACAACAATGTAATCCTTTGGAGAATACAACAGGGTTAGCTTGTGCTGGTGGTCCCTCAAACATGATTGTTCTGGGTGGTTTTATCCAAGAGCAATTCTGGCAAACTCAAGGGTGGCTGTGGTGGTTCATCTTCATTGGATTAGCTGTAAAAGTTCCTATGTGGCCATTTCATACTTGGTTACCTTATGCTCACGTTCAGGCTCCTACAGGTGGCTCTATGGTTCTTGCAGGGGTTCTCTTGAAGATGGGAGGATATGGAATGATTAGACTTCTCATAGATCCATTTCCTAGACTCTCAGCTGAGTTTGCAGACATAGTTATAGTAATCAGTATAATTGGTATAATTTATGCATCACTTGTTGCGCTGGCTCAGAAGGATATGAAGAAACTCATAGCCTACTCATCTGTTGCTCACATGGGATACGTTACAGCAGGGCTATTCTCAGGACAAGCTAGTGGCATTAGTGGTGCGGTATTTCAAATGATAAGCCATGGTATACTGTCCCCTGCTCTTTTTTTCATTGTAGGAGTATTATATGAAAGAACCCATACGAAAAAGATCTCATTCTACAGTGGTGTCGCGAAGGTCATGCCTGGATTAGCAGTCTTCTTCATGATCTCACTCCTCGGGTCAATTGGATTACCTGGGACATCTGGGTTTGTAGGTGAATTTGCAACAATCGCAGCAACCATGCATAAGAACATTTGGTATGGACTTTTAATGTCTGGTGGAGTTGTCTTTGGAGCTGTTTACATGTTGAAATTATATGGATCAGTAATGTTTCATGAGACAAATGAGAACTCAATATCGTTAAAGGATGTATCTTACAGAGAATGGATGATTTTAGCAATCTTATCAGCCCTGACAATCGCTCTCGGAATCTACCCAAGTTTTGTAACAACTTATGTGGAAAATCCTCTCCAGTACTTTGGTCAGTTTTATGAATTTTCTTTAAATAAATAACTATGGATATCAATCAAATTATAGCTGATACGATACTAATTTCATCCGAAGTAATACTTCTCGCAACTGCATTATTGGCTCTCTTGTACGGATTATTCTTCAAAGAGAAAACCTTACATGTACAGGTGATTCTACTATGTGGGATGATCTTCGGTGCAATGCATATCTTACCTATGCAAGAGGCTGTATATGCTTTTAATGGATCAATTGTCATAAATAAGGCAACCTGTGTCTTCAGAGGTTTTATTCTTCTGTCCAGTATCATTACAATGCTCTTCATGATTGGTAAGGATATGAAGTTTGAAGTGCCTATCCTGATGGTTATCTCTACCTTTGCACTCATGTTGATGGTTTCTAGCAACGATCTCATGACAATGTATCTCACAATGGAGTTATCTGCCCTTGCGATGTACATATGTGTATCATCTAGCTTAGAAAGCTATTCATCAACTGAAGCTGGGCTGAAGTATTTCATCCTTGGAAGCATTGCTAGCTGTATATTCTTGTTAGGAACAAGTATAGTCTCGGGATTCTCTGGATCATTTTCATTTGATACGATTGGTTCATTTATAATAACTACAATTGATGGAGAGTTAGGTGATTTCATGCCAATCTTTTTAATCTGTGGTTTGGTAATGATAATGGCAGCATTTTTCTTCAAAGTTGCTGCAGCACCATTCCATGCATGGCTCGCAGATGTTTATAAAGGATCTTCTTGGTATATCACTGTTTTCCTTGGGAGTGCCTCGAAAATAGCAATAGCAGGATTACTGATACGCTGTATGTACTCACTCTTTGATCACTTACATGCCCACATGCAACACATCCTTGCTGTGGTATCTGTAGCATCGATGTTTATTGGTTCGATCGCTGCAATCATGCAAAAAGATGTGAAGAGAATTTTAGCCTATAGCTCAGTTGGTAATATTGGATTTGCTTTGGCTGCGATGTCCGTTGAGAGTGTGAATGGAATTGCTAGTGGCTTCGTATACATTGCTTTGTATTCACTTATAATGTTCATGCCGGCATTTGCCTTAGTTGGTTTATTAACCCCACAAGGAAGTGATTCATTACTGCTAAAGGATTTGAATGCAGTCAGTAAGGCTCATCCATACAAAGCAGCAGTCCTTGCAATTGTAATGCTTTCAACTGCAGGCCTCCCGCCATTTGCTGGATTCTTCGGGAAATTCTACATGCTTGTGACGCTGATAGCTCATGATATGCCAGTCCTTTCGATTCTTTTTGTCATTGCAGCAGTCCTAAGCAGTTTTTACTCAATAAAGGTTATAAAAAATATATACTTTGCAAAGGCAGAAGAGACTGTATCCTGCACATCATGGAGATTTCCTTTGAGAGGTTTTTCAGTTGACATGGTAGTAATCTCAATCCTTTGCATCTTGAACTTCATCTATTGCATGTATTCTAGTCAAGTAGTTTCATCCTTTATAAATCTCTTTAGCGACTTTATATAAAGATCAAAAAATGGTATAAGAAATAATAATTTTTTTATTTTTTATGTCATTTGAACAGAAGCTCGAAAAAATCCTTGAGAAGTATGAAATTCTAAACAAAAGATTCTTGAATGCAGAGAATTTGGATAGGGAGGAGTTCACATCTCTATCTAAGGAACAGTCTGAGGTGGAGCCAGTGGCTTTAGCTATTCAGGGGTACAAATCAAAGTTAAATGAGCTTGAAGAGTTGAAAAACATCATTAATGATCCAAGTACTGATCTAGAGTTCAAAAAGATGGCTTCAGATGACGTTGAAGCAACAAAAGAGGAAATAGCTCAGAAACTCCATGAACTTCAAGTTATGCTACTCCCAAAGGACGTTAATGACAACAAAAACGTTATCCTGGAGATTAGGGCAGGTACTGGGGGAGATGAAGCTGCTCTGTTTGTTGCTGTGCTACTGAAGATGTACAGAAGATATTGTGAGAGACAAAGATGGCAATTTGAAATACTATCGGCTACAGAAACAGGTCTACAAGGATATAAAGAAGTTTCAGCATCTATCACAGGAAATGGAGTATTTGCAAAGCTAAAGTTTGAGTCTGGTGGACATAGAGTTCAAAGAATTCCTGAAACTGAGACAAGTGGTAGAATCCACACATCAGCAGCAACAGTTGCAATTCTGCCTGCCGTTGAGGACGTCGAACTACACATAGATGAGAAGGATCTTAGGATTGATGTGTATCGTTCGAGTGGTGCAGGGGGACAACACGTCAACACAACAGACAGCGCCGTCAGAATAACCCATATACCGACTGGGATAGCTGTGCAGTGTCAGGATGGTAGATCACAACACAAAAACAAAGACAAAGCCATGCAAATCCTCAGATCTCGATTATATGAAATGGAATTAGAAAAACAACAGTCAGAGAGATCTCAAACAAGAAAGCTTCAGATGGGTAGTGGAGATAGATCTGAGCGCGTCAGAACTTATAATTATCCTCAGAGCCGCGTGACAGATCATAGAATTAACTTAACTCTTCATAACCTATCTGAGATAGTCAACGATGGTGCATTAGATCAACTGATAGAAAAACTCATCACAGAGTATCAGTCTGCTAAGCTTGCTGAGGTAGAAGAATAATCCTAAGTAAATTACTTAGGTATATCTTTTTCTGAGACTTCAACTCCTTTCATGCTCATCACGTCTGCTATGAACTCATGAGTTACATTTATTTCCTTATCTGAATTGAATTGGACTTTGCTTCCATCAGGACAAATTGCTGCGATTGAAATCCTAAGATTCCTTTCATCTTTTGTCAGTTCTTCCTGAATCTTTTTGTATATGATTTCAGCTGCCTCAACTGTGGTGATAAAGATCTTAAAGGATGGAATAAATTCCTCTATAGCATTCATGAGAGGCTTTATAGTGCGCAGCAAAATTCTTTGGCCTTGTGCATCATTCCTGATAGTTACTGTACAGAAAACAAGCTCTCCTGGATCAAGAAGCTTAACTTGCTTGTTTAGGATTGAGCTATCAAAGATCGAAATGTCAATTGATCCATATGGGTCTACAACAACAAGGAATGCATATTTTCCTGCGTTCTCACCTTTCCCTGAGCGGATCTTACACTCCTTGACAACTCCTGCTATAGCTATCTCTCTTGCCTCCTGTAAGTGATATTTATTTATTTCATCTGAAAACATCACATTATGTTTTTTGAGAATATCGGAGTACAGCAACACAGGATGATCTGTTAGATAAAAACCTAGAGCTTTGTGTTCAGCATTGAGCTTCTCCATCTTCGACCAAAATGGTGCTTCAGTAAGTTCCAGAGATGATTGCTCAGAGTCATTCATATCCATCATGTCAAATAACGACATTTGCCTTGCTGGCTCATTCTTTACCTTTGAGATTGCTGCAACGTACTGGTTGATTTTATCTATATTAGAAATTAATTCATTTCCATTCATATATAACTCTTCGATTGCACCGCTCCTGACAAGTTGCTCAAAAAGCCTCTTATTAAAACCATTAGAGGCAGTTCTCTTGAGAAAATCATTTAAATCTTTAAATTTTCCATTTTTCTTTCTCTCATTGACTATTTCAGTTAGAGTTTTTATCCCTGTGCCCTTGATTCCTCCAAGTCCATATCTGATGCGTTTTATATTGTTTTTATCTATTGGCGAACTTGATGTGACCGACATCTGTGTCATATCAGTTTCAATGATTCCTAGTAGCTCAGATTTCTCATTCAGAACTTCTATTGAGAAAAACACCATTGAGTCATTAATACTTGGCTTACAAACCCCTATGTGATTGGTTTTTGCATCATCGCAAAATGCACTCACCCTTTCTTGTAGGTGAATTTCTAGGTTGATTGAGGCAACTAAGAATTCAAGTAAGTAATGACACTTAAGAAATGCCGTCTGATATGTCACGAGTGCATAAGCAGCACCATGTGCCTTATTGAATCCATAGCTTGCGAATTTGTTGACTAAATCAAAAATATCTTCTGCCTGTTGTTCTGGAAGGCCATTCTCAACGCATCTGCTGACAAAAATGCTTCTTTGCTGTTGCATCTCAAATTTGTCTTTTTTTCCCATAGCACGACGCAGAATATCTGCCTCTCCCAAGCTATAGCCAGCAAGAATCTGAGCAATTTTTATCACTTGCTCCTGATACACTATAATCCCATAAGTTTCACTTAAAACGTCTTTTATATCTGGATGAATTACTTCCACGAACTGATCTCCATGTTTTCTAGCAACATACGTCGGTATGTTTTCCATTGGACCAGGTCTGTAGAGAGACGTAAGAGCAGTAATGTCTCCCAATTTATCAGGTCTCATCTGCTTTACTGCCTCACGTATTCCTGCAGATCCCTCAAGCTGAAACACCCCTAAAACATTACCTTCTGCAAGCATTTTATATGTATCTCGATCATCTAGAGGTATCTCGTATATATCTACTTCAAAGCCAAATGATTGTTTGATTAACTCCTGAGTATTTGAAATTACCGTGAGAGTCTTAAGGCCCAAGAAATCGAATTTTATAAGCCCAGCAGCTTCAACGTATTTCATTGAGAATTGCCCAGAGAGAATTCCTGTATCAGGATCTCTGTAGAGAGGCATTACTTCAACAATTGGAACCTGAGATATCACAACCCCTGCAGCATGGGTCGAAATATTTCTATGACATCCTTCAAGTTGCAGTCCTACGGTCAACAGTCTATCTATAGCTGTATCCTCATCCCTGAGCTTCTGTAGTTGTTTGTCCAAGTCAATTGCTTGCTGGAGCGTGACTGGATTTGCTTGGTTCTGCGGGATCATCTTACAGATCCTATCTATGAGTCCGTATGGCATCTGTAGAACACGTCCAACATCCCTTAGAACAGCTCTTGGCTGTAGCTTTCCGAATGTTATGATATGAGCAATTTTATCCTCACCATATTTTCTTCTGATATATTGTAATACTTCATCTCTTCTGAGTTGGCAGAAGTCTATATCGAAATCTGGCATTGATATCCTTTCTGGGTTCAAAAATCTCTCGAATAGGAGTCCGAACTCAATTGGATCTAATTCAGTTATCTTGAGACACCAAGCAACAATTGAACCAGCACCAGAGCCTCTTCCAGGGCCAACTGCTATTCCTTGTGTCTTACTCCATTGAATGAAATCTGCGACTATAAGGAAGTAGTCTGAGAAGTTCATCTTTTGAATTAGATCTAATTCATATCTGAGTCTTTCAAAATACTGATCCCTATCAATATCAAGATCCTTTATTCTTTCTTCAAGTCCTTCCCTTGCAATCCTTTCGATTGCCTCATTTGCATTTAAATTCTCATCAAATTTAGGAATCCTAATTGGTTGTTTATGAGGAAAGAAATGACACTTCTGAGCTATTAGTGCTGTGTTGCTGATTGCCTCAGGAAGATCCTTGAAGATCTCCATCATTTGCACTTCAGACTTGTAGTTATGCTCTGGATCTATTTTAGGTCTGTTGTCTTCAGAAAGAAACCTATTGTTGATTATACAGAAGAGCGCTTCTGCTGCCTCGTAAGTATCTTGGTTGATGAAGTTTATCGGATTTGTTCCAACTAATGGTATATGCCTCTCATATGCTAAAGGAATCATGTGACTCTCAGATACCTTATGCCTTCCATCACTATACCTTGTGAGTTCAATGAAAGGCTCGAGTTTTGTATTGTTCTGAATTATATCAAGGAGCTTTCTTGCACCTTCCATTCCATATAGGTCCATTACTCCATAAAGCATTCTATCTTCATGGACTGCTCCTAAGAGCACTATCAGGCCATCACTATGCTTTGAAAGGAAATCCCATTCTACAGATGGCCTATTGAGACCTTGCCTGTCAACTCCTACTCTTGTAGCGATTCTCATGAGGTTTGAATATCCAATCTCACTCTTCACTATTAATAGAACTTCACCAACATGCTGATCTGAATGGAAATCTGACCTATCGCCAAGCTCATGACTGATTTCATTGTAGTCGACATCAACTGAATACCCGATGATTGGCTGTATACCTGTTGCTGCTGCACCAATTGCGAACTCAAGGGTTCCAAACATATTTCTGTCTGAAACACATATTGCAGGCATCTCTAGATCATGACATCTCATGATGATTTTTTTTAGCTGCAGATTACTCATTCCAAGTGAGTAGTCTGAATAAGCTCTCAGGTGAATAAACACAGGCCTATCTGTTATGAATATAGCGTTTTAACTCCCAAACGAAGTCTTCCAGGATGAGATGTGCTGCTACTGCATCGTCTACCATATTTCTATCTTTTCTCTTCATTCCTATGTCTTTCAAGATCTCATTTGCTGCGTATGTTGTAAGTCTTTCATCCTGTAAAAACACAGGAATATTAAGTTTTTTTTGAATTGCTTCCTGTAATTTTACCACGGTTTTTAGATTTGAGCTATTGTCACAGTTACCTATAACTACAGCAGTACAATGATGTTCTTTTGCTACATCAGAAATTATCTCAACATCAGGCTTATGTTTTATTACTACTCCGAGAGGCAATACAGCTTCATCTAATGACCAGTGAAGGATTGCAAAGCCAAGTTTTTTAGTTCCGAAATCAACCCCGAGAACTCGCAGGTCTGTAAGATTCTCAGTTAGCTGTTGATAATTTTGCATTTAAGTTTTTATATGATTTTACATCGGAGGTGTTCTTTTGACTACAAAAAAATGTTAAAATAAAATAAAAACTTGGATAATGTCAAAAATAGCTTGTGAAAATCCTTCTCAGGAGCTGGCACCCCCTCCAAAGATAAAACTTGATAGGAATAAGGCGCCAATTATTGTTACAGATGCTGCTGTCAAACGTATAAAAGAACTCATAAAAGAAAGGGGGAAAGCAACCCTCGGGATTCGAGTAGGAGTTAAATCAAGTGGCTGCACAGGACTTGCCTATACTTTTGAGTATGCTGATGATGAGAAGAAAGGTGATGAGAAGATCTCCCAGGATGGTGTATGTGTTTACATTGATGCTAAGGCTCTCCTATATCTATTTGGAACAAAGCTTGATTTTATTGAAACAGATCTCGAGTCAGGATTTGTATTCATAAATCCAAACTCAAAAGGTCAATGTGGTTGTGGGGAATCATTCTATGTTTGATTACCTACCTTTGCCTGACAAGATACCAGTGATTTTTTTCTGTGCACTAAGAACAGCAGGCAGTGTGACATTCTGTCCAAACAGAGCAAAGTTCTGAAGACTAACTTTCTGTCCGAAGTCTCTGAAAGTTGTAGCAAGCTTACCGAGGGTGTTCCCAAATGGTGGCTGTATTTTCTGCTGTATTTGCTCCCAAGATTGGAAAATTAGTTTACTGCTATTTGGTCCTATAGACATTTTTTTGATTTTACATTTCATTTAAAAGAATATACTAAATTTAATCTTAAGTAAATTACTTATGATATAAAAGTTATAGGAAAGGTGCTATAAAAAACAAAAAAATAATTGCATTGATGACAACAGAATCCTTCTCAAAACATTTAAAATATATAGATCCAGAAATAGCTAATGCAATAGATTTGGAACATAAAAGACAACAGAATTGCATTGAGTTGATTGCTTCAGAGAACATAGTCAGCAGGGCAGTCCTTGAAGCTCAAGGGTCAATTATGACTAATAAGTATGCTGAGGGATATCCTGGCAAGCGATATTATGGAGGATGTGAGTTCGTTGATATAGCTGAGAACCTTGCTATAGAAAGGGCTAAGAAGCTCTTCAATTGCAATTTTGTTAATGTTCAACCTCACTCAGGATCACAAGCAAATCAGGGGGTTTTTCTTGCTCTGCTTGAGCCACATGATAAAATTCTTGGGTTATCACTTGATTGCGGTGGACACCTTACCCATGGAAGTAAAGTGAATATGTCAGGTAAGTGGTTTGATTCTGTACACTATGGAGTACACAAGGAAGGAGATGTGATCGACTATGAATCTGTGATGGCTCTCGCAAAAGAGCATAGACCGAAACTTATTATTGCAGGTTGTTCAGCATATCCTCAGAAAATAAACTTCAAGAAATTTAGAGAAATAGCAGATGAGGTAGGTGCTTATTTACTTGTTGATATGGCACACTTTGCAGGGCTTGTTGCCGCTGGTTTTTATGAAAATCCTGTAGATCATGCACATGTTGTTACAACTACAACTCACAAGACTCTCAGAGGGCCTCGTGGTGGTATGATTTTAACAAATGATGAGATGATTGCTCAGAAAGTCAATTCAGCAATTTTTCCTGGCATACAGGGTGGTCCATTGATGCATGTCATAGCAGCGAAAGCTGTCGCATTCCTTGAGGCATTACAGCCAGATTACAAAGATTACATAATGAGTGTTATGGAAAATGCTGTACAAATAGCAAAAACAATTTCTGAAAGAGGTTATAGATTGGTCTCTGGAGGAACTGATTCACACCTCATCGTAGTAGATCTAAGAAGGCAAGGTATTGCAGGTAATGTTGCTGAAAAAGTCCTGGATAAAGCACACATCACATGTAACAAAAACAGCATACCATTTGATGAAGCAAAACCGTGGGTAACTTCAGGGATAAGGTTGGGTACTCCTGCATGCACTACAAGAGGTTTTGGAGTCAAAGAATTTGAGATAGTTTCAAACTATGTAGCTGACATTTTGGATGTCATCCCAAGTGGCATTACTCCTGACAATGCACTCGATAATCATATAATCAAAAATATTAAATCTGAGGTATTAGAGCTTTGCAAAACATTCAAAATCTACTAGGATATAGTTTTCACAAAAAATTAAAAACATCCTTTGTATAGTTTTTTAACTGCTATAGCTGTTGGTTTTATAACAAAAATTAAAAACATCCTTTGTATAGTTTTTTAACTGCTATAGCTGTTGGTTTTATAACAGCTGCTATTCCTGGTCCAGTTTTTCTGTTTTTCCTCAGTAAAACTCTAAAAGCTGGGTCGAAAGCAGGTATTGCAATAGCTCTGGGAGCCACAGTGGTTGATTTTATATATAGTGCTGTCGCTGCCTTAGGTGTATCTGTGATATTAGAGATTTTCGTAGTTAATAAGGATTATATAAGAATTCTTGGAGGGATTTTACTAATATATCTCGCATATTATGAACTAAGGATTGATATACAGCCTGATGTCTTGTATTTAAAAGAAAGAAAAAATTTTAAATTATTTCTAAAAATCCTTCTGATAAATCTGTCAAACCCACTAACAATAGGGAGTTTTATGGGTATATTTGTTGGTGTAATTGACAAAGTATCAACTGTCTCGGAAGCTTTTATAATTGGATTAGGTGTTTTCATTGGTTCAAATATATGGTTTTTGTTACTTGGTTTGTTGATTATAAGGATTAGGAAAAAAATACCAATTGCGTGGCTCACAAGAATAAAATTTATTGCCGCGGGAATAATTGGTTTATTAGGATTATCAATCATATTTGGATTTTAAAATGCAATATTTTTTTGAAGCTTTTTTGATAGGGATTGCTATCGCAACAGTGCCAGGCCCTCTCACAATGATATTTATTAGAAAGACACTAAAGTTAGGTGTTAGAGGTGCTTTAGCAGTTGGTCTGAGTGTTGCCTGTGGTGATTTTCTGTATAGCACTATTGCAGCTCTAGGGATGTCAATTATTTCTGACCTCTTGATAGACTATCAACACATTATTAGACCTCTAGGTGGAATGTTTCTACTATACCTGGCATACCAAGATTTCAGAAGTGATGCTAAAGTAAAAGTGGAAAATGTTAGCGATAAAACAACCATTGGATTATGTATAAAGATCTTCCTACTGACTATTTCAAATCCTCTCACAATAGCTGGCTTTGTTGGTATATTTGCTGGCCTCAGTAATGAGTACACAACTGTAATAGATCTTTTTGTAATGGGAATGGGTGTAATGTTTGGATCTGTCGTTTGGTGGATCATAATAGGAAGTATTGTTTTGAGAATCAGACACACGATACCTCAAAAGTTTCTTGAGAGAATTAAATATGTGTCTGCACCGCTGCTGGCAATCTTTGGTTTATTTGCAGTATTCGGGAAATAATTTCTCTTTTCTAACCTTTGGAGAACTCTATTTCCTTACTGAGGATGTAATCATTCTTTCTAACCTTTTCCTTTAAGAAAACTATCTCGTGTTCTGGAATCCCTGCATCGGCAAGAACAGCAGCACCAAGCTGTAGTCCTGTTTCTATTGTCGCTGGGATTGCTATTGTTGCGCCACATCTTTTTATAAAATCAGCATGTTTGTAGTCTTCAACCCTTGCAATTATGTGTAAATTCTTTAGATAATTTTTGTATTCCTTACAAATCATTCTTGTTGTTTTTCTGATGGCAGTTTTATCACTCATGCTGAGGACTATAGATCCAGCACGTGCCATCCCAACTGCTTTCAACGTATCTTCTTGTGTTAAATCACCATGATATATAGGGAATCCTTGAGATCTAGCTTTTTTAACTAAACTTGCATTGCTGTCAACTGCTATGTAGTCTATTTGTTCCTGAGAAAGCATGTAGGCAACCATCCTACCAACTCTACCAAAGCCAGCAATCACAACATGTCCATTGAGATCACTGATGCCTTTGAATTCAATGTTGAGGTTTGAATCAGAATTGCTATCAAGTCTATCTTCAATCTTACTTCCTATCATTGCCAGTAAAGGCGTAATTGCCATTGTGACCGCTACTACGACCTGTAACAGCTGAGCAAAGTCACCAGCTATCATCTTGTCCTTAGCTGCCATAGAAATCAAAATGAATGCAAATTCACCACCCTGACATAAAAGCATTGAGGCATTTATAATAGCACCTAGTGGGAATCTAAAGATAGATGCGATTAAGAAAATTATTCCAAATTTAACAAAAACTAAAACTGATGAATAAACAAAGATCTTCTTAGCATTATTCATAATGAAATCGATGTCTATTGACATGCCAACTGTCATAAAGAAAAGCCCTAAAAACATTCCTTGAAATGGAATGATACTTTCTTCGATCTTGTTTCTATATTCAGTCTCAGCTATCAAGAGGCCTGCAAGGAATGCCCCCATAGCATCTGATAAACCTAGCTGTGCAGTAGTACAAGCTGCCCCTATAACTATTAAGAGCGCTGCAGTCAGATATACTTCATCTGTCTTGACGGATCCTATCAGCGAGAAGAAAGGTCTTAAGAACAAACGTCCAGCTATTGTTATTGCTATGATCGATAGGATAGCCTTTATCCCTGCCTTTCCAACAGCAAACAACAATTCCATATCATCCGGATTACCCTTTAGTATTGGCATAATTGCGAGGAGTGGTACAACTGCGAGGTCTTGCATCAACAATACAGCTAAAGACAGTCTACCAACCTGTGTAGACTTTCGTTTACTCTCATTTAGCACCGGCAAGACTATAGCACTTGACGACATCGAGAGAGCAGCGGAGAGAAGCAAACTTATAGACATGTCAAGGTGACAGAGTTTATTTATAAGCCATCCCAATATGAGAGTCGTCATAAGCAATTGTATGCTACCAAATCCGAAGACATGCAGCCGCATCCTTATAAGTCGCTCTATTGTGAGCTCAAGTCCTATTACAAATAATAAGAATACAACACCAAATTCTGAAATTGAATGAACTCCTGGATTGTCTGCTAGATATCCATTACTGCCTATTGCTGCACCAACTACAAGATACCCAAGAACTGGACTCAGCTTTAGTTTGTTCATAAAGATAACTATGAATACAGAAAGCCCTAGGAACATAAGTATGTCGTATAGGTATTTTATCTCATGCATTGATTTGTTGTATGTCTGAAAATGATTATTTTTAAAAATAAAGGATATCTTATAAAAACCAGTAAATCAACATTTGATTTCAACGTGTTTATAAGATAGAATGTCCGAAATTCTTTAATAAAACTTACTAAAATATACAATATGTCAAGCGACATGGAATTTCCTGTTTTGATAGAAATCAGCACTATTTCTGGACAAATTAAGTATGAGTACAAGGATGGTATTCTGAATGTTGATAGATTTCTGAGTACACCAATGTCATACCCATGTAATTATGGTTTTATTCCTGATACTCTTGGTGGTGATGGCGACCCGGTTGATGTTTTGCTTCATGCATCTCATTCAATTCTTCCTGGTTCAATGATAAAAGCTCGTGCTGTTGGAGCTCTCTGGACTGAAGATGAGAGTGGAGAGGATCTGAAAATCCTAGCACTCCCGACTAAGAAAATTGATCCTAGCTTTGCAGGCATTGATACTTATACTCAATTGCCTGAGATTTTTCTGAAGCAAATAGAGCACTTTTTCGCACATTACAAGGATCTAGAAAAGAATAAATGGGTAAAAGTTAAAAATTGGATTGGACCAGAAGAAGCTTTTGGTGTAATATCAGGGAGTTTTAAGAAAAAATAAATCAAATATATTTTAATTTTAATGCTAAAAATAAGATTACAAAGAATAGGTCGTAAGCATCAACCTTATTACAAGATAGTTGTAGCTGATTCTCGCTCACCAAGAGATGGTAAATATAAAGAAAAGATTGGAACATATAGCCCTCTTCTTCCAAGAGATTCAGATAAGAGGGTTTTAATTGATTCTGAGAGAGCTTCATATTGGTTGAAATGTGGTGCACAACCTACTGAGAGAGTTAGTAAGTTCTTTAACAATCTTAAGATTGTTGCTGCTTAGTTTTGTACCTCCAGAGTATTGCAATCTCCCATGAGATCTGCTATTCTGATGTGAATTCAAAGGGGCTTTAGTTCAGCCTGGTTAGAACGCACCGCTCATAACGGTGTTGTCGCAGGTTCAAATCCTGCAGGCCCCACCATCTTCTTCATATAATCATCTATTTAATTTCATTCACAAGTTGTTTTTGCAACAGCAATAAAAAAAATTCCTACAAAATATATTTTTGTACTACTGAAGTATAGATTGTTTGTGTTAGTGTTTAAATATAACCAAACAACAATCAATATAATTATGTTTGAAATCAAAACCTTTACAGCTGCATACGACATTTCACAAAATGATTATAAATTCATGGTTGGGGAATTCAAAATCACGACTGGGGATTTTAATGGAGATGGAAAATCTGATTTAGTGCACTTTGTGAATAACAATTATGTTCGTGTGTGGTTATCGAAAGGTGATGGTACTTTTGACATAAAAGATCCATTTCCAAACAATGGATATAATGTTGGTTCAAACAATTTTTATTATTTTGTTGAGGATTTAAATGGTGATTGGCAAAGTGATCTAGTGCATGTTTATGATTCGTATAATGTACGAGCATGGTTCTCAGGAGTATATGGAACTTTTGATATAAAAACTGGATATCCAAATAATGGTTATGTTATTACGAATAGTCTTTCCAGGGGGGATTATAATGGAGATGGGAGATGGGACATAGTGAACTTTATTAACTCACAATATGTTCATGTGTGGTTATCGAAAGGCGATGGTACTTTTGACATAAAAAATCAATTTCCTTCATATTGGCAAAGTTCTAATAATTATTATTGGGACGCTGGGCTAAAGCTTTGTAGGCTTGATCTTAACAGAGATGGTAGAAGTGATATAATAAGCTTTAAAAATAATAATGTGCGGATAAATTTTTCTAACGGAGATGGTGCCTTTTATGAAAAAAGCTATGCTCCTGGATATGATACTTCTTCTAATAATTATAAATTCGAGTATGGTGATTTTGACGGAAATGGGAAAGGTGATTTAATTCATTTTGTTGACAGTGCAAATGTTCGCGTGTGGTTATCGAAGGGCGATGGTACTTTTGATATAAGAAATGTTTTTCCAACTGCCAATTATAATGTAGCAGAAAATAGTTACAGATATTACGTAGGAGACTTCAATGGCGATGGAAAGACTGATGTATTACATTTGACTAGTAGTAGTTCTTACAAAATATGGTTTTCAAAGCTTAGTCAAATACCAGTTTCTTCTTCATTTACACAAACAATTACCAAGACAGGAACAATAAATTTTGGACCGTATATAAGTGATATCGAAGATGCAGACAGTGCTCTGAAGGTATTGTTTACCTCATTGCCAAGTAAAGGTGTGTTGAGTGTATCTGGCTCTAATTCATCACTTAATACACAATACTTAATAGGTGGTATAAGCTACAATCCTAATGATTCTGATTGCCAAAAAGGTTGTAATGATAGTCTTAACTATAAAGTAATTGATACTAGTAGTAGTGAAAGTTCAATCTCGACTGTCAACATATTAGTGAGCGCTCCCAATGAATTTTTGACTGCCCCAAATAATAATAGTGGGGCTTTACCATTCTCTTTGACTGTTACAATATTTGCACTTAGTGCAGCTGGATTAGCAATAAATTGGGGGTTAATAAAAAAGCAGTATTGGTGTTATAATCCTGGCAAATATACAGATCCATCACAAAATAAACCAGAACTCACAATCTATCAAAAAGCATTAAAAAGTGGAATATCATTCATTCTTGGAGCTTTTTTTGGTTTTGCATTTGAAGAAATGATAAGGAAAGCAATAGTAGGACCAATAGGGATTTGTTTACAAGAAGGATCTGAAATAGATATATTATCTTTAGGGAATTCATCAGCGTATTTCTCATATGGAGATAATGGCATGAGATACAAAAAACTTCTTGGATTAGTAGTAAAGATGCTTTTCTAGTATATGATCATAATGAAAATAGAGAAGTTGACTATGCAAAAGAGCTTGTCTTTACACAGTGGTCTAATAACTCACGAACAGACTTTGAAGCATTGCTTGAAATATTTGATAGTAATAATGACATGTTATTGGACTCAAAAGATAAAGGTTTTGAGAAGTTCTGTTTATGGCAAGACAAAAATGGCAACGGTTTATCAGAAGAAGGTGAGTTATGGTCATTAAAAGAGATAGGGATTTTGAGTATAGATCTAAAGCAAGTCAAGAAAAGTAGTGCAGAACACCAATCAAAAGGTATAGGTATATTGAATACAGGAGAGGTACATTGGGAAGATGGAAAAACTACAACAGCATATGATTTAGTATTGGAATATTATGTGTATTAGATAAAAATATCCTGCTCATAATAGTGTTGTCAAAGGTTCAAATTCTGGAGGCCCTACCACCACAAGATTCTCCATAAAGTTTCTTTTTCATAAAACATTCAATTCCAAATTTCACAACTATTTGTAATTAAAAATTTTTATATATTTTGAAAGACTAATGGTCGGGGCAGCAAGATTCGAACTTACGACCCCTTGGTCCCAAACCAAGTGCGCTACCAGGCTGCGCTATGCCCCGATGCCAATACGGTGATCCTATTACTTTACAACGAATTTGTCAAGGTTTATTTATTTTGATTTGCTCACGAGCAAGGGAATCAGCCATTTCGTTATATTTGTGCCCTGCATGTCCTTTGATCCATTCCCACTTGATTTTGACTTTACTTGTAAGATTACTTAATTTCATCCACAAATCTACATTTTTTATTTTACCATTTTTCCAATTATTTTTTCTCCATGAGTAAATCCATTTAGTGATGCCTTCCTTGACATATATGCTATCAGTAAAAACCGTAATTTCTACGTTGAGATCTTTGGCAGCAATTATGCCTTCGATGGCTCCTATGAGCTCCATTCTGTTATTTGTAGTATCTTTTTCATATCCTGCAACAGAAGAAAAAACTTTTGAGTCCTGTACTAAAACTGCAGCCCATCCACCTGGACCAGGGTTTCTGGAGCAAGCTCCATCACAGAAAATTTCTATCATGCAATTACCAAATCATGTTTACTATCATTTCTACCTATAACATAATCTGTAAAATTGTGCGCTGCAGTGAATGTCGATCTTTGTACAAAAATCCTGATTGTTTCACCTAAGGTGTGAATGTGTTGAAGAGAATTAGATATCTCAAAGAATGGTATAGCCAACTTATTTTCAAATAAATCAAAAAGTTTTTTGAGATTGTCTTTTTTATCTTGATGTTGAGTTGGATCATCAATTTTCATAACTAATTCACGTGCTTCTTTTATATCCTTTGCTTCAATTGATTCATCATTTATTAATGCTTTGTAGTTAACACTGATTTTCGTTAGTAGTTCATAAATCAACTTTTCTATGACGCGCATTAAAGAATTTTTACCACTCGCGTGATCCCACTGTGTAATGTCTTGATTTATCGATGCGAACACACATTTATATATACTTTTAAATTCATTCAAAGGTGTCTTAAGATCCATAATCAGACTATCTATTTTGTCTTTTGGGTGTCTTTATTTATTCTCATATAAATTCCCAGGAGTAACATTTTGACAACATCAAATGTTCCAACAAAAATTGATTTTAAAGTCTTTGTAGCTCCGAGTAATATATACGTTGGTATAAGAAATAATCAGACCAACAATACCAATGATTAAGATTTAAAAGCTTATTGTCTTTTAGCGATTGAATGATCATCAGATTACGTAAAGCCTTACCTAGTTCTGCAAAGTATTTAAAAATTTTTTTGTTTAAATCTTTTGGATTTGGTAAGAAAAACTCTTTTTTATCTCCTTGATTAAATAATGAAATAATGAAATCAAAAACTTCAAAATCTCCATCAATTAACTGTTTATCACATAATAATTCTGCAAGCTTTTTTATTTCCTCATTATCATTTGCTACATGTTGTTGTAAAAACATTGATTCGCCTAACAAGCTTTTTTCCTTCCCATTTTGCATTTCTGCTATTATTTTTCTCATACTGAAGGAAAGTGTCTCAAGTTGTTCTACTGCTTCTTTCTGATTCTGCAAAGATAATTTTGCAATTTCACCTTTAGTTTGTTTTTTTTCACTTTCTATTCGAGTTTTAAGTGCTTTGAAATCACATTCTAATATCATTCTTTTTAGATCTGCATCAGAAAACATTCTGTCCTGTGAATCATTTAAAATATTCAAAGTAGCTTGTCTAACTTTTGTGATTGCTCTTGCAAGTCTATATCTTTCATATCGTCTTCTTAGGACAGCATCCAAAGCAGTTTGATTTGCGGTATCTTTGTTATGAAATAAACCATATAAAAAACCACTTAATGCTGTTTGTGGTGCAAAGTAGATAGTTTCAATAGATTTTTCTATCTCTTGCTGGATAGTAATTAATATTAATCCTATATTTAAAATGTTTTCCTTCATTGTATTTTTTGCGTTTATAAAAAGCTTTTGTTCATCAATATGTTATATATATCTTATCTGTTACAAATTTATTAACAAAAATCAGTGGAGTTAATATGAAGAGACATAAAACTTATTCTGTTAAAGTTGGTTCGGTTGTAGTTGGTGGTAATAATCCTGTTATCGTACAATCAATGACTGATACAAATACAGCTAACATCTTAGATACAGTTAATCAAATTATATCATTATCTGAGGCTGGATCAGAAATAGTACGTATAACAGTTGATAACCTTGAGGCAGCTAGAGCTGTCCCTGAAATAAAAAACACTTTACTCAAAAGAGGTTGTAATACACCAATTGCTGGTTGTTTTCACTACAATGGCCATACTCTTCTAACTGAAGTTCCAGAGTGTGCTGAGGCTCTTGATAAATATAGAATAAATCCAGGAAATGTAGGGTTTGGGACAAAAAAAGATAAGAACTTTGAGACAATTATAAAAGTTGCAATAAAGCATAATAAACCTATCAGGATCGGTGTTAACTGGGGAAGCTTAGATCAAGAACTGCTTGCGAAATTGATGGATGAATCGATTGAGAAAAATATTGATAACGACCAAATAATAGTCAAAGCAATGGTTGAGTCAGCATTGAGTAGCGCACAAATGGCAATTAACATTGGTCTCCCAACCGATAAAATGATTCTCTCTGCAAAGGTCAGTAAGATTCCGATTTTAAAGCAGATATATGCTGAGCTTGCAAGTAAATCAAACTATGCACTACATCTTGGACTAACTGAGGCAGGGATGGGTATCCAAGGCATTGTCTCGAGTGCAGCAGCTCTCTCATCGATCTTGCAAATGGGAATAGGTGATACAATCAGGGCATCTATCACACCTGCACCAGGCGAGGCAAGAACAAATGAGGTCTTAATTTGCAAGGAAGTCCTGCAAAGTCTTGGTTTGAGATCTTTTTCTCCATCAATTACATCATGTCCTGGATGTGGAAGAACAAAAAGCGATGACTTCAAAAAACTAACTCTTGAGACAAATCAGTTCATTCAAACATTTATATCTCAGAATAAAAATCAGTATCCTGGCATTGAAAACTTAAAGATTGCTGTCATGGGATGTATTGTTAATGGACCTGGTGAGAGTAAACATTCAGACATAGGAATCAGTCTACCTGGAAAGGGAGAGGATGATGTAGCTGTAGTCTTCATAGATGGTGAAAAGAGACACACTTTGCGTTCAAACATCTTTGAGTCATTTAAAGAGATTCTGCTGAACTATGCGAAAAAGTATAGTAATGGTGCCCACGGCCAGACTTGAACTGGCACGGGATTGCTCCCGACGGATTTTAAGTCCGTTACGTCTACCGATTCCGTCACATGGGCTAGGAATAACGTTATCTGCATTCTACACCAGCTATGGCTTATGTGTCAATGGTGTGTTTTAAAATCTAAAGTCTTCTCCTAAATAGAACTTCTTTACCTCTGGATTTACAATCAGATCCTCTGTGAGACCATTTGCCAAAACCCTACCATCGTAGATTACATATCCGCGGTCGACGATCGAGAGGGCATCCTTTACATTGTGATCTGTTATGAGAACCCCTATGTTGTTATTCTTTAGTTGTACCAGGAGCTTTTTTATGTCACTCACAGCAATCGGATCAATTCCTGCAAAAGGCTCATCTAGGAGGATATATGATGGCTTTGTTGCAAGACACCTAGCAATCTCAACACGCCTTCTCTCACCTCCAGATAGAGCAAAACCTTTAATATCCTTCAGATGTGATATTGAAAATTCATCAAGAAGATTTGTAAGTGATGGTTGATGTTTTTCTTTATCCTTCTCACTGATTTCAAGAGCAACTATGATGTTTTCTTCAACTGTCATATTTGAAAAGATTGAGGACTCTTGCGGTAGGTAAACTATTCCAAGTCTTGCACGTTGAAATGCTGGGAAGTTGGTTATATCTTGATCATCCAAGAAGATCTTTCCGACATCTGCACCAGTGAGGCCAACAGTAATATAGAACGATGTACTCTTACCTGCCCCGTTCGGACCAAGTAATCCAACTATCTCCCCCTTGCCAACGTCAAAGCTGACATCGTGAACAATTTTCCTACCATATATTTTCTTTCCAATGTTTTTTACTGAAAGAGTCATATTGTTTTTTTATTTTTTAATACAGCTTGCAGGATCTAACCTTACTTATAATCCTGCTTCTTTTGATATAAATAACAAACATCAAAGCTAATTCCGAATTTTATCATTTCTTTGTTTTTAGAACTGCTATGAAGGCGCTCTGAGGAATACTTACTCTTCCTATCTCTCTCATTCTTTTCTTACCTTCTTTTTGTTTCTCAAGGAGTTTTCTTTTACGAGTTACGTCACCACCATAGCATTTTGCAGTGACATCTTTTCTCATAGCACTAATAGTTTCCCTTGCCACTATTCTACCGCCTATTGCAGCTTGGATCGGAATTGCAAACATATGCTTCGGAATAAGGCCCTTCAATGAGATACAAAGCTCTCTTCCGCGGCTCTCAGCTTTAGATCTATGGACTATTACTGCGAGGGCATCAACTGATTCTCCATTGACTAAAATCCTCATCACAACCAAGTCACTTACTTTATAACTATCGAATTCCCAATCGAAGCTTGCATAACCTCTAGAGCATGATTTAAGATCATCATAGAAGTCGTAGACTATTTCATTGAGAGGAAGTCTGTACACTAACATCACACGCTCCCCAACATAGCTCAGAGAAAGCTGTTCCCCTCTTTTTTGAGTACACAAATCAAGGACTGCTCCAAGGTATGTATCTGGAAGCATCATGGTTGCCTTTACCCATGGTTCTTCCATCATCTCAATTTTTGTTGGATCTGGCATATCATTAGGGTTATGTAGTGATATAAATGTTCCATTTCTAAGATGAATCCTGTAGACAACACCTGGGGCAGTTGTAATTAGATCTACATTGAATTCCCTCATCAATCTCTCCTGAATGATCTCAAGGTGTAGAAGGCCAAGAAATCCACATCTAAATCCAAAGCCAAGAGCAGTTGAACTCTCTACCTCATAAGTAAAACTTGAATCATTTAGATGCAATTTTGTTAAACTATCTTTAAGGATTTCAAATGCTCCTGCATCAGTAGGATAAAGACTACAGAAAACTACTGGTACAACTTTTTTAAAACCTGTAAGTGCAAAATCACAAGGCTTTTTGTCTTCTGTTATGGTATCTCCTACGTTACAATCTGATACCTGTCTGATAGCTGCAGTTATATATCCAACCTCTCCCACTTTTAGCTCATCAACTGGGACTTTTTTGGGGGTAAAAACGCCAACAGTATCTACTGTGTACACTGCATTTGTTGACATCATCCTAACAGTCATTCCTTTCCTGAGGACTCCATCAACAACTCTAACTAAGATTACAACCCCTATATACTTATCATACCAGCTATCTACAAGCATTGCTTTCAGCGGTGCATTGGGATCACCCTTTGGTGCAGGTAAGTACTTAACAACTGCTTCAAGGACATCTTCTATTCCTATCCCAGTCTTAGCTGATATCATCACTGCATTATCTATTTCCAACCCAATTACATCTTCTATCTGTTGCATTACTGCTTCAGGATTTGCTGCAGGAAGGTCAATCTTATTTAGGACGGTTATGATCTCATGATTTGCATCAATTGCTTTATATACATTCACTAGCGTTTGTGCTTCAACTCCTTGGCTTGCATCAACAACTAAAATAGATCCTTCACAAGCAGCAAGAGATCTACTGACTTCATATCCGAAGTCGACGTGTCCTGGAGTATCAATAAGATTTAAGATATATTCCACTCCATCCTTTGCTTTATACTTCAATCTAACTGTCTGGGCTTTAATTGTAATGCCACGCTCTTTCTCTAGAGGCATTGAGTCTAAGACCTGAGATACCATCTCTCTAGCTTCAAGTCCTCCACACTTCTCTATGAGTCTGTCTGCCAAGGTTGATTTCCCGTGGTCTATGTGTGCTATAATTGCAAAGTTTCTAATGTTTTCCATATCTATATATATTCCTTTATCTCTTTTTTGAGCTGAAAGTTAGTTTTACCTGTGATATCATAAGAATAAATTTATCTGTAGTCCAATTTTAGGTTTACTGTGAATAATTTTATTTAATTGTGGAAATATAAATGAAAAATAAAACATGTACAATAATACTAGTGATGTTAGGCAGTTAAACTATTTTCTTGAGCATTCTGAAATAAAAAAACCAATAGTCTTAGTTGGAAGTGCTGGTAGTGGAAAAAGTACTGTTGGTAGAAGGGTGGCAAAGAAGTTAAAGCTCCAGTTCTATGATAGCGACAAGATGATAGAAGAAAGGGAGGGTTTAAGTGTTGTTGAAATACATCAAATTCATGGAGTTGAGTATTTTACCAGAAGAGAAAAAGAGGTTATAGAAGAGGTTTTAAGTACATATGGCACAGTAATTCTTTCAACTGGTAGCAACTCCTTTATAGATGATGAAATGCATGATATGATAAGGTCTAATGCGATTACAATATGGCTTTATGCTGACATCAATGTTTTAGCTGAGAGAATCTCAAGGAGGAATAGTAGACCTGGTTTTACACCTGAGAATACAGAAGATCTTCTAAAAGAAGTAATTGAAAAACACTATCCAATATATGGTGATGTAGATATATCTGTTGAGAGTCATGAGCATGATATATATAAGGTGGTTGATACAGTCATTTTAAAGCTTAAACAGTATTTTGAGAACTCATTAATTTAACTCACGCAAGGTGAAATTACGATACATAATTCTTATCCTTATTTTCTTTACAGCAGTTACATTAAAGATTTCTGATACATTTAATTTGGTAGATTTATCAGATAGGAAGGTGCAATTCGAAAAAGTTCTGTCTGAAAGGTTAAATCTAAAATTTGATTTTTACAATGCAATTGTTTTGAAGTTTTTTCCTTACCCTCACATATTTGTACCTGGGGCAAAGATTTCATATGATGAGTGTTTGATGTTTGACATATCAGGAATGAAAATATCAATATCCCCTGATAAGATAATTCATTTTTTTGCCAATTCTGACAATAAAAACTTTCTTATAGCAGCTAATGAACAAATTTCTGTTACTGATGCTTTACTTTATATGTCAATCTTCTCAAACTATGCGAAAGAGAATCATGATAAGGTCAACGTCTTTGGTAAATTTAACTTCAATTTTAATTTGCAAAAGCTCAACATAATAAATTTTGGAAATACTGTTTTTGCAAGAACTGAGGAATTAAATCTCGAAAATGTTAAGCTAAACTTCAACAATGATAATGTTCTCAGTTCTGAAGGAGAAATAAAAATTCTAGCAAATAAAATTAACTACAACATAAAGCTCTCACAAGAAAGAAAGAAGAAAAATATTGATTTTAATCTTAATGGAATTGGTCTAAAATTTGATTTAAAATTAAATGATTTTGATTATAAAGACTTCACATTAAAAGATGGAAAGATAGACTTAAACATAGATGATTTTAATGCTCTCTTTAAAGGCTTGGGAGGTATCATAATAAACGAGGATAGAAAACTCCCTGCAATAAAATTATTTTCAATAAGTTCAGATATAAAGTCTTCTGCAAATGGAAGAATCTTTCTCGATAACCCACTTTTATCTAGTCAGGTTTTTGATACTCCAACCTTTGATGTAAAGGCATATAAGGTATCTGATGACATAATAGAATCACAAATTTCCTTCAATTCTAAAAAACTTGACCTTGATGTTCTAAGGACTAATAACCTTGCATCATCAAATTTACTTTCTAGTAATATCTATAGGATTTTACAAACAATGGATTTAAATTCAAATCTAAATTTTAATCTTGAAACCAAGGTAGATAAAATAGTACTAGATGAAGCTGAAATGAAAGATTTTCATATAAGGGCATATAAGATTTTGGAGAAAATTCTATTCAATAAAATTCATTTGAGTTTCACTGGTGATTCTGAATTTAATGTTGAGGGGGTACTGCAGAGTAACTTCCTAAGAAAAAAGTTCTTTGGAGATTTCTCTATGGAATCAAAGGATATAAATAATTTGTTAGACTTTAGAGATTCCAATCAAAAAGGGGGGCAGAAATATCCAATTAAGATGACATCGAAAATCATTGCAATGAGAAATATAATAAAGATTTTTCACGGAAAAATTATAGGCGATAATGATTTAAATTTAAATTACAACTCAATATTTTATAATATTCCTTATACTGCACCAACAAAAAGACTTTCGATAAGTGGTAGGAATCTTGATCTCAATGCATTGAACACCATTGATCCATTTAATCAATATATCAAAAAACTATATCTTGCTGATTCTGATAAAACAAATGAGGAATATTTCAAGCTAACTAAAACAGATGATTGGATAAGGTGTTTCGATAAGCACCTACATTTTGAAATGAATATGAATAATCTGAAGTTTGGGGATAATATAATTAATAAGGTCGCTGGTATAATAGATGTCAAACCGAGTGCCCTACATGTAAGGAATCTTTCCTTCGAAGACGACAGAATATCTGGGAATGTTAATTTTTCTCTAAAACTCCCAGTACTGAGGCCTCAAATCAGAACATCAGCTGAATTTGAGTATTTAGATTGGAATTTCTTCAAAGAATTTTTTCCTTCTTTAAGTTACTTAGATCCTAGCCACTCAACAAAGATCAATTTCTTTTCAGCAAATAGCTACGATGGAACTCTTAATGTAAAAATAAAAAAACTATTTGTGAATGATGATGTAATCCCAGAGGACATAAATGCAAGTGCTGAGCTAAGGCTTGGATATATGCTTATTAAGGATTTTAATTATAAGCTGTGGAATGGTTTATTTCAGAATAAGGGAGCTATATTTGTTTCAAACTATATCCCGCCTTTCAAATTGACTTTTAATGTTTTTAATTTAAATCCTAAGATGCCTTTCAAGATGATTACTGGAGCTGATAAAGTTGATGGATATATAAGTTTAGCAGGGAATTTAAGTGGAGGTTTAAATAATTTTGATGATATAAAGAAGCTTGATGGGAAAATTGACTTTGAAGGAGCTCAAATAACTTGGAATGGAATTGGTTTGAATAATATAATAGAGTTAGTTGATGGTCCATACACAGCACAAAGTAAAATAGAGGGCATAGACTACTATGCAAAGTATGGTCAAACAAAATTCGATGATGTAAAAGGATCAGCTGTAGGTCAGAAAGGGTTATTCCAAGTAGATAACACATCCCTTGCTACAAATAGAATAGCTGGCATTTATAGTATGAACTATGATTTACCATCTAATGCACTTAATGGTGTTGGGGCATTTGCCTTTGTACCAACTGGGTCTCAAAACACATTGTTGATAAAAACGACCACTTCTGGTACTTTCCCAGAACCACAAAAAAATGAAGTCGATTACTCACAAGTTTCTGATTTCATTAAAAATTCTGGAAAAAAATAAAAACAATGCCAAAATACGTAAAAACTGATAAGTACTTTACTCTGAAAACAAAACATGGTCAGACAGTTATTGAATTCTTTGCTCACAAGGCTCCTAATCACGTAAAAAGAATACAGGAGCTAATAGAGGAAGGATACTATAATGATCTAAAATTTCATAGAGTTATCGATGGCTTTATGGCACAAACAGGATGTTCTAGAGGCGATGGTACAGGCGGTAGTAGTAAGCCAGACTTGAAAGCTGAATTTAATGATATAAAACATAAAACAGGTATAGTATCAATGGCGAGGAAGCAAGATCCAAACAGTGCTAATAGTCAATTCTTCATAATGCTTCATGATGCACCATATCTTGATGGCCAGTATACAGTATTCGGACAAGTAGTACATGGAATGGATTGTATCCATAGAATTAAAAAAGGTGATGATGGCAATAATGGTGTGGTTGTAAATCCTGATGTGATAATTGAGATGCATCTTGGTATCCCAGAAGATGTTGCTGAAAAATATACCCTCTAAAATAATGGACAAGTCTTAAACAAAAGATATATAATTAAAACAAAAAATAGGTAACGATGTCAAACAATCAAACTCTTTATCAAGAAGCATTGGAATTGCACGAAAAAAAGCCTGCAGGTAAAGTTGCTCTATTCATGCCGAAGCCTCTGAACAACCAGCGAGACCTCGCTCTTGCTTATTCCCCAGGCGTTGCAGCCCCATGTCTTGAGATAGAAAAGGATGAAAAAAATGCCTTCAGATACACATCAAAAGGCAATATGGTTGCTGTCATAAGTAATGGCACTGCTGTCCTTGGACTAGGTGACATAGGACATATGGCGTCAAAGCCTGTGATGGAAGGGAAATGTGTCCTATTCAAGAGATTTGCTGACATTGATGCAGTCGACATAGAAGTCAATACAAAGGATCCCAAGGAGTTCATAGAGGCTGTTAGTAGGATTGCAGATAGCTGGGGTGGAATAAACCTAGAGGACATAAAAGCCCCTGAGTGTTTTGTAATTGAGAATGAACTAAAAAAGATCTGTAAGGTACCTGTATTCCATGATGACCAGCACGGTACAGCAATCATCACAGTAGCAGCTATGATCAATGCACTCGATCTTACAGGTAGAACCTTTTCAGATGTGAAAATAGTTGCTAGTGGTGCTGGTGCTGCTGCCATCGCATGCCTAGACCTTCTTGTTAAGATGGGAGCTACAAAAGAAAACATTACTATTTGTGACACAAAAGGAGTCATCTATAAAGGCAGAACAGATGGAATGAATGAGTGGAAGGCAAGGTATGCTATTGAAACTACAAATCGCACGATAGGTGATGCTATGGTTGGGTCAGATGTCTTCATAGGACTCTCAGGAAAAGGAACGATATCCCAGGATATGGTCAAGACAATGGCACCTAATCCGATCATTTTCGCAATGGCTAACCCTGATCCAGAGATAACTCCAGCAGAAGTAAAAGCTGTCAGAAATGATGCAATAGTTGCAACAGGCAGATCAGATTACAATAACCAAGTAAACAATGTAATGGGCTTCCCATACATCTTCAGAGGAGCTCTCGACGTACAAGCTACAGCAATCAATGATGAGATGAAAATTGCGGCTGCAAAGGCAATAGCAAGTATTGCAAGACGTGAGACAACAGCTGAGGTTGAAGCTGCATACTCAGGCAAATCACACAGGTATGGCCCTGAGTATATAATTCCTGTCCCATTTGACTCAAGACTGATGTATGAAGTGCCTGTAGCTGTAGCTAAGGCTGCAATGGAAACAGGGGTTGCAGGGAAGCCAATTACTGATTTTAATGCTTATGAGAGAGAACTAGCTCTCAGATTAAACCCTGGTGGTCACTTGATGTATTCATTTAACAGAACTGTTCAGAACAATCCGAAGACAGTTATCTTTGCAGAAGGAGAGGAAGATGGAGTCATAAAAGCTGCAGCTCAGTGGTGTAATCAGAACTATGGCAAGGCAATCCTCGTTGGTTATGAAGAGCACATCAGAGACTCGATGCAGAAACTTGGCATTGAATCACATGCAGGACTGGAGATAATGAATGCATCTAAAGTTGATGATCTCAATCCTTATATAAACCATCTATATAGTAGGGTTCAAAGAGAAGGATTCTTGTACAGAGATTGTATGAGACTCATAAAACGAGACAGACATGTGTTTGCAGCAGAAATGCTGATACATGGACTTGCTGATGCGATGGTGACAGGTGTAACTAGAGATTACACACAGACTCTCGATGACATATCAAAGGTAATTCCAGTTAAGGATGGAAATCTACTTCTTGCTCTATCAATTTTGATGAAAAGAGAAAGAATTGTATTTATAGCTGACACTGCTATCCATGCAAACCCTACTGCTCAGCAGATAGCTGAGATAGCTATACAAGCAGCAGATGAGGTAAGGAAGATGGGTTATATTCCTAGAGTCGCTCTTGTTTCCACATCAACTTTCGGACACCCTGATAATCATTGTAGCTTTGATGACGTCATCAAGATGAGAAATGCACTCAAGATCTTAGACTCAAGAAAGGTAAGCTTTGAATATGATGGTGAGATATCTCCAGAGGTTGCACTGAACTCAGAGCTCTTGAAGCTATACCCATTCTGCAGGCTCTCAGGTCCAGCAAATATCCTCGTGATGCCAAACATCAATACTGCTAGTGTGAGTGTGAAATTGCTTGAGGAATTTGGTAGATGTATCTCAATAGGTCCTGTAATATCTGGATTTAACAAGCCAGTTTACATCACGAGAATTGGTGCAAACAGTTCTGAAATTTTCAATGGTGCAGTTGTTGCTAGCAGCAGATCCTAAGTGATTTACTTGACTTTAGAAGTCTGATTTATAGGGTTTTCTGAGATGCATTAAGTTAATCCCAAGTAAATTACTTGGGTATATCTCAGCAGCGGCCATCAATTAAGCTATAAATTATTTATGAAAGATTTTTTTGTTTTGGTACTTGTTTTTATCTAATTCGTTCATATATAATTAGTATAGGGGGTGTATAACAAAAACTGTAAAGATATAAAAACATGATAGAGACACGAAACTTACCCATTGTATTGGCATCGGATGGCTCTCTTAATGCCTATATCAGAAAGATCAATTCGATACCAATCCTTACTCTTGAGGAGGAAAATAACTTAACTGAAAGGTTTTGGAAGCATATGGACTTTGGCGCGGCTCAAAAGCTTGTTCTTTCTCACTTACGTCTTGTAATAAAAATTGCAAAAAGTTTCAAATCTTATGATTTACCAATACAAGATATCATCTCTGAGGGTAACATAGGCTTAATGAAAGCAGTGCAGAAGTTCAGTCCAGATGTGGGTTGTAGACTTGCAACTTATGCATCCTGGTGGATCAGAGCTGCAATACAAGAGTATATATTAAATAGTTGGTCAATGATAAAAGTCAGTACCAATGCAATGAGGCAAAAACTTTTCTACAAGTTGAGACAAACAAAAGATTACATCACAAAGCTTGCAGGATTTGTAAAAGAAGAGGATTTGCAACTTGCTCAAATACAGACAGTCTCACTTGATGAACCGATGTCAGATGGCAACAGCCTAGTCTTGATGGATACAATCCAATCTCAGGATGATTCATATTCCGAGATGATTATGAAAAAAGAGGAGGATAAAGAACGAAAAGAACTTCTACAGAAAGGCATAGGAGAGCTCAATGATAGGGAGAAGGATATTTTGTATAGAAGGCGTTTAAAACAAATCCCAGACAAACTAGGTGACATCGCTAAAGAGTATGGAATATCATCTGAAAGGGTGAGGCAAATAGAAGACAGAGTTATGAGTAAGCTGAAAACACTAGCTCTACAGCATAATACAGCATAGATGGATTTTATAAAATCTGTTAGAGATAAGCTGAAGGACTTTCCAAGGTCTGATGCTGATGACATCCTGATGTATGTTCTAGAACTAACCTTTTCAGAGCTAGTTATTAATGACTTTGAGATCTCAAATAAACAAAGAACACAAGTTAATGAATTAGTTGCAAGAAGGATTGCCGGTGAGCCAACTGCATACTTAATTGGGAAAAAACACTTTTGGGAGTACGATTTTAAAGTAACAAAAGACACCCTCATACCTAGGCCAGAAACAGAAGTACTTGTAGATGCTGTGTTGCGGAAGTTCAAACAAAGAAGCTTTGATGAGGAAAAAATTGTTAGAATATTAGATTTAGGAACTGGCTCCGGATGCATTCTGATATCAATCTTGAAAGAAATACAGAAGCTTGGATATAATGTACAAGGGGTCGGTTTAGATATATCTCAGGGGGCAATTGATGTTGCTAGATTTAATGCTGAAAGCTTAGGTGTTGATGGAATAGATTTTATCTGTTGTGATTGGAAAAATATCAAAGAAAAAGGGTTTGATATAATTGTTTCCAACCCGCCATATATACCAACAGATGATGTTACAATGCTTGAGAGCTGCGTAAAGGATTTTGAACCTAAGACTGCCCTTGATGGTTTTGAAGATGGCCTTGAATGCTATAGACAGATTTCAGTAATCTTACCAAAGATCATGAAGAATAACTCAATAATTGCACTTGAACATGGTGTTGGACAATCAGCTCAGATTGTCGAGATAATGCGAGGAGTATTCGAATCTGAGGTTGTAAAAGACCTAACTGGAAAGGACAGAATTATTATTTCAAAATGAATAATTTTATTTACCTATTATGTATTTTTTGCTACAATTTACCTATAAGGCAATAACAAAATAACAAAAGAAATGAAAACACCAGATGTTCTACTAAAACACTACATCCAACCAGCGATAGTAAAAATGCTCTTTGATGAATCAGGAAATCTAAAAAAACCTGATGTTTTAAGGCAAATAACAGTATCAGTAAATGGCAATATAAAAACTCTTGAAGTTGTTGCTAATGGGCTGCCTGAGGAAATGAAAAAAACACCTAAAGATCCTGTAGTAGATATTTCAAATCCAACTGCAGCACAGCAAGCAGCCATAGCTGAGAATACAATGTTTGCTGTAAATTACATTCTTGGAACACTACAAGGTGTTGTTATTTCAGGACAGAATTTCTTAAATTATGTGAATAAAGAGTTAGTTGGTGGACCTGTAGGTTGGATACAATTTTCAAACACTGATGCTCAGAATCTTGAAGTTATAAGAAAAAGACTTAGTAGTGAAAAACTTACAATAGTAGATATTACAAAGTTGTTTAAGTTAGATGGTGAAAATATCGTTTTGAAAGATGGAGTTGTAGAAGCACTTGATAGTGTGTAGATCGCTGGTTTATCAGATAAAATTGCAGAAATAACTAGAGAATTGAAAACAGAATTAACAAGGGGAGCTGAGGCCATGGTACAACATTTGATGTAGAGTTCACAAAATTACAGACGGGGAAGATGCCAAATTGGTATGATTTTGATTTTTTAAACAAGCAACCTCCTAAAGCTGTTGAGTTGTTCAAAACATGTATGTCAACTGTAACTGATTACATAATTACGGCTGTTACAATGATGAAAGATTTTATTAATTATGCACACTCATTTTATAAAAGTGATCAAAAACTCATTTTAAAGAACTCAGATGAATTGTTTGATACATTGGCTAGAGAAACTAAAGGTGAAAGTTCTCTTTTATGGACTGAGTTAGCGCAAACAATAAAAACACAGGGACAAGGAATATAAAAAAATAATAAATGCAAAAGTATTTCCATATCATAGCAATAGTATTTCTGCTAAATGGATGTGGTCATATCTCTTGCAAAGAAACATGTAGCTATAACATAACTCTCACAAAGGTCAATAAATCAACAGTAAGCCAAAAAGGATATGATGAGAAGATCGAGAGATTCCAATACCTTTTAGGAAAATCTATTGAAGTAATGCTAGATGACATCAACAGGCAAAGTTTCTGTTGCTCAAAAAGTAAGAATTTTTCACTTGAAATTTCATATCAAAATGATGACATATATAGTGGTATAAAGCGACATAAATCTGTTAGAAAACACACTCTCTTTTCTGAAATAAAATATACACTTAAGACATTTAATGGGAAGGAAGTGTTACGAGGAAAAATCAGGTCTATTGATAGCTTTATCACTCCTAGTTACTTCTATGCAGATGTTCTCTCATCTGAAGATAGTCAACTGACAACAATCGAAAATATCTCAAAGCAATTGCAACATGAGATAACAACTTACCTACAAAATTTATAATAATTCAAACATATTAAATACATTCACTTGCACATGGTATACCGCTATTGTAAACTATGAGCAGGAGAAAAAAATATTTTTTATGAATAACGAAATAAAGGCAGATCCATTGTTTGTTGGTTTGACAAGGCCACCGATGTTGTTTGGGGTAAGTTATAACTTTGCAGTCATCAATGGTATATTATCGATGTTCTTATACATCATGACTTCGGACTTCACCTATTTCGCAATGATGTTTCCAATGCACTTCCTTGGGTATTATCTTTGTTCAAAAGAACCACTTTTTATAGAATTAATTTTGAATAAAAATCAGAACTGCCCTAGATGTTGGAATTTTGCATATCACAAAGGTAACTCATATGATCCATCTTAGGTAAAAAAATGAAATACTCCTCTCTTTTTAAAATACCTTTACCTGCAGGACAAAGGATTTTTGATAATGACTATAAAGCAAATAAGTTCATTGGAGTTGAAGGGCATTTTAGTGATGATGTTTTGTTGCTAACAGACAACAGGTTGATGCAGGTCATCAAGATTGGAGGGTTCTCATTTGAAACAGCTGATGACGAAGATCTAGATATAAAAAAATCTCTTAGAAATAGCTTATTTAAAGGCATAGGAGATAGCAGTGCAAAAATATATACGAACATCATCAGAAGAAAGCAAGCGCCTTATCCTAAAGGCTATGTTAACCCTGATATGCCATATGGATTTACAGCGTATCTCGATAAGAAATGGGTTGAAAAAAGCAGTACTAAGGAATCATTCATAAATGAGATATATATCAGCATAATATATAAAGCTCGGTACACTAAAAACGTTATAAATGACATAAAGAATAAATTTTCAAAGACTTCAGATAAAACTTGGGAAGAAAGTATGCATGATGCTTATGAAACTCTGCTTGAAGTGTCTTCAAGAGTTATGAGCAGCCTTAGAAACTACAGTCCAGAAATCCTTGGGGTCGAAATGGTTGAAGGACTAAGTTATTCAAGGCCTTCTGAGTTTATAAGCAATGTAGTGAATTGTGTTGAGAACAGAAGAATTTTATATACTTTAGATAATCTCTCTAGCCATATAATCAACTCAAGACTTATCTTTAAGAATAAACATATTGAAGTAAAACAGCATGATGGCAGCTCTAAGTTTGCAGGGATGGTTAGCATTAAGGAATATGGACCAAAGACATGGCCAGGAATACTAGATGTTTTTCTAAAAATGCCCTTTGAGTTTGTGATCTCACAATCATATGATTCCATAAATAGACAGCTTGCAATGAATAAAATGCAGCTGCAGCAAAACAGGATGATTCAGTCAGAGGATAAAGCTGTTTCTCAGATAGTTGAGATCAGTGATGCTCTAGATAAAGCAATGAGTGGCGAGATAGGATTTGGTCAACATCATATGACTGTGATGTGTATAGAAGATTCTCTTAAAGAACTTGAAAACGCCCTCTCAATGGCTCTTGTTGAGGTCTCAAGCACTGGTGGGATGAGTGTCAGAGAAAAAACTAATATGGAACCAGCTTTTTGGTCACAAATCCCTGGTAACTTTCATTTTATAGGGAGAAAAGCAGTAATCAATACAAATAATCTAGCATCATTTAATTCATTTCATAACTATCCTCTTGGAAAACCAAAAAACAATTTCTGGGGAGATGCTGTGACTGTTCTTGATACTACATCAGGTACACCTTATTACTTTAATTTCCACTTACGAGACATAGGCCATACAACAATTATAGGACCTACTGGTGCAGGTAAGACAGTTTTGATGAACTTCCTGAGTGCTCAGGCACAAAAATTCAGATGTAGATTATTCTTCTTTGATAAAGACCGCGGAGCAGAAATATTCTTAAGAGCAATAAATGGAAAATATACAATAATAGATCCTGGTAAGAAATGTGGATTTAATCCGTTACTGCTTCCTGATACTGGTGAGAATAGGATTTTCCTGCTTGAATGGTTGAAGCAGCTTGTATCGACTATGGGTGAGACAGTGGGTGCAGAGGATATAGCTCTTCTGACAGCAGCAATAAATGGTAATTACAAATTATCACCAGAAGATAGAAGACTCTCTAACATTGCTCCATTCCTTGGCCTGGAAGGTCCTGGAACACTTGCTGGTAGACTTGCTATGTGGCATGGTAACGGCTCACATGCAAAGATCTTTGATAACGAAACTGATGTGATAGACTTCTCACAAGCAAATATCTTTGGCTTTGAGATGGCTGAGCTCTTGAAGGATAAATTTGCACTAGCACCAGCTCTGTTATATCTTTTTCATAGGATTAATATATCTTTAGATGGATCATCTACAATGATAGTTCTAGATGAAGCTTGGGCTCTCATAGATAACCCTGTGTTTGCTCCAAAGATAAAAGATTGGTTGAAGGTTCTAAGGAAATTGAATACTTTTATTGTGTTTGCAACTCAAAGTGTAGAAGATGCAAGTAAGAGTTCAATCAGTGATACTCTCATTCAGCAGACAGCAACCCAAATCTTTTTACCTAATTTAAAGGCAACAGAAGTATATAGGACTGCTTTTCTTTTGAGTGAGAGAGAACACCATCTAATCAAAACAATTGATCCTGGGAGTCGTTTCTTCCTTGTTAAGCAAGGTGTTGATGCTGTGATTGCGAGGGTTGACTTATCAGGAATGAATGACATTATCAATGTATTGTCAGGAAGGGCTGACACCGTTTTGATACTAGATTCTGTGATGAAAGAACATGGATCAGATCCTGAAGTTTGGATACCTATATTTAATGAAAAAGTTAGAAGTGCACAGAATAAGGGGTAAGGAAAAAATTTAAAAAAATTGCATATGAAAAAGCTTTTCTTGATTTTAAGTTTAATACTGTGTTTTGAGATAGTTAGTGATATAACTCCTAATGAAACACACGCAGCGTTTGATTCCCTTTTAGAATATGAAACACGCACTACTTATGATGGATTAGCTGACTTTCTGATAAAAGTCTTATCAGATATATATACGTGTTTTTGGACAAATATTATTCTTGATTTTGGTCAAGTAAATCAAACTTGTATCCCACGGTTGATAACGTCTGATGCAGGTTACGAAAAAGATTGCTCTGCTAGTAAAAACAACTCATCTTTCCTTTCTCTCCAAATTCTCGGTACGGCAGTTTTTATAATTTCTCTAATAGGTGTTATAGCACTCAGTGCCATTCCGATAATTGGTGAAATCGCATGGGTAGTAGTCGGTATGGCATTCATAAATGTAATCGTTACCTGTCTTGGTGCATATGTTCTCGCACCACATGAGTACATAAATTATCTCAAAGGAACTCTTGATTGTACTTTGGAGGACGGGGTTGTAAAAAATTATAATCTAAATGCAGTAACACAAGCAGAAGTACCATTTTTCTATACCTGTTTAGATCATGAAAATCCTAGAGATTTAGCTGTTGGAGATCCTAGACTTGATGTTGAATATGGCAATATGACAGGCCCTTCAACTCCTTACTGTCAAGGTGGCAATGAACGATATGCAGTAAATGACCCAAGCATAGCAAATACTAGTATAGGCGGAGTGCAGACAAGTAAGTTAGTTGGTGGGATAATCGTTAAAAATGTGAGTTTCTGGAAAATGATAGGTTTCTCAAGTAGAGGAAGATGTAACCTTGATGCTGATGACACAATTGTCTTCACGAGAGATGATGTTATGAATGGAAGAGCGAAAGGTACTTGGATAGATAATACAATTGCATTCTTCAGAATATACAGTGGTAGAATACAGCTTTGTTCCGCTACTGCAACTCTTGCAGCGCCTATCATTAATGGATGTAGCTATGTTGCACCACCAATAGAGATGATCAAAATCTCAGCTGGATATGCTGACAACACAAGATGTACATATTTTCTATCATCAAGAGGTGACTTAAATTCCCTTGGTAATGCATTGAATAAAGATGCTGCAGCATCAGTTGATGCAAATGGAAATGCATCAATACCCTTCTCATCAGTTGGATTATTCCTTCAAAGCGACTTACATATAATAAGCACTGTTGTTGGCTGTATTCAAGATTTATTAACAAAGATTGTTGTTGGTAGTGATAATTCACATGATCAATCGTTTTTATGGACAATACAATCCGCTGGTTTCATGCAACAAATTGTGAAAGTAGTTCTTGTTTTATATGTTTCTTTACTTGGTATAAAAGTAATAAGTAGCCCACAGCCACCTCAGATGGGAGAAGTTGTGATGTATGTTTTGAAGTTTGCATTTGTAATTGCAATGTCAGGGCTTGGTGGTCAAAAAATTTGGTATAACACAAATGAAAACCACAACACTGGTTTGTATCCTTTGATCCTTGAAACAATGAATGATTTGTCTAACAGAGTCCTACAAAGTACTAATAAAGTTAGCCCTGTAAATATGTGTTATCTTGTATATGATCAAACAGATAAAAATTTACTTTCAGAAATCAATTTACCAATACAAAATTATCAAAATGTACAGCCAACCATAAGCTTGGACAACTCAAAGTTTGTAAAATTGACGGTTTGGGACTATATCGATTGTAAAATTGCTGGATACTTAAACTTGAACTCATGCAAGTATACGATGAGTGGGATGGTTTCATTTTGGTTAGCATCAGTTTGTATCTTCTTCCCAAGTACATTCCTCATTGGAATTATGACAATAATTTTCTCAATTGTCTTATTCTTAACTATGACCAGATTTGTACACCTTGCAATTGTGAGTATGTTTGCTCTTACAATATTGGTCCTTGTATCTCCTTTAATGGTTTGTTTCATATTATTTGAATATACAAAACAAACTTTCCAATCTTGGTTTAAAATGATGTTGGGTTACATTCTTTACCCAGTTATTATTTTTTCATTTGTTGCCTTAATGATTTCAACGTTTGATGCAATATTCTATGGGCAGCCCTATAACCCAGAATGTCTTGATACTTCAAGTTGCTCTGTAGTTGATATATGTGGTTTAAAAAAGGATGATAAAGGTGTTTCAATTCAAAATGATTCAATGTACTGTAATATAGTATCTGCTGTTTATAAAAATACAGATCCATCAAAAATTCCTGATCCAACAATGTGCACTGTGAAAAGTGGTACAATTTTAAACTCACTAACGTCTAATTATAATATCGAGTTATTTGGCATAACTATTATGACTACAAGAACTCTTTCAGATGAGTCATTTGATGGGATATTTAGGGCAATGATGCAAATGATGTTATTTGCAATTTTATTCTATCAACTAACGAATGCTATAATCAGTTTCTTAGAAACATTACTTGGAGTTTACGGTATTTCTGGAATGGTACCGAGCCATGCAGGGCCTTTAAAACAAGGCTTAGGCTATGCATTTAGCGCTGGTAAATTTGCTGCAACAGCACCATTTAAAATTCCATTTAAAGCCCGTGATCTAGGTAAAAAGATGGGTTTTGGAAAGAGAGAATAAAGTAATATGAGAATAAAAAAAATTATAATTTTATATACTATATTGTTCTTTTGTGGAACTTCAGCCGTTGATGCTGCATCTCTTATAGATAGTAATAACTGCATCATTGGTGGAAACTCAACAGAGAACAGCAAAATAGTCACAGTTAATACTACAGGATCTGAATGTTATAACACTTGTAATACGTATTGTGCAAAGAAATTCAAAATCGACATTGGTTTATTTTCTGGTGAGGACACAAAAGATAGTAATAGTACTGTGAGTAATGACTTAAATGCTATAAAAAATGGTGTTATCAATGTAAACAAGGATAGGATAGAAAAGTGTCTGCAAGACTGTTATACTGGAACAAGAACAAGCACAAAAATCAGAGTACCAATACAGTTTACCAAAAGTGGGAGTGCTATAAACGATTATGGTAATGTTCCTGAAGCATGGGCATGTGATGTCAATGTTGGAGCAGACGTAAAAAATGCAATGCATTTTAAATGCGTTAATGGAAGTGATCCAATAAAAGATTCAGATAGTGTTTGTTCAAACAGCCAGTTATTGAGAGGTTATGTGGATGGAGAAGTTGTAGTTTCTCCTGACAACAATATTTCAATATCAATTGCGAACTACAATCCAAGTAATTCTCCAGATGCAAATAAACTATTGGATGTGCAAGGCAACAACATTTATTTATGTGGCTTCAAAACCGTTATGATTGCACCAGATTATATACTAAAAGATAAAACTTTTAGTGGTAGTACAGACATAAAGTCCTCTGTCTTGAACTCCCAACCTTTGGGTACTGGGATTCTTGCAAAAGACGGAGATCTTCTTTCGATCAATTATTTTGGTAAATACTGTTCAAATATATCAAAAACTTATAACAATACATATACTTGTGCCATAAATAATGATGACTACAGACTTGGTGTGCAAATTGGTGGTAAGAACATCAACTTTGAGACTTTGGGTATGCAAATCAATGATCAATCTGACAGAATAAGAAAGCAATATGCCTCAAAATGTTCTGTATGCATGAACAATCCTCGTGATCCTATCTGTGGTAGTCAATATTGTTCAGTCACGCAACCACAGACCACAACAAATGGATTGCAAACATATGTGAGTTGGACAAGTGTGCCATCTTTACTCACAAAGCAACTGTATGATGATGATTCAGAATCTAACTTTAGGAACACTATTGTTTCAGGTAACTTAGATGGGGTGACTTCAACTCCAAAGGAAGTCCAAATATCATATAATCAATCAAGATATAAACATGCAGGCGGTTACTTTACAACCATTGAATGGAAAGGCTGTCACTTTAAGGATGGAGAAAGACTTGAATATGTAATTTTTAACAGCGCTATTCTTAACTCAAAGAAGTTTGTTCAATATATAACAGAGTATGCAAATTGGCAGGATTTAAAATTAAACAATGATAGCGGAGTAATAAGAGCTTTAGTAAAAGTAACTAAAAATGATCTTATCTTGCCAAGCTTTCTCGGGATAAATGAGGATGGAAATGTAATAAACTCAAATGATCCAAAGGCACCAAGGGGAAAAATATATCTAAGGGTAAAGACACTATCTGATGCTGAAGCAAATTCTATGGGTGTTTTAAATTATTCTCGAGCTCAAACGATCGGGCAATATTATCTAAAAATTCAAACAGAAGAACCTAAAGGCTTTCTAAATAAATTTGTTGAGAAATTTGAGACTTCTCTAAAAGACAAAGTAGATACAGTTTTCAAAGCTTTCAGCGCAAGTCAAACATTTATAAATATTATAAGAGTTATCTTGATACTTTATGTTGCTGTAATGGGAATGTTTTTTGTGGTAGGGATATCCCCTATAAGCCAGAAAGATGGTGTGATAATTGTCTTTAAGATTGCAATAGTTATCTTATTGATAAGCGAGGGTAGTTTGCAGTTCTTTAAGACCTATTTCTTTGATGCATTTGCATTTGATGACATGAAAAGATTCGCTAACCTTTTTACACCTGAAATAAACATAAATATAGGTCAGAGTACAGATGATTGTTTTGGTGATCCATCACAAATAAAACTCCTATGCGTATTGCAGCAGGATCTAAACTTTTTCTTCTCATGGGTCTTCTGGAATAGAATGATAGGAATGCTTATAAGTGGATTCTTGTTAGCTACAATTGCTATAATTGCAGGTGTGATCATGTATGTAATTGTGATCTTAAAAGTTACATTCTTGTATTGTATGGCAATGTTATCTCTGACAGTAACACTAGCCTTAGCACCTATATTCTTCCCTATGTTACTTTTCAAATACACCAAAAATTTGTTTGATGCCTGGGTTAAACAGCTTGTTGCTTTCATGTTACAGCCAATATTTATCTTTACGGCTATTGCACTCCTGAGACTAATGTTTTTGACTCTTGTACAAAGTGTCATGGGTAATTCAATGTGTAAAATATGCTGGCTAGATGTGGGTTTACCATTTGGTAATTATTGTCTATTTAATTCATATTTCTATGTTCCGCTATCGCTTGGGAGCTCCCCTGGTGCATACTCACTTCCAATGACAAATATTGGTTTGCTTGTAGCTCTATTCTTCATAGGTTATGCGATAAGTTCTTTCTGCGACTTTGCTTCTTCTATGGCAGTAAGATTAATTAACTTCTCTGCATTCAATATTGCTTCAACTGGTGGGCCTGAAAAGATGTATCAAAATTTCAAGAGTGCTGGTTCAACAATTTATAATGTAGCTACCTTACCACTTGATGTGCTTGCAATTGACGATGAAAGCAGGAAGATCAGAAGAGATAATAGAGAGGCAAAATATGCAGCAAACAAAAATAAAGATAAAAATGCAAGGCCTTAGAAAATACTTTTTATTTTTTATTCTCATATTCTTAACTGGTTGTGGCAATAACAATGATCATATAGATGCTGATGATATGGGAGTTGGAAAAAGGATAAAATTGAGGGTTAAAGCTGATGAAAAAAGTGATAATTTATTAAAAGATGAGACTGGTAGAATTGCCCTAAAATGGACTGACACAGGTTTGTTTGTAAGTGATAAGATGTTTGATGAGGACGGGAATGTCATACCACCTGGCATTGGATTATCTGTTTCAGGAGCATGGTATCCTTGGGGTAATTCATATGATAGCCAACCTAATGAATGTGAGTTAGTTAAATGCTCTGAGGTAAATGATTCAAGATGTCAAATATTAGCCGATCAATCAACAAATATTGTTAGAAAATTCTACGACAATGCTAATTGCTATTTAACTAGTGGCTTAGGAATATATGTTTTAGTTGCAAAACAACAACCTGATGGGGGTTTTCCAGATCCTAATCAAAACGTAGATGTTGCATCAGGCCCAAGTGTTGCATCAGGTTTCTTTACTGCACATATTGGTGCATTTCCACCTTCTAACAAAGGTATGATTAACGTAACAGATATGTGGGGTTGTAAAAAAATTAACAACCTTTATTCATGCGATAAGATGGATATCAATGAAGTTGTTGGTGGGAAAATATATCTAAAATTAATGGATCAAATATATTCTGATAATGATGCTGATAATGTAGATAATCAAGGGAATCTATACGTCTTAGTTAATATTAAAACAGGTGTATATTATCCAAATTTTGTTAATACTGTACTTAAGACCTTAAGATACACTATTGAAATAATCACTAAGGCACTCAAAGACTCAATACTGCAAAGCTTTGTTGACATTATAAAGCTCGTGTTGATTTTATATGTAGCAATTACAGGCTTTGGTTTTATGACTGGTTTAGTCAAATTAAATCAAACTGAAGCAGTTGTGAGGTTTTTAAAAATTGGAATAATTGTAATGCTAACAACTCCTAAAAATCCAATTGCAACTGGATTTTTAAGCATTTATGAAGCTCTTGCTACTTTCGCATCAGACATTATTGCAAAAAGTATGCCTAATATGCCAAGCGGTGGTATTAGTGATGGGAGTAAAGGTGCTTTTGGAGATCAGATCGGCTATCTAGTAATTTATGATATGATCTTAAACCAAGTTATATCATCTCAGGTACAATTCAAAATATGGTCATTGTTATTCACTAAAAACTTTTGGTTGATACCATTTTTGTATATCTTACTATTAATAATACTATTGGTAGTATTCAGGGCTTTATTGCTATACATAACTGCTTATGTACAAATAAGTATTTTAATTCTTATATTGCCAGTTTTAGCTGTAATGCTTCTCTTTAAAGTGACAGCAGATCTTTTCCAAAACTGGTTAAAATATATGGCAAACTCAGCATTGTTAATAGTTGTGGCAACTATGGGTATGGGATTAACACTTAACTTAATGCAAAAGAATCTTGGTGATTTATTAAATTACAGTATAACATGTCACGAATTCTTTTGGTCTATGACTTGGTGGATGCCAGACAATGAAGATGCAGTTGATGCTGTACTAAATGTTTCAACATATTTTTATGCGCTGATTATGGCTTTAATATGCCAGAGTTTTGTTGAACATGTACCTAAGCTTGCTGACTCGCTTAGTGATTCGCAATTATCACCAAGCTCTCACGCCTTTGCATCTCTATGGAATGGTATAAGTGGAATTGGAATGGGTATTGGCTCAACATTGAAAGTCATAAATGCTAACTATGGCATGGGTGCATTGCTAAACCTAAGATATGGTAAAGATGGTGAGGAAAAAGAAGGCAAAGGTGTGCTTGATAAATGGAAAGCAGCTAGAGGTACAGTTAACTCGTTTTTTGATTCTTTAAGTAAACCAGTTAATTCGTTTAGGCAATCCCTTCATGATGACAGTATCATAAAGCTTAGTGATCCTGCTAAATCTCAAGAATTACAACAAGAACTACAAAGTCTTAAAGAAGCAAATAAATCTCAAAATTTTGTGGAGAAGGATTACAGTGATAAGATCAAGAATATGAAGCAAGATCTTCAAAATAAGCAAAATGCAGCTACAAATCCTAACGACAGAATAGATTTTCATAATAGAATAAAAGAACTTACAAAAATTGAAGAAGAATTTAAAAAAATAAGAAGACAATAGATGAGTTGGATAAAATCAATAAAAGATAAATTCGTCAAAACATCCAATGCCTTATCAGGTGGAATATCAAAGATATTTACAGGTAAAGTAAAATTAGATGATGAAAAATTACAGGAGCTTGAAGATTTACTATTAATGAGTGATATGGGATATGAAGTCACATCAGACTTCATAAAAAATTTGAAGGAAAAAAGGTTTGAGGATAATATTTCTTTCGATGAAATAAAAGATCTTTTGAAAGAAGAAATTGCAAATATATTAATTCCAAATGAGAGGCCATTAGATATCAATAAGCATCAGAAAAAGCCAGTTGTGTTGATGCTTTGTGGTGTCAATGGGAATGGAAAAACAACAACTGCAGGGAAGCTTGCCATGCAATTCAAAAATAAAAACCTTAAGGTAATGCTGGGTGCTTGTGATACCTTCAGAGCTGCAGCAGTTGACCAGTTACAAGAATGGGGTAAAAGGGTTGGTTGTTCTGTAATTACAGGAGATCAGAATGCAGACCCTGCAAGTGTTGGATATAAAGCATTTGTTGAAGCAAAGGAGCAAGATGTTGATATTCTAATTCTTGACACTGCAGGAAGATTACATAATAAAACCAATCTGATGGATGAGCTACAGAAATGTGTACGAGTTTTACAAAAAATTGATAGCGCTGCACCGCACGAGATCATAATGGTTGTTGATAGCACAACTGGTCAGAATGCATATAATCAGATTTCTACTTTCAAACAAATAGTACCAATCACAGGACTAATCTTTACAAAGTTGGATAGTACTGCAAAGGGTGGTGTTGTAGTAGGAGCAAGCAAAAAATATAACATTCCAGTTTATGCTGTTGGTGTTGGTGAGAGGATCGAAGATCTACTTGAATTCAGCTCTAAAGATTTTGCAAAATCGATTATATGAATGAGAAGATTCAAAACAGAATAGCTATTTGCCTTGTGCTTGTTGTTCTATGCACAATATATCTTATTTTCGCAATAAAATATAATTCAAGACAAAAGATAAATGAGCTCAAGAAAATAGAGAGAATGATCGCAGAGGAGGAAGAAAGAATTAGGCTGTTGAAAATAGATTTAGAGCATATCTCAAGGCCCAAAGCAGTCAGGAAGATGCTTTTCCTAACACCTAATCTTGAGCCAATAAAACCATCTCAAGTAATTGTAATTGATGAAGAAAATAATTTAAAATAAACAATGAGAAATGAGTATACAAACAATCACATATGAAGATTTTGAAAGAGTTGACCTTCGCTCCGGTACAGTTGTAAAAGTGGAAGAATTTCAAAGAGCTAAAAAACCTGCTTTTAAAATATGGGCTGATTTTGGAGATGATATAGGGATTTTACAAACATCTGCTCAAGTTACTGTCAATTATACACATGATTCACTTATAGGAAAGCAAATTGTAGGTTGTGTAAATTTAGGTGAAAAAAAATATAGCAGGATTTTTATCACAATTTTTATTAGTTGGATTTGCTGATGAAAAAGACTCAATTTGTTTAGTTACTGTTGATCCAAGAGTCCCAAATGGTAGGAAGTTGTGTTGAGAATTTTAAATCCCAACAGCATATATGATAATCAGAGTCAGAATAGACACCATTGAAGTTAGAGCAACCGCATCTCTCACAAATTCTCCCTCATCCGAAAACCTTTTACTTAAAAGATATGCAACAAATGCTGTTGGTGCCGCTGTTGAAATCAACAGGCCTTTCAGCCAATAGTTTTGTAAATAGAAAAAATATTTACCTACAATAAAAGCAGTAGATGGATGAATAATATTTTTCATTATTGAGACCAGAATAATATCTTTGTTTGCCTTTGATATCTTAAAGCTACCTAAAGTCATACCAAAAACAAGTAAAGATAACGGAGCAGATGCACTAGCTATTACTTCAATAGGCTCAAGAATTGCAGGATTAAGATTGATATTAAAATAATTCAAAACCAATCCTAGACATGGCATGAAAACTATTGGTGAGGTGATTATATTCTTAAAAATTGAGCTTTTTCTCTTTTGAAGTATTGAAAAAATAGTTATAAAAGCTGGCTGTATGAAGACAATTTGCAGGATATTACCAAGTACAGCTGCCTTCGGATCACCTAAAATAAATGTCATGACTGGCATTGTATAAATTGCTGCATTAGCATATGTGCCACACAATGTTCTTATGGATATTTCTGAGATCTTTTTTTTGAAAAAAATTGAAATCGTTATAAAGCAAGAAATAGCGAATGCAACCAAATAACTTATAGCATATGATTGATTAAAGACATTATTTAAATCATTTTTAAAAACAAATGTAAAAAGCGTTGTAGGAATTCCTATCTTTAGAAGGAATAACTCCAGTCCCTCAATTTGAGGTTTATTAAAAATCCTTTTTATTATTGCGCCAAAGAAAATAATAATTAATATTTTTGATAACATCTTTACTCACACAATTTATAGCAGCTATATACAGCAACTACATCTTCAAGTAAAATCTTTGTTTGAATTCTCTCAAATCCAGATTTTTTCAACATTTCAATAAAATCATCTTTCTTTGGGAATTGCCTGATGCTCTCAACTAAGTATTCGTATGGTTTTTCATCTCCAACTACTACCTTACCTATTACAGGTATAATATTAAATGAAAAGAAGCCATATATTTTTCTTCTTATACCTTCTGACTCTGGTCTTAGAAACTCCATGCATAGAAACTTACCACCAACTTTTAAAACTCTAAACATCTCGTCTAATCCCTGTTGAATTGATGCTACATTTCTTATGCCAAATGATATTGTGACTCTATCGAAAGAACAATCATCAAATGGTAAGTTCTGAACATCAGCACAGACTGTTGAAAGTCTATCTTTATACTTATTGAATGTTCCTGTATCTAAGCGCTTCTTATCGCCTGCAGCAAGCATATTAGGGTTGATATCACATATAATTGCATTACTTCCTCCGCAGTCCAAAAAACCCATTGCAATGTCTCCTGTACCTCCTGCAACATCAAGCAATGTGTGTGTTTTATATGGCTCTATAAGTGCTATAAACTGCTTTTTCCAAAGATGATGCAAACCAAAGCTCATGAGTGAATTCATGAGGTCATATTTGTCTGCCACTGAATCGAAGACCTTTTGTACAGTTGATTGTTTTGGCATAATGAATTTTAAAAGTTGATTATTGTTTAATCAGTTGATATAGATTTTAGCATCGATCACATAAAATAAATAGTTTACTTATGGAAGAAATAATTAAGTTTTTGATGCCAAGAATTAATAAAGAAGGTTACAATATTATAATCTTTGCATTTGCAATAACTTTCCTATGTTTAATGTTTTTTGATTCATTTGGCTGGGTATGCTTAATAGGTGCAATCTTTTGCGTATACTTTTTCCGTGATCCAGAAAGAATCACACCAGTTGATGACCATCTTGTAATTAGTCCAGCTGATGGAGTGGTTAGTGCAATTGAAAGAAATGCTGACTTCCCTGAAGAATTACAAGCACAAAGTAAAACAGGTACAAGAGTTAGTATCTTTTTGAATGTATTTAATGTTCATGTCAACAGAATACCAGTGACAGGAATTGTTACAAAAGCTGCATATAGACCAGGTAAGTTCATCAACGCATCACTTGATAAGTCAAGTAAAGATAATGAAAGACAATCAGTTTTAATAAATACTGTGGATGGTAGAGAAGTTGGACTAGTGCAGATAGCAGGTCTAATAGCAAGAAGAATAGTCTGTAATGTTAAAGATGGAGATCAGGTAAAAGGTGGCTCTAGATATGGTATTATAAAATTTGGAAGCAGAGTTGATGTATTCCTACCAGAAGGTGTTGAGCCAGCTGTGTTGGTTGGGCAAACAATGGTTGGAGGTGAGACAGTTATTGCTAGACTAAATGGTGAGCAAAAAATGATAACTGGCACAACAGAATAATCCTAACTATTTTACTTGGGTATAAACCCAGGTAAATATGGTATTTCAAAGACATCTCAATCTAATACCAAGTAATTTACTTAAGTTTAATGTGTTAAATTTAAACAACACAAACAAAACAATTTTCCTATTCAATTTAAAATTTAGTCTCTCTCACTGCAGAAATAAGTTGTATTATATATTCATGTGGTTTGTTCATAAACATTTTACGAAAATCAATAAGTATGCAACAAAACTTTAGTAACTTACAAACAGCTGTCGGCAATTACCAGAAGGCAATATATATTATGATGAAGAAGCTCCATTCTAATCCTATGTTGCCAGAAGTATACAATAATCTTGTGACGAGTTTCTTGTCTGAAAGTATGGAAGCATTTTTCGAGAGGGATTTCTCAAAAGATCAGAGTCAAGATTTTAACAATGCCTTAGATTCTTCAAAGAAGATCTTTGAATTGTCAACCGATCTTTTCAAATCCTGGCAACAAAATACATCTGATTTGATGCAAAACGTTATGTCTGGAAAAGATGTAACGGAAAATTACAAGAAATTATTTGGGACATTTCAAGAATATAGCAGAGGGCTTCTAGGAGCTACTGAACAGAATATCAAGGGTTTTGCTGGAGAGCAAAAGGATGAACACAACACTCTGAAGTTTTTATGGGAAGAATTTAGTAAGATGTGCAATCCGAAGAATATCCCTAGTTTAAATGATGAGATAATCAATAAGATGCGTGAGACATCATGTGAGAATCTTCTCAAGGGTACTGAGATGTTTTTAAATGATGTACAGAACAGCCCTGATGGCTATTTCATGATTAATACAGTCGACACAAAAGCATTTGAATTAGGCAAAAACCTTGCGGCGACAAAGGGCAAGGTTGTCTTCCAAAATAAACTAATGCAGCTAATTTGTTATGAGAACACTACTGAGAACACACACACAAAACACCAATTTTAATTGCTACTGCATGGATTAACAAATTTTACATACTTGACTTAGATCCTAAGTATTCTTATGTTAAGTGGCTCGTAGACAATGGTTATAGAGTCTTTATGATCTCATGGGTCAACCCTGATGAGACAATGTCAAAAACAACTCTTTCAGATTATCTCAAGGATGGATTGGTAGAAGCAATAGAGCAAGTAAAAAAATAGCTAAAGTTGATGAAATCAATTGCGTTGGTTACTGCATGGGTGGTACTCTCCTATCAATCGGAGCTTCATACCTAAATGCAAAAAATATCAAAGGTATAAAATCCATTACTCTGTTAACTACTCTCACTGACTTCGAAAGATGTGGAAATGTTAAAGTGTTCATAACAGATGAGATGCTGGATACGATCGAGAATCACATGCAGGAAAAAGGTTTTATATCTGGACAGGATATGTTTAGTACCTTCAGTATCATCAAGAGCAATGATATGATTTGGTATTACTTCATAAATAAATACTTACTTGGTAATGAGCCAAAGGCGATCGACGTGCTCTATTGGAATTCAGATAGCACTAGAATACCTTATGAAATGCATAAGCAATGCTTAAGAGATCTATATCAAAATAATCTGTTAGCTAAAAACAATTTGGTATTGGATTGTGTTAATATTGATCTGCGTAACATAAAATGTCCAATATATTTCTTTGCAACACAGGATGGCCATATAGCACCATGGGAGTCTGTCTATAAAGGTTTAAAACTCTACAGCGGCACCAACAACAAGAGATTTATCTTGAGTAAGTCAGGACATGTTGCAGCTGTTATAAATCATCCGGATAAGAATAAGTATGGATATTGGTTTGATCCAATTGAGACAAAGAAATCAAAAGACATAAAAAAGAAAATCCACAAGATTGGTTAGATAAGGCTCAATATAAAGATGGATCTTGGTGGAATGACTGGAGTAATTGGATGTCAGTAAATAACTTAAACGGAGAAAGTATCAAAGCTGAGAAGATTGAGATACCAATAGAAGATGCACCAGGAAGCTATGTGAAAGTCAAATAGCTTGCTTCCTAAAACACATCATATAGTTAACTGATGTGTCCTGTGAGAGACTCCAGAGCTTTGTAAGGGGATTTAGAGTCACTCCTACTACATCTATCACATCAACTCCACATGATTTTGTCACCTCTACTATTTCTGAAGGCTTAAGAAACTTATTCCATTCATGAGTTCCCTTTGGTACAAATCTCAATAGATACTCAGCTGCAACGATCGCTTCTGTAAACGATTTGATGGTCCGATTGATGGATGAAAGAAATAGTAATCCATTAGGCTTCAGAAGCTTACAGAGATCCATCAGGAAAGATTTATAATCATCAACATGTTCGACTACCTCCATTGATGTGACAATATCATATTGCCCTCTGTGTTCATCTAGTGAAGCTATATCTTCGAGATGTTTCGCATAGTACTTTATATCCAACTCAGCAAGGTGAGATTTCTCTTTTGCGACATCTATATTTTTTTTACCTGGATCAAGTCCATGAACATCCATTCCTAGTCTTGCCATTGGTATGGTTAAAATTCCTCCTCCGCATCCAACATCGATTGCTTTTAGTTGTTTGAAATCTTCAGTTAAATTATTCTTTATATTATTTGTAATGTACTTTAATCTGATTGGATTGAGCCTATGTAGGAGTGCGAAGGGACCTCCTTCATCCCACCAAAGATCCGATTGATTCTCAAATGGCTCAAATGTTGACATATCAATTCATGAACATTCCGCCGTTGATGTGAAGGGTATGCCCTGTGATGTAGCTGCTCTTCTCAGATGCAAGGAACAAAACTCCATGTGCTATTTCCTCTGGATTACCCATCCTCTGCATTGGGATCTTCTTTGAAAGCTGTTCTTTAATCGAATCATTTAATTTGTCTGTCATAGGGCTTTCTATGAAGCCAGGAGCTATGCAGTTGACCGTTATATTCCTTGTTGCGAACTCAGCCGCCAAGCTCTTTGAAAATCCAATCATTCCTGCTTTAGATGCTACATAGTTTGCTTGTCCTGGATTTCCTGTAACTCCAACGATAGATGCGATGTTGATGATTCTCCCAAACTTTGTCCTGAGCATTGATTTTGAGGCAAGCTGATTCAATAGGAAAGTTGATGTAAGGTTAACATTGATGACGTCATTCCAATCATCCATCTTCATAACCATACCAAGGTTATCTTTTGTAATTCCAGCATTGCATACCAGTATGTCGACTGAGCCTAGTTTCTCCTTAGCTATTTCAAATAAGTTATTGATTGAATTATGATCTCGCAGGTCGCATGCTACAGGTATTGCATCCTCACCGAACTCAGAGCATATTGTCTCAAGTACTTCAACTCTTGTTCCGCTAGCTACAACTCTTGCACCTGCTTCAATAAAGGACTTTAAGATTGCTTGCCCAATGCCACCTGTAGCACCAGTAAGAAGTACATTTTTTCCAGAAAAGTTCATATTTACTGCTTATTAACTATTTTTTCTTTGAGTATACATGACTTATGAAAATAGTGAAGATGGATTTTAAATTGTGATTTTAGATTCGATATGTTAATTTTTTTCGGGGAGCAAAATTCTTCACATATTTTTAACATAAATTAGTTAAACATTAGAGAGTTAAAACAACATAAAAGATTATGAAAGAACTTATCGAAATAATAAATAGAAATCTTGAAACTAGAGATAGTGCAGGCAATATGTCATTTCTTGATGAAAATGGTATGATGACAGAAGATGCATACCTAAATTTTGCATGTAGAGTATTTGGAAAAAACTTACTTGTTAAGGAATTTAAGGAAGCTCTTAATACCATTGATGAAGTCAATCTTCTTACAACAGAAACAATGAAACAAGTCTATCCTGTTTTAGCTCTTTTACAAGAAAGATCTGGCATTGATGCTAATATTAACTTTATTGGTATAAGCGAAGCAAAGGAGAAATTTTTGTACTCACAAGAAGTTTTATTTAGTAGGATTGATGAAAAAATTAAGTCATGTGTAGAACAAAAACGACTTGATGCTTCACAAAGTAAAGATTTTAAAACATTTTTGGAGGCTGCTAGAGATAGATTTATTCCATCACTTTTTGTTTCTCAAAAGAAAGAACCTGAGGTAGAAAGTAGAATTGAAATAAAGAGCGATATAGATCAACTGTTAGAAATTTTTGGAGAAATAAAAGGTGCAACTAGTGCTTCTCCAGAAAAAGATAAAGAAAAAACATTAGATTTACTCAAAAAACTTCAAGAAGAAGTAAAAAATGATACTGCAACTGGCAGATGGATTAAACAAGCGTGTAGAGAATTAGAAGGTAAAAGCAACATTAGGAGAGACTATAAAGGACTACGCAGAAATTGCAGGTGAAAATGTAATGTCGTTTCTCGCTTTATTGTTAAATGCAATATTTAAAACTGATTTCTTCAAAAAGAATCCAGCATATGGAATATCAGATGATTTAAAAGAAAAACTCACACAATTACAATCTGACTTTAATGAGGCAAAAGGAAAGTTCTCTCAAACACTAGTTGCTGACAGAAGTCAAACAACTAAAGCCATAACACTATAATAACTACCTGTAGCAAACACTCTTTGCTGCAGAAATTATCTCATCTATTGATGGCAAGGCCATCTTCTCAAGATTAACAGCATAAGGAAGTGGCACATCCTTGGCATTAACTCTTGTAACAGGTGCATCAAGATAATCGAATGCTTTTTCCATAACTTGTGCTGAGATCTCAGAGGCAACTGAACAGAATGGCCAGCATTCATCTACAACAACAAGTCTATTTGTTTTCTTAACTGAATCTAAAACAGTATCTATATCAAGTGGTCTGATTGTTCTGAGGTCTATGGCTTCTGCTGATATGTTATGATCTGATGATAGCTTCTCAGCTGCTGCTAGGCAATCACGAACCTGTATAGAATAGCTTACAATTGTTACATCAGCGCCTTCTCTGCAGACTTTTGCTTTTCCTATTGGTATTAGATGTTCTGGGTCATCACTAACCTCTCCAGATTCTCCATATAAAAGCTCATTTTCAAGGAAAATTATTGGTGTATCATCTCTTATAGCACTCTTGAGAAGTCCTTTATGATCTTCTGCTGAGTAAGGCGCTATGACTTTTAGCCCAGGTACATGTCCATACCAGCTTGCATAATTTTGAGAGTGCTGAGCACCAACACGAGCAGCTGCACCATTTGGACCTCTGAAGACTATCGGTGATTTTACTTGCCCTCCAGACATATATAAAGTCTTTGCAGCTGAATTAATAATTTGATCTATTGCCTGCATTGCGAAGTTAAATGTCATGAACTCTATGATTGGCCTAAGACCTGTAAAGGCTGCACCAACACCTATGCCTGCAAATCCGTGTTCTGTTATTGGGGTGTCTATTACTCTCTCAACACCAAACTCATCTAGCAAACCTTGAGTGACTTTGTATGCACCATTATAAAAACCAACCTCTTCACCCATTACAAATACATCTTTATTGCGACGCATTTCTTCAGCCATTGCATCTCGCAGTGCTTCACGAACAGTAATTTTGACCATTTTTTATTTTTAAAATTTTTAGAACAGTATATCATTACCTATTAGTTTTTGTATATATGAAAAAATATTGGAATTATGTTAAAGACTGTACCTTGAATAGTTTTTACAAATTTAATGGTTTTTTTGGAATTAATAGTTGCAATTCTCTTTGGTATTCTGATGGGAAATTATACAACGACTCTTCTTTTTAGGATTCCTAGAGGTATTGAAATCTCAGGAATGAACAAGAATCACACTCAGCCTCCATGCTGCTCAGTTTGTATGCATCCATTGAAATTTTATGAGTATCTGCCAATTCTCAGTTGGATTTTTTCAAGATTTAAATGCAATTACTGTGGAGCAAAAATTAATCTACACTATTTTTTTCTTGAGATCTTTGGTGGCATAATATCAGTTATCTTGTACTATTTTTTTGGCTATTCAGAAATTTATCTTTTGATGCTTTTCCTCTGCCTGATGTCAGCTTTATCTGGGTTGATCCATGTTGAAAGCAATGGAAGGATATTCAATGAACTAACGGTCACTTCAGTGGTCTTAGGGATGCTCTACAGGACTCTTACAGATGGATCAATTGTTCCATTCTTGTTTGATCTGTCAATTGTTATAATTTTCCTTGTCGCGATCTTAAAATCAGATAGGTTGTATAAAAATATTCATAGAAATGAGCTATCGATTCTTTTTCTACAGAACTCAGTATGGAATAGTTTAAATCCAATTTCTTTTTTAGTTATTTTTATTATATACACACTATCAACAAGAAAATTTCAAACTCATAGATATTTTAATTCTCTGATAGCTTTTTGTTGTTGTACACTTACTAATATTTGTTTAAAATATACGTAAGTAAACATAAGGATAAAAATGACTAAAATAACAGAGGAGAAATATAATGAATTTCCTACTCTACGAAGGAAGGAAGGGATTTTTGAAGAAGCAGCAAAAATTATTGTAGAAGGATGGACAGAAGCTAAACGGCAGATGAGTCAGACTCAGCAGCAACTACAGAAAAAACAGGAAAGAGTTGAAACTCAGCAAGAAAGCACAACATCACTGCCCACCACCTAGCTGATGTACATATACTGCTACAGATCTTATCTCGCTATCACTCAGCTTCCCCTTCCAGTAAGGCATAAGTCCTCCACGACCATTATATATGACGTCATGGACTGTCTCATAATCACTACCATATAACCATATAGCATCAGTTAGGTTAGGTGCACCAACGATTGTGTTGCCTTTTGCATCTGCTCCATGGCATGATGCGCAGTTTGCTTGAAACACTTGATTTGCTTTCTGCAGATCTATTGACTTATCTTTAGCTTTCTCATCATCAGTTTTTGCAAGATAAATTGCATAGTATGCCATGAGCTTGATGTCATCGTCTGGGAGTAGTTTATCACGTCCGAAGGCAGGCATCTGAGAGTCACGCGTATCAGGATCAGAACTCCTGATTCCATGCTGTAGGGTTTGATATATATCATCTATTTTTCCACCCCATAGCCACGCACCAGCAGTCAAGTTAGGATATCCTGGATTACCTCCGCCCCCTGCTCCATGACATACTGCACAGTTGTTTTGAAATATCGATCTTCCACTCTCCATGGCGAAGTGGAGGAGTTTTTGATCCTTCATTATTTCATCAAAAGAAGCCTTATCAAATGTTGTTTGATACTCCTCTCGGACCTTATGCATTACCTTCAGATCCTCCTCTAGCTGCTTCTCAGATGACCAGTCAAGAGTTCCTTTATCCTCTGGAGTTGGCCAAGATGGGAATAGTATCCAATAGCCAAGTGAAAAGAAAACTGTAATATAGAACGTTATTCTTAGCCATTTAGGATCAGGATTGTTATACTCTGTGATCCCATCCCATTGGTGCTCAGAATGATTATTTTCTTCTTTTTTATTTTTCTTTTCTGCCATGTTCGTCTTTCATTGGCATCATCTTATATTCATCGTAGACTTTCTTCGAGTCTGGTCTGAAGACCCAAAGAACTATGCCAATACACGAAATACACAGTAGTATTGTAAGAAAAATGTGCATATTTTGCCACATAAATTACCTCGAAATAATTTTTCTTATTTTTTGTGTCGTAACATAATCACCAATCTATTCCTTTATTGGTTTTCAAATCAACTTTATTTCCGAGCGCCTGAAGGTGTCCTATCAGTGCATCTAATTCAGTTATCTCATTTGATTTATTGTTGAATTTTCTGATTTTTGCTCCTGGGTATCTTTTTATAAAATCATCTATCATTTGTTGGTTTTTTTCTTTTCCAAGCTGCACTTCGATATCATGTGTATATTTAGCAAGGTCATCATCAGAATAAGGAACTCCAAGCATCTTGAGAATTTCCATATTTCTTTGGATCTCAGAGGTATCAAGTCTAGCATGTAAAAGGAAAGAATAGCTCGGCATGATTGACTGAGGCACAACAGATCTAGGGTTATGCAAATGCTGTATATGCCAATCATCTGAGTATTTTTCTCCTATCCTTGCTAGGTCTGGCCCAGTTCTCTTAGACCCCCAAGCAAATGGATAATCATACATGCTCTCAGCTGCAAGAGAATAATGTCCGTATCGCTCTACATCTTCAGCAATCTTCCTGATCTGCTGGCTGTGGCAATTATAGCATCCCTCTCTTTTGTATATGTTGAAGCCGGCCAGCTCAAGAGGAGTGTATGGCCTCACGCCTTCAACCACCTCAATTGAGACCTCCTTCTTAAACAGAGGTAGAATCTCTACCATCCCACCGATTGCCGTAACCACCACAACGAAGCAAAGCAGCAAAAACATGTTTTTTTCAAGCTTCCTATGAGGATTATCATTATGATTTAAGTCATCAGCCATATTCCCAAATTTATTTGTTACAATTTGTAGTTAAACAGTTTCAGCAGCAATTGATTTCATAGTCTTAGCCTTAATGGATTCTTGTGTCTCCTGAGGCTGAGTTCTAATTGTCATATAGACATTATATATCATGACAATGAACCCGGAAAGATACGAAATCCCACCGATTGCCCTTATTAAGTAGTAAGGGTGCAACATACTCACAATATCTATGAATGAGTATTGTAGAAATCCAACGTCGTTGTATGAGCGCCATAGAAGCCCCTGTGTTATTCCTGCAACCCACATAGATGTGATGTATAATACGATCCCAATTGTTCCTAGCCACAGATGTATATTGATAAGTCTTACTGAATACATATCTGGCTTATTCCAAAGGACAGGCACCATGTGATAAAGAGCTCCAAAGCTTATAAATGCTACCCATCCAAGGCCACCTGAGTGAACGTGTGAAATTATCCATTCTGTGTAGTGTGCAAGTCTATTTACTCCTTTGATTGCAAGCACAGGTCCCTCGAATGTACTCATTCCATAAAATGCTACTGCTATTACCATAAATGATAACACAGGATCTCTTCTGAGCTTATCCCAGGCACCAGATAGTGTCATGATACCGTTCACCATCCCACCCCATGATGGGACCCATAGGATGATTGACATTGTCATCCCAAGGGTCTGAGTCCAATCAGGTATTGATGTGTAGTGAAGGTGATGTGCTCCTGCCCAGATGTATAGAAAAATCAGTGCCCAGAAGTGCAGTATTGATAGCCTGTATGAGTAAACTGGTCTCTGAGCTCTTTTTGGTATAAAATAATACATTATGCCTATGAAGCCAGCTGTGAGGAAGAATCCAACAGCATTGTGTCCATACCACCACTGAATCATTGCTGACTGGACGCCACCAAACATTGGCACACTGTTAGGGCTTGTGAGTGAGATAGGAACTGCTAAACCATTGCCTATGTGAAGCATTGCAACAACAAAGATAAATGATAGGTAAAACCAGTTAGAGACATATATGTGTTTCTCTTGCCTGTTCCTAAGAGTCATTACAAAAACTATGAAGTAAGCAACCCAAATAATTGTGAGAAGCAAATCAGCATACCATTCAGGCTCTGCATACTCTTTGCCTTGTGTTATACCGAATGGGTATCCCGAGACAGCCAGAACCAAAAAGAGTTGGTATCCAACAAAGACAGACCTTGCAAGTCCATTCATTGCTAACCTTACCTGAGATGTTCTCTGCACCACAAAGAAGGATGTAGCAAAAAGCACATTACCTCCAAATCCAAAGATTATCCCAGTTGTATGCATTGGTCTTACTCTACCAAATGATGTCCACGGAAGATCTAGGTTAAATGCAGGATAAGTGAGTTCAAGGGCTATCCACACACCCATGAACATTGCAAAAACCCCCCAGAAGAATGCTGCTATGGTGAAGGCTTTTATTATTCCATCATCGTAATTAATGCTTTTTTGTACCATATGTATTTTAGTCATTAGTTTCTAGAAGCTTGTGAGATCCATCACACAATGGCTTATTTTTACTATATTTACAACCACAGAAGCCAACTGTTTTGTCATCTGATGCTGTGTACTGCATAGGACTAAACTCAGTTCCTTTGTGTGAGCCATCGCAAAATGGTTGGTTTGCACTGAGGCCACAAGCACACCAGTGATATGTTTTTCCTTTCTCAACATCAAACCTCATAGATCCTTTTTTGAAAACTTTTGGTAGCTCTGACATGTTTTTTTTGCTTATGATATATATTGTTTCATCTAAACCTAAAATTATATTGTTATTTACAATAATCTGCAACTGAATAATGGATCTTAGTATAAATGTTGAAGGATTTTGATTTTGAATTACCTAATGAGTTGATAGCTGAATACCCTCACGAGAGGGGTAAAGCGCGTCTGATGTGTTGGAGTAATGAGCCACAAGAAATTGTATTTGAAGACATTCATAAAATCCTTCAAGCTGGAGATGTTTTAGTACTCAATGATAGCCGCGTTATACCTTCTTGCCTCTATGGAGAAATAAACAATGAGAGAATCCGAATAAATCTTACAAATAGGATTAATGGTTTGGAAAATGAAACTTGGGAAGTTCTAAGTAAGCCGAGAAAAAACTCTTACTTGGATCTGAGGTGAAGTTTTCAGAAACCCTTTACGGTAAGGTTGTTGAGAAATTCAATGACAATAATATGGATGTAATTGAGTTCAATTTGTCAGCAGATGAGTTCTACAAAGAGCTAGATATTGTTGGCAGTATGCCCCTTCCCCCCTATATAAAGCGCCCTGCAGATGAGAATGATAAAACTTTATATCAGACAGTATTCTCAAAAGTTAATGGATCTGTTGCAGCACCTACAGCTGGATTACACTTCTTGAATGAATTGCTTGAGCTCATAAAATCCAAAGGTGTAAAAGTAGTCTATGTTACATTACATGTTGGGAGTGGTACTTTTTTACCTGTGAGGACAGAGAATATCTCAGAGCACAAAATGCATAGGGAGTTTTATAGCATTGATCAAATTGCATGTGATACAATAAATGATGCAAAATCAAATGGAAAAAAATTGTTGCTGTAGGTACAACAGCTATAAGAACACTTGAGAGTGCTGCGAATTTCTGTGGAGAAAAAGAAATATTCCCTCACTCAAACCATACAAATCTATTCATAACGATGGGATATGAATTCAAGATAGTTGATTGCCTCGTGACAAACTTCCACCTTCCAAAGAGTACTCTCTTTATTCTTGTTTGTGCATTCTTAGGAAGTGTTGAGCTTGGGCAAAAACTATATAGAAGTGCAATTGAAAAAAAATTTAGATTTTTTAGTTATGGAGATGCATGTTTTTTAATGAGAGAAAAATGTCAAAAATTATGAAAATTAAAGATAGAAAAATACTGATTGTAGATGGAATTGATAGTGCTAGTTTTTTACATCAAATTCTCACCAATAACATAAAAGCAATGTCTGCTGACGATTTGCAATATAATTTGATACTAACACCACAAGGAAAGCTTTTACATGACCTATTTGTAAAAAAAGTATCTGATGAGCGTTTTATGCTTGATTGCAACTCTTGTGCAATTGATGACATAATTGAAATTTTAAATAAATATAAATTGGGGGCAAAGGTTGATTTCAGAGTTGATGAGAATGTTGTTGTATATTGGTCTGATGGATCTATAGATAAGGGATACAAAGATCCTCGGCATGATGCATTTGGATTTAGATCATATTCCTCCAAGAACCTCGCTGATGGTTTTAAAGACTTTAATGATATACATTATGAGTTGCTACTGCCACAGCTTTATGTTGATTTTGATTCAGGTAAATATTTTCCTTTTGATGTTGGTTTTGATAAGTTTAATTCAATTAGTTTTGATAAAGGATGCTACATCGGACAGGAAGTAATAACAAGAACCCATTTCCGTGGAGTCATAAGGAAAAAAGTCTATGCCATCGAAGGTGATTTCTCGAGCGGTGATGAGATATACGATGGTGATAGAAAAATCGGAGTCATCCTCAGGAGATATGGCGTTGGTAAGGCACTAGCTTTAATGTCATTTGATCCAGAGAAATAAATTATTGAGCACTCTGAAAGCTTGATTTTCTAAAGTCAAGTAAAATACTTATGATTAAATAAATGGCTCAGCTGAGAGCCTGCACAACTAAGAAAATATACCTAAGTAAAATACTTAGGATTATTTAGACATTGAATTTGAAGAGGACCACATCGCCGTCTTTCATGACATACTGTTTTCCTTGGACATCAACTTTTCCATTTTCTTTTGCTTTGACCCAACCGCCGTAGTCTCGAAAATCTTCGAAGCTTATGACGTCAGCACAAATGAAACCTCGTTCAAAGTCTGAGTGGATCTTACCAGCTGCTTCTGGTGCACATGCACCTTTTCTCACGTTCCATGCCCTTGCTTCTTTTGGTCCAACAGTAAAGAAAGTCAGTAGGTCCAGCATCTTGTAGCCAGCCCTTATGACATTATCTAAACCAGTTTCTTTCATTCCCAACATTGATAGAAACTCATCACGTTCAGCTTCATCTTCAATACATGCTATTTCAGATTCAATTTTTGCAGAGATTATAATAGCTTCTTTAGCATGTTCCTTTGCGAACTGCATAACTTGCTCTGTATAACTGTTCCCAGTAAGAATATCACTATCTTTTACATTGCATATGAAAAATGATGGCTTACCTGTTAGGAGTTGAAGTTTCTTGACCTCTAACATATTCTCAGGATTCATACAGGTGGTTGCAGGTTTTCCATCCTCTAGAGTCTTAAGAACAAATTGCATCAACTCCATTTGAGCATTGAGTTCCTTATCCTGCCTGGCTTTTTTCTCAATGCTAACTATACGCTTTTGTAAGCTCTGCATGTCAGCTAAGATCAGCTCAAGCTCAAGGATCTCTGCATCAGCAAGGGGATTTACTTGGTTTCTGACATGAATTATATCTTCATCATCAAAACATCTCAGGATGTATGCGATTGCATCTACAGCCATTATATGTCCAAGGAATTGATTCCCTAATCCTTCTCCCTTGCTTGCTCCTTCTATTAACCCTGCAATGTCAACAAACTCCATTCTGTTTGGTATGATTCTCTCTGATCCAGCTATCTTCGCGAGTTCATCAAGACGTTTATCAGGTACTGCTACACTTCCAAAATTTGGATCAATGGTACAAAAAGGGTAATTTGCAGCTGATGCATTGCTGCTACTTGTCAATGCATTGAATAAGGTTGACTTACCAACGTTAGGTAAACCAACTAAACCACAACTGAATCCCATGTGCTTTTTTATTTAAAAGTTATTGTTTGCCAAATGATATCAGATTTTATGTCGAATGTGTATTCCAGCCCAGATGTTAAATAAAGTATTTTACTTGACATTAGGATCTACTGGATACAAACTCTAGCTCTTCATGTGTAAGTTTTGACTTTACTGCCTCGAGAGCTACTCTATTGTGTGTTTGGAGCCAAGTAATCTCATCCTGAGTCATTTTATTATAATCTATGAGAGATGTTTCAATTGGAACCATACTCAGCAGATCAAACTCAAGAAATCCAGGGAATTTAGATGATTTCTTAATTGCATATAGGTTTTCTATTCTCATTCCGAAATGTCCTTCCTTGTAGTATCCTGGCTCAATAGAGACAATCATATTCTCACGCAGCGGTACATTGTTTCTTTTAGTAATTCCCTGAGGACCTTCATGGACTGAAAGAAAGTGTCCAACACCATGCCCTGTCCCATGAGAGTAATCCAAACCAATTTGCCATAAGTAATATCGAGCGAGTGCATCCAAGTGAGACCCAGCTGTGCCTTCTGGGAAGACAGCATTAGCAAGTGCTATGTGTCCCTTTAAGACAGCAGTATAGCAAGTTTTATGCTCATCTGTTGCACCACCTAAATCAAACATCCTAGTTATATCTGTAGTACCTGCACAATCATAATGACCTCCTGAGTCAACAAGGTATATTGGGTCTTCTCCTGGGCTAGGAATTGCCTTACAAAAACCTTTCTTTGGGCCGTAGTGGACTATCGCTCCATTTGATCCGTAGCCAGATATTGTACTGAAGTTTTCCTCAACAAACGATAAATTCTCTCTTCTGAATTCTGTTAGTCTTTCAGCGGCAGATACTTCATCAAAACCAATTTCAAGATTCTCATAGAACCAAAACCAAAACTTACAAAGAGCAACTCCATCATATCTGTGAGCTTTTCTGAATCCCTCCAACTCGACTGGGTTCTTCATAGCCTTTAACATTACAGCTGGGTCTTCAACATCAATTCCATTCTCTATGTTATGTGTGAGCCATATAGGTGAATTTTTCTTATCAAATGCTATTTTGCTACTCTTTAGTCCTTTGACATGATTCTTGAATGAATCTAAATCATAAATGGTAACATCGTTAATGTTAAGTAATTTACTTGTGTTTACAAATAGATGTATCTTTTTTGTTTTGATCTCAAGGATCATATAGCACAAGACCATCGGGTTATAAGGAATATCGTTCCCTCTTATGTTCAGGAGCCAACAGATTGATGCAAGCGATGTCAGAACTAGGTAGTCACATTCTGCTGGGATTTTTTCTATAATTGCTTTTATCTTATCTTCAGTTGACATCCCAGTGATCTCAAGAGGTAAAGTTTTTACATTGGAGATATTTTTTGTATTTCCCATCAATATATCAACTAGGTTATCTTCTACAGACTGCATAGAGTATCCAAGCCTCTTTCCAAGCTTCTCATAGTATTCAATTTCACTCAAGGTCTGAATCATCGGATCATATCCTACAATAAGTCCCTTGCAATAAGCCATCGCATCACATCCAGAGGGATTATACATGTCAACGATCGTATAACTATCACCCAGTTCAATTCTTGCCTGTAATGTATATCTACCATCTGTAAACAAGATCAAATCCTTTTCAGTCACAATTAGGACTCCATTTGATCCTGAAAACCCACAGATCCATTCTAGTCTTTTTTTGTGGAGAGGAGTATATTCGTTTCTCCATTCATCTGTTGATGGTATAACATAAGCACCTATGCCATACTCCTTCATAATTTCTCTTAGAGAAGTGATTTTTTCCATTTTAACTACTTTGTGAAAATTTCATATCCTGAGTCAGTTACACCTATTGTGTGTTCAAACTGTGCAGATAAGGATCTGTCTCTTGTGACAGCAGTCCAGCCATCGCTCAAGATCAACGTATCTGGCTTTCCAGCATTGACCATTGGCTCTATTGTAAAAAACATACCCTTTTCCATAGGGAAGTCATAGTGTTTTTCATAGTAATGAAGAATCTGTGGTTCGCAATGAAATGTCTTACCTATTCCGTGGCCACAGAAGTCAGTCACAACTGAGTAGCCATTCTTTTCAACATGATCCTGGATTACTCGTCCGATCTCATTGAACTTTGCCCCTGGCTTGACCTTTTCTATCCCTAACATCATTGCCTCATAGGTTATCTGTACAAGCCTCTTAGCTTTTATAGGGACTTTATCACCCACTAGGAACATTTTGCTTGTGTCACCGTGCCACCCATCAACTATTACTGTAACGTCAACATTGACTATATCTCCATTTGCGAGTTTTTTGTCGCTCGGAATACCATGGCAAACCACGTGGTTTACAGATGTGCAGATTGACTTAGGGAAGTCTTTGTAGTTGAGAGGTGCAGGGATTGCATTATGTTCCAAAATCATCTTATGGCAAAGGTCATTTAAGTAGTCAGTTGAAACTCCTGGTTTAACATATGGATCCAGAGCATTCAAAACCTTTGCTGCGAGCATCCCCGCCTTTCTCATACCTGCAAAGTCGGAATCAGAATGAATTATTATTTTGTTTTTTGCTTCACTCATCATTAATTGCTTTTTTGGTGTATACTTCAGATAAACTTACAATAACAAGGCTTTTATAGCAAGAAAATCGATGACGAAGCTGCAACTGAAATATGATTTATCCTTTGAAGATCTTTATGCCATTGATGGTCTGAAGAAGATTGACAGTTACTTCACAGAAAAACTCCTAAGATATTCACCTGAGCTTTGTAACAAGATGCTGGATGCGAGGCTTTCTAAAAACCCTCTTTTTAAGCTTGATGAGTCAAAGCTTATCCTTGAGCTCGCGCCACATCTAGAAGATTTCTTAGTTGATTTATTTAATATCTCTGAGGCAGTTGATGAATACAAAAATCAAGACAACAGACTAGATGGAATTTATAGATGCAATAGAGGTTTTATACAGAAACATGTCATGAATCTCGACAGGGATCTAAAGGAAATAGAGAAAAACATAAAAGGAATCAAGGCAGCTCTGATGATGTATGGGATTATTTTGCCTTGCGATCCACATGATGTGTTAGAAGCTGAAATGGATATGTCTGATACATTTCTGAAAGTCTTTGAGCAGTCTGAATCTCAGGATGTTGAGTGGGCTAATTACCATAAAGAAATTTTAACTCACATTGAAAATTACTCTCTTTGGGTTATAAACTCATTTGAAGGCAAGAAACTTCATAGTGGAGGTGCTCTCTTCAGAGTCCCAATGAAGCTTGATTATGAAGCTCTTGTACCTGATCTTAGGTCATATTCAAACTTCAGTCAGGAGGACGTTGTCAGCACAAGGAATGGTGAGATGCTTGCATGGATAATGTTATCAACCAACTTCAAAGTACCTACATTACTTGAAATGTTAAGATTCTATGAGTTACTAGGGGTTTCTCATGATGTAAATACAGTTCTCACAATTAAGCGCACATCAATATGTAAACTAATATTTACAACAAGTTGCATAACTCCTTCTCGTGCATTTGCCTGCAGATATAGAAATTATTATTACCATAAGTATTTTGTTTTTAGAGCTGATGTTAAGTTTAAATCAACTATTTCAACGGAATACAGATACCTCGGGATACCTCAGAATCATCTTAGGAACAGAAATGGTTTTGAACTAAATGATGATGAGACAACTCCTGTACAGGCACTCCATGAGTCTAATTATTGCCTTTATTGCCATAACAGAGCTAAGGATAGTTGCTCTCATGGGATGAAGAAGCCTGATGGTTATCAGGAGAATCCTCTCGGAATAAAACTACATGGATGTCCACTAAACCAAAAGATATCTGAGATGCATTACCTCAAAGCATCTCATAATATCATAGGTGCTCTTGCTACGATTGTGATTGATAACCCGATGGTTGCAGCGACAGGTCACAGAATTTGTAATGACTGTATGAAGGGATGTATTTTCCAAAAGCAAACCCCTGTAGATACTCCATCAGTTGAAAGCAAAATCTTAAAGGATGTACTTCATTTACCATTTGGATTCGAAATCTATAGTCTACTAACAAGATGGAATCCTTTGAACTTCAGAACCCCTTTACCAAAACAAACTGGAGACCATAAGGTATTAGTTGTCGGGATGGGGCCAGCAGGGTTCACACTTGCTCACTACTTGTTAAACTCTGGGGTTCAAGTCGTTGGAGTTGATGGCCTTAAGATGGAGCCAATTCAGAATGCATTCTCAGGGGCGATGGATGATGATGGCAGAGGGCATTTTAAACCAATTGAGGATGTAAAGAACCTATTTGAAAGACTTGAGAGCAGGAAGCCAAAGGGTTTTGGTGGTGTGATGGAATATGGGATAACAGTCCGTTGGGATAAAAACATGCTTGACGTCATAAGACTACTGTTGCTAAGAAGAGAGAACTTCATAATGTATGATGGAGTTAGGTTTGGTAGTAATCTTACCTATGACTTCTATAACAAGTTTGATCATATAGCTCTCTCAGTTGGTGCAGGGAGTCCAAACATACCAAATATCAAAAATTGCCTCACAAAAGGAGTTAGGATGTCCTCTGACTTCTTAATGTCCTTGCAGTCAGGTGGAGCCTTCAGAATTAGGTCAATAGTCCCATTCCAGCTCAGAATGCCAATAGTTGTCATAGGGGCTGGCTTAACTGCTATAGATAGTGCAACAGAAGCATTACAGTACTACCTAGTTCAGATCAGAAAATTCTTACATCAATATGGTGTCCTAGGAGAGAAGTTCATAGCAACTCTCAATGATGAAGATAAAGCAATTGCAAGAGAATTCATAGCTCATGCAAGGCAACTCAAAAAACATCCAAAGAAGGTTCAGAAATTGCTAGAGAAATGGGGTGGAGTAACAATATTTTATAGAAAAAGACTTCAAGACTCTCCAGCATATAAAATCAATCATGAGGAGCTTTCTAAAGCCTTTGAAGAAGGCATAAGATTCGTTGAGAATGCTGTGCCCCTAGAAATCATAGATGATGAATTCGGTCATTGTAAAGAGGTCCTATTTAAAATAGATGGAAAAGATACTGTTGTGCCTGCAAAAGCAGTGATAATAGCTACTGGTACAAAACCAAACACAATGCTTGCCAGAGAAGACTCAAGACTCCTTCAGAGCTCAAAAGTTAGCTACTTTGGAGATGCAGACCAAAAATACAATGGAAGCGTCGTAAAAGCTATGGCAAGTGCAAAGGATGGCTACAAGAGAATTTTGCAGCAGATTCAAAATGTTACACCGGCAAAGGTCAAACTTGATGATCTTATGTCGTGTAATGCAAAAGAAGTTATAAGATTAACACCTAATGTCATAGAAGTAGTTGTGAGGGCTCCAATGGCAGCAGCTAATTTTAAACCTGGGCAGTTCTTCAGATTACAAAAGTATGAAGTCAACACAAAGAACATTAAAGGTTATAAGTTTCCGATGGAAGGAATTGCCTTGACAGGTGCTGAGGTAAAGGATGATTGCATCTCACTCATAGTTCTTGAGATGGGACTCTCTTCAAAGCTCTGCAATAATCTCATCCCTGGTGAAAAAGTTGTTTTAATGGGTCCTACAGGTATGCCAACTGAGATTCCACACAATGAGACTGTTATGTTAATCGGAGGGGGGCTTGGAAATGCTGTGTTGATGTCAATAGGCAAAGAGATGAGAAAGCAAGGCTGTAAGGCCCTATACTTTGCTGGTTATAAAAACCTTATAGACAGATTTAAGGTCAAGGAAATAGAAGAAGCTGCAGATTCAGTTGTTTGGTGTTGCGATGAGGGACTATTTGAAACCTCAAGACCATCTGACACAGCATTTCATGGAAACATGGTTGAAGCAATAAACTCATATGAAGGACAAATAGAACTTTCTGATGTCAAAAGAATGATTGTAATTGGCTCAGACAAATTAATGGCAGCTGTCGCTGAAATGAGAAAAAAATCAAAGAAATTCAAATGTTCTGGAGTTGCATCAGTAAACTCACCAATGCAATGCATGATGAAAGAGATCTGCGCTCAGTGCATACAAAAACATAAGATCGGCAAAGAAGATCTATACGTTTACAGTTGTTCTTCTCAAGATCAAAACATTGATACAGTAGACTTCCAACACCTTGACAAGAGACTAACTCAGAATAGCCTACTTGAAAAAACAGCTGACGCCTTCTTCTCTAAGTTAAAAGTTTAGCTGCCTTGAGGGTGTTTGATAGGAGATAGGCAACTGTCATTGGCCCAACACCTCCTGGTACAGGTGTTATATGACTTACTAAGTCAATTACGTTGTTGAAGTCAACATCACCAACTATCTGTGAGTCTACCTTAGTTATTCCTACATCTATTACTATTGCCCCAGGCTTTATATGATCTCTTGTGATCATCTTTGGACAGCCAGTTGCAGCAATAATTAAATCACACTCTCTACAAATTCTCTCCATATTTCTTGTTTTCGAATGTAAAATGGTTACCGTACAATCAGATTGCAATAAAAGCTCTGCAACAGGTCTCCCAACTATATTTGATCTCCCAACTATTGCCACATTTAATCCAGATAGATTTGTTCTTATACTTTTTATTAAATGCATTACGCCAAGAGGTGTACATGGAATAAACATAGGTTTCTGACTATATAACAACCCAACATTTATTGGCGAGAAACCATCTACATCCTTGTCAGGAGAAATCTCATTCAAAACAGCAGCTTTATCAATGTGAGTAGGCAGCGGCATCTGAACTAAAATCCCATGAACCCTTGTGTCTTGGTTGAGATTATCTATTGACGATAGAATTTGTTCATTTGATATGTCTTCTTCAAATGCATGGAGCTCTGTTTCTATACCTACTTCTTGAGCTCTCTTCATTTTGATTTTAACATAGATCTGACTAGCAGGATTTTGACCAACAAGAACAACTGCTAATCTTGGTTTTATAGGCATCTTTGATACCTCAGAAGCTATTTGCTGACGTAAAACATCAGACTGAAAATTCCCATCTATGATCTTATTATGCATTATAAAGATTTTTTATTTCTGATTGCAGTATAGCATGCTCAGAATATGTGAGTAAATTACTTATGTTTATATTTGAGTTCTAACAAGATTGTTTTCTTTTGAAATCCATCTTTCAAGAAGTCTTTTCATTGAATCCAAATGATTTTCTCCAGAGATCTCATCAATTACAAGGTCTTGAGACACAGATGCAGCAGAAATGATCTCAGAGCCTTCATACAAGATAAACTTATAAAAACCTTTATGACCTAGTTTTGATGTATAATAATCTTTCTCAAGATCATGAAATACATATCTCAGAAGACAAAGACCATTGAAACCACTCATTTTTATAATTTTGTTAATCAGGGAATTTTTTCCAAGGCAATACTGCATTCTATCATCAGGATACTTTTTCGCTAGAGCTAGTTTTGTTGTCTCATAATTGTTTCTAACCTCAGAATTATTTCTGAGATAATCTCTAAAAAGAATATGTTGTTGTATTTCTGGATTATTTTCTTCAAAAACATGTAGATGGAAGTCACTTGATGAGAAATATCTTCTGAATGGAATACCAAGCTCTCCACGGGATTCGTAACCATCAATCGTTTGATTGTTAACTTTAAAGATATTGTTAACCACTACAACAATGTCTATAATTGGTTTAGCGCTTAACCCTTCAACAGCAGTTGATCCTATGTGATGGATTGCAACAAAATTACCTGCAAATGCTTTTTCTAGTTTTATAGATTCCAATGAAAATCTTTCTTTCCACTGCGGATCATATTTAATAACCTGAACTTTTGACACTTTGTTGGACGAGTATGAGATCCTACACAGTGATGTGTAGGAGAATTGTATTATGCAGGGATGTAACCCAACTTGATTGCATCAGTTACGTAGACTATCTGGTCTTTATTTCCAGGAATAGCACCTTTGACAGCTATGATTGAGAGGTCCATATCAACATCAACCACTTCAAGGTTTTGTTTTGTCACTCTCTTTGCGCCCATGTGGCCAGGCATTTTCTTTCCTTTGAAAACTTTACCTGGGTCCTGTCTCTGACCTGTAGAACCACCTGATCTATGACTTGCAGACACACCGTGAGATGCTTCAAGACCTGCGAAGGCATACTTCTTCATAACACCGGCAAAACCTTTACCAATACTTATTGAGCTAACATCAATAAGTTGTCCTACATGGAAGTGATCAGCTTTGAGTTCTGTACCAGCATCAACTAGGAAGCCTTCTGTCACTCTAAATTCTTTTGAATGACGGAATGATTCAACTCCGGCTTTCTTAGCGAGACCTGCCTGAGGTTTTTTCATTTTTTTAGATGTACCATAAGCAAGATGAACTGCTTTGTAGTCTCCCTGATCTTTTGATTCAAGAACCACGTTTCTGTCAACCTTTAGAAGGGTTACAGGAATTGCCTTACCTTCGCTTGTGAAGATCTGAGTCATACCAACCTTTGTTGTTATGAGGCCTGTTCTGCGAGCTATATTTGTCATGCTTTACCTCCTTCTAATACTTTTATTTCAACTTCAACACCAGAAGCTAATTCTAGCTTCATCAGTGCATCTATTGTTTGTTCAGATGGATTGATGACCATATTTCTTCTGAAAGTTCTAATTTCAAATTGCTCCCTTGATTCCTTATCTATGTGAGGAGATCTGTTTACAGTAAATCTCTCAATCTTTTTAGGCATAGGGATTGGTCCGTGGACTGTCGCACCAGTCTTCTTGACGGTGTCAACAACTCTGCTGACTTCCGCATCAAGAATTCTGTAGTCGAATGCTCTGAACTTTATTTCTATTTGCGTGTTTGCACTCATTGGGTACCTATTACTCAATTATTTCTGCTACAACACCTGCACCGACTGTTCTACCACCTTCACGGATAGCGAATCTCAAACCTTTATCCATAGCGATTGGTACAATCAATTCTACTGTGATCTCTGCGTTATCCCCAGGCATTACCATTTCAACACCATCTTTTAGTGTGATGCTTCCTGTTACGTCAGTTGTTCTGAAGTAGAACTGAGGACGGTAGTTTTTGAAGAAAGGAGTGTGTCTACCGCCTTCGTTTTGTGTTAATACGTAAATCTCAGCTTTGAACTTTGTGTGAGGTTTAACTGAACCAGGTTTACAAAGAACTTGACCTCTTTCAACTTCTTCTTTCTTTGTACCACGAAGAAGAACACCAACGTTATCACCAGCCATACCACTGTCTAGTTCTTTTTTGAACATTTCAACACCAGTACATGTTGTTTTTGTTGTAGCTTTTAGACCAACAATCTCAATCTCTTCACCAACTTTCACTGTACCTTGTTCAATACGACCTGTAACAACTGTACCACGCCCAGGAATTGAGAATACGTCTTCTATTGGCATTAGGAATGGACGATCTGTTGGGCGCTCAGGTATAGGAATGAACTCATCAACAGCTTTGATCAATTCACGGATAGCAGCTTCACCTTCTGGCTTACCTTCAATAGCAGCAAGAGCAGAACCTTTGATGAATGGAATCTCATCTCCTTTGAAGCCGTTGTTGTTTAGGATTTCACGCACTTCCATTTCAACTAGTTCAACTAGCTCAGCATCATCAACCATGTCGACTTTGTTTAAGAATACGACCATAGCAGGAACGCCAACCTGTCTTGCAAGAAGGATGTGCTCACGTGTTTGTGGCATAGGACCATCAGCTGCACTAACAACAAGAATAGCGCCATCCATCTGAGCAGCACCTGTGATCATGTTTTTAACGTAGTCAGCGTGTCCTGGACAGTCAACGTGACCATAGTGTCTTGTATCACTTTCATATTCAACGTGAGCTGTATTAATTGTAATACCTCTTTCTCTCTCTTCTGGAGCTTTATCGATTGAACCGTATTCGACGTACTTTCCGAAGTACTTTGTGATAGCAGCTGTTAATGTTGTTTTACCGTGGTCAACGTGTCCGATTGTTCCTATATTGACGTGTGGCTTTGAACGTTCATATTTCTGTTTCATTTACCTGTATATTTTAGTTATAAGAATTTTGAGATTTTAAATATAGTATAGAATACCATAAAAATAAATCTTTTTTATATTCCATATATAACTATCCTAAAACTTCATTTTTCACAAGAGGGATTCGAAAAATGCTGAGACTTTTAGAAAAAAATATAATATAGAATCTGCAAGAGAAATATTTCAAATTCACATATGTATTTTCAAGACATAATTTTGAACCTTCAGAAATTCTGGATAAATCAAGGATGTATACTGTTGCAGCCATATGATATGGAAGTTGGCGCTGGGACATCTCATCCAGCAACTACCTTGCGATGTCTGGATGCAAATCCATGGAATGTTGTATATGTGCAGCCTTCAAGACGTCCAACTGATGGCAGATACGGTGAAAATCCTAATAGGACACAACATTACTACCAAATGCAGGTTTTAATGAAGCCATCTCCAGAGAACATTCAAGAGTTGTGTCTGAAGAGCTTAGAAGCAGTTGGTATCGATATGAAGAAGAATGATCTGAGGTTTGTTGAAGACAATTGGGAAAATCCAACTCTAGGGGCTTGGGGTTTAGGCTGGGAGGTCTGGTGTAATGGAATGGAAGTTCTGCAGTTTACTTACATGCAACAGCTAGGTGGAATAGAGTTACATCCAGTTCCTGCCGAGGTAACATATGGTCTTGAGAGACTTGCAATGTATGTGCAAAATGTTGATAACTTTTGGGATATAAAATGGAATAAGGATTTCACTTATAGAGATGTATTTCTTCGCTCAGAAGTAGAGTATTCAAAGTATAATTTCGAACTAGCAGATGTGGATGCACTATATAAGTTGTTCAAAATTTACATAGGAGAAGCACAAAGATTGCTTGATAACAGTAATGTCATGCCATCCTATGACCAATGTCTTAAAGCTTCTCATGTATTCAATTTGCTTGAAGCACGTGGTGCATTTAGTGTCTCTGAGAGGGCAGCTCACATGGCTGAAATCAGAACAGTGGTCAGGAAGTGCTGTGAAACATGGTACAAGAAATCTAACCTATAGTGATTGAACTATAAAGGTTAATTATCTCTGCTGCCGTTTCCTCTATCGCTTTGTTTGTTACATCTATGACAGGGATTCCAAGAGATCTAAAGATTGAGCTTGCATAGGCTATCTCCTCTCTTATTGATGTATCTGAAGAGTAATTATTCATGATTGCATTATTTGCTCTGGAATACAGAGGGTTTTTATCGTCATATAGAAGTGATAGCCTAGCGCTTCTTATTTTGCTAAGCTGCTGAGGCATTATTGTAAGACCAATCACAACTGTTGTTTTACTGCTCAAGATAATTTCTAGCTTTGGAATGCTAAGTGGTAAGCTAAGTATTATTGGATAGTTTGCAACATTGTAACCTCTCTGTCCAAGATAGAGAGATGTAGGGGATTTTGATGTTCTTGAGACACCTAGCAAAACTATATCAGCTTTTTCATAATTTTCTGTGTGCTGTCCATCGTCGTGCTGTATTGAGAAATTTATGCTGTTTATCTTCTCATAGTACTCTTGGTTTAATGCCTTATACTTCCCTGGCTTTGTATCTGATGGACTCATGTCTATACTTTCAGAAACAAAATCTACAAGCTCATCCAGAGGTGATATAGCTGGGATAGAAAATTTCTTACATAAGGATAAGAAGTAGTCCCTTGCTTCACAGATTCCCATCGTATAAAAGACTATCCCTGGTTTCGCCTTAAATGCCTCAATCATAGCATCAACTTGCTCATTGGTTCTCACAAGTAGAAAGATGTGTTCTATGAAATCTGCCTCAGGGAACTGCACTAGCGTTGCTTTGCTAACTGCTATGACTGTTTCTCCTGATGAATCGGAAACAAGATATACGTCAAGTGACTTTTTTGTCATTTTTATCTTTTGATATAAGCATTGATCCTATAATAACACTTAAAATGAATCCGAGTGAAAATTCCTTTGGGATCATTATGTGCTGAGGTATGAGAATAAGCTTTATACCAATAAAAAACAATATCAAAACTATTCCATGTTTTAAATATTGGAACTGCTGTGCTCCATGTGAAACACAGAAGAATAGAGCTCTGAGACCTGCTATTGCCATGATGTTCGATGCAAAAATGATAAATGAATCCTTTGTGACTGATATAACTGCTGGGATTGAATCAACAGCAAAAAGGATGTCTGACTTCTCTACTAGAATTAAGGCAAGTAAGTTGATGGTTGGCTTAATCTTTCCTTGTACTCTTGTAAAGAATACATCTGATTCACACTTAACAAAATATTTTTGGTAAAAAGGTGGCTTTGAGAGTTCTTTGTCATATCTGCATTTCACAAGAATCGATGTCACTAACATGTGGATTGCGCTTATCATAAGAATCAGTCCAAAGATGTAAAAGATACTAGTCATCTTTTGGATTAAATGAATCACAAAGAGAATCATGATCAGTCGTAATACAACAGCACTAATTATACCTATTCTTAAAATTATGTGCTTTTTGTGCTCTGATATCTGTAGCTTATCAAAAATCATTATGAAGACAAAAACATTGTCGATACTGAGAGATAACTCTATTAAATATCCTGTAAAGAAATCAAGGCTGTGGTCTTTTTGTATAAAATCCTGAACTGATAAAAACCTCAGTAATCCACAACATCCGATTGCAGATATAAACCAAAAAATTGTACTGTAAAGATTTTTGCTGAACTTTTCTGAGTTTTTTGAAATGATGTATCTGTCAATTACTATTAGGAATCCGAATAAAATTAAAAAATAAAGCCAATAATTTAAAGAAAAATCTGATGTACTGAGCATTTTTGGTGTTTTTATTGATATAAAGTGTATTATACAATGATGAATAACAAAACATCAACAAAATAAGATGAAAATAAAGCTGTTGAGTCCAGTAACAATAAGCAAAATAGCAACAGGTGAAGTTGTTGATAGACCTCTCTCAGTTGTCAAAGAGCTCCTTGAAAACTCAATAGATGCAAAGGCAACTGATATTACCTTGACAATGTCTAGGGGAGGTAGAACACTGATATCGATCTCAGATAATGGCACTGGTATAGACAAAGAAGATCTGCTGCTTGCTGTCACAAGACATGCAACATCTAAGCTGATTGAAGAGGACATAGCAAATATATTACACATGGGTTTCAGAGGTGAAGCCTTGGCTTCTATAGCAACAGCTGCAAGGCTACACATTACAAGCAGAACAGGTAGCAGCGACCAAGGATGGACTGTGAAACTCGATGATGGTGCTGAGGCCTTTGATAAGGCATCTCTTTCACCAGCTTCTCACAACATTAGAACAACAGTTGAAGTCTTTGATCTATTTTGTTTTATGCCAAATAGAGTAAGGTTTCTAAAGCCAGAAGCATCAGAGGTAGTTGCTTGCACAGAGCTAGTAAACTCACTCGCAATAGTTCATCCACAGATAAAGTTTTCATTTAATCACAATGATAAGCCTATTATTGAGATGAGTTACAGTGATGACATGCAGAAGAGAATAGGTGAGATCCTTGGAGATGAATTCATAGAAAATGCTGTGTATTTTGATACTGGTGAGAACTACAGGGAGATAAATAGAATAAGACTTTATGGATATGTTTCAGTCCCAACAAATAATAGAAGCTCAAATGCAAAAATTCTAACTTTTGTTAATAAGAGGTTGGTAAAGGATAATTTCTTAAACAAACTTGTTAGAGTTTCCTACTTCAATACATTACCGGAAGGAATTACTCCAAGTGTTGTTTTGTTCTTTGAAATGCCTGTGAAATGCGTTGATGTCAACATACATCCAAACAAGTCAGAGGTTAGATTTAGTGATGAGAAGCTCATCAGAGAAATAGTAATAAATTCCATAAGGGATGCTATTAGAAACACCAAGACAACAACAAAAATCCCTCAGAAGATAGTTCAACAAACTCAGAAGCCAGTTGAGGAACTACGACAACCAAGTCAGCTACATCTTCACACTGAGTTCAAAATACCTCCACAGAGAGATGTTAGTAAAAATGAGAATAAGGTTGAGGAAAAGCCTATCGTTAGAACGCGACAGATATCTAGTGGGCATCTCGGCTCACCTAAGCTACAGATCGCAAACAAATACGTTATAGCTGAAAATGATAGGGGAATAGTGATAGTTGATCAACACGCAGCACATGAGAGAATTGTTCTGGAGAAAATAAATAAGGAGGAATTTGGAATTCAAAAGCTATTGATACCTCTGAGGTTTGACTTGTGCTCCGCTGCAACAGAGTTATTAATGTCGATCTCAGAGGATTTGAAGCAGATTGGGATAACCATTGCATCAGAAAACTCTTCTGAAGTCCTAGTTCATTCGATTCCGTTGCTTCCAGGTAATATAGATATAGAGGAGATGCTACAGGATATAGTGAATGACTCAGAAGGGTACATAGAAATTCTAAAACATCACAAAGATAAGTTTCTAACGAAAATCGCTTGCCATTCGAGTATTAGAGCAGGAAGGAGACTATCTCTAGAGGAAATGGATGGATTGCTGCGTTTAATTGAAAAGACTGATTTTGCAAGTCAGTGCATCCATGGTAGGCCTACATATGTAGAGCTATCAACGAAATATCTTGACAGGCTCTTTGAAAGATAAAATTTGCCTTGATAAGTATTTCTTTCTTAATATTTCTTTAATATTCTAATGATATTATGAATGGGTTTCAATTGCAAAAAAATCATTGATTCATTCCATCATATAGGATAAAAAATTAGGAAAACAAATAAACTTTATTGTATGTCTGCAGCAAACATTGGGTCTGAAAATGTTGTCAAATTAGATAATGGTCTTAAGCTTATATATAGTGATATCAAAACAATTCCTGGCAGAGTAAACATGACATTTGTTTTTAATGTAGGTAGTTCCAATGATGGTGATAAGCCAGGGATATCACATCTTGCAGAACATATGGCGTTTGGTGGTACACAAACAAAAGATGCAAAAACATTACTTGGAAGTTTAGATAATCTAACCTTTGGCAACCACTATGCATATACTGCAACTGACAAGACTGTCTTTGGAATTTACACGAACACAAACTCTGTCTCTGATGCGATTTCACTGCTAGTTGATATGTTTTCAAAATCTAAGGTAGATGATGGATATCTTGAGAAAGAAAAGAAAGTCATAGCACATGAATTGAACCTCAGAGCTGATAATCCAAACGTAAACCTCTTTAATCTATTTCATAAGTCATTTAGTTACAAAAACGATGATGCAACTCAGAAAGAATTTTTAAAATCACTTACATCAACTGATGTTAAGAGCTTCATGGCAAAAAATTATACTCCTGAAAACTGCACTCTAATTGTTACAGGTGATATAGATGAAGATTTATTAGAATGGACTGTTGGAAGGAAAACTAAGCTATGGAAACAATCAAATAAAGCTGAAGATTTTGTTGAGAAATTCACTTTCAAGCCTGGACTCTTTATAGAGGAAGGCAATACAAAAAGTGTATATGTTGGTGTGGTATTTGATGGTCCAACAACAACTGACATAAAAGACTTCATAAGCTGCAGTATTTTCAATTGTATTCTTGGCTCTGGACTAAATTCAAAAATGATGCATAAAGCTCGAATAGAGAAAGGCTTAACATATGACATAAGGCCAATCATGATGTGTGAAAAAAATTATGGTTTATGGGGAATTATGACTGCAACAGACAAAGAATCATATAAGGAGCTTGTAGATACAATAGCTGAGTCTATAAGGTCATTTAAGGGGTTGATCAATAGTGATAATGTTGCAATCGCAAGGATGAGGATCAAAGCTAGCATTCTTGATGAGCCTCTAAAACCTGGTGAAAAGACAAGTGAAATAATGTTCTTTGAGGATTTTGGTGTAGATAAGGATGAGCTAATATCGCTCATAGACAGAACAACATCAGATGATGTACAGAAGTGGTTAAAAAGTTCCTTTGCTTCAGGCTGTAGTCTTGCAATCTATGGTGATATAGATAATCAAGACATTAATGGATTAGATTTTCAGATAAATTAATATAGAAATCTTGAAATTCATACAGAAATATTTGTGGTATAAAGTGGTAAAAATTTACTATATGCCCTTTAAAGATAAACTGCACTCACTTGTTATGTGGCTCATGCCACTATCGTTTTTTGCATACCAATTTATCCTTAGACTTTGGCCAAGCCTCACAATGCAGGATATAATGCAAAAGTTTGCGATTGACGCTACGAGCTATGGATTCTTAGCATCTGTCTACTACTATGGATATGCCGGAGCTCAAATACCGATTGCAATTGCATTGGATAAATATGGAGCTAAAAAAATTTTGTTTTTGTGTGCTTCATTGTGTGGAGTTGGAATGTTTCTTTTTTGTAATACAGATAGCTGGACTATTGCACTCATGAGTAGGTTTTTAATTGGTGTTGGATCAGCTGGTGGATTTCTAACAACAGCAAAAGTTATCTCACAATATTTTGCAAGAGAGAGTTACAGTAAGATGGTTGGAATATCATTCTCAATAGGTCTACTTGGTGCTGTATATGGTGGGAAGCCACTAAGTCTGTTATTACAACAATTTGATTGGCATGAGCTTGGTAAATCTCTTAGTTTTATTGCAGTAGGAATTGCCTTATTATCTCTGTTATTTTTGAAAGCTAAGAAGGATAATTCTGATGAAGAATTTCACATAAGCAATGTCTTAGAAATATTTAAATCACCTACAATATTACTCCTTGCAGTTTCTAACCTATTACTTGTTGGATCTCTTGAAGGGTTTGCTGATGTTTGGGGGGTAAATTACTTGGTGACTGGATATGAGATGGAAAAAAGTGTTGCAGCAGAAATTGTATCATTCATTCCAATTGGTATGATCTTTGGAGGTCCATTACTAAGTTTTTTAAGTAAGAGGATAGGTGAATATATGGGAATAGTCTTTGCAGGGCTTATGATGTCTTTATGTCTTATGTACATAATCTTTTTTAGAGGTGATCTTCTGATCTTAAGGTTTGTATTTTTCTGCATAGGGATAATGTGTTGCTACCAAGTGCTTGTATTTGCAGTTGGTAATAAGTTATCTAAACCAGCAACCTTAAGCATTACTACTGCATTTCTAAATTGTATAAATATGCTTGGCGGTGCTTTCTTCCATAGTACAATAGGATTTAGTATGGATTTATTCTCAGATGGAAGTTATTCAGCTGAAACATACACTTATGCTCTGCTAGTAATCCCTTGTTGCGCACTTCTTGGGAGTATTATGGCATTCTTTTTGAAGATAAGGCAGAGTTAAATCTGTTGTTTTATCACAACATCTCATTTGATATATCATTCTTTGGACTTATAGCGTCTGCATATCCTCATGCTAATTGATATTATAAATGATAGAAGGCGTAAATACTGTTGAGGAAAAATGTCGGATGATGACAAACTACATGATAGATTAGATGGAATAATTACAACCTCTAATCATAGGAGACAAGATGACGATGATGTGGATGCTCTCATAGAGGCTATTGCAATGCACAACAGGAATCAGAAATTTTCCGGGAAACAAGATGTTGAAGGTTTTGAGGATAAACCTCATGAACTAAATCTTGGTCATAGAGCAAGGTTAAAAGCCAGATTCTTGAATGCACCTAGAAGAGCATTACCAGATTATGAAGTACTTGAATTAATATTGTTCTATACGATTCTCAGAAAAGATACAAAGCCACTTGCAAAGCTTCTGCTAAAAAAATTTGGATCACTTGCAGGGATTGTATTTGCAGATGATTCTGCTTTAAAAACAATTCCTGGTGTTGGAGATGGGGTATTGTTTTTAATAAAACTACTTGCTGATTTCTTTTCAAGATTATGTGTGCCGCAGCAGAAGGGAGAAGTACATGTGTTGAGCAGTTGGCTTTCTGTGTTGAATTACTGCCAGCTAACCATGGGTTTTAAGAAGAGTGAATCATTTAGAGTCCTATTTCTAAACAAAAGAAATGTTTTAATTGCAGATGAGTTTGTTGATGCTGGAACAATTGATAAGATTGCAATATATCCACGTGAGATATCGAAGATGGCTCTTTTACATGGAGCTTCTGCAATCATCTTAGTTCATAATCATCCGAGTGGTGATCCTAATCCATCAAGAGAGGATATAGAGATCACAAATAAGATAATTGATGCCCTTGGTCCGATTAATGTTATCATGCATGACCATGTAATAGTTGCAGAGCATAATCATTTCTCATTTAAGGCAGCAAGCTTGATTTAGTTATTTTCCTATGCAAAAGGTGGAGAAGATCTTGTCCAGAACATCATCAAGGGTAATTTTGCCTGTAATGTATTCAATTGCAGCTACACTACCTCTGATTTTCTGTGCTGTTATCTCAAGGGGTTGTCTTAGATCAATTGATTTCAGATGCTCAAGACATTCCAAAAGCTTTTCCTTCTGCCTCTGTTGTGTTGTGATAACTGCATTTGCATCGAGACTACACTTTTCCTGAATTATATTAGAAATTCTCTGAAGTAATAGATCTAGATTATGTGAGTTCTTTGCTGAAAACGGTATATAATTTTTGTTTGCATTATCAACTAAATCGCACTTATTCATTAAAATTATTGAGTCAGCTTGTATCTTGAAGCTATCAATTTCTTCCTGAGAAGTAGTTGATGCATCAAAGACATATATTTTTATGTTTGCATTATCTAGTGCAGACCTTGCCCTTCTGATACCCTCTACCTCAACCACATCTGCTGCATTTTCTCTTATACCAGCCGTATCGTAAATTGTTACTCCTACACCATCTATCTCCATTTTGACCTGTAAAATATCTCTGGTGGTGCCTGCAATGTCTGAGACAATTGCTACATCTTGTTTTGATAGAAGATTCATTATACTTGACTTTCCTGCATTTGGTGGACCTCCTATTGCTATGGTGATGCCATTGATCATTGCAGTAGCTTTCTCACTCATCATCAAGTGATCCTGTATTTTTTTGATGAGTTCTAGTATTTTTGTAAGACCTAACTCCAAAGCTGATGATGGAATATCATCCTCAGGAAAATCTATATAGGCTTCAAACTGTGCCATAATGGTTATCATAGACTCTTTCCATTCCGAATACAGTTCACTTAGTTGCCCTGACATCTGATAGATAGCAGTGCGTCTCTGAGCTGTTGTCTCAGAATGAATTAGATCTCCCAGGGCTTCTACTTCTATAAGGTCCATCTTGCCATTCTCGAAGGCCATCTTTGTGAATTCGCCTGGCTCAGCACATCTTACAAAATCAAGATTTCCTAATTCCTTCAAAACATCTCTTATGACTGCTGTGCTTCCATGCAGATGAAATTCGACCACATCATTTCCAGTAAAAGTTTGTGGAGCTTCGAACAGAATAGCTATGATCTTATCTAGGACCTCACCAGTTGATGGCGAAAAGAGAGTACAGAATGTTGCCTGTCTTGATTTGAGATTTTTACCTGTAAACCTAAATAGGGCATCCTTTGCTTTGCTACCGCTAATTCTGATGACTGCTACTCCAGATCTGCCTAAGATAGTTGACAGTGCGTAGATTGTATGCACTAGTCCTGCTTATCATCTTCTAATTTCATTCCCACGGCATGGTATCCACAGTCAACATGCATAATTTCACCTGTGACTCCAGAGCTAGCATTGCTTAGCAAGAACACTGCAGCGCCACCTATATCCTCTCCTGTGACATTTCTTCTGAGAGGTGTATTTTTCTCACTCCAGTTTAACATCCTTCTGAAGTCTGATATTCCAGCTGCTGCAAGGGTTCTGATTGGACCTGCAGAGATGGCATTTACTCTGATTCCATCAACACCTAGATCTAATGCTAAATATTTTACACTTGTCTCTAGTGCTGCCTTTGCAACACCCATTACGTTATAGTTAGGAATTGCCTTTTCTGCTCCGTAGTAGCTAAGAGTTAGAATACTACCTCCGTCTTTCATAATTGGTGCAAGATGTCTTGTGACAGCTGTTAAGGAATAGCATGAGATATTCATTGTGTTTGCGAAGTTCTCAGCTGAGGTATCAACATATCTGCCTTTTAATTCATTCTTGTCTGAGAAAGCAACTGCATGAACTATGAAATCAAGCTTGCCATATTTTTGTTTAATTGCATCACAAGCCTTCTGGATTGATTCTTGACTGCTTACATCGCATTCAAATAAGTTTTGACAACCAAGCTCTTGTCCGAGCTTTGTAACTCTACTCTCCATTGTTTGGTTAGGATAAGTTAAACAAAGTTCTGCACCATTTGCTTTACAAGCATTTGCTATGTGCCATGCGATTGACGTCTCATTTGCTATGCCCATTATTAAGCCAGTTTTGCCAGATAGTAAGTTTGACATATTATTTTGTATTTTTTGCTTCAAGAACATATTTTATATTTTATTTCTTTTTATGCAAGAATGTTAATGAAATTTTAATAATTAGGAGGTACAATAATTTCACAATTTATTTTTATTAAAAACAAAGTTCAAATACAATGAAATGGGTTAGTGCGACAGCTATAGGGATGGTTTTAGGATTGGTACTTGATTCGCAGAAAAAAGGAATTTGTAAATCAATCTCTAAGTCAGGTTTTAATTATAAGCATTTGTTACCTGAAGATGGATCAATTTTAGGAGGACATCTACCATTTAACAGCAATCTTATTGCAGGGAGTATTTGGTTTGTTAATACAGTTACTCTTGCAGATGATGTGCTGTCGATGAATAAAAATAATGCTGAAATCTCACTCATAAATGATAAAGGAAAGCAAGTAAAAATATTACTTTGTAAAAAAACAGATGTAGTTGATTTAATCTCCAAATCAATGCAGGTTTTTACACCTGTTGGGTATTGTATATGGAAAGGGTATCTTGAGAAAAGCAGTATGGAGTTTCTAAACTATGATTACACAAGCTCTGGAGTAGATTTACAAGAGGCAATTAATTTCTCAATATATGGCGGGATTGCTGCAACTGCTTTCAATGCTGTTGGTCCAAAATTCTTTCATGAGCAAATTTCCTTTGACGTCCCAGAGGATCTGAATTTATACTTAGAACACACTGCAGAAAATGGTTATATTGAAATTCAGAACGTAATAGGGCATGCAGAAATTACAGTAAACTAATCCTCCTTTATTTTCTCAATAAATTTTGTAAATACATCTTCTATAGGTTTATTTTGAAATAACGTTTGTTTGTTAACATCTCTTATTGTAAAAGAAATGACATCATCTGGTTTATGTTCTGCATTTTGCATTACTGTGTCTTTGAAGAGGTAAGTCTTTTCATTTAATTTAATTACATCAAAGTTATTATCTTCTTGCTTTTTAATTCCAATAATTATTCCTTTAATGTAATCCACTAAAACTGGAAAATGTTTGATTTCAAATAACATATCGGAAATGTTTTTACTTTTTCCATCTTTATGCTTCTCACTAAGATTATTGCCTTTACAGATTACATCGAACATCCTATTAGAACACCCAATATCAAAATCATATTTACTTGTTTTTGACTCATGAGTTTTTAATAATGTTTTTTCTATTTTTATTTTTGAAAATATATTTTTTAATACTTCATCTTTTGATACATTGGGAGGTAGATATTCGACAAACCTCTGAGGATATACAACAATATTTAAATTATCTATATTTATGTTGTGTTTCCATTGTAAATCTTCTTTCTGTGGAATCTCAGATAAAACACTGATAGATTTTATATTGAAAAGTTCTTTCTTATCATTTGATTTTATTGCCTTTGCTTTAAAAATGAAATCATTTGATCTGAATGAGATATCGGTTGAACTTTCATTTGAAAGAACTCTTTGTATTTGACTATGGATTTTAAATTCTTCTGAATTATCTATTGTTAATTCATATTTAGGTTCTATATCCAGCTTTTGTGTGATTGATGGCTCAAGATCTGCATATCCATCTACTTGCCTTGGTAATGTTACAACTACGTCTAATGAATTAGGAAATTTGAATGTACTATTAATTGAAATTTCTGGCACGGCAAAATATAAGATTGATGCACTAACTTTAGTACATATCTCAACATCTTTGAGTTTTGAGTTTTTATTCATAAGTGAATAACCATCAAAGGTTTGCTCACTGAATTCCATTGATACTTGGAAATCAGCTAATGATGACTTGATTCTGTTAACAGCAACTTTAATCCTCTTCATATGCAAATAATTCAGACCAAAAAACGATATAGAGCCTAAAACAACAAAGAAGATCAAAAAATAAAAAAGTTTTTTCATAGGAAATATTTAGTTTTACCAGACAGATTATACATCAAAAAATATAGCACAACTGCAATTGCCATTTTTATATTTTATTAGTTTAAAAACCTGCTAAAAAAGTGAATACTAGTTTTTATGAATAAAGATTTATGTAGACAACAATCTACACCTTTATATAAAAATCTTGAGTTTTTTGTTAGTAACTGGGCTTTTATTTTTTAAAAGATTATAATCAGTGTATAAGACAAGCAGATAAAAATAAGAATAATAAAAGAGGGGTAATTATTTAATTAATATATATATATTTATTTTATTATGTCAGGAGTAAGTTTAAATACATCCTATACTGCGAGTACACGTGTTGCGCTTTCAGACAATATGCAAGAAGCTTCTAGAGCTGCGATTGCAATGTCAACGGGTAATGCAATAACACACGCATATGAGGACCCTACAGGTTTAGCTATAGGATCAAGCATGAGAGCAGAATACGATGTGCTCTCAATTGTAGCAACAGGTATTGAGCAAAGTAAGTCAATGCTTTACGTAGCTGAAGATGGTATTAAATCTGTATACAACTCAGTAACTCAAATGAATCAAATCCTTGCAAGAGCTAAGCTCGGATACATGACAGATGAGCTAATCAAAAACACTTTAGCACCAACATATGTTCAGTTGAAAAATGAAGTCAACAGAATCGCAGACGCTATAACATTTAATGGACAAAATCTTTTGAATGGTACAGGTGGTAAGGTTACAATAGCAACAAGGTCAACAGTTCAAGCAACACCAACATTAGGTTTTACATCTGCAGAGGTGTTATTACCAAACATAAAATTAGGTGCGGGTATTACTGCTAGTGTCAACGGTGGTGCTGCTGGTGCTATAAGCTTTAATGGTGGTAACGAAATAACTTCTAATGTTCAATTATCTGGCGGTACAATTTCTGCATCGTCAACAGCTGTAACAATATCAGGTGCTACTCTGACAATATCAGGAGTAACAATATCAGATGCAACAGCTGCTCCTAATACAAAAACATGTACAGCTGATGTAAAGTTATCAAATGTTACAATCACTATCACACCTGATAGCATGACACCTACAGATGGAGTTTTAAGCACCGCAACAGCAACAAAAACAGTTGTTACACAGTTCGATGCTAGCAAAGAGCTATCTATCTCTAACATTCAAGGTACAGGTTCTGCATTTATACAGACAATTACTGGTATAACAGGCGCAGCTTATACACCAACTGTAGTTAATGCTGCAAACAAGGTGACACAAGTTAACACCGTTGATGCTTATTATCCATTGACAGGTGGTATTGGTGGAAAAAGCACTTTTGAATTCGTAACAGGTTCTGATCTAAATCACTCAATAATAGATGTAGATTTTCCTAATGTTAAGCTTTCAGATGCTTCTGGTATGGCTGGTTTAGTTTCAACATTGAACACAAACTATTTCACAGATACATCTGCTCCAACAGATCTAACAAATTTAACAAGTCGTGCTGATGCTGATACAGATATTCCTTTAGTAGCAGCTCTTGCAGATCAATTGATAATTTTCTTAGATAATATTGGCGCTTATCAAAAGAGATTCATGAATATCCAATCTCAGTTGACAACATCTGTTGAACAGTTAGACCTTGCTCAAGGTGCTATTCTGAATACAGATCTTGCAAAAGAAACTGAGAATTTCGGTAGAGCTAGTGTTAAAGTTAACGTTGCAATAGCTATGTTAAATAATCTGAATGAGTCAATGAAACAATTAGAGCGTTTAGTTGTTTAATTCTCATCTTTAAGGTCTTTGGTGTATTTACACCAGAGATCTTGACGTTTTTCTTTTGTTATTTCTCGTGCCTTTTTTAATCTCCACTCAGATATTTTTTTATGATTACCTGAGAGTAATACATCTGGTACAGACAATCCTTCAAAAACTGATGGCTTAGTATATTGAGGGTATTCAAGAAGGTATCTATATGCTTCAGAATCACCAAAGCTTTCTTCTTGTAAAACATCCTGTGATGGTAAAATACCTGGTATATTACGAACACAAGCATCAATCATGACATATGCCGCTAAGTCTCCTGATGATAAAATATAATCTCCTATGCTAACTTCTTCGATATTGAATTTCTCTATGACTCTTTCATCGATGCCTTCAAACCTACCACAAATGAGATTTATACCTTGGTAGTTTTTAGCGAGGTCTCTAGCAATATCCTGATTGAACAGCTTACCTCTAGGAGATAGGTATATGATTGGATTATTGAAATCAAATGATTCTGTGATTGCACTAGAGAGAACATCAGGTCTTATAATCATGCCACCTCCTCCACCGCATGGTGTATCGTCAACTGACCCATGTTTATCAATTGCAAAGTCTCTTATGTTGTGAGGCTCGATCGACCAAATATTTTTCTTTAACCCTCTGCCTATGACTGATTCTTCCAGTGGTCCGGGGAAGATTTTAGGAAATAAGGTTAAAATTTTTACACCCCACATACAATTAGTTTTTTGTTGATGCAATGCATAGACCCATTACATCATTAGGATTAGAAAGGTTTTGAATTGTCTTTATACACTCTGTCATTGTCGTACCAGTCGTTATAACATCGTCTATGACTAAAACTTTTTTACAATCCAAAAGGTGAGGTTTTTTGATATGAAATGAATCGATTACATTTGTTAATCTTAAATCTCTATCTAGTAAACTCTGGGAGTGAGTGTTTTTAATTTTTGTTAAAACATTTACAAAACACTTTTTATTATATTTTTTTGCTATTTTTCTACACAAGACAGCAACCTGGTTATAACTCCGAGACATTGGCTTGTACTTATGCATTGGAACTGGAAGTATTACATCTATCTCTTCAAGAAAATCTCCATACATAAGAGATATCCAATCAACAAACAAACCTGATAGCTTCCATGGAGATGAATACTTAAAAATATGAATTAACTTCCTTATAACTGTATTATACTCGACTAATGAGTGGATTTTTTCATGGTTTTTAGGAAGAAATACTATCTCTGACCAACATTCATGGCAAAGACATTGTTTTGACGATATAACCTCAATATCACAAGCAAGACATTTCATACCTTAGGAAATTTTATTATGAGAGTTGTATGATTACCCTCTAGAGATATACACTGTATCTCTCCTCCATGGTTTGTAATTATTTCTTTCGATATTGCCAAACCTACTCCAAGATTATGATTTTTTGATGAGACAAATGGTTCAAATATTTTATTGATCTCAGAGTTTTTTATACCACATCCATTATCCTGGAATATGAGGTTCTGACCACTGATCACAACATCAACACTAATATCTTTCCCTGAGTGTTGACATGCATTTCTCAAGATATTCAGTATGACGCGCTTGATCATTCGATCGCAACCAATAAAAACTATATCATTGTGAACTACAAATGATATTCTAGGGGGGTTTTCAAAGTTTTCATCTATCTCTCTAAAACATTCTTCCACTATGTGCTGTACTGAATGTTTTGTACTACTTAAGGCGTAGTTACTACCTAAAGTTTTGATATTCTGTAGAAGAAAATCTACATCATATCTTGCAGTTCTACACGTCTTTATAAGCTTTCTAATGATCTTTTCTTTATCTTTTTCTGCAATTTTACTATTCAACAAGCCAATAGTTGTTTCAATAACTGCTAGCGGTGTAAAAACTTCATAAGCAATTATATTGCTAAAAGTCTTCATACTATCAACTTTTATCTCCAACTCGATTTGCTTATAATATATTAAACTTAATATTCCTATGACTTTTACTAATGAAATAACCAAAGGTGTGGTGTTTTGTAAACATTCACTGTACTTGTTAATTGTTTCCCTACTGGCATAAAAAGTTAGTAATTCTATGATAATAAAATTAAATACAATACTTGTAACTAGTGAATAAAGAGCACTTCTTCTATCAACTAGCATCATCAGTAAAATGACACTAAAGAAGAAATTCCCAACAAAGGCTATTCCATAGCCTGAGAGAATCATTGCAAACATTGGAATTACAAGGAGTTTTAACCAAAAAGCAACTAACCATATAAGAGATGATTGTCTTACTCTATACTTCCACTTTTGTCTAAAAAGAACCCCTATTACAGTTGATGAAAAACTGAAGTTAATAAGGTTTATTGCGTAAACTATAGGATTGTTGGAGTAGTCCCGTGTTGCAACAAAGTGTACTAAACTAGATACTATAATGAATGATAGGAATATATGTGTTGCTGCAAACGACAGCTTAAACCTCTCATTGTCTAGTAACTTCAGCATCAAAATTTCACGTAAACATTAATTAAATTTTTATCCAATCAACAACTTTTTCTGCATAATAAGAAATTATTGATGACGCCCCAGCTCTTTTAAAAGCATATATAATCTCAAGAACTGATTCTTTTTCATTAATAATCTTTTGATCTGCTCCCGCTTTCAAAATGGCATACTCTCCACTAACTTGATATACTATGACAGGAGTATTAAAGATCTCAGATGCTTTTGCAATAATATCTAAGTACATCAGTCCTGGTTTGATTATTACTGTATCAGCACCTTCCAATATATCAAGCTCTATTTCGAGAATTGATTCTTTTGAGTTTCTATAGTCGTTAAAATATGTTTTTTTATCTCTGTTACCGAGGTTATTTTTAGATCCTACAGCATCTCTAAATGGACTGTAGAAGTTTGATGCATACTTCAGAGAATAGGCAAAGATCTGAGTTTTATGATGATTGTGTTTCTCAAGAGCATCCCTAATCACACCAATTCTACCATCCATCATATCTGAAGGAGCGACCGCATCAGCTCCTGCATTTGCAAGTATTAACGCTTGTTTAGAAAGTATTTCTACTGTTTTGTCATTATCTACATCTCCATTATCATCAAGAACACCATCGAAACCATGAGATGTATATGGATCAAGAGCAACATCAGCAATAACACCGATGTTTGGTATAGCTTTTTTGATCATTCTTATTGCTCTGCAGATCAGATTATCATCATTCAAAGCTTCACTCCCAAGAGGATCTTTAAGATTTTGATTAATATGTGGGAATAACATCACAGCACAAATCCCTTTATCAGAAAGAACTTTAACCTTATCAACAAACTTATCAATACTATATCTGCAAACATCAGGCATCGATTGGATTTCCTCTTGTATCATAGTTCCTTCAGTAACAAATAAAGGCATTATCAAGTCTGAAGGATTGATAGTTGTCTCAGCAACTAAATCTCTTGCCCAATGTGCTTTTCTATTTCTCCTGAGCCTTGTGCGAGGATATGAGTACACTTTATTTTGTGGTTTAAAAATTATGTTGAGTTGTATAGCACGGAATCAAAATGTATGCAATTTTCTAGGCTAGACTAACTTTTGACTTGTCAGCAATAAAAAATATGATAAAGTGTCCCATTGGATGGATGACCGAGCGGTTTAAAGTACCGGTCTTGAAAACCGGCGTGCGTGAAAGCGTACCGTGGGTTCGAATCCCACTCCATCCGCCATATCTTTCTAGCTAAAAATCTATGAAAAAACACAGGGGAGTACAAAAAATTATTGCCGCACTTTTGAATTCCTTGAGAGGTCTTAAATTTACTTATCAAACAGAATCTGCTTTTATCCAAGAAATTATACTTGCAATTCTTTTATCTCCACTGATTTTTGTTGTTAATACAAGTTCTTATGAAAAAGCACTGTTAATCTTGTCAATTTTCATTGTTTTGATAGTTGAGGTTTTGAATTCTGCTATAGAAAAAACAATTGATCGTATAGGACTCGAGCATCACCCTCTATCTGGTAAAGCAAAAGATATGGGATCAGCTGCTGTTTTACTATCTTTAATAATGATGGTAATCGTATGGGGTATTATAATTATTCCAAAAATATTCTGAAAAATTCGATGAAGTTAAGATCTCATACATTTAATCTTCTTATTGCAGCATATTTCTCAGTCTTTCTAAATTTTTCTGTTTTGCAAAAGTTATTTTGCAGTGTTGGATTTATATCATTAAAAGATTCATTATTTCTTCTGTCGATACCTATATTTTTCATTGCTGTCCATAACATCTTCTTTACAATATTTGCGATTCCAAAGTTTGAAAAAACTTTTGTTATTTTAAATATTCTAATTTCATCTTTGTGTAGTTATGCGATTTTTTTCTACAAGATTTTGTTTGATTATTCGATGTTTTTAAACATCATCAATACAAATACTGGAGAGGCACAAGGTTATATAAGTATATCAGGATTCTTGTGGTTATTAGTCCTTGGTGTTGTGCCAGCGATCTTCGTAATGCAAGTGAGAATAGTACATTTTAAGTTTCTGAAGGATATTGCATATAAGGCTATGTCAATTGTTTTGTCTTTAGTTGCAATATCAATAATTGCATTCTTCTTTTTAGACTACTATCTCATCACTGCTAGGAATAACCATGAAGTAAAGCATATGTTAGTGCCTAAATGCTATCTAGCATCAACGGGTAAATATGTTTATGAGAAAACTAGAACCCCTCCAGTACATGAGGAGATAGGATTGGATGCTGCATTGAAGAAAAAAACTAATAGAAAAAATCTAATAGTTGTGATTGTTGGTGAGACAGCAAGAAGTGCAAACTATGAACTCAATGGTTATAATAAGCCAACAAATAAGTTTACTCGTGACTTAGGTGTTATAAGCTTCAAAGATGTTAAATCATGTGGCACATCTACAATGTATTCTGTTCCTTGTATGTTCTCATTCCTCGGACAAGAAAATTTTAGCAGGCAGGATGCATTGTACCAAGATAATGTCATTGATGTCATAAAAAGAGCTGGATTTGATATTCTTTGGCTTGAAAACGATTCTGGATGTAAAGGAGTATGTAATAGAGTTGAGAACTTTGATATCAGTGAGATCGTTAAGAATAAAGATAAATATTGCGAAGATGGAACCTGTAAAGACGGTATCTTTTTAGAGAATTTAGAAACACAGATAAATAAACTTAAGGCAAATAACTCAGTCCTAGTAATGCATATAATTGGCAGTCATGGACCTACTTACCATAAAAGATTCTTTGAGGATAAGGCGGAATTTTTTCCATATTGTAAGAAGAATGATGTACAGAATTGCTCTAAAGAAGAGCTATTCAATGCATATGACAACACAATTCTTTATACAGATTACATCATGAGTGAAGTCATAAAAACATTGGAAAAACATCATGATTTAAATACTGCATTGGTTTATGTTTCTGATCATGGTGAATCATTAGGTGAAAATGGAGTATATCTGCATGGAATTCCTTATGCTATGGCACCAGAAGAACAGAAAACTGTTCCAATGATCTTATGGCTCTCTGAAAATATTCTAAAGGAAAACAGATATGATAAAAGATGTCTTGCACAAAAGGCTTCTGATATGTCTTTCTCACATGATAATTTACCTCACTCACTTTTAGGTATCACAAATGTTCAAACAGAGGTTTATAAGTCTGAATTGGACATACTTTCCGGATGTGTAAAGGCTGATTGACACTTATTAATTAGTATAATTCTATCTTTATTGAAACATTTGTAAAATATAATAAGAAGTGTTTATTTTAAAAATTTCAGATTTGCGGTTATGGTTACACCTTGGATGCAGTGAACAAGAAAAATTCTTACCGCAGCCCGTTTCGATTGACATTCAAATTGAATTTAATAGTTGTCCAGAAGGCGTTGAGGAAGATGATTTAAATGGAGTTTTATGCTATGCTGATTTGGTTGAAAAAATTCAAAAGTTTTGTGGAGCAAAAAAGTTTAATTTAATTGAAAAAGTTGCTGCTTCAATTCATACAATTGTTTCTGAAATAGCTGTCGGCAATAAAGTTACAGTTACAGCAACAAAAGTTAAATCACCTGTTGAGGGAATCTATGGAGGTATCTCTTTCACATATTCAAAATGACAAAAGTTTACATCAGCCTTGGTTCTAATCTAGGCAACAGAATATCTAACCTAAGAAAAGCCGTCAAAATTATTGAAAACAAAGTGCTGAAAAATACATGTAACTCAATAATTTTAGAGACAGAAGCAATATCATTTGAAGATAATACTCCTCAATATCTCAACATGATAATATCAGGCGATACAACTATATCTCCTAATGAGCTTTTAATTGCTTTGAAGGAAGCTGAACATGAGATAGGGAGACCAAGAACTTATGCAAAATGGTCTTCAAGAGTTATAGATTTGGATATTTTACTTTATGGTGACTTAGAATTACAAACTGAAAAATTAACATTACCACATCCAGAGCTAAGAAACAGGCTATTCCTAATGCATTTGCTCTCTCTTATGGGAGAAAAAAATTTCATATCAAATGAAAATATAACATCATTCAGAAAAAGCTTTGTTTTAAATCCTAGTTTTGTTGGAATTGTTAATGTTACAAATGATTCTTTCTCTGATAGTGGGAAGTTTGTTAATTCAGAAAAAGCTATAGAAAAAATTATATCTCTCATCTCAGATGGTGCTAGTGTTGTAGATATAGGTGCTCAATCGACGAGACCTGGTGCTGTGATGAAGAACGCCTCAGATGAAATCAATGCTCTCAAACCAGTTCTAGATGGGATTCAAAACCTTGAATTAGAAATTAGTATAGATACATTTAGGGATGAAGTAGTTGAGTGGCTATTTAAGAACTATAAAATCAGTTGGATTAACGATGTTAAGTGTGCATTCTCAGAAAGAACTTTAAATCTCATAAGGGAGAATAACTCTAAGATTTGTGTGATGCATTCTCTATCAGTACCACCAACAAAAGATAAAGTATTACCGATTGAATATGATCCTATTAAAGTTATTTTAAATTGGGGGGGATCATAAGAAAACTAAAAGAAATTGGTTTTTCTGATGAAAATATTGTGTTAGATTCTGGGATAGGATTTGGTAAAACTACCTATCAAAATTTAGAAATTCTACAAAGGTCTAATGAACTAAAATCTCTTGGCATACCTATAATGATAGGCCATTCAAGAAAAGGTTATATAAATGCATTCTCAAATTATCCTGCTGACGCTAGAGATATTGAAACAATAGCAATTTCAGAAATCATCAGTCAACATGTTGATTATATTAGGGTACATAATGTAAGAGAGCATATGAGATCTCTTGTAGTTAAAAAAGTTTATTTAGCAGGTAATTTGTTTTTCTTACGTCTTCTAACTTCATATCTGATAAGCATGAAGCTAGAAAGTATTACTAAAAAATAACCCAATAATGAATACTTATCAATTTCTTCTTGAAATAGTGCATAGCCAAGCAATCCGCTAAACAAAACTTTTGTATATCTAAATGGAACAACTATTGAAAGATCATGCTTCAGAGCGTTAAAGTATGCAATTCCATGAATAAAATAGCATCCTCCCATGATACTGAGAAGTAAAATATGTGTCGCGTGAAGTTTAAATATTCCAGGGTCATAAAATGAAGGAGAAATTGGCATGACATTACCAAGTACATCAATCATATCCCATTTTATGAATGCAGCTGGAAAAGCCCAAATAGATGAAAATAGAAGTACATAGAACATCTGTGTTTTGTTATGTTCTGTATTTCCAAGGACTTTTACTAGTAGTGAATTCACAGCCCAACAGCAGATTGCTAATATCGTATAACCATATTTAAAAATATCTGAATCAGATGAAAAGATCTCAGAAGGATTGAAAAGGCGTTGTGCAATGGATGGATTGGCAATTATACAAGCTCCTGCAAAACCAAAGATTACAGCTGTTATTTTTGTCTTTGTAAGTTTATCATTAAAAAATACAACACCAAGCAATACAATTATGATGTACTGCAAATTCTCAAAGGCTGCAGCACTGACCATCGTCACATATTTTAATCCTTGTGCAAATGAGATTGCTCCAAATGTCCCAAAGAAACTTCTCAATATATGAAAGTGTAATCTCTTTGTTTTTATGTGCTGAGTACCATGAAAAAATACCCAAGGAAGAGTCACAATGAATAATCCGAATTTGTATAGGAATACTACAAAAGGTGAAGAAAGCTCGGTTCTAAGGATTTTTAAAGTAATGTCTGAAACAGCAAGAGCTGCTGTGTTACACATCATGAAAATTATTCCTACTAATGCGGTAGTTGATATTATATGTTTATTGTCAGTCATTTAAAGCTTTATGAAAAAGATATTGGGAAATTTTTAACATGTGATTTTATTTTAGGCAACATATATCTGGTGCATTTGATAGGGGTCGAACCTACAACCTTTGCCTTCGGAGGGCAATGCTCTATCCAGTTGAGCTACAAATGCCCATGGTGGAGCTAAGCGGGATCGAACCGCTGACCTTTTGAATGCCATTCAAACGCGCTACCAACTGCGCTATAGCCCCAGAGATACTACTATCTACTTCACCTAAGAAATTAATACAAGTACTTTTATTTTGATTGAATTTGATTTATCATATACATTATAGGTTTTAACCAACAAACTCCTTATGTCTTATTTTAAAAACTTCAGAACTCAGATTCTAGCGATCGTCCTTTTATTATTTGCATTAATTCAGCAATCTTTTGCCGATAATTCTCCTGAAAATTTTATATCTTCAGTATCAAATCAAACTCTTACTATCATAAGGTCGAAAGATTCAGAGAAGAAAAAAATAACAAAGCTTGAGAAAGTTTTTAATAGCTCAGTTGATGTTGATTGGATGGCAAAGTTTGCAATAGCTAAGTTTTGGAAATCAATGTCTCCTGAGCAAAAAAAATCATACCTTGCAGCATATAGAAAATATCTCATTAAAACTTATGTACCGAGGCTCAAAGAATACAACAACCAAGAAATTAAGATCTCTGGAACAAAAGATATGGGCGATGGACAATATGTTGTTTCAACTCAAATTGTCACAGTCAAAGGCGGAGAGAAAAACACAATAAACATAAGCTATAGATGTAAGCAAGACGGTGATAAATTCCAAATCAGGGATATCATTGGAGAAGATTTCAGTTTATTAGCAACACAAAGGTCTGAGTTTGCATCAGTGATAACAAGCGGTGGAATTGATAAATTGATAAAAACTCTCTCTGAGAAGTAACTGTGTATTGATTTCTCTCATCATTCGTTTTATAATTAGACATGTTAGATTCGTCTAACTATGGTAATAAATGCGGTTTGAAATAACAGCTCTGGACCCGGGGGCAGTACCCGGCATCTCCACCATTCTTCATTATGGGGATGAAACAGCATCGACAGGCCCTAAAGAGATTTGTTTTACTCAGAAAGATTCCTCTGAAAAGGATCGAAAACATAAATGCAAACGAAAACTTTGCTAACGACAGCGGTTTCGCAAGCAGAACTGCACTTGCAGCTGCTTAATTGACCTCGTCAGCGGTGGGAGCTACCGGGCAACAGAAGTGCTCCACTTTTTCACTTGCACAATCAAGTGTTTGATGTATAATATGTTTCATAAATCATTTTTTAACTAAAAAATTAACGTCTAGTGAATATAATTGTTGGATTTTCTAATCACGAGAGCGTCTTACGCAATCTGAAAAAAGCAGCTCAGATAGAAAACATACCTAGAGCTCTGAAAAATAAAAAAGCTCATGAAAAACCTTCTGTTGCTAAAAAAAGAAAAGAGACTGAAGCTAAACAGAGAAGAATCAGAGCTAGAAGAAAAGCAGCATAGCCACAAAACAGGGCCGAATAGCAAAGTGGTAATGCAGCGGATTGCAAATCCGCTATACGACAGTTCGATTCTGTCTTCGGCCTCCACGATCAAAAAAAATATCTAAGATTCCCATCTGCACTATCAGTAATCTTTCTCTGAAGCTTCAGAAAGGAGTCTACCTCTTGAAAGATATCTCATACACAATTAACAAAAACGATTTCATGGTCATTTTAGGATCAAATGGCTCAGGGAAAACAACAATGCTAAAGGCGATCAGCGGGGTTATAAAAAAGTATTCAGGACACATCAAGCTCTTTGACAAAATCGAAATAAAAAAGTGCTCAAATGTATCAAAACACATAGGTACAATGACACAAAACCCTAGCGACAGTCTCTTTATGGAATTTTCTCTTAGGCAGAATTTACAGATGTATTGTGATGCTTTCTTTTCTGAGCACAAGACTGAGGAATCGTTCCTTGACCTTCTAAAAACAATAAATCCTAAACTGATAGAGCTTCTTTGCAAAAAAACTAGTAGTTTATCTGGTGGAGAAAGGCAAAGTTTCCTGTTAGCTCTGAATCTTTTTTTTAAACGAGATCTGTTACTTTTAGATGAACATACAAGTGCTTTGGATCCAAAGACTGCACGTGAAGTGATGCGTATAACATCTGAGAAACTAAAGGAAAACAACATGACTTGCATTATGACAACACATAGTTTGGATGATGCTCTCAAGTATGGGAACAGACTTATTGCTATGCAGAATGGACGGATTATAAAGACATTTGATGAGCAAGAGAAATATAGCCTATCGAAGGCAGACCTGTTGGATTATTGCTATTAATCCTTTATCTATTTCATTCTTTTTTTATTTTCTCAAAGGCCTCAAGGGCTTTCTTTCTTGACTCCTCTATTGTCACAATAGGATCAGGATAATTTCCTTTATTTCTAACTATCCATGGAGTAAAGATCTCCTTATTTGATAGATGAGATATCTCTGGGATATATTTCCTGATATATATTCCATCAGGATCAAACTTTTCTGCTTGAGTAATTGGATTAAATACTCTGAAATAAGGTGCTGCATCGGCACCACAACCAGCGATCCATTGCCATCCTGCACTGTTGTTTGCCATGTCTGCATCAACTAGGCAATTCCAAAACCATTGCTCACCATGATGCCAATGGATCAACAAATTCTTAACTAAAAATGATCCAACAATCATTCTAACCCTGTTATGCATATAGCCTGTATTCCAAAGCTCTCGCATACCTGCATCGACGATAGGATATCCAGTCTGACCTAATCGCCATCTCTCAAGGAAATCCTTTCTGTGATCCCATGGAAAAGCATCAAACTTCTGCTGTAGATTTTTTGTTTGTAGGTCTGGGAAATGATACAAGAGACTATAGGAGAACTCCCGCCATCCTAGCTCACTCAAGAAGTGATCTAAATTCTTTTCATTTATATCTCTCCCTTTAATGGCTGAATACCAAACCTGGTTTGGTGAGATCTCCCCAAAGTGAAGATGTGGTGATAGGCGAGATACAAAGTTTGTAGCTGGAAAATCCCTACCTAGTTTATAGTTACTTAAGTTGTTTTGTAGGAACTTATTTAATCTTTTTTTTGCTGATTCTTCACCTATTGTCCAATGCCTCTCAAGCTTCTTATCCCATCTGACTTTTGGCAATAGATTAAGATCATGACTTGGAAGCTGATGGTTAAAGATTTCAAGTTCTGGAGCAGACAATGGCTTTCTAGGAATTTTCTGACTACCTAAGCATCCCCGTCTATAAAATGGTGTGAAGACCTTGTATGGTGTTCCATCATCTTTCAACACATCTTGTGGCTCCCATAGGAGTGATCCATTGAAAATCTGTGATGGAATATTTCCTGCAAGAATTTCTTCATCATACCTTAAGTTATGAGGTTCATAGCATCTATTCCAAAAAACTTTTTCTACTTTAAACCTTTGAATTAGATCTTTTAACAATGCTTTTGGATCTCCCTTTAATACTAGAAGCCTATTATTCAGCCTTGCATTTAGATCATCTAGAGAGTGATGTAGCCACCACTTACTTGCTCCTCCTAAGTTTTTGGATTCGTAATCATTCAGAATGTAGACTGGCAAAACATTATATGTCTTGGATGCTTCAAACAAGGCAGGGTTATCACTTAATCTTAAGTCCTGCCTAAACCAATGAATTGCTACTGTCATTACTTTAAATATTCAGTGATTACTTCTAAAATCTCTTCACTATGTACTTTTTCCTCCTTGCTATTAGACATATCTCTTACTATATAATCTCCACTCTCTAGCTCATCATCTCCAAATATCAAACATATTTTTGCGTTATCTCTGTCAGCTATTTTTAGTCTCTTTTTAGTAGATAAACCGTAGTCTAGGCCAACTGGTATTCCTTTTTTACGAAGTTCATCTGCAAGGTTTACAGCATGATTTTCTGCTGTGCACCCAATTGGAACTAAATAACAAATACTTTGCATTTCATATTCTATTAGTCCACATTGTTTTAGTAATTCGTAAGTTCTATCTATGCCGATTGCAAAGCCAACTGCTGGTGTTGATGGTCCTCCCATCATTTCTACAAGTCCATTGTACCTACCGCCTGCTGCAATTGCATTTTGATTTCCTACCTTTTTTGTAACTACTTCAAAAACCGTATGTGTGTAGTAATCCAATCCACGAACAAGTCTAGGATTATGAACATATCTTATATTTAACAAACTCAAGCCTTCACATACGGCTGCATAGTGCTCCAAAGACTCCTGATTGAGATAATCTGATATGATCGGAGCATTCTTGACTATCTCAAGATCCTGCTCTTCCTTTGTATCCAAAACCCTTAGTGGATTTGTTTCTAATCTTTTTTTACTTATCTCAGAAAGACTATCCTGGTGTTGAAGGAGGTATTTTTTTAGTTCTTGTTTGTATATCTCTGTTGACTCAGGATCACCCAAGGAATTTATATGTATTTCTACTTGATCATTTAAATACAGCGCCTTTAAGATTGACATCAAAATATTTATAACTTCTACATCAGCCCATGGAGATGCACTACCAAATAACTCACAATCAAATTGATAGAACTGTCTATGACGTCCTTGCTGTGGTCTTTCATGGCGAAATAACGGTCCATAAGTGAAAAGTCTTAGAGGCATATTCTGAGTCAATCCGTTGCTGATTATTGATCGTACAACAGCTGCTGTGAGCTCTGGCCTCAAAGTTACCATCCTCTTATCTCTATCTGAAAATGTATATGTTTCCTTTGTGACTATGTCTGATGATTCGCCTAATGTTCTGAAAAATACGCTTGAGTATTCAAAGATTGGCAGGAGAACTGATGAATAATGATGTAATGATGCAATCCTCGAACCTATCTCAACAATTCTTTTGTAGGTTTCAAGTTCAAGGCCGGTTAAATCTCTTATACCCCTTATGGTTTGCATCTTCTGTGTCATAGTTAAGCTTTTTTAAGTTTATATAGACAAAAAATCAATAACACAAAATGCAGACTAAAACAAAAAAGACAATTCGAAAATTTAAAAATATGAAGTAATTTGAAAAATATTTTTTCATCCACACACTTTTATTAAAATGTCAAGAATTTTTACACGCTTAGTACTTGCAATAATGATGTATGCATGTTATGTTGGTCCTTTGCATCTCGTATGTATCCTATTCAATAAAAATTGTTGATTTATCTAAAACAGAACTATGATTCTCTTTAACCGACCGAAAAAAAATAGTAGTAGATCGCGTAGAATAATCATTTCTGTTTTTTTCGTTTAATTGCATGAGCAATCTTCAAGAATCTAAAAGCAAAAACAAGTAAGAGGTGGTTGTGTCCAGTGAAATATCGTATTCAGTAAGAAAAAATTTAAGAAGAAAAAACTTTGGTAGAGTTACTGCAACAACCCAAATACCTAACCTAATACACACTCAGAAAGCTTCGTATAACGACTTTCTACAGCTAGATATACCAGCTGATAAAAGAGAGAACAAAGGATTAGAAGGGATATTCAAATTCATATTCCCTCTCTCAGACTTTGAGAATAAAGCAACACTTGAATATGTTAGATATACTCTCTTCAGACCAAAATATGATTTACAGGAGTGTATTCAGAGAGGTATAAATTATTCAGCCTCTCTCTCAATAACAGTCAGGTTAATTATATGGGAGACAGGGGATGAAGGTGAAAGAGAAATAAAAAGTATTAAAGAACAAGATGTCTTCATGGGAGAAATACCCCTAATGACAGACAGCGGAACGTTCATGATAAATGGTGCGCAGAGGGTTGTAGTATCTCAAATGCACAGATCTCCTGGTGTTTTCTATACACATGATGGAGGAAAAAATAATAGCCCAGGGAAATACTTATATTCAGCAAGCATTATGCCATACAGAGGCTCTTGGCTTGATTTCGAATTTGATAACAAAGACATTATATTCTGCAGAATAGATAGAAAAAGAAAGATATATGTCACAACTCTTCTAAGGGCATTAGGTTTCTTAAATGATGAAATAATTTCAATTTTTTATAAACCAACAAAGTATGGTTTCAGAAAAGGACATTGGGTTAAAACTCTTGATCTTGCAAAACTAAAAGGCGTTAAGCTTGACTACGATTACGTTGATGCAGAAACAGGTGAGGTAATCTTCCCAGCAGATGTAAAGATAACACCAAAGATGCTGAGAGACAGTGCTGATAAGCAAGGCAAAACTTACATAGTAAGTCAAGAAGACATAATAGGTAGATATATTTACCAGACAATTTATCATCCAAAGACAGGTGATGTAGTTATGCAAGGAGGTAAGGAGATAACTCCTGCTATCTTCGAGTACATGACAAATGAACTAGGGATGAATGAAATAGAAGTCCTGGATGTTGACAATATTACTGTCGGTACATACATGAGAAATACTTTGGCAATCGATAGGAACCACACAAAAGAAGAGGCTCTATACGAAATATATTCAATTCTTAGGAATTCAGAACCTCCTTCAACAGAGGCAGCAGAAACGTTACTCCATAATAGATTTTTTGACAGAGCAAGATATGATCTATCTCCTGTAGGAAGAATGAAGTTAAACATGAAACATGACTTAGGGGTTCCAACAGAGATGACTTGTTTGACAAAAGAAGATATAATAGCTGTCTTGCAGCATCTTGTTGATCTCCGTGATAACAATGGTGAAGTAGATGATATAGATAGTTTAAGTAATAGAAGGGTAAGACCTGTTGGTGAATTAATTGAAAATCAGTTCAGATTAGGACTAGTTAGAATAGAAAGATCAATACTTGAAAGAATGAATAGTGCTGATCTTGACTCAGTAATGCCTCACGATCTGATAAATTCAAAATCCTTATCAGCAATTATTCAGGAGTTCTTTGGTACGTCACAGTTATCTCAGTTTATGGATCAAATAAATCCTCTGTCTGAGGTAACTCATAAGCGTAGGGTTTCTGCTCTTGGACCTGGTGGTTTGAGCAGAGATAGAGCTGGGATGGCAGTGCGTGACGTCCACCTGACTCACTATGGAAGGATTTGTCCTGTTGAGACTCCTGAAGGTCAAAATACAGGTCTTATCAACTCACTAGCTACCTATGCTGGGATAGATGAGTACGGATTCATTGATACACCTTACTACAAGGTTGAGAATAGTCGCGTTACAAGAGAAATCCATAGGCTTTCAGCTATAGTTGAGAGTAAGTACATAATAGCTCAGGCAAGTGCTACAGTTGATGAAAATGGCATGTTGATGGATGAGTTAGTAACATGTAGAAGATATGGTGAGTTTGGTATAGCTACCCCAGCAGAAGTCCAATACATAGACGTCTCTCCTAAGCAGCTTATATCTGTTGCTGCATCTCTTATTCCATTCCTTGAGAACGATGATGCGAACAGAGCCTTGATGGGAGCAAACATGCAAAGACAGGCGGTACCTCTTCTTAGAAGTAGGAAAGCTGTAGTTGGAACTGGTATGGAGAAAATAGTTGCTTGCGACTCTGGTGCTGTGGTTATAGCTAAAAGATCAGGTGTTGTTGAACAAGTTGATGCGAGCCAAATAGTTGTTAGATCAGATGATGTTAATGACAGTGATAAATTCTTTGGAATAGATGTTTATAAACTGATGAAGTATCAGAAATCTAATAAATCAACCTGTATGAATCAGCAGCCTATTGTAAATGTAGGTGATAGAGTGGAAGCAGGTGATGTGATTGCAGATGGTACATCAACAGAGAATGGTGAGCTTGCACTTGGTAAGGATGTTTTGGTTGCATTCATGCCATGGCACGGATATAACTTCGAGGATTCTATCCTTGTATCTCAAAGAATAGTACAGGAAGATGAATTCTCATCAATTCATATTCAAGAGCATGAAGTTGTTGCTAGAGATACAAGATTAGGACCAGAGGAGATAACAAGGCAGCTACCAGGTGCTGCGCCAGAGAGTTTACTTGCTCTTGACGAAGATGGAATAATTACAGTTGGATCTCATGTTGAGGCAGGAGATATCCTAGTTGGTAAAGTAACTCCTAAGACAGAATCAATTTTAACTCCTGAGGAAAAACTTTTGAGAGCTATCTTTGGTGAAAAGGCAGCTGAGGTGCGCGATACATCTATGAGAGTACCTCCTGGTGAATCAGGAATCGTGATTGGTGCTCGTGTTTTCACAAGAAGAGGTGTTGAGAAAAACGAGCGCGCAATCTTAATTGAAAAGGCTGAAATAGACCAATTAACTAAAGATTATGAGAGTCAAGTTTCAATAATAGAAAGAGCTATTGAAAATAAGCTTTTTTCATTGCTTGAAGGGCAGAAACTCTTAGAATCTTACAGAGGCTTTGATGCTGGTATTACTATTGATGATAAGTTTTTCTTTGCAATAGATAAAAGCCATAGATGGGATATACCTGTAGAGAAAAATCTTGATGAAATAAGAGATCTGCAGGCAAAATATGAAAAGACAAAGAAGGAATTTGCTGACGAATTGAAACATAAAACTGATAAGGTTCAAAGTAGTGATCATTTTCCTCAAGGGGCACTCAAGATTGTGAAAATATACATAGCGAGAAAGCTCAGACTGCAGCCAGGTGATAAGATGGCTGGTAGACACGGTAACAAAGGTGTCGTTTCAAAAGTTGTCCCAATTGAGGATATGCCTTTCTTAGAAGATGGAACGCCAGTTGATATAGTTTTAAATCCTATCGGTGTACCATCAAGGATGAACGTTGGCCAAATTCTTGAGGCACACCTTGGCTGGGCATCTAAGAGTCTTGGCAAGAGAATAGGTGAGATGGTTGATAAAATAAATTCAGCTTATTCACAAGAAAGTGTTGAGAAGATTCGTGAGAAATTTATTGAAATATATGGCAGTGAAAACGCAGCAGATAAAGAGACAAGAAATAAAATAGCGAAAATGTCATCAGAAGATCTCATGCAATACGCAGAAGGAATGAGAGATGGAATACCTATGGCAACACCTCCATTTGACGGTGCGACAGATGCCGAGCTATCAAGTCTCCTTGAAAGCGCTGGTGTAAGCCCATCTGGTCAATCAAAGCTAATAGATGGTAAAACTGGTGACTACTTCGACAGAGAAGTCACAGTTGGTTATATTCACATGTTGAAGCTTGATCACCTTGTTGCTGACAAAATCCATGCCCGTTCAACAGGTCCATACAACTTAGTCACTCAGCAGCCACTTGGTGGTAAACAACACTTTGGTGGTCAGAGGTTTGGTGAGATGGAATGTTGGGCTCTAGAAGCTTATGGAGCTGCCTACACACTTCAAGAGATGTTAACTGTCAAATCAGATGATATCCCAGGAAGAATCAAGATATATGAGAATATCATAAGAAATGATCTTGACTTCGAGTATGGAACACCTGAGTCATTTAATGTGATGATAAAAGAGATAAAGTCTCTGTGTTTGAATCTAGAACTGCTAACTGATGAATCAACAGATCAAAAATAGATAAGATAAAATTATGAGTGTATTTTCTAGTTATTTTAATGTGACTGATGGCCTAAATGCTTTTAATAAGATTAGGATCTCACTAGCATCACCAGAAACCATCCTTTCATGGTCTTTTGGTGAAGTATCTCGTCCAGATACAATCAACTATCGTACAACAAAACCTGAGCCACGTGGTTTGTTCTGTGCAAGGATTTTTGGCCCAGTCCAAGATTATGAGTGCTTGTGTGGAAAGTATAAGAGAATGAAGCATCGTGGCATAGTCTGTGAGAAATGCGGTGTTGAGGTCACAACATCAAAGGTCCGTAGAGAAAGAATGGGACACATACAGCTTGCTGCACCAGTCGTACATCCATGGTTCATATCTCGTATATGTACACTCCTTGATATGGCTATAAAATCCATAGACAAGGTATTACAGTTTGAACTGTACATTGTTTATGATCCAGGGGTATCAAATTTCAAAAACAATCAGTTGATCTCTGAAGATGAATATCATGATGCAAAGTATGAGCTAGGCGATGATGCTTTTGATGCTGGAACAGGTGCAGAAGGTATTAGAAAGATTCTTTCAAATATTGACCTTGATGCTGAAAGAACCCTGTTGCGTACTGAACTCAGCAACACTTCATCAGAAATAAAGCGTAAGAAGATTGTAAAAAGACTAAAACTCATAGAAGGCTTTATAGAATCACATAATAGACCTGAATGGATGGTTCTAGAAGTCATGCCAGTTATACCACCTGACATTAGACCTCTTGTGATGCTTGACGGTGGCAGGTTCGCTACATCAGACCTGAATGAATTATATCGTAGGGTTATAAATAGAAATAACAGACTGAAGAAGCTAATAGATCTAAAAGCTCCAGACATCATAGTCAGGAATGAGAAGAGAATGCTTCAGGAATCAGTTGATGCATGCTTCGATAACGGCAGAAAGTCAAAGGCAGTGAGAGCCTCTAATAAGAGACCTTACAAAGCCTTAGCAGACATGTTAAAAGGAAAACAAGGTAGATTTAGACAAAACCTTCTTGGTAAGCGTGTTGACTATTCAGGGCGTTCTGTGATCGTTGTAGGACCAGAACTAAAGCTGCATCAGTGTGGTTTACCAAAAAGTATGGCAATGGAGTTATTTAAGCCTTTTGTACTTGCCAGACTTGAGATGACAGGTGCTGCGGCGACTCTCAGATCTGCTCATAAGATGATAACATCAAAAAGACCTGAAGCATTACATGCTCTGGAGCATGTTGTGAGGGAACATCCAGTATTGTTAAACAGAGCTCCAACCCTTCACAGACTTGGTATTCAGGCGTTTGAACCGATTCTCATAGAGGGACAAGCTATCCAGTTACATCCTCTTGTTTGTGCTGCTTTCAACGCAGACTTTGATGGAGATCAGATGGCAGTTCACATACCTTTATCAATTGAAGCACAGCTAGAGGCAAGGGTTCTAATGATGTCTACAAATAACATTCTTAGCCCAGCGAATGGTAAGCCGATCATAGTTCCTTCTCAGGACATCATCTTCGGCCTCTATTATTTAAGTCTTGAGCTTCCTAATCAGCTTGGTGAAGGTATGTTCTTCTCTGGGATATCTGAGGTAGAGCATGCCCTGAATAACAAAAAAGTTTCATTACATGCAAAAATTAAATGCCGCTGTAAAGTAACGGGTGTTGATGGTCAGGTGATGGAATATCTTCTTGATACAACTCCTGGACGTGTCCTAATCTCTGAATTACTACCGCAAGATGGTCGCGTCAGCTTTGACCAGATAAACAAAGTTTTAAACAAAAAAGAGGTTTCTAACTTAATATATATAGTTTACAGGCTATGTGGTCAAAAGAGCACAGTCATCTTTGCAGATAAAATAATGCAGCTTGGCTTTAGATATGCTTGTAAGGCTGGTCTATCGATTGGTAAAGATGATATGGTCATCCCTCCAACAAAAGACAAATACATAAATGAAGCAATGCATGAGGTACAGCAATATGACATGCAATATGCTGAAGGTCTCATAACATCTGGTGAGAAATACAACAAAACAGTCGATACATGGTCAAGATGTACAGATAAGATCGGTAATGATGCCATGAAGATTATATCTGGGCAGAAACTTGATACTGGAGATAGCATAGGACATACACTCAACAGTATCTTTATGATGGCTGACTCTGGAGCTCGTGGTAGTGCTGCACAGATCAAGCAGTTGGTTGGAATGAGAGGTCTTATGACTAAACCATCAGGTGAGATTATTGAGAACCCAATCAAATCCAACTTCAAAGAGGGGTTGACAGTTCTTGAATACTTCACATCAACACATGGTGCACGTAAAGGTTTATCAGATACAGCTTTAAAGACAGCTAACTCAGGTTATCTTACAAGGAAACTTGTTGACGTTGCACAGGATTGTGTTGTTATTGAAAATGACTGTGGATCAAAGGAAGGAATCATAGCTAGACCTGTCATAGAAAGCGGTGAGATAACAACCGCTCTCGGAGAAGTAATCCTTGGTAGAGTATCTGCAAAGGAAATATTCCATCCAATTACAAACAAGTTGATGATATCTGCTGGAGATATGATTGGTGAGCGTGAGGTAGAAATGATTGATGAAGCTGGGATAGATGTGATTGAGATCAGATCAGTTCTAACATGTAAGACAAAAAAAGGAATTTGTGGCAAATGTTACGGTAGAGATCTAGCAACAGGTGAATGGGTAAACTTAGGTGAGGCAGTAGGTATCATAGCTGCGCAATCTATCGGTGAACCAGGTACACAGCTAACAATGAGAACTTTCCACATAGGTGGTGCTGCTCAGAAAACAAGTACTCAGTCAAGTGCTATAGCTTCTCATAGTGGACAAGTGAAATTCTCACATAAAAATACTGTCTTCGATAGCAAAAATAGACAAATAGTCATGAGTCGTAACTGTGAGGTTATGATTTATGATAACCATGGATACGAGAAGGCTAGATATAAAATCCCTTATGGTTCAAGGTTATTATTTGAAGATGGAGATAAAGTAGAAGCAACTCAGAAGCTTGCAGAATGGGATCCATTTACAGTACCAATTATAACTGAAAAGACTGGTATAGCTAAGTTCATAGACCTAGTAGATAGGATTTCTATGCATGAAATACAAGATGACATCACTGGGGTTATCAATAGAATCGTGATTGATGGTAAGAGTGTTGGTAAAGGAAATAATGACCTACGTCCAAGAATCGCTCTATATGACGAAAAAGGAAATGTTTTAACTCTAGCTAATGGCCTGGAAGCTCGTTACTTCCTCCCTGTTGATGCGATTCTGAGTGTTGCAGATGGACAGGAGGTACAAGCAGGTGACATTCTTGCTCGTATACCTAAAGAATCATCTAAGAACAAAGATATTATCGGTGGTCTTCCTCGCGTTGTTGACCTATTCGAAGCAAGACAGCCAAAGGATCACTCAGTAATAAGTGAAAGCGATGGTATGGTTGAATTCGGAAAGGATTATAAATCTAAGAGGCGTATCATTGTACGTAATCAAGAGAATCCAGAGGAATTCACTGAATACTTCGTGCCGCGTGGCAGACATATCACTGTGACTGAAGGTGATTTCGTTAAAAAAGGAGACATGTTGATGGAAGGAAATCCTTCTCCACACGATATCCTTCAGGTAATGGGTATTGAGGCTCTTGCTAACTATATAGTGCGTGAGGTGCAGCAGGTTTATAAACTTCAAGGTGAAACAATCAATGATAAACACATAGAGATCATTGTGAAGCAAATGCTAAGAAAGATCGAGATCGTTCATCCAGGAGGTACAACATTCCTAGCTGGTGAGCAAGTAGATAAGAGTGAGTTCGAAGCAGTGAATGAAAAAACTGTGAAGCTTGGATATGAACCAGCTGTTGGTAAAAATATCCTACAAGGAATCACAAGAGCTTCATTACAAACTCAGTCATTCTTCTCAGCTGCATCATTCCAAGACACAACTAAAGTCTTGATAGAAGCAGCTCTAGAAGGTAAACAGGATGAATTGCATGGATTGAAAGAAAGCATCATTGTTGGTAAGCTCATACCAGCAGGAACTGGTTTCCATAAGAGTAAAATCAAAAAGGAAGCTGAAAACTTTTAATTCAAAACTGATAACTCTTACGCATGAGATGGTATGAAATAATTTCAACATGGTTTGGGCTAGGGAAGTCTAGCTTCATGCCAGGCACGATTGGGTCACTCGGTGCTTATCCACTGTTTTACTTTGCAGTTATGAGTTCTGAGACCCCAGCTGAAGCTCGTGGAATGATGTTATTTTTCATTATTTTCTTATGTCTCATCGGATTCTTTGCAATCAGGAAATACCATGAAAAAACCCATATAATTGATGATCAGTCAATAGTTGTTGATGAGGTCATAGGACAGCTTGTTACATTTGTCATTGCATATGAATGGATTGGCAGCGCTCTTACTAAATTCTTTCTTCTTACTTCTGATACAAGCAACAGTATGATTGTCACATACATGTTCATTTGCGGTTTTATTCCTTTCAGGTTTTTTGACATAACTAAGCCACTCTACATATCACTAATAGATCGGTATTGGAAAAACGCAGTTGGCGTCATTCTAGATGATGTGATCGCTGGAATTTATGCTGGTGCTATATTTTATGTTCTGAGGTAGTCAATAACTTGACTACTCTCCTTGTCCTTTACTAAAACCTTGCTTTCCATCATATTCCGACAGAGTATTAAGCATTACTATTTCGAGGTTTGCATTATTGATTAGCTGCTGTAGCTTAATTATTTCGTTTTGAGATATTTCAGATGTAGAAATGAATCTTAATTGCAACATATCTAACTCAGCATCTTTTGATGATCCTGGCCATATCACAAGACCTTTATATCCTATAAAAGTAAGTCTCAAATTATCTGTCTGAAGGTTTTGTATGTTATGGAAATCTTTTGTGTTTGCGCTTCTGATGTATACATCGCAACCGACGACTTTATGATTCTTGTGTGGTGTTTGTATCAATTTATTTAGGACTTCACCGGCTTGCTTCTCAGAAGCCTTCAAAGTCTTTGGTTTTGTTCCAATTCTTTTGATTACTTCTTCTGTGAATGCAGTAGTTGAGACTAACTTGCCAGTGCCACTATATAAATCAGCAGTGTGTACTCCATCTTCAATTGTTGCAAGCCAAGCATTTTCCACAAGATTTGCTTTTTCATGCATCTTGAGATGTCTGAGCATCATTATGGCTGCGCTCAACAGACCAGAAGGATTTGCTTTTCCTTGTCCAGATATGTCAGGTGCTGATCCATGGACTGCTTCAAACATAGCGTAATCTCCTCCGATGTTTGCACTGCCTGCTATGCCTACTGCACCAGCTGCCTCAGCTGCTATGTCTGAGATGATATCTCCATAGAGGTTCAATGTGACTATGACATCAAAGGATTCTGGCTTGCTAGCTATCCTAGCTGATCCTATGTCGACAATCATATGGTTATTTTCTATCTGTGGGTAATCTTTTGCGACTTCATCGAATATCCTTGCAAAAACTCCATCTGATAGTTTCATAATATTATTTTTAGTGATGCAAGTGACTTTTTTCCTACCGTTTGATACTGCATAGTCAAATGCATATTTTATGATCTTTCTTGAGCCACTCTCAGAGATAAGTTTGACTGCAACATAAGAGTTTTCAGTTGTTTGATATTCTATTCCTGAATATAGATCCTCTTCATTTTCTCTGACAATTACAACGTCCATGTTCTGTGCATTGCATTTGATAAATGGGCTATAGGAAACAACAGGGCGAACGTTTGCAAAGAGTCCAAGCTTTTTCCTGAGAGTAACATTAATGCTCTTGTATCCACCTCCGAGGGGTGTTGTCATTGGGCCTTTCAGAAGGATTTTATTCTGAAGAATTTTATTCCAAGCATCATCGCTTATCCCATTAGATATTCCATTTAGATATACTTTTTCACCTACTTCAACTACATCGTATTCTACCTCTACCTTTGCAGCTTTTAAGATTGCAATGACTGATGTCATTATCTCTGGACCTATTCCATCACCATATGCAACACATATTTTTGTCATAATAATTTTTATGGATTTTTTTTAGAATAACATATTTTTGTTTAGCTCTGCAATTATAATATGCGTCTTGACAAAAATATCTTTAAGGATATTGAATACAAATTGGATTAAATTAAGAACTTTATAATGCAAATCACAATGAAAAATTTTACACCTGAATTGCAAGATACTTATGCTGATGTAATTCAGTGTAGAAACAAAGTAAATTCATTTATTGAGAATCTAAAAACATATAATTCTGAATTACAAAGTATTTTCAGTATTGGTTTTGGTCAAATGATGGGGGAACACAGAATAATGGCTTCAATAGAACTATTTTATCTCAGTACATCACCTTTTGAAGCTCAAGAACTTGATGATAATGAAAATCCGGAAAGGCAACTTTCTATATTAGATAGAATAAAAAAAATAGAAAAATTAATCAAAAATGAAATAGATTCAATAAATAAAACAAACTTGCTTGAAATACCAAAAGTAGTAAGCAGGGTAAGAGATGTTACAGGAAAACTAGGAGAAGATAAATCTCAGACACTTAAAATGACTTTATTAATTATAGATCCAGTAGTTGCTTCAGTAACTGACCTAAAGTCTCAAATGCAAAAGTTTACAGAAACAATAGAATTAATTACAAAAATCATCAACGAAAAAATACAACATTTTGAAGAAGAAGGTATTCTTATAGAGATATTTATGTCTATGCTATTAGAATTCCATTCTGTCATGGGGAAAATTCCTACAGAGAGAAAAGAATTATCTATAGAGACAAAACCAACACAACCACTCGAAGCATGGACAGAAATTTCACAAGAGCAATCCAACAACACTTGTTGTTTAGTAATGTAAATACACAACACTCATTATTGATTTTTACTCTATTACTTTTATGTAAAAAAGTTTTTTATAATATGGGATAATTGAATTTGCGTTGTAGCTAATTTTCTGAGTCCTATTTGATAAGTCTTGGTCTGCAAATGCTTCTTCTGGATCTACTATTGTCCAACCATTATCTCTGAGCATCTCAATTACATCTCCAAGGTAGAGCGCAGTAATATCATTCTCATGAAAGAGAAGGTTATGTACTGGTCTATATCCAATCAGAGATATCAATGACTTGTCATGTTTTTTTACAGCTTCAAGAACCATTTGTAGATATAACTCCTTCAAATTATCATAGTTAACATTCTTTCCATTACACAGCGCTTTTTGAAGTAATGAGTTGAAATACCAATCGATAGTTACAATTGTAACAAAGGCTTTTTCGTAACCTAGTTCATTTAAAGTATTTTCTACATTCTTATTTTTTTTAGAAAACTGCTTGCATTCATCAAGGTATGGGAACCGGAAGAAAGGTTTGAAATGCTTATATGAGCTTATCATCTCATGACATTTTTTTATATTGGCGATAAAATTCTTGTCATCTGTTTTTCTACAGGCTGGATGTGAGTAAGTATGATTACTAATCATATGACCTGCTTCATCATACATTTCTAGGCGTCTTTCCCCATTGTTTCTTGTGAGATTAATCCCAATGACAAATAATCCGACTTTTACATCTGAATCTTTTAGGGTTTGTATAATTCTCTTTGTCCTATCAAGTCCTTTGAAGACTCTCCCGGACTCCATTGGCACATCATCAAGTGTGATTGCAATCTTCTTCAGTTCATCTCCATGACTCCTAAAAGGAAGCAGCATGCATAATAGGAGCAATAATAATCTCATCACTCTCTCTTTGCCAAAACATTATAAAGATTTGCATTGATTGTATCAATCTGTTTTCCGAGGGCTATTGCCTCACCACTCTTGTGTTGCAATTCAACTAAATTTGTCATTGCAACTATCGGAACGACATTCGACTCCTCAACATAACCCTGTAGCATCTTATATGTTGATGGAGCTGCTTGATTAACTGTAGCTGTGTTTCCTTCGATGACAAAGTTACCATCACCTGCCTTTCTCAACATCTTCGGATTACTAACTGAAACTATTCCTAGTTTTGCCCGCTCTTGGTAGTTATCTTGAGTTCTTCCTCTAGCATAAATCCTGCCCTCAGAGTCTATCATTATATCTGTATCATCTGTGTTCAGTGTTATAATGTCTCCGTTTTCGGTTAAAACGTTATTTCCTGCCGCATTGACTATTTCGTAGTTACTGTTGATAGTAAAAGTCCCATTCCTTGTATATCTAACACCAAGAGGTGTCTGTATTGTAAAGAGAGCATCACCAGATATTGCAAAGTCCAATTGCCTATTGGTTTGCTTGAGTGACCCTGGCTTGTTATCAACAATCGTAGCCCTATCCAGAGGCATTGTGTTCATATCATTTTTGTCTTTTGTCAGATGCTTCTCAAAGACCATGTTATCTTCCTTATACCCTGGAGTGTTTGCGTTTGCTATGTTATTTGAGACGGTTGTGACGTTATTGAATGTCCCAACCTGTGCTGCCAGAAGGTTGTAATTGGTATTATCCATAGTTTTTTGATTCTAGTGGTCTTTTTCCTCATTTTACACTACAATCCTTGATATTGCGAGCTAGAGTTTCTTAATCTGCAACAAAAATTGATTCATTAATTTCTCATTATCTTTAAAATCTCCTAAGAAAGAAGAAGTGATCATCATGGTGTCTCTATGGTTCACTCCCCTATGGCATATGCAGTGGTGTTTCGCTTCAATCAAGACAGCCACACCTTGAGGTTTCAAATTTTCATCTATTGCATTCGCTATCTGAGCTGTCATTCTCTCCTGTAGCTGCAATCTATTTGAGAATACCTCAACTAGTCGTGCAATTTTGCTGATTCCAACAACCTTATCACAAGGCAAATAAGCAACATGTGCTCTTCCAATGATTGGAGACATATGGTGTTCACAATGTGATTCAACTGTTATGTCTGAGAGCATCACAAGTCCTTGGTAACCTGATGTTTCAGAAAATTTTTTTGATAACAAGACTTTCGGATCGATTTTATATCCTGCAAATTTCTCTGCAAAACTTTTTATTACTCTTTTAGGTGTTTCAACTAGTCCCTCCCTCTCTATATCCTCTCCCATCCATTGTAGCAGTGTTTTTACTGCTTCCTCTGCCTCTTCATTAGAAATATGTCTTTTTTTTATATCTGCTGTCAAAACAATAAACTTTTAATTTTTATTTTATTGCGTTATATATCAAAAATAAACATTTGAAACAACTTTATGTTCCAAAAAACCTTCAGATTAATAGCGCTTTTCTTTTTTATATCATTAATATTATCACCAGTTTATTTCAAACACATCCGTCACTATGTAAGAAAGGTCAACATTTTTGAGGTCGATGTGAAGAACATCACCAACTCATTCATGTCAGATCAAGGATATAAATGTGGTGCACCTGAGGAATTCAAAATAACATCTGATGATGAAAGAATTCAAATTATGCATTTCTCATCTCCAAAATGTTACTACTGCAAAAGTGAGTTAAACGAATGGAGAAATCTCCCTTTGGAGATCTATAACAACATAAAAGATCATAGTAAAAAATCTTCTAAAGTAGACAGAATAGAAATTATAAACATCATAAGTGAAGAATTTTTAGGAGCTGAAAACACTAAAGAGTTTGTTCAAAAGATGATGACTTATCCTAGTGAAAACAATAAGGATCTCTATGAAAAAATAAAAAATGCAGGCATATCGAGTTGTGTTGTGACTTTGCCAGAAGATATCATAAAAGAAATGAACATAGAGGTATTACCTTATTCAATAGCAATGAAGGGAGGGCAAATAATATATGCATTTGCCGGACAAATGTCTGAAGGAGAAATCCCTAGATTTGCAGGCATAATCACAAAGAGCATAGGCTAATGTATAGAGTTGGGATGGGATATGATGTCCATGCATTTGATCTCAAAGAAGGTGACTATGTAATAATCTGTGGGATAAAAATTCCTCATAAGTACAACCTGCTAGCACACTCAGATGGAGATGTTGCATTGCATGCACTAACTGATGCAATCCTTGGGTCTGTGGCTGAGGGAAGCATAGGAGTCCATTTCCCACCGACAGATCCAAAATGGAAAGATGTGAGCTCAGAAGAGTTTGTAAGACATGCTCATAAGCTTTTACTGCAGAGAGGCTACAGTGTGCAAAACATAGACATGACAATTATCTGTCAAGCTCCAAAGATAATGCCATATGCTTTACAGATGCGTCAAAACATAGCGAGGATCCTGGATTTACAAATAGACCAGATAAATATCAAAGCAGTCACAACTGAAGGCCTCGGAGCGCTTGGAAGGGAAGAAGGAATAGCAGCTCAGGCCATTGTGTTAGTTCATAAGGATACATCACAAAAGACTGGGGCATGATCTGAAGGCCTTTCCCACTCTCTAGTTATTTCTACAACCCCAGCATCAGTTATAACCTCACAGTTTGACGATAGGATATAGTCGATTCTCCACCCTCTGTTACCTTTGAAAGAATACTTATCTCTGTAGTCCCACCAACTGAAGATTTGCTTCCCAGGATATATATGCCGTAATGTGTCATTAAAACCATCTTTCATAATACCCTGTATAAGATTCCTTTCTTTTTCGCTGAATCCCAGAGAGTTCCTGAACTTTATTGGATCATAGAGATCTATATCTGTTGGTGCGACATTAAAATCTCCACCAATCAAAAACACCTCATCACTCTTCATAGACTTAAGATATTGATGTAAGTCATCAATGAACGATAGTTTATTCAAAAATTTCTCAGAGGTTATTGCTTGTCCATTTGGGACATAAACTGATGCAACTCTCAAATACTTTCCGTCAAAGTCAATTAAACTCTCTATATATCTTGCATCGTTCTCAGCCCCACAGAAGACTTTTATTGTGATTTCTTCCATTCTATATTTACTGAGGATTGCGACTCCATTGTAGCTCTTCTGTCCACTCAGTGCTACGTTGTATCCAAGATCTTCAAAGACTTCTTTTTGAACCTTATATGCTTCACTCTTGATTTCCTGGAGGAGTAATACATCTGGACTAAATTCCTGAATGAACCTTATTATGTTCTCAAGTCTCGCATTGATTGAGTTGACATTCCAGCTGACAATTCTGAAGTTTTTTTTCTGCATTTATTTTGATGATAGATCTTTTAGAAATCTAAATTAACATCTGGAATAACTGTTTGCAATTTCTTTAGATCTAGTGTACATTTGACTCGTGGTTTAGCCTAGATAGCTCAGTAGGTAGAGCAAAGGACTGAAAATCCTTGTGTCGGCGGTTCGATTCCGCCTCTAGGCACCATCACATCTTTTTTTCTTAAAAAAATCTTTTAATAAAAACTCTGATTCATCCGCGAGAAATCCATTGTAATGTTCAGGAATCCAACTTAATCCTTTATTGCCATAGAAGAGCTTTGAATTATGATAGACTCCTCCAGATTTCTTATCTAGAGCACCGCAGTATAACCTTTTTATTCTTGCAATTGAAATAGCTGCAGCACACATAGCACACGGCTCAAGTGTTACATATAAGTCACATTCATCAAGGAATCCATTACCAATGACCTTGGATGCTTCTCTTATGGCAATCATTTCAGCATGATCTGTTCTGTTATTATTTATTCTCATGAGATTATGTGTACTTGCAATTATCCTTCCATTTCTTACTATCACACATCCGACTGGCACTTCATCCAGATCTCTTGCTTTCATTGCTTCCGCAAGAGCAAATTTCATAAAACACTTGAACATCTTAATTTATGTGAGATATTGTAATCATGATCAAAAAAATTCATATGGTAAAAAAAGTAGCGGTAGTAATTTATAACCTTGGCGGCCCTGATAGTCTAGATACAGTAAAACCATTTTTATTCAATCTCTTCAATGATCCACATATTATAACCCTTCCTCAGCCTTTTAGATACTTTCTTGCAAAGACTATATCATTTTTCAGATCTAGTAAGTCAAAAGGTATATATGAGAAAATGGGTGGAAAATCTACAATACTGCCTGAGACCCAAAAACAATCAAATGAATTGAAAGATTTTCTGAATAAGAATTGTTCAATGGAAGGAGAGATCCAATATGATGTGATTCCTCTTATGAGATATTGGCATCCTATGACAGAGGAGGTTGTTAGAAAAGTAGTTAAAGGACAATATGATAATGTTGTGTTGATGCCTATGTATCCTCATTTCTCAACCACAACAACCTTATCGTCATTGAGGGAATGGTTTAAGAAGGCAAAGGACATGCCACCGACAACAATGGTCTGCTGCTACTACAAAACACCTGGATTCATAGACTCATATGTAGATCTAATAAGCCAGACACTCTCTAAGATAACAACTTCCAAGACAATCAGAATTTTGTTCTCTGCACACAGCATTCCGCAGCACATATCAGACATGGGAGATCCTTATAAGATGCAAATCGAAGAGTCAGTAAGGGCAATTGCTGAGAAGCTACATCTAGAAAGAATGGATAACATTAAATACACGATTTGTTATCAAAGCAAAGTTGGTAGGATGAAGTGGCTTGAGCCAGATATCCAAAGCGAGTTGCTTGCTGCAGGAAAAAGAGATGAGGTAGCAGTGGTTGTGCCAATCAGCTTCACATCAGAGCATTCTGAGACACTCGTTGAGCTTGATATGGATTATGCAGACCTTGCAAGAGACAACAACATAGATTTTCATAGAGTTTCAACTCTTCGAACTCATCATCTATTTATAAAAACCCTTGGCGCATTAGTTGTAAAGTCCCTCGAGAAATTCTATCCAGATATAGTTCAGGAATCTGATTTAAAACCTTATGAAAATGTAAAAATACAGACAGGTTGCGATGCAGCAATGTGTTGCCAAAGAATAAATCTTAGTGCAAATTAAGAGCATCATTTAAGTATACACAAGCTAATATTGTAAAAATATATGCTTGGAGTATTGCTACAAAGATCTCAAAACCAGTCAGAATTATAAGCATCATAAAAGGAAATATTCCAACTACACCTGAGAGGATAACAAATGATGCGAAGACCTTCAAAACTATATGACCAGCTGTTATGTTTGCCGAGAGACGAAGGGCAAGACTAAAGGGCCTCGAGAGATAAGTAAATAATTCTATGATTATCATGAGTGGCGCTAGAAACATAGGAGTTCCCTTAGGCAAAAGGATTGCAAAGTAATGAAGTCCATGTCTTGCAAATCCTATGATATTTATCAGAATGAAAAGAAATGCAGCTATTCCGAAGGTCGCAACAATCTGACTAGTTGGAGTAAAGGCACCAGGTATCATTCCCAAGGTATTACATAGGATTATGAATACAAATACTGAAAATACCTCTGGTATGTACTTTAAACCTTTCTCACCACATGTCCCTGAAATAGTACTTACAATCATTTCATAAAGTATTTCACTTGCTGCATGGATTTTATTTATTTTTCTGACACCATCACACTCACTATCTTTTCTTCTGTATAAAATTCCAAGTGTAACCGTACCAAGTAGTGCAAGCATCATGAACATTGCTGAATTCGAGAAAGATAAGTCAATTCCAAACAAACTGAACTTTACCAAAGGTTTTATGGTGAATTGCTTTAAAGGATCCATTGTACAAAAATCTTTTTTCACAATTATACAATAAATTGTCTCTATTTGATATATCAACCCCATATGATAAAATTCAATTAAAAATCAAAATTTAAAAATCAAAAATCAAAAAAATGAAATTGAAGACAACAGTTGAGGAAGTCCTTAATAGAGAGATAAAAGGCCTAGAGGACTTAAAACAAAATTTTGATTTCGAAAAATTTGAGGAGTTGGTAGAAAAGATATTTTTTCTACATGGGAAGGTTGTTGTGAGTGGTATTGGCAAAAGCGGATATATTGCAAAAAAAATTACTGCCTCTCTTTGCTCAATAGGAGTTCCTGCAACTTTTCTACATGCAAGTGAAGCACTTCATGGTGACTTAGGGGTAATTTCTAACCATGACATTGTGATGATATTATCAAACTCAGGAGAAGGGAGTGAGTTAAAGCAAATCATAAATTATTGTAAGGAATTTAAAATTTGTACAGTTGGTATCTCAAGAGGATCATCATCATTTTTAATTCAAAACAGTGATATTGGTATTTTTCTTCCAAATTCACCAGAAGCTTCAGAATTAGATATACCGACAACATCAAGTATAATGATGTTAGTATTTGGAGATGTATTAACAATTGCTTTAAAAGAAAGAAGGCAAATCTCACATGAGCAGTATCTCTTGTATCATCCTGGAGGCTCTATTGGACTCAAAGGAATGAAGGTAAAAGATGTTATGGTGAAAGACCTCCCAATTGTTCAATACACAACGCCATTACTTGATGCATTGCTAGTGACGTCAAATAAAAAACTTGGCTTTTCAATTGTTGTTAACGAACAAAATGAACTCCTTGGCATTATAGTTGCATCTGAAATGGTAGATCAGAATATCAATGAGAATAGTAAAACACAGGATTTTATTTCGAATGACTACAAGATAATCTCTGGCAATCTAAAGATTTCTGAAGTCATGTGTAGCATAGAACAATCTAAATACCTTATAGTTTTAGATGGAAAAATGCCTGCAGGAGTCTTATCCAACGAAATCCTTAAGGCATTGTGTTGAGATTCATAATAAGATACTCAACCATAGTAGTGCCTATTTTTTTGTTACTCCTTTTCAATAAAAGGGAAGAAAAAGAGAAATCTGGCAGTATGAATAAGGCTGAGGTGATGATTGAAAACGCTCATCTTTACAGTAACATAGTTGATGGAAAGAAAGTTGAGCTATTTGCAAAGTCAGGTGAACATAAGGATAAAATCATCTTGATAAGTGGAGTTGAAGGAACCATCTCTGACATTAATGATAAGAGTGTCTTAAGGATAAAAACATCTGCTGGTGAATTCAATATGCAGGACAAAATCTTAAGGATCACAAGAGAAGTTGAGCTCACGGCTTTCAGAGGAATCAACAGAGATGTAAAAATAACCAGTAAAGACATTGAATTCAATACAGGAAAAAGAATAATAAATTTCAAATCTAACCTTTCAATGGAAAATGATAAGTTTTCTTTTGTAGCAAAATCAGGAGAATATGATATGAATTCCATGTCAATAAGACTAAAAAATTTAACAATAAAGCAGAAGTAGCTGTGGAAAAGAAACACCTTGTATATGGAAAGCATAGCTCCATAAATATCATTAAGAATCAAAATAGAAGGATAGAAAAAATCCTCTGCACACAAAACTCACTGAAGTTCTTACAAGAAAATAATGCACCACAAGATAAAATCTCCTTGGTAGATAGTAAGGCTATTGAAAATATTCTGCAGAAAAACGGATATAAAAATGCACTACATCAAGATGTTGTTGTATTTACACCAAGACTTAGACAGCCAATGATAAATGAGATCCTTGATGATTCTAAATTTTTAGTATTACTTGATGAATTACAAGATAGTCAAAACATCGGAGCTATAATAAGATCAGCCGCTCTATTTGATGCAGATGCAATCATATCAACTGAACACAACAGCCCTGACGAAAACTCTCATATAATCAAGGCAGCCTGTGGAGCATTTGAACACATTCCATTCATAAAAGTTGTTAACCCCTCACAAACAATCGATCTTCTAAAGAAAAATGGTTTTTGGGTAATTGGTATGTCATGTGATGCAAAAGATACTCTACAAAACATAGCTCAGAAGTTCTCGAAAAATGAGAAGATTGCAATAATTGTAGGAAACGAAGAGAAAGGTATGCGGAAAATGACTGAGAAGCACTGTGATTTTCTTGTAACAATCCCTTTGAATGCTGCTAGAGGGGTCGACAGCTTAAATGCCGCTAGTGCAACTGCAATATTTTTATATGAAATCAATAAGATATATTGTCAATAATTCTCTGAAGATCACCTCTAAGTCTGTTGATGTTATAAAATTCCTTAACATCTCTAAGGCCTCTTTGGATGATTCGAAGCCTCTTCTCATCATCTACAATTAACTCCTCCAACTTATCTGCAAGTTTATGGTGATCTCCTGGATTGAATAAAATACCATTTTCATTATGAGATATCACTTCATTTATTCCTGGTATATCTGATGCTATGACCGGTACACCATGTGCCATGCTTTCAATCAAAACAAGTCCGAAGGCTTCTTTTAGAGAGGGTACACACAAGATATCCATATCTTCAAAAAACCTTTGTTTGTCTTCGACGTATCCACAGAATTTTACATGATCATTTAATCCGTGAAAAAATACGAGTTTCTTCAGAACATTTAAGTATTTCCCATCACCTCCGATGATGAGTTCAATTTTATTTTTATATTTATGTGTTAGAAGTCCAAATGCTTTCACTAAGAACTGCGGTCCTTTGTATCTAACAATTCTACCTAAAAACCCTATCCTGATAGGTCTATTTAGATCAGTAAGTTTTTCTATTATATTGATATTGTTTGGAGTATCGCAGCCAACGATGTTATAAACAACATTTGTTTTTTTCCCACCTATATCTGATGCTATGCTTTTGTTAACAGTTATTTGTACGTCGCTCTGGAATCTCCACTTGAATGCTGATAGTTTGGAGCTAAAAAATGCATGTCTCACACTGATCCTTTTTATGTTTAAACACATTGCTCCAAATTGCACTGCATCAACAGCCCTTGAACCATGAGCAATTATAAGATCTATTTTATGTTTTTTTATGATACTTCTAATGTGTAGCATAACACTTAGAAAGCCAAAATTTTCATTAAGAGCAATTAGTTCTTTGGATTTATCAGTTAAAAACTCCTTATTCGGAAGACGACCCCTTACAACTGAGATAACCTCACAAAAATCTGATAAGGCTATGTTGTAGTGTCTGAAGCATTCTTCTATTCCACCTTTTTCTGAATTAAGCATTACATGCAATACTCTCTTGGGCATTCAAACGAAGTCTCTTTTTTACAAAACTATACTTGATGATATAGATGTGGGCAATATTTTTATTTAAGTTTTTCGGCAGGAAAAGCTTTACACTTTTCGTATGCAGGGTTTTTAGCAGTACATATCAAGATTGATGAAAGAATAAAGAATATTGTTGTTGTCATTGCATCGTCTAATTGTATCCTCTTCAATTTCAATTATGCAACCTATAACAATAACATGCAACTATTAATTTTGATTAATTGATTCTAAGTTTTTATCTAGTGCAATTCTGTCATCAAATATGAATAAGTTACCTTCCCACATGTTTTCTTTACCTTTTGTATCTTGAAAATACTTTAGAACACCGCCCTTCAAATGAAAAACATTTTCAAATCCAAGTGATCTTACATAGGCTGTAGACTTCTCACATCTTATGCCTCCTGTACAAAACATTGCGATTTTCTGATCTTTATTGTTTAAATCAACGTTCTTTTCAAACCACTGAGGTAATTCTGAAAAAGATTGAGTATCTGGATTAACTGCATTTTTGAAAGTTCCAAAGGCAACCTCATAGCTATTCCTCGTATCTATCAATATGACATTTTCTTGTGAGATCAAATCATCCCATTCGTTTGCACCTAGATAATGTCCAGGGTGTGTTTGTTGCATGTCTAGATCTGTATCTTTGAGAGCTACAATCTCGTTCTTCAGTCTGACTTTCATTTTCTTGAAGGGAATGAAGTTTGCAGAAGTTATGTTTCCATACTTAAGATCTGAGAACTCATCCAAGGAATTCATGTCTTTTAAGAGATTTTGAATGTTTCCCTCAGAACCAGCAACTGTGAAGTTAACCCCTTCAGATGCAACTAGAATTGTGCCTTTGATTGAGTTCCGTTCACACAAATTCTTTAGAGTTTCTCTCATCAACTGAGTATCGCTTATTTGGACAAATTTGTATGAGGTAGCAATGGTATACATTCTAGGGTTTTTTAGTAGTTATTTCTAAGCAGATTTTATTCCAGATAGCAGATAAAGTCAAAGTCTGTTATATAGAAAAGAAAAAAGTCTATGGCAATAGAATACAATGCTCTATACAAAATCATAAAAGATGCTTTTCCTCATGATGAAGTCATACTAGTTGACACAGCAGGTGATAGTAATCACTATGAGGTAACAATAGAAAGTGAGGTATTCAAAGGACTATCTCTTATAAAACAACATAAGATGGTGTATAATGCAATTGGTGAGCACATGGGAAATGCCTTGCATGCATTAAAGGTAAATACAAAGATAAAATAGTATGAATAATAAGATTTTTGAAAGAATAAGTGAATACATAGATAACAACGACGTAGTGTTGTTCATGAAAGGATCTAAAGACATGCCAATGTGTGGGTTCTCTGCTAAGGTTGTGCACATTCTAGAGATGTTAGGGGTTGATTTTCTTGATGTTGATGTTCTAGAGGATTCTGAAATAAGAGACGCAATAAAAAAGTTCAGTGATTGGCCAACTATTCCGCAGCTCTACATAAGAGGGGGGTTCATTGGCGGGTGTGACATTGTCAGTCAAATGTACAGTGAAGGAGAATTACAAAAGTTACTTCAAGTATAATGTCTGCAGAACACTACTATAGATCTAAGCCATCTCAAAGGCAGCTACAGGTTGGTTTAGCTATCCAAAGAGCAGTCATGGAAGAGCTCCTTATGGATGAGATCCTGTATTCAAGATTTAGTATGATTTCAGTCTCTGGAGTAAGGATGAATTCTGGTCTCAAGAGTGCTACCATCATGTTTACAATCAGTAGAGATATGACTTCTAAAGCAAAGGATATCCTCAAGAGTTTGAAGCAGATGTCTGGATATTTCAGAAAGGTTATAGCCTCAAGGATAGATCTCCGATATGTCCCTGAGATAGCCTTTGAATATGATAAGGCAGGCTCTGATGTAGAAATTCTTCACGATAAACTCAGAAAGATACATGAAGCTGGAGAGTGACTTAAATGCAATAATAAAGTTGCTTGCTCAAGGTGAGATCATCTGCATGCCGACAGACACCTTGTTTGCAATCTCATGTGATGCAACAAACCACACATCTGTTGAAAAATTATACCAAATAAAGCAAAGAGATAGGGAGAAAAAACTTCCTGTTTTCTTTAACTCCCTAGAGCATGTAAAAGAAAATTGCTACATAAATGATAAAGCTGAAGTCTTGGCTGCGAAGTTCTGGCCAGGGAAGCTCACTATGGTTTTACAATTAAAAAACAACAGCAGCATAGCGAGAAATGCATTTGATTCAGAAAACTCATCAATAGCAGTGAGAATTCCAAATGAGACAAACATCCTAGAGATTACAAAAAATATTCCAATTATAGGCACAAGTGCAAACATCTCTGGGATGTCAAACATCTCATCATATGAAGAGCTAGAGAAGCAATTCCAACCGTATGATGTGTTTATGTTTAAACCAGAGGACTATCAGTTTAAGGCTGGCCTACAATCAACCATCATTGCCTTCGAAGATGGAGAAGTAGTCATCTTGAGAGAGGGGGCGATCTCAAAGAATGAGATCATGCAAGCATTTGCAACAGCTTAGAAAGGATTTGTTTAACATTCGAATTAGTTGCTGCTGAGCAGCAGAAGACATCTTTTTTTATTGCCTTTGAAAGCTTTTTGGCAATCACTTCTGAATCATCAATTAGATCACACTTATTAAGTACAACTACTTCAATTTTATCACTGATTGAACCATCATATGACTCCATTTCATGTCTGACAGTTTTATATGCAGCTACAACATCATCTTGAGATACATCTATGAGGTGTAAAATTATCTTACATCTTTCTATATGTCTTAAGAACCTATCTCCTAAGCCATGTCCTTCATGTGCCCCCTCTATCAGACCAGGGATATCAGCTATGACAATTTCTGAATCATCAACATATGACACTCCTAGCTGTGGTTTTAGAGTCGTAAAAGGGTAATCAGCGATCTTTGGCTTTGCTGATGTAACAACTGATAAAAAGGTTGATTTTCCTGCATTAGGCATGCCAACAAGTCCCACATCTGATAGGAGCTTAAGATTTAACCAAACCTCTACTTCATCACCTTCTTTTCCTTTAGTTGTCTTTCTTGGTGACCTGTTTGTTGAGGTTTTAAAGTGAGTATTGCCAAGGCCACCCTTGCCACCTTTTGCTGCAACAAAAACTTGCTCATGCTTATCAAGATCAGCTATGACTGTTTTCCTATCACTGGCTAAAACCTGTGTACCGAGAGGGACACTCAAGACTATGTTCTTACCCGCGCCTCCTGTGCAATTCTGTCCAGAGCCATTCCATCCTCTTTCTGCTTTAAAGTGTTGTTTATATCTAAAATCTATCAATGTATTGAGATTCTCATCAGCCACAAATATTATACTACCTCCTTCACCACCATCACCACCATCAGGACCGCCGTACTCAATAAACTTCTCTCTTCTGAAGCTTGATGAGCCATTACCGCCATTACCTGCCTTCAAAAAAATCTTTACTTCATCTATAAAATGCATTTTATTTACAATTTGGATTGTTGTTAACGAATTCAAATGCTTTATCTAAACCTTTGAACGCATAGTAATCATTTGCTACCTCTTTTTCTCTACTGACTGTTCTGATTCTTATTGTGTCTCTATCTTGTAAGACAGCATTAACAAGAGATACATCATCTCTACTGTCATATGTATAGGCAAAGAAATCCCTATATAATTTCAAGTAAAACCTTTTGCTTCCAACAAAGACTTGAATAGGCTCTTGTTTGTTTATCACAAATCCTGAATAAACGCTAAAAGTAAATGCACCACCCTTTACTGTTGAAAAAATTACATGCGGAATATCTCTAAAGCCAGGGAATCCCATCGAGTGACTTGGTTCTGAGACAATAAAACATTCCTTTCCAATATCTTGTGTTTTTTCAAAAACTCTCCACTTATCAAACTGCTTTAAGAACTTTGTTTTATGCTGTGTTTCTGCAAATGCAGAAACATCTAACAAAAATAGCAATAAAAATAAAATAACTTTTTTTATCATAAATTTTACTTGTATTTGTTATCAGAGAGGTGCATCCCACCATCTAAAAATATTACTTGCCCTGTTAGTGATTCAACACCTAAAATGAAGTCTAGTGCCATGAGAAGCTCTTTAATGGTACTCGAGACTCCTAGTGGTGTTGATCGCCTTGCCTCATCAAATGCATCATCGGATTGCCTATCATTTTTTAAAGTTTGTCCAAGTGCTATGCTGTTAATTCTGACATTTGGTGCTAACTGCTTTGCTGCAAGCTGTGTAAAAGAATGCAAAATCTTGTTTGTCAAATGATAAGAAAAAAAGTTGTGCGGAGTCTTTACAACACCATAGTCTAATAAATTAATTATATCTAATTTGTTATTTTGATGCAATAGAACTGATTTGGCGATGCTTTGAATCAATGACGCCTTTGAAATTAAATTAACCTGCAGATGTTTGTTGAGAGACTCAGCTATATCCTCTGACAAAATTGAATCATTTTCAAAAACTGATGCATTGTTAATCAAAACAGAAATAGGAAAATCTCTACAGAAAGAAATGAGTTTTTCAACGTCTTCTGTACATGATAGATCTGCCCTACACAGCTCAACACTAACTCCAAAGCTTTTTATTTGATTGGCAGTCTCATGAGCCTCTTTTTCAGATGAATTATAGTGAAGTACTATGTCATATCCCTTTGATGCAAGATGTAATGCAATCTCCTTGCCAATTCTCTTGGCTGCTCCAGTCACAAGTGCGAAAGTCATTTCAACCCCAACATTACCAAGTATATTTCTACTGAGTCTGCATAACTTGCTTTTGGCTTATACCAGTGGACTTTTGAAAACATACTCTTTGCTCTGTTATTTAAATCTTGTGACATATTTCCTTGTATGACTTTTATCACAGCATTCCCACCCTTTGAACAGCTCTCAGCAACAAAGTCCAGCACTTCATTTGCAAGTACAGAAATTCTTATATGATCTGTTTGTTTATCACCGCATGCGTTTGGAGCCATATCACTCACAACCAAGTTGATAGTCTTCTCTGATGCTTCTTCTTGTACTCTTTCTAAGGTTTTTGGATCAGTGAAATCACCTGTAATTGCTATTGCCTTGCTTATGTCAGAGCAATCTATTTCCTTCAGATCAACTCCAATAATTTTACAGGTTGGATTTAATTTTTTACTCAAAACCTGTAGCCAACTGCCAGGTGCGCAACCAAGATCTATGACAGCACAATCCTTTTTTGCAGAGGACAAAATTTTGAACTTATCATTAATCTCAATAAGTTTGAATGCTGCTCTAGATCTATATCCTTGATCATTTGCCATACCAACATATGGATCGTTTATATGTCTGTATAGCCACTTGGTTGATGATATCTTTCTACCTTTAGCAGTTTTCACATTTGATTTTTTTTGCATTTTTTATTTTTTTGCAAATTCTTTCTATTTGTACTAATCAAGAAACAAAAAAATATCAAATAACTAATGAGAAATCGTAAAAAAGTTTTTAAGAAATTATTCATTAGATTTAAACCATATATTTTGATTTTGACTGTTATTGGTGTGATATCAGTTATAAATTCAGAAAAATACATGATAAGTAAAAAACTATATGATACTGGTTACTCAATGTATGGTAACGCAGTGATATTCTTTAGGAATATATATGAAGATATTTTTAAAAAATCAGATGATGACTCTGAATCTTTTGAGAACGCATATCTAGAACAAAAATATGCTGCTATTCTTTCTGAAAATGAGCTCCTTAAGAAGCAGCTTAATCTAATTGAAAATGTTCATTATAAATATCTCTCTGCTTGGATAACACAGGTAACTCATCCTAAGGGGGAAAATAGTCTAGTGATATCTGCAGGGATGAAAGATGATGTAAAGGTAGGAAATATCGTCATAAATGAAAATGGTATAGTTGGGAGGGTATCTGATGTATCTGAGAAATTTGCTGTTATATCACTCCTTGGTAATGATAATGTGAGGCTTTCAGCGATCATCTCACCATCTTATCAAAATTGTATAGTTGGAGGAAAATCTGATCCTGAATCAAGTAATTTGAAGCTTTCTGTAAGTTACCTGAATGAAATTAATGCTGTAAAAGATGGTGACAGCGTTATCTCATCAGGGAAAGATGGCCTCACCCCTTTTGGTCTAAAAATAGGGATAATCCATAAGACATCCGATGGGAAAGTATTTGTTTTGACAAAAAAACAATCTCTCGACTCACTAATAGTGCAAGTCATCATCAGCTATTAAACCTTATGATGATGATCATAATTACAACTTGAGTGGTATTCATGATTGTATTGCTCTACCTCTATTGTTGAGTGCTGTATTTTTATTTGGTTGTTTAAGATGTTTTTGCTTTCTTCAATTATTTTAAATGGTTCACAATCTGGCTTCAGAACAAGATTCAAGGTGGCCATGACATAATTGTCATTCAATAACCACAGATGTATATGCTGCACATCCACAACTCCTTCTAGCTTTGTAAGTGCAGTTCTTATCTCACTTTTCCTGAGATTATCTGGAGCTCCTTCCATCAGTATATGCATTGAGCTACTGATTAGCCTTACAGCTGAGTTCAAAATAAGACAGCCTATCAAAACTGATAGAATCGGATCTATCGCATACCAACTAGTGTACTTTATAATAACTGCACCTATAAAAGCTGATATAAATCCTAGGAGATCACCCATAACATGTAATATTGCACCCTTCATATTTAGGTTCTTTTCTGCAGACATATGAAGGATAAAGAGTGTGATGCCATTAATTACAATACCGAGAACAGAAACTACTAACATTATTTCTGGTTCAACTACAGGCGGATCAAAGAGTCTTATTATTGCTGTTATGGTTATAACAATTGATATCCCAACAAGAGTAATTCCATTAACAAAAGATGCTATGATCTGCATTCTACTGTATCCATAGGATCTTTTGCTATCTGCAGGTTTACTTTCATATCTATATGCGATGAGAGAAAGTAGTATCGCAAGGAAATCACTCAACATGTGACCTGCGTCAGCAAGAAGGGCTAATGAGTTTGCAAGTATTCCACCAACAGCTTCAGCAACTAAAAAAATCCCAATCAGATAAACTGATATTGTTAGACTCTTTCCATTGCTGATTTTTTTTCCAGTGATTTTCATTATTTTTATAAACATAAAGGATTGTAAGAATTTTATAACAAAAAAATCATGTCCTTCACACAAGTTTTATTTCTTGCAAGAGATTTTTTTTATTGTTTGAGTTTTTTACGCTTTTTTGTTTATTTAGAGTTGCGTTTTTACAACCTATGGTATATTCTATTACTTAGAGGGGTATATCAAGGCGGTTATAAGAAAAATGAAAGAATTTTTCTTGTAATCAGTAGGAGGTTATTATAAAATTTTTATTGATAATAATCACAAATACAAAATGGGAAGGGTAGAAACTGATTCAATGGGAGAGATGATAGTGCCTCAAGATAAATACTGGGGTGCACAAACACAAAGATCTCTCGAAAATTTTCATATAGGTTCTGAAAAAATGCCCCTTGAGGTTATAAGGGCGTTGGTACTGATAAAGAAAGCAGCTGCAGTTGTCAATTGTAAATTAGGACTTCTGAAGCCTGAATTATCTTCAGCTATAACCAAGGCAGCAGACGAAATAATAGGTGGAAAGTTTTTAGATAATTTTCCATTATCTGTTTGGCAAACAGGATCTGGAACGCAAACAAATATGAATGTTAATGAAGTTCTTGCAAACAGAGCAATAGAAATCCTTGGTGGTCAGATTGGATCTAAAAAACCAGTCCATCCGAACGATCATGTCAACATGGGACAATCATCCAATGACACTTTTCCTACAGGAATGCATATAGCTGCGATTAAGTCTATAAATGATAAGCTGTTGCCAGCATTAAAAAGACTACAGAAATCACTTGAGAGAAAACAAAAGGAATTCGAAAAAATAGTTAAAATAGGAAGGACTCACCTACAGGATGCAGTACCAATGACTCTAGGACAGGAATTTTCAACTTATGTAGCACAAGTCAAGAGCAATATAAGACGAGTTACAGATTCACTCAAAGGGGTTAGTGAAATCCCACAAGGAGGAAGTGCAGTTGGAACAGGTTTGAATGTCCATCCAGACTTCGCAAGAATGGTTGCAGATGAGCTAAGCAGTTATATCTCACATAAACTAGTTGCAGCAGAAAACAAATTCGAAAACATAGCTACTCATGATGCAACAGTTGAAGTCAGTGGAGCTTTAAACACGTTGGCTGTTAGTATGATGAAGATCGCAAATGATATAAGACTACTTGGATCTGGTCCGAGATGCGGAATAGGCGAAATACTACTGCCAGAGAATGAACCAGGATCATCAATCATGCCAGGGAAGGTAAATCCTACACAGTGTGAAGCTCTTACGATGGTCTGCGCACAGGTGATGGGAAATCACATAGCAGTAACAGTTGCTGGTTCTCATGGACATCTCCAACTGAATGCATTTAAACCAATTATGATTCATAATCTCATACAATCAATAAACCTTCTTTCAGATGCAATTGAAAGTTTTATAGAAAAATGTTTAGATGGAATCATCGCTAATACTCAACGAATAAACAAGTTGCTCAATGAGTCGCTGATGCTCGTCACAGCTCTCAACACACACATAGGGTATGATAACGCAGCAAAGCTAGCAAAGTATGCACATCAACACCATATAACATTACGTGAGGCAGCAGATGTTACAGGGATTATATCTCTTGAGGACTTTGACAGGTTCGTTATTCCAGAGAAAATGATTTAAATCTTCTCAAAAAACCATCTACATACTTAATTTTGAGTAAAATCCCTCCAAATAATAGTAAAAGAAAAAACTCTGAACTTGTATTGAAAATCTTCTCTGGTGGAAATTTTTTTCCTGCCCTCTTGTTTCTTCCTAAAACCTTCCTATATCTAAATTAGAAAATAATTCTAAAAACTAAAAAAACTAAAAAACTAAAAAAATGAGTAAAATAATTGGAATAGATCTTGGTACAACAAATTCATGTGTTGCAATACTTGATGGCAGCACACCTAGAGTTATAGAAAATGCGGAAGGTGCAAGGACAACTCCATCAATCGTAGCCTTCACAGACAATGGGGAGAGACTTGTAGGACAACCAGCAAAGAGACAAGCAGTCACAAATCCTAATAATACAATCTTTGCAGTAAAAAGATTAATTGGTCGCAGAGGAGATGATCCAAGGACAAAGGAATTAGCATCTAAAGTCCCTTACAAAATAACTTCTGCAGCAAACGGAGATGCTTGGGTCGAAGCAAAAGGTGATAAGTATGCACCAAGTCAAATAAGTGCAATGATCCTTCAGAAGATGAAGGAAACAGCTGAGAGCTTCTTGGGACAAAAAGTCACAAAGGCTGTTATTACTGTTCCAGCATACTTCAATGACTCACAGAGACAGGCAACAAAAGATGCAGGTAAAATCGCTGGTTTAGAAGTACTAAGAATTATAAATGAACCAACTGCTGCAGCACTTGCCTATGGATTAGACAAGAGCGGTACAAAAACAATAGTTGTGTATGACTTAGGTGGTGGTACATTTGACGTTTCAATCCTTGAGATAGGAGATGGTGTGTTTGAAGTAAAATCAACAAACGGTGATACATTCCTCGGAGGTGAAGACTTCGACTTAAGAATCCTACAGTTCCTTGCTGATGAGTTTAAAAATACAAGCGGAATAGATCTGACAAAAGATAAGCTAGCACTACAAAGACTTAAGGAAGCTGCTGAGAAGGCCAAAATAGAACTATCAAGTGCTATGGAGACTGAAATCAACTTGCCTTACATAACTGCTGATGCATCTGGCCCAAAACACCTAAACATCAAAATGACAAGGGCAAAGCTAGAGAGCTTAGTTGATGATTTGATAGCTAGAACAATGAAGCCTTGTGAATTAGCCTTGAAAGATGCTGGAATATCAAAAAGTGATATTCACGATGTTGTTCTTGTTGGTGGTATGACTCGTATGCCTAAAGTTATTGAGAAAGTAAAAGAATTCTTTGGCAAGGAACCTCATAAAGGTGTTAATCCAGATGAAGTAGTCGCTGTTGGTGCGGCAATCCAAGGAGCTGTATTGAGCGGTGATGTGACTGATGTTGTACTACTTGACGTGACTCCTCTATCGATAGGTATTGAAACACTAGGTGGTGTCTTTACTCCTCTAATAGAAAGGAATACAACAATCCCTACTAAGAAGAGTCAAGTTTTCTCAACGGCTGATGACAACCAAGTAGCAGTGACTATCAAGGTATACCAGGGTGAGAGGAAAATGGCAGCAGACAACAAACTTCTTGGACAGTTTAACTTGGAAGGTATTCCTCCAGCACCTCGCGGTTTACCTCAGATCGAAGTCACATTCGATGTTGATGCTAACGGTATTCTCCATGTATCTGCTAAAGATAAAGCAAGCGGTAAGGAACAAAGGATAACAATACAATCCTGTGGAGGTCTGAGCGATACTGACATCGAGAAGATGGTGAAAGATGCTGAAGCAAATGCAAGTGCTGATGAACAGCGTAAAGCCTTGGTAGAAGTTAGGAATAGAGCTGATAGCATTATCCATTCAACTGAGAAAAGTCTGAAGGAATACGGTGATAAGATCCCAGCTGCTGAGAAGTCCGCTGTTGAACAGTCAATAGTAGAACTCAGAACTGCTATGGAAAAAGAAGATGTTGAAACAATCAATCAGGCTGTTGAGAACGTCACACAAGCATCTATGAAGATCGGACAATACATCTACAGCCAGAGTGGTCAAGAAGCTCCTACTGGTGATTTTGCTGAACACCCTGAAGATAGTAAAGCAAAAGACGAAAAAGTTGTTGATGCTGATTTCGAAGAAGTTAAACCAGACGATAAAAAATAATATTATGTTAGGGCACTTGTTGCCCTGATGCAACGTAAAAAAAATTAATCAATAAAACTAAAAATTATTGCTTGAAATTGATATATCAATCCTCTACAATATAAATTTGTAAAACAACTAAAAAACAATAAAAAATGAAAAAAATCTTAGGTCTTACAATCACAGCAGCAGCACTATTATCTTTTGCAAATTCTTTCGCAGATGATCATAGTGATAAATTAGAAGATGTGACTAAACATTTCGAAAAACTAGCTATTGAAAGCGGTAAACTAACACCAAGTGATCAAAAATGCTGGGGAGATATTAAAAAATCTCTTGGAATTAAATAACTATTGAAATATTTACTTTCATACAATAAACCATAAAATGTGTTGCAAAATAGCACATGTCCAACATTATTATTGCAAAAGTTAAATCAAACTTTGCAATAATTTCACAATCATGTAGAGTGCCTTTCATTGTTCACCGATAAAGTGAATAAAACAACTGCAAAGCCTTTTCTTTGAAAGTAAAAAACTTTGCAAAAAAAACATTAAACCTTGTAAATTAAATTTATAAAATACATTTAGACCGATGAAAAAGAACATTTTAAGCATTGCTACAGCAGCTACAGTTTTACTATCAGCTTCAAGCGTTTTCGCAGCAGCAGAAGCAGCTAAAGAAGAAGCTAAAACAACAGCTACAGAACAAACTCAAGAAGAAGCTAAGAAAGCTGAAGAAGTAAAACCAGAAGAAGCTAAAAAATAAATTTTAGTTTTTATTAAGTATGAAGTCTGGAGTGAAAAAAAACAAAGTCACTCGTAAGACTTCTGCAGAAAAACTAAAACAAAACTTACTCAGAAGAAAAAATCCAAAAAACTCAAAAATCCTTATCTCTCCTCAAGAAAACAAAAAACAACCAAAGAAAAGCTATAATTAGCTTATTAGATAATTTCTCTTTACTGAATCGTGGTTTTATGGTATAATTGGGATCGCCTCCGTTTTTACACTCTCAATGTAAAAACAAAAGCAAAAGAAAAATAACAAAGTAAGTTAAAAGTATGACAGTATCTCAACTGAATCCTAAAAATAGCACCTTCAAAATTGGTGATATTGTTGTCTATCCAACTCATGGCGTAGGCTTGATTGAAGCAGAAGAGGAAGAAGAAATTGCTGGCAGCAAAATGAGTTTCTTCGTAGTTTCTATAGTCAAAAACAAGGTTACAATAAGAGTTCCTAAGACTCGCGCTTCAAAAGCTGGCTTACGTCACTTAAGTTCAAAGAATGAATTGGAAGAAGCTATTGAGATCCTCAAGCAAAAGTCAAAAACTAGAAGATGTAACTGGCCAAAAATGGCACAGGATTACTATAGCAAAATCAATTCTGGTAAACCTACTCTTATAGCAGCTGTCGCAAGAGATTGTCATGAAGGCACATCATACAGTGAGAAAATGCTGTACAAAGAAGCCGTAGGTCGACTCGCAACCGAATACGCACTTGCTATGGGTATCGATGAACAAGCTGCTGAGAAGACAATCACTAGCATTCTAAACTATCGGGTCTAATTATAATTTTTCATGATGGACAATAGACTCATAGCAATCTTATGGTTTGTTTTGAGTCTAGCAATCAGCGTTTTGAATGATTCCATTACAAAAGTCTTGAATAACTCAGTCAGTTCTTTGACAGTTGTTTTCTGGAGATTCGTTTTTAGTTTCATTCTTCTTATACCAATAGTTTTTAAGTTCGGTTTAAGCTCAATAAGAACACCTCATGCATACATACATATACTAAGGGGTTTCATATTATCAGCTGCAATGTCTTTGTGGTGCTATGGAATGAAATTCGTACCAATAGCGACAGTGACACTGATGAGCTTTACAATACCAATGTTTACAATACTGATGGCAGGAATGTTTCTCCGTGAGAGGATCTCATGTAACACAGTTCTTGCCACAATCATTGGCTTTACTGGTAGTATACTGACTCTATCCCCTGAAGGAATAACATTTCCTGTAACTTCTATAATTTTTATAGTTGCAAGTATACTTTTTGCAACATTAGACATTTTGAACAAGATGTTATTGAATAAAAATGAAGGGGTTTTACCTATGATTTTCTATTCAAACTTATTCAGTACAGCTTTTATAATCTTTGTACCAAATGCTGTGAATGACGCCATACAGGTAAACATCCATCAGCTCTTACTGCTCTTTGTTCTTGGGATTGGAGCGAATCTGATATTATTTTGTATAATAAAAGCATTTTCTAAGGCTAAAGCATCGTTTTTGGCGCCCGTGAAGTATCTGGAGCTTTTAATATCTGCATTCATCGGAATTCTTTTCTTTAATGAAATGATTTCAACTAACATTTTGGTTGGTGGTACGCTGATAGTTATGTCATCAATAATAGTCAATCACAAGCATCAAACAAAGATCAAAAAAGGTGCATAACAAGAGGATAAACTCAATTCTCAATCTTACAACTGAGAATGATGATATGAGTTCTAAGAACGCTGTCAGCAGAAATACAATCATAAGACTATACATCGTACTGACGATAATCTTAATTTCTTATTTTGTAATTATTTTCAGGCTAGTTGATGTTTCAATAATGCATGATACAGAAGGCAATTCACTCAACACATTCCTTCATGATGTGAAACACAGAGGAGCCATATATGACAGGAATGGACTTATACTAGCAACTAATCTACCAACCAAATCTGTCTATGCAAAGCCAGATCAAATAAATGATATTTATGGTGTTTCAAAGGCAATTGCAGAGATTATGCAAAAGTATTCAGATAAACCAACAAAGAGTCTTGCAGAAAGAATAGCCTCAAAGCTTGAGTCTGCTAGAGGTTTTGTATGGATAAAGAGGCATCTCCTTCCAGAAGAATATTCAAAGATAAAATCTTTAGGAATGCCTGGAATATACTTTGCTGATGATAACAAGCGTTTCTACCAATATGAAAATGATTTTGCACATGTTATAGGATTTGTTGATATAGATCAGAATGGAATAGCTGGAATTGAAAAAAAATTCGACGAAAGATTATCAAAAGGAAATGATTTGTATCTATCACTAGATAGTCGAGTGCAGGAAATAGTACATACTCATTTACACAATGCTGTTACAGAGCAAGAGGCATTAGGTGGGATGGCAATCCTGATGGATGCAAACAATGGTGAGATTATAAGTCTTGTTAGTTTACCGGACTTTAATCCTAATGCATCTATGAATGGACTATCTCCTGAGGCGATGTTCAACAGGGCAACACTAGGGGTATATGAAATGGGGTCAACATTTAAAATCCTTACTCTTGCAATGGGGTTAGACTCCTCAGCTGTAAAGCTATCAGATACTTTTAACGTTGCAAATCCTTTAAAGCTCGGGAAATACAAAATAAATGATTATAAGTTTCATAAACCGATTCTGAATCTCTCTGAACTACTAATATTCTCATCCAACAGAGGCGTTGCTCAGGTTGCTTATAAAATAGGGATAGCAAAGCAGCAGCAGTACATGAGAAATATTGGAATGCTATCACCTGTAGACCTTGAAATAACAGAATCTGCAAAACCAATACACGTAAGTCAAAAGCAATGGAATGAAATTTATCTTGCAACGATCAGCTACGGATACGGCGTTGCAGTCACAGCAATGCATACCGTTCAAGCAATTGCAGCAGTCACAAATGGAGGTATTTTATATAAACCAACTCTTATCAAACAAAAATCAAGACCTGATGGAGTCAGAGTTTTTAAGGAATCTACATCAAAGGCAATGAGGAAAATCATGAGACTTGTTGTCGAGGAAGGATATGCAAAGAAGGCAAACGTTGAGGGATATGATGTAGGTGGAAAGACAGGGACTGCTGAGAAGATAAAAAATGGAAAATACATAAAGAAAAACTGTAACTTTACATTCTTTGTTGGTGCTTTTCCAATAAGTAATCCGAAGTATGTGATAATTGTTGGAGTTGATGAGCCAAAGCCAAACAAGATAAATGGAGGGTTTGCTACGGGAGGTGCAGTTGCAGCACCATTAGCAGGATTAATTATAAGAGATGTAGGTCAGCTACTAGGAGTATCCCAATAGAAATGCATTGTCTTCAGAGCATCTATAGCTCTCATTAACTGAAAATCCTGTGTCTCATTACCAATTATCTTCTTAGAAAATAGCTGAAACTTTTGAACTGATTTGTCTTGTTTATCTTGTTTTTGAAAGAGATCCCCTGAGAGGCTTTTATCAAGTTTTTTCTCAGAAATCTCTGGGAAATCGATCTTAGATATAATTGCTGCATCTTCTGCAACAACATCAGGTCTAACACCATTGTTCTGAATAACATTTCCCTTCGGAGTGTAATACAGAGCTGTTGTGAGTTTTATTGCACCTCCGTTGCTCAAAGAGAATGTTGTTTGAACTGAACCTTTTCCAAATGATTGCATTCCAACAAGCAAAGCCCTTTTATTATCCTGTAGAGCGCTTGCAACTATTTCTGCTGCTGACGCAGACATCGAATTTATCATAACAACAATTGGAAGATTATTAGTTATGTCTTCTGAATTACATACAAATACCTGATTATCTTTTCTGGATCTGATTGATACTATTTTTGAGTTTTTCTTAAGAAATAGATTAGATACATTGATGCTTTCATCTAGCAATCCACCTGGATTAAACCTTAGATCAATTACTGTACCTTTTAGGTTTTTTTTATCTAATTTATCATAATGGTCTTTGATTTTTTTTGATATTCCCTGACTAAAGCTTCTGATTTTTATGTAGCATATCTCTCCGTTGTCAAGGAGTTTTGTTGTTACTTGTGCAACTGATATCTTATCTCTTCTTATTTTAAATTTGAGCTCTTCATTACCTCTGAAGACCAATATCTCAACTACTGATCCGATCTTTCCAGTTAGAACCTCCTTTGCTTTATCTATCTTGAGATTATAAAGTTTAGAGCCATTAGCCTCAAGTAGGATATCACCCTTTTTCAAACCAGCTCTAGCAGCAGGACTGTTACTTATGATTTCAAGTACAATTGGGTATTCATTTGCAATTGATATTTCTACTCCGATCCCAGAATATGATCCGCTGATGATTTCCTTTACCTTCTGAAGCTGATCTTTTGAGATATATGATGAGTGAGGATCAAGAGATGAAATCATCCCCCTTACAGCACCTTCTTCAACTGTCTCACTATCAACGCTTTTCACATAATTCTGATTAACAATTGAGAGGGCTTCATTTGTAAGATCTCCTGCATTGACAGAAGAAAATGCAGAAAAAAGTAATAGCAGTCTTAGACTAAAATTTATTACCATGTATTGCATGTACAACCTTCATGTAGAATGTATTGACTTTATCTTCTGGCATATCTGCAACAATAACCCCTTCTCCGTCTAACTTTATTTCTTCGACTACTTTTCCATAGCTATTTATTACAGCGGATATCCCTGTTTTAGCAGCCCTGACGACAGGAACGCCATACTCTATTGCCCTCATTCTTGCCATTGTAAAGTGTTGATAGGGCCCTATTGAATTACCTAACCAACTGTCATTAGTAATGTTTATTATAAGGTCTACATTGGTATTATCTCTAGGATGTGTAAGTGGTGTGAAGATACTCTCAAAACATATCATTGGAATTGCAATCAACGGCTCAGCTGATACCTCTGGATCCTCTGAATACAGTCTTATATTTCTTGTACTTGAGCCAGGTACAAAACCATATGAAGAACTCACAATAGGTTTTAAGAAGAATCTTAATAGTCCATAACCAGGTATATATTCTCCAAATGGTGTCAAGATTGTTTTGTCATAGCTATCAATGATGTCTCCGTCACTATTTATAACAATCATTGAATTATAATACCTCTGGAGGTTATTATCATATCTATCTACTCCAGAAACAAGGAAAGAATTAATGCTGTATTTAGACATCAGGTCATCAAACAATGAATTCTGATATTTATTTATAGTAAAAGGTATAGCTGATTCAGGTAAGATAATGAATTTGATTTTAGAATCCTTTGGAGTTTGTGCTGACAACGACTTATCATTGACCATACTTGTTGTCTTTGAAAGAGCTGCAAGTTTCTTTTCATATTGATGATAATGATGTTGTAGGTTTGGCTGTACAACATACAAAGTAACGAATTTATTTTTTGTTTTTTCGTCTGAGTATGATTGCTTCAGTCTATTGTTTCCAGATAATGTTATTAAAACAACGGCAGCTGTCACAACTGATATTGCAAATGGGTTCTTGGTATAAGGTATTGTACCCACAAAATACAACAATAAACTCAAGCCATAAACACCAGTATATGCAGCCATCTGCATCAGAGATAGAGAATAATTTGTTGCATATCCCAGCAAGTTCCATGGAAAAGGAATCAGAAAATTAGCTCTAATTAGCTCAGCAACAAAAAATCCTATTGAGAAAAGAAATGCAGTAACTATTCTTTGGTAAGGGTTCTTGAGTTTTGCATTAATGAAATTCCAACAAATAAAACCACTTATAAGTCCATAGAATGATGAAAGAAAAACTGGTAACACAACCAAAGCAAAAGGTAACAAGAACCAATATTGCTTTATGTCAATGAAGAGTGGTGCAGCAACCCAGTACATACTTGTGATGAAGTGTCCAAAGAAGAAAATAAATGCATTTGAAAAGCCTTTCCAAAAGAACTCTCTCCTTGTTTTTGAAACTAGTAATTGATTCTCAAGACACCATAGAAAACCTGAAAATGCAATTGGTATAACTAGAAAAATATCAAAAGGATGAAAAGCAAGCGTTAGTAATGCACCATGAATAAACTGGATAATAAAATCATAATTGTTGTTATATACAAAATCGATTATGATTCGTCTTTTTGACGTAAACTTAGATGTATTATTTGTCATTTTCAAGATAATATTTCTGATATTCCAAGAGATGGATAGATTCGCTCATCATTTTTTAAAATAAATTCTGTACCAAAAAATATCTTATTATTCTTTGGAATTGTTTTGATGATTTCCATCGCCTGACTGAAAAGTCCTTCATCGATTATTTGACAATCTTGTTTTATAATCATTTGCGTTAGTTTTGCTACTTCATTCTTTTTTATAAAATTCTCATTTCTGAAAGACTTTTCTTTTATTACCAATAAGATTGGTTGATGTTTGTCATCTGTACAAAACAATATCATACAACCTCCTAGAGTAGTTTCAAAAAAACTCATTTTTTGATAGCTCATTACAAATAAGTTGTATAATGACATCAGACTATCTCCCCTTATAGAGCCAAACTTATTATTATTACACTTTTTTATTGACTCTTTCAGAACATTAATCACAACTTCACTTTCTTCACAAGCAAGTTCTTCTGCATTGATTATGATAACACCAAGTTCAAAGAATTTACATATCTGTTGGATTTTTTTGTTTACATATTTTGTTATGAAATCATTGGCCATCTGAGCATTATCAGACAGAAGATTCAGCCTTGAAATGAAATGCTTTGCATTGATGAGATTGCTGTGCTCTATTGTTTTTAATAGCTTTCTAATCTTAATTCGTTCATATCTCTCATTATTATTCGAAGGATCTTTTACCCATGTGACATCATATTGCTTTAGATGGCTCTCAATCTCATCTCTCGTGAAGTACAGCATCGGTCTAACCAAAAATATACCATCAACTGATGCTCTCTCTCTCATGCTACACAATCCATCAATCCCAGTACCCCTCATTATATTCATTAGAACAGTTTCAGCTCTGTCGCCTTTATTATGAGCCGTACAAAAATATTTTATGTTATGCTTTTTGCAATAATCTGTTATCAGTTTATATCTTGCATCTCTTGCTTTTGACTGAACATTACTTTTAACATCAAAATCTCTTTCCCAGGTAAGAATTTCTACGACAAAGTTAAACTTAGATGAAATGAAATCCCTAACATATTCTGCCTCTCTTGTTGATTCATCTCTAAGCTTATGATCTACAACTAAGACTCTCACATTGAAATCTTGTATTTGAGAGAACAAAAGAGTCATACAAGTACTATCGGCTCCACCAGAGACAGCCAGAGCTACTATTTCATTCTGAGGCAATTCATAGCTACTAATCTTGTTTTTAAAAATTTCTAACATGAAAGCTTCTTGACTCTTCTGATGTGTCTTTCTTCGTTAGAGAAATCTGTTGAAATAAATGTCTCAAGGATCTTTGTTGAGAGTTCAAAATCCTTTCCACCAGACAAAACCAAAACATTTGCATTATTGTGTTGCCTGGTGAGTTTAGCTGCCTCAGATGAATCACATAAGGCAGCTCTTATACCTTTGTGTCTGTTTGCTGCTATACTCATACCTATCCCTGTGCCGCAAATTAAGACTCCAAAGATATTATTTTTTATCACTTCCTTTATAACTCTCTCAGCATAATCGTTATAGTCTACTCCTTCTGATTCTGAGTTAGTTCCTAGGTCAATGAAATCATATCTATATCCAAGAGTTTGAATTAAGAAATCCTTCAACTTAAACCCTGCATGATCTGATGCTATTGCTATTCTAGTCATTTCTTCTTTCTCTTGCTTTTTGTGCCATAGAAATGCCTCTCTAAACAATGGATCATTTCTGTCGCTATGTCCTTTCCAGAAGCACCTTCAATCCCTTCTAGTCCGGGTGATGAGTTAACCTCAAGGATCATTGGTCCTCGCTTAGAACGGATTATATCAACTCCTGCAACTGGCAAACCAAGAAGCTTTGCAGCGGTCACAGCAAGTTTTTTCTCTGCAGAGCTTACATTAACTTGTTTGACACTTCCTCCCAAATGGAAATTAGCTCTGAATTCATGTTCTGAGTTGGCAGATCTCAGCATGCTACCAACAACCTTATAATCCACTACAAAGCATCTTAAGTCTTGCCCCTTTGATTCTGATATAAACTCCTGTACGAGAATGTTTGCATTAGCACTTTTAAATGCACTTATGACACTTTCAGCGCTCGTGTTTGATTCAACAAGTATCACACCTTTGCCTTGAGTTCCCTCAAGTAATTTTATAACAAGAGGAGCTCCTCCGACTAATTCTATTAACTGCTTACTCTCTTTTGATGATGCTGCAAAGCTCGTTGATGGCATGGGCATGCATCTACTTGCAAGAATCTGTAAACACTTGAGTTTATCTCTTGAATTTGCTATGCCGTTAGCATCATTCAAGCAGAATTTTCCAATAGTCTGAAACTGCCTCACAAGTGCACAGCCATAAAATGTTAAGCTAGGCTTTATTCTAGGGATTACAGCATCTATCTCAGCCATCTTACCTTGATCAACGTCTTTGCAATGGATTGTTGAACTCTTCTGCTGATGAATGTCAATGTAACAGTTTTTAATATTCAGAAATATCATCTCATGCCCTAACTTTTGCCCAGCTTCCATAATTCTGATATTTGAATAAAGAGTTGGATTAGATGCAAGGAGTGCTATCTTGAGAGGCTTTAATGAATCTTTTGAAATCTTTTGATAGGCACTCTCAAGGTTACTGGTTGCAACAAATGGTTTATTTAAATCAACTAATGTTCCTTGTGGGAGGCTTTCCCTACCAATTAACATCCTATGGCCCATATAGTCCCTGTTCGTGAGAGTTATCTCTGCGTTCTCACAGACCACTTCTCCAACTTTTATGTTTGTAATTATGAATGGTCTTTTTTCCATCATCCCATTAGAGCTCCTGATGTATTTCCAACCCGCTAGCTTTGCCTTGCAATCTATTGTTACTAAGCGATTATTAGTGATCGGATGTACACAAAAAGTTATGAACTTCTTGCCTTCTTCATTCATAACTTTTATGTTAAATGCGTAGAGGACGGATGATGCAGCTCCTGAGTCTATTCTCGCTAATATTATTGGGATGTTTATTTCTGGAATGGAAACAAATTCTTCATTTCCAAGAATTACCTGCTGCATTTTTTTTGTATTTTGTATTAGTTTATAGTAAAGTCGTCGACAGTTGTAAAGCAATTTTATAAAACAAAAAAGTATCATATAGAATACCTAAAAACAAACACAAAAATGAGAAGAGTAGCAGTTACAGGAATAGGCTTGGTGACATCCCTAGGCAATAATGTCGAGAAGAGTTGGAACAACATAATAAAAGGAAAATCAGGTATAAAAAGAATTCCTGAATCACTTTTTAACACAGATGATCTTACAGCAAAGATTGCTGGATACATACCAACATTAGAAGAAGATCAAGAGTGTGGTTTGAATGTATCAGACCACATACCAGCTAGGTCTATCAGTACAATGGATCGATTCATTCAACTTGCAATTATAGCAGCAGATGAAGCAATAGCTGATTCTGGTAATAATGAGATGTCAGATGAGGATAAGCTGAGAACTGGAGTTCTTGTTGGATCTGGGATAGGTGGACTGATAACAATTGAGGCAAATACAAAAATCCTTAATGAGTCTGGTCCTCGCCGTATTTCTCCATTCTTCATACCAGCAACTCTCATAAACCTTGCATCAGGTCAGATCTCAATCAAATATGGTTTTAAAGGTACAAACTTCGGAGTCGTAAGTGCTTGCGCGACTGGTGCTCACTCAATTGGTGAAGCAGCAAGGATGATAGCTACTGGTGAATCTGATGTAATGGTATGTGGTGGTGCAGAGGCGGCAATATGCAGGCTCGGTATAGTTGGGTTTGCTGCAGCTAGAGCCCTTTCAACAAAGTACAATGACTCACCAGACACAGCATCAAGACCATGGGACAAAAATAGAGATGGTTTTGTGATGGGAGAAGGTGCAGGAGTATTAGTATTAGAAGACCTTGAGCGCGCAAAGAAAAGAGGTGCAAAAATATATGGTGAAGTCCTCGGATATGGCTCAACATCAGATGCTCATCATATAACTGCACCAGAGTCAACAGGTGATGGTGCTTATAGAGCAATGAAAGCAGCAATAAAACAAGCTGGTATAAACCCAGAGGAAATAGATTACATAAATGCTCATGGAACATCAACGCCTCTAGGTGACATGATAGAGTACAATGCAGTGACAAGAATTTTTGATGGATGTGATACAAAAAACCTTGCTATGTCATCTACAAAGTCAGCAATAGGACATCTACTTGGTGCTGCTGGGAGCGTTGAGGCTATCTTCTGCCTTCTTGCAATGAGAGATGGTATTATTCCTCCAACATTAAACCTTGATAATCCTGAAGAACAATGTAAAATAAATCTTGTACCTCATAAAGCACAACAAAAACAAGTCACAATGGTGATGTCTAACTCATTTGGCTTTGGTGGTACAAATGTATCTTTAATATTAAAAAGCATGGGGGAATTAAAACATGGTCATTCCAGGAGGAGTTTTGCATGAAAGAAATGCAAGGATATTCTTTGGCACAAAAAGTGATGATGCATTGCCAGAGTCATTTGGTGCAACAAAGTTCTTGAAGCAAATACATAGTAATAAAGTACATCTTTTAGATGATATCAAAACAGATACATCGGTGATTGAAGCAGATGCAATTGTGACGACACTATATGATGTAAATCTCTGTATTAAAACAGCTGATTGTGTTCCGATCATCATTTATGATAGGGCCAATGATATAATTGCTGCAATTCATGCTGGATGGCGCGGTGCATCCTCTGGAGTCATACAAAACACCATAGAGCTAATGCATAGAATTGGTTGTAATTTCTCACATACTTATGCATTTATAGGGCCTTGCATAAGACAAGAATCATATGAAGTCAGTGAGGAGGTTTTTAATGCTTTCAAAAACTTTGATAAATTCTCAGATATCTTTTTCAAGAAATACAAAAAAGATAAGTTTTTTTTTAATTTATCAGAATACTGTAAATATGCCTTATGTGAGTCAGGAATAAATATTGATAATATAACTGATTTGTTGCTTGATACATTTTTACATCCAAAACTATTCTATAGCTACAGATATTATCAGAGGGAAGGAATGGAGTTGAAGAACAATCAACGACAAATATCAATGATTAGACTAGAAAAAAGTCTACTGAAGAATAATAAAGTTTTTTAGGACTTCAAATAGTGTTAATATGCTTGTATATAGAAAGTAAAAACACAAGTTTATGAATCTAAATGAAGTGCGATCCGCATTCCTGGAGTTCTTTGCAGGTCAGAATCACCAAATACTACCATCAAGCACACTCGTTCCACAGAATGATCCATCCCTAATGTTTACAAACTCTGGGATGGTCCAATTCAAAAACATATTTCTTGGAAATGAACAGCCAAAATATAAAAAGGTGGCAACCAGTCAAAAATGTGTAAGAGCAGGAGGAAAACATAATGATCTTGAGAATGTAGGATATACAGCAAGGCATCATACTTTTTTTGAAATGCTAGGAAATTTTTCTTTTGGAGATTATTTCAAGGCTGAAGCAATCGAGTTCGCATGGCATTTCCTAGTTGATGTCTTGAAAATCAATAAAGAAAAACTATACGTAACAGTCTATCATACAGATGATTACGCATTTTCTGCATGGAAAAAAATCTCAGGATTTCATGATAGTAAAATCATCAGAATTGATACAAATGATAATTTTTGGTCAATGGGTTCTACAGGTCCATGTGGTCCATGCTCAGAGATATTCTTTGACCATGGCGAACAATATGAAGGAGAACTGCCTGGCTCAGATGTAGAAGGTGATAGATATGTGGAGATATGGAATTTAGTATTTATGCAGCTGCAGCAGTTCGAGGACGGTTCCACTACACAACTCCCTAGACCATCGATTGATACAGGAATAGGTTTAGAAAGACTCACAGCAGTAATGCAAGGTGTCAATGATAACTTTAGTATAGATGTATTCAAAAAGATCATAACAGCATCTCAGGAAATCTCTGGCAATAGAGATAACATCACGGCACACAAGGTCATAGCAGATCACCTCAGAGCGATGAGCTTCCTAATAGCTGACGGGGTTTTACCATCAAATGAGGGTCGCGGGTATGTATTAAGACGCATCATGAGACGTGCCATGAGATACGTACAAAACATCGGGTATAAGAAACCTTTCCTATATCAGCTTGTACCTAGTTTGATTGATGGAATGGGTGTGGCATATCCTGAATTGATCAAGGCAGAGCCAATTATCAAATCCATTATACATAATGAGGAGACAAAATTCGGATCAACTCTAGAAAGAGGCCTAAAAATTCTTCAGGATGAACTCTCAGGAATTTCTAACAATATATTCCCTGGATCTACAGCATTCAAGTTATATGATACCTATGGGTTCCCAATCGATTTAACAAAAGACATACTGCGCCCACAAGGCATAGAAGTTGATGAACAAGGATTTAATGATGCAATGCATGAGCAGAAGGCTAGAGCTAGAAAGGCATGGTCTGGTAGCGGAGATAAAACGCAGGATAAAATATGGTTTGAAATATCAGAATCATCCGGTAACACTGAGTTCTTCGGACATACATGTAATTCAATGTCAGTAAAGGTCCTAGGAATCGTCGTCGACGGAAATCAAGTTGAGCAAATAAATCCAGGACAAGATGGAATAATAATTCTAAATCAAACCCCGTTCTATGGAGAGAGTGGCGGGCAGGTTGGTGATAGTGGTATCTTCAAGACATCTTCAAAATCTGTATGTAATGTCACAAACACAATAATATATCCAGGAAAGATATTTGGCCATCATGTGCATTGCATTGAGCCTATAGCTGTTGGAGACGAACTAGATGCAATCATAGATAAAGAGAGACGAGATAGAATAAGATGTAATCACTCAGCAACCCACCTCATGCACAAAGTCTTACGAGAATATCTAGGTGAACATGTAATGCAGAAAGGATCTCTTGTAAATGATCAGAAGCTAAGATTTGACTTTTCTCATGACAAAGCTCTCGATGCAGCTCAAATATCATCAATTGAGGATTCTGTAAATGAAATGATAAGGGCAAACAAACTAGTTACTGCAAAGATAATGACATTTGATGATGCAGTTGAAAGTGGTGCAATGGCTCTCTTCGGTGAGAAATATGGTGACGAGGTGAGAGTTATTTCAATGTGTGATTCTGTTGAGCTGTGTGGTGGAACTCATGTCAATGCAACAGGCGATATATGTCTGTTTAAAATTGTGAGTGAATCAGCTATATCATCTGGTGTTAGAAGGATTGAGGCTATAACTGGGGTTGGAGCTCTTGAGTTCTATAATGGCAAGCATCAGGTGGTGCAACAGCTCTCGTCTTTGATGAAGTGCTCAGACGAACAGATAATTGCAAAAGTCACATCCCTTTTAGATGATAAGAAAAATCTAACAAAACAACTGCATGACCTTGTGATTAGTCAGCTAACAAAGGAGTTTGAGATATCTGAATTAACTATCAGTAGCAGTATGAAGATGAAATTTGCACTACAACAAAAGAATGACATCGATCCAAATACAATGAGAAGTGTTGTGATGTCTGTGAAAATGCCAGACTGTCTTGTTGTTTTTGTTAGTAAATCAGGTGACTTCCAATCAATTGTAATCAGTACGCCTAAAGGAATTGATGCGAAAGCTATAGCAGTAAATCTCTGTGAGAAATTTGGTGCAAAGGGAGGTGGATCACATGAACTAGTACAGCTTGGTGGGATACCCGTAAGGATCTCTCTAGATGAGATCATTAAGGAGTTTTAACTCCTTTTTTCTTACTAGAAAGATTTACCGATGCTGAAGTTAAATCTTTGAACTATGTCAAACTTTTCTTTCATAAATGGTATACCATAGTTGAAGCTTAGCAACCCAACCGGTGAACTCCACACAACTCCCATTCCATAAGAACCTCTGAGGTTTTTAGAATCAAAGTAAGGATTTTGTTTTGTATCAACTCCATCTGGAACATCTATGTCATAAAGTGTTGCTAGATCAACAAATGCAACTCCATGTATCCCAATTTCATTTGGCGAACCAAGAGGGAATTTCATCTCAGCTGACGTTGTAAAGAATTTCTTACCACCAAGAGATTGTCCGAAATTTAAAACTTTAGTATTTGATGCATCTCTTGCTCCAATTCCATTATATTGAAATCCCCTAATCAGATTATCTTCTGCATTGAAGTTATCGGCAATGTGAATCTTCCTTGTAATGCCATTCATTATACCAGCTCTAGCAGTCAACTTCATTATGACTTTATCTTTATAGATAGGGGTATAGTGAGAGCCAGAAACTGTATGCTGTAAGAACCTAGCAGACCCTCCTAATCCAACAAATGTTTGATTAAATGTTAAGAGATATCCATTTGTTGCATTGGTGAAATTATCAGTTTTGTCATACATAAGGGAGTGTCCGATCGATGAAAGAACTCTTGTCTTTGTATCTTGTCTAAAAAAGACTGACATGTCCTCATTTCTAACACCTGAGTGTATTTTCTCAAACTTCAATCCATATTGTAATTCGTGTTTCAAGTACTCACTTAAGTTATATGAAGTATTTGCAATCATTCCATGTGAATAAGATGAATACTCATATCCTGTAGAATCATCTATAAGACTTCTATCTACGAACACTGATAAACCACCTGTAGCATCAAATCCCATAAAGTATGGCTCTAAAAGAGATACATCAAAGTGTTTTTGTTTTTTCCCGACATTTAAGCTTGTTGAAAGGTTCCTACCGCTTCCAAGAAGGTTTGCTTCTGAGTAGCTAAAACCAACTGAACCTTTGAACATTTTGCTGTAGGCTACATTGAATATTGCTGTACCAGTTCTTTTCTCATCAACTGAAACTTCTAAGTCAACCTTATCCGAGTCACCGACTTGCTTAGGTATGAAGTTTACCTCGTTGAAATAACCTAAATTTTTTATTCTCTGTATTGATCTCTCGATCTTACTTATATCATAACTATCCTGCTCACTGACACGCATCTCACGTCTAATGACCTCATCCTTAGTGCTGATGTTATTGATTATGTTTATTTTATTTATGAAGAACTTAGTCGTAGGATTTATTGTTACTGTGACATCAATCTCGTTTGTCTTTGGATTTAAATCTATCTTGTGGTCGATTTTCGCAAAAGCATAACCTTTCCCTGCAAGAACATCATTTATTTTTTCTATAGCGACTCTAATAGTATTTATGTTGAACTCCTTGCCTTTCTTTATTTCACTTAGTGCTTCTATAATTTCTTTGTTGTTTGAGATCTTGATTTCATCCTTAAGCATTACCTTGCCAAAGTTTAGTTTATCTCCTGACTCTATGAAAAATGTTAAGATAAATGCTTGTTTTTTGTTGTCGAGCTCAGTAACAGTATTAACAACCCTTGCAAATGGATATCCTCTTGATTGGTAATATTCTGCTATTAGCTCTGCATCTACTTTAAATCTCTCAGAGTCATAATTATATGAACTAGAGAAAAATCTGTATATCGCCCACTCATTTGATAGAATGTTTTGCTTTAGATCTGATTCAGAGAACTTATTATTTCCAACGAATGAGATTTTTTCAATGACAGCTTTTTTTCCTTCTTTAACTTCAAATGCTACTGTTATACCACCGCCTTCTTCCTCTATGATCTTTGGGTTTATGATTGCATTGAAATAACCGCGAGCTTGATACAAGCGGAGGATATTCTCGACATCTTTTTTCATCTTTGTCTCTGAAAAAGTCATCCCAGTCTTTGTCTTAAGATTATTCGAAATATCTTTGTCTGAAATCTTTCTGTTCCCATAAAACTTTATAGCGCTAATGACTGGCTGCTCAACAATCTCAACCATCATGATATTTTTGAAATCTGAGTAATTTACTGATATCTTTTTGAAGAAGCCAGTGTCATAAGCTTTCTTCACCATCTTATCTATCTCAGACTTAGTGTAGTCCCTTTGAGTTGTAAGGCCAAGATAATATAGGACTGAGTCATCTGGGATGTGTGCATTTCCATGAAGCATCACTTTCTCAACATGATACTTCTTATCTTCTGCAAAAGATTTTGAAAAAACCATCTGAGTAATAATGGCTAGACATACAAATCCGAAGTTCTTTTTCATAAGCAAAGTTAATTAAAAATTATAGACTAAAGATGTCGTTGATAGTCACAAAAATCATAAGAGAAATCAATAATATAAAACCTATTTTGATTCCAATAGTCTGAAGTCTTTGTGGTAACGGCTTCCCTATGACAGCATTGATCAAATAATACATGAGATGACCTCCATCAAGTCCAGGGATTGGGAGAAGGTTTAGTAATCCAAGATTAAGAGATAATAAGACTAAAAGCCCAAGAAATGGTTGTAACCCACCTTTAGCAGCTTCTCCTGTGATTTTTGCTATCTTAATTGGCCCACCAACGTCTTCCTTACTACCTTTTCCTGAGAGCATCTTAAGAAGCCCATCAACCATGAAAGCATTTAAAACATAGATTTTTACAGCTGCATTTTTAATTGATTCAATTGCTCCATAATGAATTGTTTCCTCAGATCCGACAACGCCTATTCTGAGAATTGACTCACCATTCTTCATAGTTGTCTTTGCGGGTAAGATTGATATGTTTTGTTCCGAGTTATTTCTATTTAATGTAACTCTCAGCTCCTTATTGTCTCGTTGAGAATTTATGATGTTTCTGACTTCAAACATATCGTTGACTTTCTTGTCATTTACAGTTGTTATAACATCACCAACAATAACTCCAGACTTTTCAGCTGGACTACCTTGTTCGACACCTCCAACCTTAGTTGAGATTGTCTTATCGCCATAAGAAAATAGTAAGGCAAACATTACTAAGAACGCCAGCACATAATTCATAAACGGACCTGCAAAAACAACTAGTGCTTTTTGCCAAAGCTTCTTATGAAAGAAAGATAATGATTTTTCATCATCAGTCATCTTGCTAATTCTATCAATATCTGCATCGCTCGCTGGACCAGCATCGCCAAACATCTTTACATAACCTCCTAGGGGTAAAATGTTAACTTTCCATTCAGTTCCTTTGCTATCAGTTTTAGACCAAATTGTTTTTCCGAAGCCTATCGCGAAAGTATCAACCTTAACCCCACAAAGCCTTGCAACAACAAAATGCCCTAACTCATGGATAAACACCATTATGAAAATTACAAGTAAAAAAGCGAACAATGATATGATGAATTCCTGCATTTTATTCTTGTGATTGAGTTGCATTTATAATGCTATTCCTCATGTTCTTAAATAGCTCAAGGATTATGTTGAGGGTTTCTTTTGAGCTCTCAGCATATTTCAGATCCTTTGTGATTGAAAACATACTAATTCTTAACTTCACTATGGAAAATGCATCATTGAGCTTTGTAAATAGGTCAACCAACTCAGGGGTATTATCATTAAGAATAGAGGTACCTTTCTGAAATTCATCAACTATTTTCATTGCTAGATCAAGACCTTCAACAAATTTTACTAAGCGATTTGAATCCTCAAGGCTTCTGTTTTCAGCAGTACCATTGGGGTCTTTTATTTGACTTAGTATCTCAACTGATTCATTAACTTTATCTAGAGCTCTCTGTACAGCCTTCACAAATAAGTTTATTGCAGAAAGATTTGTTACATCAGATTGGTATCCGTTGCCTGTGTTTTTTTTATCATCATTTCCTTTTTGCTGAGCAATTTCATTGATTTGATAAAGATCCGTCATTTTTTTATATTTTTAAACTCTTTTCAGTTCCTTTCAGCAGTCCAACAATGTTTTTTCTGTGCTTCAACAAGATAATTATAGAAGTTCCAATGATCGGAGATGATTGCACAGGACCAAAGTTATAAAGATAGCCTACAATACATGTTGTTACCATAACAATTGATGAGAGGGAAGAGATCTTTTTAATTAAAAACATTATAATCCATGTCAGACACATCTCAACTCCTATCAATGGGTTCAGGGCTAAGTTCATTCCGATGAAAGTCGCTATGCCTTTGCCGCCTTTGAAGCCATACCAAATTGGAAACATATGACCAATTACAGCAAGACATCCAATGATTCTTAATTCAAGGTTTGTTAGGCAGAAGTACGTTGCAATAATAACTGGGATGAATCCTTTGAGACCATCTGAGGCAGCTGTCAGAATACCTAACCACCTTTTTCCTCCTACTCTCATAACATTCGTTGCACCTACGTTTCCAGAGCCTTTCTCTCTGAGATCTCCGAGGTCAAAAACTTTAGCTATAAGCACGCCAAATAGAATTGAACCAAAAAGATAGGATATAATACAAATAGCAAAAAAACTCATAGTAATCACTTTGTTATATCAGACCAAAAATTTCTTACCTTTGAAAAAAATCCTTCTGATTGAGGATGATTCTGCTGGCTACACTCATTATCAAATGCTTCAAGTAAATCTTTCTGCTTCTTTGAAAGCTTTGTAGGGATTTCAATCTTTACCTCGACCAACAGATCACCATGTGAGTTCTTTCTTAGGACTGACATCCCCTTACCTCTCAATCTCAACACAGAAGAAGACTGAGTGCCTTGAGGTACAGAAATTTTAATCATATGCCCATCCAAGCCAGGGATTTCAATTGAACCACCCAATGCAGCTGTAGTCATTTTTATTGGTACTTCACAGATCAGATCATTGTCTTCCCTTTCATATAAATTGTGTTTTTTTATGTGTACAAAGATATATAAATCACCTGGTTTTCCACCCATGACTCCTGCTTCACCAGCACCAGGTATTCTTATTTTTGATCCTTCTTCTATACCAGGTGGGATTGTCACATTGATGCTTCTTTGCTTTTCAACGCGTCCTTGTCCACCGCATGTTCTACATGGGTTTTTAATTACCTTACCAGTTCCACTACATGCTCCACAGGTTTTCTCAACCATGAAGAATCCTTGCTGCATTCTTGACCTACCAGTGCCTCCACAGTTCAAACAATTCATATGGCTGTCTTTGTCTTTACTGCCTTTTCCATGACAATCATCGCACTCGACTCCTGTATGATATTTTATCTGTTGCTCCTTCCCATGATATGCCTCTTCGAGGGTAATGTTTAAATTATATCTCAGATCAGAGCCTTTTGTATTGTCATACTGAGGCCTACGTGCTCCTCCCATGAGATCTTCAAAGATGTTACCAAATACATCAGAGAAGTCCCTGAAGTCACCACCTGAAAACCCTTGTGATCCTGCCCCAGGATTAAAACCTCCGTTCTGAGCATTCTTGAAACCATCATGTCCATATCTATCATATGCGGCTCTTTTCTGATCATCCTTGAGAGTTTCATATGCCTCATTGACTTCCTTAAACTTCTTTTCAGCGTCTTTATTCCCTTGATTCCTATCTGGATGGAACTCCATAGCTTTCTTCCTAAAAGCCTTCTTGATATCTTCCTGTGAGGCACTTTTTGATACCCCAAGGGCGTTGTAGTAATCTGCCGACATCTTAAAAATTAAATTTAACCTTATTAATATTTATTTATGTTAAAAAGAACAAATATCAAGTGGTAAACTTTAAAAACCAACTGATTGCTCTAAAGACTTCTGATTTTAGTTGATCAGTAACTTGATCATTGCAATAGCCAGCATGCAGGGCATCTCTAGGCTTAACAACTGTTAAATCTATCTTTTCTCTCATTTCTTGTGCTTCAGGGATAACACCATCATCAGTTACAGTATCGTTTGCCTCAAACATCAGAATCCTCATATTTGATTCTATCCTACACCTTCTGGCATCAACTGCTATGACCTCAGAGATTCTTTCAGGATACAGATTTGCAAAGTATTTCGATATATCACCACCATTTGAGTGCCCACAGATAATAAATTTATCATAATTTAAATGAGGGAAATCACGCTGAAGTTCATTCAAAACAAATAAAATATTTTCAACTCCTCGTCTATACAAATGTTCTCTTGCATGGTGCTGCACTAACTGAGGATCTATTGTCTCAAGACCATCTGTATCAGTTGATAGATCGTGTTGAATTGAAACAAATGCATATCCATTTGATGTAAAGAAATCTTCTAAGTAACTGTATTTTTTATACCCTGGAATATTAAATTTTCTTTTCATTTCCTCTTGAGTTTGGTAACCATGGCTAAAAACTACAATCTCATTTCTTGAACTACCATTTGGAAATGATATTGTCAGTGTTATTTCTCTTTGCCTTGATGTATCAAATAGTTTTAGATTAGTTGAGTTGTCCATTGATTTCCTTTTGTAATTTGTTCTGAAAAAGATTTTGCTCTATTGTTTTCTTTATCTAAAAGAATTTTTTTAAACATCTCAGACAATGTTAAAACTCTAGTTGCAATTTCTTTATGAATAAACTTTAAATCCATATTAATGAGATTTTTTACAACTTCATTAAAGTTCTTTTGTATTTCAGAGTTATTCATTATTATATCTCGTGCTTCTAAAGAATGCATTTTTAAAGACCATTGCAAAAGTTGCTTAGATACTTGCAATATAATAATTTCTTGTGCAAAGATTTTAGTTAGTTCTGGCTCACGCTTTTGTTCAAGTAATTTCTCTTTAAGATTATCATCACAAACTTCAAAAATCGCAGTTATTAGCGATTGTTGTAAATGAATTGTTTTAATATTTCCCTCAGACAAGAAACTTTTTATGATTTCAAATAATGGGATTCTTTCATTACAAAACATACCTTGTTTGTAAGAGTTCATCATAAAATCATATGTTTTAAAACTATAAACAGAATCAGATACAAATTGTTGTCTTTTGATGAATTCCATGTTGTTAAAAACAAAACATTTCCCACTGAATAGATTTTTTAGCAAATGTTTTTTCTAAGCTTTTAGAAAGTGAAAATATGTATAAATCAAAATTTTCTAGCTTTGGCTCTGTTTCTAAGAATTGTAAAAATTTTTCATCAACACTAATTGAATCTAATAACTTCTGCAGCATCAATCTATTTATTTAAAAACTTCTTTATAATAACTTCAAAGACTTTCTTTGCAACTTCTTCAACTGATTCATCTGCATTGATGACGACAATTCTTTCTGGGTACCTTGCAGCTATCTCAAGGAAACCATCTTTGATTTTCTTATGAAAGTCAATGCCCTTCATGTCATAAAAACTTTTATGCTTCTCACTCCTCTGCATTCTCTCAATCATCACATCAAGGCTTGCATCAAGTAAGATTGTTAGGTGAGGCATCAGCCCTTCCGTAATAATTTGTGTGATCAATTCTATCTTTCCAATCTCTAATCCTTTCGCATACCCTTGATATGCTGTTGATGAGTCACTAAACCTATCGGTTATTACCCACTTTCCTTCAGAAAGATTCTTATTTATTTCAATCACATGATCCCTTCTAGCAGCACTCAACAGTAAAAACTCAGTCATGCTGTCTTTTATCTCATTTGATAGTAATATTTCCCTCATCATTTCTCCAAACTTTGACCCCCCTGGTTCCTTAGTCAAAACCACCTCAAAACCCCTTGCAATAAGGTTGTTTTGTAGAAGAATAGCTTGAGTTGTCTTACCGCTGCCATCACAGCCCTCTATTGATATGAATGCCATTTTATGTATTGTAAGTTAAAATTTATTAAGGCATATCATACAAATTATGAAAGTCAATCTAATTGGAATATTTTTGTTCTTTCTGACATTATCGAATGCGTCGTTTGGATCTCCATTCGATACAATAGATGATAATGCATCAAATGATGGTAATGAAGAAGAAATAATTCCAGATGAAATGAGTGAGGAACATGAAAATTCTGAAGCTATAATGCACAAAAAAGATGAGCAGAATTCTCATAAGAATGATACAGAGCAAGAAATTCAGGAGGAATACAAAAAAGCAGTAAAATCCTTTGATGAGTGTTCTGGTATCAATCTAAAAATCTTAGATATAAAGACTGGTACGAAATCAGAAATGAAGCTGAAGGTTGGTGAATCCAAAAACTTCAAAGAAGTTGATTTAAAACTCCATAAGTGTTTCAGATCAATCGATGGAACAAAACTCAGCTTCGGATACATTTCAGTTAGTGGTAAAGATTTCAAAACTCAAACCATAATTGTTTCAAGTGAGGTTGCTCTTTCAAAGACAATCACATCAAAGTATCTTGTTAGAGCTGATTGCTTCTAAACCTTCAGCTTCTCTATCCAGTCTGCTCTGACCTTAACATGTAGGAAAAGATGTACTGGAACGCTCAGGGCATCAGTTATTGCGAGCCTCGCCCTCTCACCTATCACCTTCATCATCCTGCCGCCTGCACCTATTATCATCTGCTTCTGAGACTCCTTCAGGACTATAATCGATTGATGTATTGCAAAGCTACCATCAGGCTGCTCCTGCCAGCTGTCAGTGTCTATCTTAACAGAATATGGGATCTCTGCATGCATCACAAGATACAGCTTTTCCCGAGTGATTTCCTCTGCCAGCGCTCTCTCAGAAATATCTGTGAATTGCTCGGGATCAAACTCCCACGGTTTGTTTTTAGCATATGGTTCTATTGCAGCTATGAGGCCATCTATATTGAAGGCAGCTAGTGCAGAGACGGGGATGATTTTTTTATCATCTGAGAGGTATTTATCATTCAAGATTGTATTGTAGACCAATTCTATTGCGTCTTCTGAAAGATCTTCTAAGGCAGTTTTATCCTCCAGTGTGTCTGACTTATTTGCAACTATGATTATTTTCTTTTTTGCCTGGGAAGTAAGCAGGATTTTCATCGCCTCATGATACATAGAAATCCTTGACATCATCCTATCATCAATCTCACCAGCAGCAATTTTTACAACTATGTAGGCATCAACTAATAACAGAATCAAATCAGTTCTACCAATAGTCTTGATGGCATTGTTGACAATAAATTTCTCAAGCTTATGATTTTTTCTTGGCTCGAAGATACCAGGAGTATCAGCTAACACCACCTGCAGATTTCCTTGCGTTAGGATCCCGAGGGTAGAACTCCTTGTGGTTTGTGGCTTATGTGTTGTGATGGCTATCTTCTGTCCGATGATTGCATTCACAAGAGTTGACTTCCCAACATTAGGCGGTCCAACAAGTGCAACTTTTAAAGTCTTTTCTAAAGCTTCTGTTTCAGTTATCATGTGTCAAAGTTTTTTATTTTAAAGATGCTTTACAACATACCATACAATCAGGATTTTATCTGTTCTCTGACAAGGAAGGCTCTAGGTGATGGAGATAATCACCTCATAATTCTTCCTGGAAAATATCTCACTGATAGGTTTGCATCAGAGGGGGTTAATTGCCTCTCATATGATGATCTGTGGTTCAAAGTACTTCAGAATAGAACTACTAATGTCACAGAAACAATCTTAATTGATAGGATTATAAACAGCAGGCTAAATGCAAATAATTTGGTTAAGAATGCAATCAAGAGGGCTGTAGCTGAGTTTTTTTTCTATGGTGTGACTCTCGATGAATTGATGTTATTTAACAGTCAGCACGAAATCCTACATGGTATTATTTCAGATATAGTTGATGAGATAAAATCTCAAGGCATATCCATCAGAGCAAATACCCTGAGCGAGGTATTGAACAAAAGAGATATGATAAGGAAATTGTTCTTAAACAAAACTGTGTATGCTGTGTTGCCTGTTATTTTCTCTCCTCTACTATATGAAATTCTGAGGAGTTTCCAAAATGATTTTGGTGTGCATATTGTAATGTGTGGCTTTGATAAGTCATTGGATTATGAAGTTACTCAAGAGCATCCTCAATTCTACATGAGAAAGTTCCTGTCTGATGGTGTTGTAATTGATTTAAAAGAAAATCATACAAAGCATCCAGATGAGATAAATAAGGCATTACTTGATATGATGTGTCCGCCAGATAGGTTACATCTGCTGCATCACTCAAAACTGTATGATTTTAAACACATCAGCAGATTTTCTTCTGAATCAATGTCTGAGGAGTTCAGAGGAATCGCATCACTTATTGAAAGATCTGATGTGAAAAAAATCGCAATAATTACGAGGAAGGCTGCAAGGCTCAAGATGCTCTACAGATACTTAAAGAATAAGATATCTACTAGAAGCCTTAGGATTACTACCTCTGCACCAACTTATTGCTCTGACTACGAACAGATGAAGTTATTCTCTAAGATTTTAGACTACGTGAGTGCCAGACAAGACAGCATAGCCGAAATATTTCAGATCCTGAAGCACCCAGCTGCAAAGACTCATGGATGTCATATGGTCCTAGCTGCAGAGAGATACTTGCTTGGATTCGATGAATTAAATATTAGTGACATAAAAAGTATCTGTGAGATGTTGGACAAAAATAAAATGCATGAAGCAGCAGGGCTAGTCAATGCAGTTTCTCAGTTCAGAGGAATTCCTCTAGGGAAATGTTTGGAGCAAAAGGATGGAGATAGTAAGCTACATAAAATTCTCAGATGCCATCTTGAGAGTTTTTTCTCAATTGTTTCAGAAAAGCTATTAAAAGACAGTGCAACAGATGAGATGCTCAAGATGCTTGATGAAGTGATGAGCTGCTTCAGTAAGCTCCAAAACTATGGATTTAAAGAATATAGAGATATCATTTCAGATCTTTTCAATAGACATGTGATTTCAGTAGATGAGGAGCATGTCATTGAGAGTAGTAGTTTAGAAACAATACAGATCGATTTGCTGACGCCAATAGAGGCTCGTTTCATATCATATGACTTGGCAATCATATGTGACTTAAAGGAAGATGTGTGGCCTCCTGAAGCAGATGACCATTACTTTATATCTGAACAAACAAGGAAGAGATTTGGTTATTCAAGGCCATCAAGGTATGAGGTCGGATATGCTGCAAGTGACTTCATAGGTATCATAGCCAGCGCCAACAGAGTCATAATAAGTCAACTAAATGAAAAGGAGGTTTTTGATGTAATCAAGACAAATCACGTTGAGAGCAGGTTTCTATCGATTCTATATGCATACAACAAAATTGGTGGATTCCCTGACAGACTTGAGATAATACAAGGCAGTAAGTTAGATTATCCAATTGTTCCAGAGATCCAAGAGATAGCTCTGATGGATGTGAAGCTTGAAGATAGACCTAGAGTATTCTCATCTACAAGCCTTGAGAGGTTGATGAAGAATCCTTACCTATACTCAGTAGAATACAATTTAAAACTAAAATATCTGCAGAAGTTTTTTCCAGAAAGAAATAAACTACCAACTCATAAGGAATTCGGAATAGTCATCCACAACATATTGCACAAAGTTACAAATAAACAATATGGATCGTTTGATGAATATAAGGAAATATTTCTTCAGACTGCAAATGAAATTCTACACCATAGATATCGGGATGGAGCAGCAAACAGAATGAAACTATGGGATGCTAAGATCTATAGTGTGATGGAGTTTTTGTATGAGTACAACACTAACCTAAATAAAGAAGGGCAAGTTGTAACAGAGACAGAAAAACACATAGCATTTGATGCAGTCGTTGGAAATGAAGTGATGATCAAACTTCATGCTTATGCAGATAGAATAGATTATGTAAATGATACAACGTATATCTGTGACTACAAAACAGGTCAGCTACCTACAAAGAATGAAATAATTACTGATATGAAGCCTCAGCTGAGCTTTGAAGGAATGATCATGAGAATGATGGATTTAAATAGAAATTTTGACTTCTTAAAGGATGATGCAACTATATTATCAACCAATAAGACAGTCCTTCGATATATAAAACCAACTACAGGCGAGATAAAGGATTTAACGTTTGATATTCAAGGAACTGTCAGTGGTATATCTGAGATCCTGAGGAATCTATATGTTAATATTGTTCCATATACATCAACTGATAAATATGATAACTATCTCCAGGCCCACATAATGCGGACAATCTCCAACATAGAACATAAGTCATGATTTGATAAGATGATTTTCATATGGTATAGTCATTTCAAAAATTTCAAAAAAAATGGCTAATCTGCATCCAAACTACAAAGAAGTCGAAGTCGTAATGACAACAGGAGAAACATTTAAAACTCGTTCAACTGTTTCAAATCCTGTTCTGAAGCTTGACATCGATATTCATACTCACCCAGCATGGAAAAAAACTGGTGAAAACTATGTAAACCAAAAAGCAAGTGAAATTGCTAAATTCAATAAGAAATTTGATATAGATTTCTCTGCTATATAAAACACTAAATTGATCTGAAGGAGGGTTTCGCATCCAACACAAGTGATGCTCTTGGACGATTACGTTTCCCCTCTTCATTTATTTCATCATTGTAAGATGTTTTGTGATCTATTTTCTCAATAAGTCTTTTGAGAATTTCTTGGTCATGATCATCAATATATCCTCTTGAATGCATTTCATAAAGCAAACCCAATAAATCATTGAATTCTTTCCAATCTAAATCTGCATCTTTTAGTGCATCAAAAAATGCATCATATGATTGACTATGTGCAACTAGTATTTTCTTAAAGATTTCTTGATGCTTGGGAATTAATTTGATTTCTTGCATATAATTAATTTTTCGACATCCTTTAACAATTAATATTATAACTTTCAACAAAGGTCTTAAAATAATCATTATTCATGGTAAAATGAATTTTATTATAAAAAAATCCTAAAAAATGTTTGATTACTTTTTAGAAATCCTAACTGCAATTATCCCGATTGTTCTAAAGATTGTTATTGTTCTGGTCCCGTTGTTGGTATCTGTTGCATATCTGACTCTTGCTGAGAGAAGAATAATTGGAGCTATGCAGCTAAGGCGTGGGCCAAACGTCGTTGGTCCATTTGGTGTTCTTCAGCCAATCGCAGACGCACTAAAGCTCCTCAGAAAGGAACTAATCATCCCAGATAAATCTAACAAGATGCTGTTTTTACTAGCTCCAGTCATAACCTTTGGATTAGCAATAGCTGGGTGGGCAATAGTTCCGATAGGTGACTTTGTAATAGCAGACATCAACATAGGTGTTTTATATATGTTAGCGATTTCATCTCTTGGTGTTTATGGGATAATCATAGCTGGCTGGGCAAGTAATTCAAAGTATGCATTTATGGGTGCAATGAGGTCAGCAGCACAAATGATATCATATGAGTTGTCAATAGGATTATGTATAGTTTGTGTTCTTTTGACCTCCGGATCATTAAATATAAGAGAGATAGTGGTAGCGCAGCAGAGCAATCCTTTATATATCGATTTGCTGCTGCTTCCGATGTTTGTAATATTTTTTATATCAATATTGGCTGAGACAAACAGACATCCATTTGATTTACCTGAGGCAGAGGCAGAGCTCGTTGCTGGATATCACGTTGAGTATTCATCCATGGCATTCGCACTATTCTTTTTAGGTGAGTATGCAAACATGATCTTGATGAGTGCTATGGCTACAATTTTCTTCATGGGTGGATGGCTCCCTCCTTTTGGAATTGAAGCGCTTGCATTCGTCCCTCCAATTGTATGGTTTGTGTTAAAAGTCTGTATTTGTCTGTTTGTTTTCATTTGGGTTAGGGCAGCTCTCCCAAGGTATAGATATGATCAGTTGATGAGGTTAGGGTGGAAGTTTCTGCTCCCGATATCAGTTGCTTGGGTTGTGATAGTGGCTGCTGTTGTGATGATGGGTGGAAGTTAAAACTAAAACATCCCTTTATCTGTTTTTTCCAGTTTGGTATGATTCTGTGTTCTGTGACAAACCCTATGCTGCTGCAAGAATGGATAATCCTCAGAGGCATCTCATCTGTTATCAAACAAACATGATACTTGTTAGGTATTATTTCTATCAAAAGGATGTTACCTGTTTTGAAAGTTGTGTTTGATACTGGAAAGTGTTTTGGCAGAAGCTCAAGCATCATTTGACTATCTTTATCTGTATCATGTAGATATGTCACACTCGTCCCATGGCCTCCCTATGAGTGATGTCACACCTATTTCTTTTGCTATCCCAAGGATTAGACCTACACAATCACATCCTATACCTTTTTGCCTCCCTTGTTCATGAAATGGAGTGCCTATCCACTCACGAGACTTTTCAACTATCTTATTTAATTTCATAATCTCCTGAACTCTTCAATTTAAATGAAATCTCTGGAGTTTCACCTGTTGAGTTATCTCGGGAATAATTCAATACTACAAAATCTCCAACAATCTTATCTTTATTCTCAAGAGTTATTACGCAATTAATTGTGTTCATATTTATTGCAATATTCTGAAGAATGTCGAGGCTCCCGAAGTCAACTGCAACGCATTCGATTGTCAAATAGCTCTCATTCGAGTTAGGGATCAATAGATTATTTTTCAATCCGATGACTCCCTGAGGAATGTATTTGTTGTTGACATCTAAGCTCAGAACTCTAACTCCCTCAAGAGTATAATCAGTATCATCTTGATCTATTGTGAACTTTATTCTCATTGTCATTTTTTCCTATTATTTATGTATATAAATTTTATCTCTATTTCAGCATTAAGATGGTTTTTATTCATCTTTGTGAGTCTTTTTAGAGAAAGGTTTCTTATATTTGAATTAGTTGTTGGGAGGCCCCGCAGTAAGTCAGAGATTGTTCCCATTATTTCGAAGCACTTCTTAGTTGCTTGTTTTTCATTGCATATTGTTATGGTTGCCTTTATTTTATCATATCTGTGGGACTCCTGAGAGTATGGTAAGTTCTCAACTTCAACATTATGGATAAGAATGCATGGGATATCTTCTGAGTGATATGCAAGGACTGGATAGGGAACATTTTTACTTATTAAATCATACAGGATTTTCTGGATTTCTTTGGTCATGGCAGTAGATTGTCATTATGTTTTTATCAAAAGATATCTTGTCAATAATGAGTCTTTTGCTGTTGTACTCAATCAATGAAAGATCATCTATTAAAAATGGTTCTTTAAATGGAATAGAAATCTTATATTGTCCCTTTCTGAGGTATTAGATATACTTCCAAATAGCTGATATGATTCCTTTAATTCAGAATCAAATCCTCCGTAGCCATCTGGTGCTTTCTGTGTAGAAAAGAGTTTAAATAATTTATTGAATTTTGATAGTTGCATATTTCAAAGCTTATATTTTTTTAAGAAATTGAACTGATTCAAAACAGAATCTAAAGGTGTTTTAGTGTGATCTGAGTTATACAAATACGATACGATTTCTAGCAAAGCAAATTTAAAAATACTTGGCAGGATATCTTTAAATAGACCAACTACATAGTTTACAATTACTGGCTTCGTATGTCTCTCAGTCAGAACAATTGATCCATTATCTGAATAATAATGTACCGGGGAGCCATCCTTTGTTTCAATAGAAAGAATCTTCACTACAGGCCCATTCTCAAGTAGGATTTCTTCGTCATACTGTATGATCTCTTGAGAGTAAGTTTTTTGAATGAGAGATTGTGACATATATCTTTCAAGATGGAATAGGGCGGTCTCAAGGAGTGTTATGATTATTTTGTCATCAACATCAGATGTTAGTCGTAAGAAATGTTTTATCTCATTTAATGAGATTAAATTATGAATGTTGTTTTCCATTTTCTAGGGTTGTTATTTGTGAAAAATACACCTATGAAAGGTGTATTGTTTTGTTAATTTTATCTGACAGTCTTCAAGAACCTTATTGCATTATCATTGATGACTGCACCACCAACAGTTTTAGTTGCATAAAATTTTATGAATGGCTTATGTGTGAATGGATCACGTAAGATTCTTATGTTATGTCTATCAACTATCTGATATGTGCGCTTGAAATCACCAAACATTATTGGTGCAAAATTCTCAGAAATTTTTGGCATATCAGCTGCAATTAAAATCTCATGACCAAGAAGTGTACTGCTCATTTTCTGACTGAAATCAGGCTGCCATAAGTATCTTCCAGTTGCAGTTTCTTTGAGCATTCTGATGTTTTGCATAGCATCTCTACCAACAACAAACTTAGCATCTCTAATGTATGTGTTTGGCAAACTATAAAACAACTTCATGATGTCTTCATCAGTTATGGCAGCCTGTAACTTTGACCTATCAGATTCTCCTGAAGAAACTGCATTCTGTACGTTTACAGTATTTTTTGCATCCATAGATAAGAGAATTCCTCGTGGCTTCCCAACCCCATCACCTTTTATGAAGGCATTGTTTTCTTGAGCTGCAAAGACGTCTGCTAAAGATTGCGATAGCCAAAGCTCAATATCAATACATTGATCATCAACTAGCTTCTGAGTAGCCTTTGGCTGTGCATATAGTTGATGTGTTTGTATTGTCTTTTTATTCACACGTAATGGATCTGCTATGTCGCTTTGTTCAATGACGCTCTCTGACCAACCAGCAACAACTCCATCTTTATCTACATCTATGAGATCTACTGAGTCGCTCGAGACTTCTATCACATTACAAATTGAACGCATTATAGAGGATTCCTTTACTGCTTGATTTATAAAGGTTGACATTCTATTTGTTACACAATATCCAGCATCTTGCTTGTTAGCATCACAAAAGCTATCTGATGAGTTTTTTGCATCAGATATTTCAGATTCAATGCCTTTTCTGATGTAATTACAGAAGGCCTTCTGATATTTGTTTGCAGCATTGTTAAATGAATATACTTCATTACTCATAGCGCTTGAAAAAGGTCGTGATGCAGCTGATGCTAGGTTTGATTGATATGCATCAATTGTTTGACTGATTTTATTTAGCTGATGAAGTGTCACTGGATCTGCTACATTTTTTGTCTCAATCTGCTTCAGTCTTTCATCGTTTTGTTTTTTGAAATCTTCCCAGTTCTTTGAGATTTGTTCTAGTTTTGTTGAAATATTTGACATGATAATAATTTTTATTTTTGTTTGTTTTTAAGTGTTCTTAGTTAAAGTTTTCAATTGCGATCAGGTGGCCCTGAAGCAATTAAGAAGAAAAATTGTTGAAAATACATTTGACTATGTTGTGTTTTGAATTTATAAATGGATATGTTGGGGCGGTTAGCTCAGCTGGTTAGAGCGCTACGTTGACATCGTAGAGGTCGGTGGTTCGAGTCCACTACCGCCCACCATATTCTTTTGTTTTTTATTTCTACTTTTTTAAAATTCCTCACAAAAATCTATTTTACAGTGAGGATTTACTGGGTTATTTGTTAGACTGATTTCCATTAAGTGAGCACTAATAATTTTAAGAATACCCATTTCCATCTTAGATCTCTCTACTTTTAATCCAACACTCATTCCCTGAAGATTATTGTTTTTTATGAGGTCAAGGACTTTTACTTGAAGAGGATTTATTCAGAAGAAGTGCTGCCTCAACATATAAACCCCTTGAATCAAAATTTGAATGCAAAACCTTACCAAGGATTTGATTATCCTTATGTTGGAATATGATTGGAATTTCAGGTGGTAGTTTGAGAGCGGTTGGCAGTATAACATGTGAGTTTTTATCTATGTTATTAAACACTGCGGCATAGCCTGCAATGACGGCGTAGTTATTTTTGTTAATCATTTTTAAAAGTTTAAGTTGTTTTTGAGAGTTGAAATTTCATGTGAAAATTATGTATTAATATTGTCTTATTTGAAGGATTATGTTATGTGTTCTATCTCTAGTATGTGTGTTAAAAAATTCAGACATATAAAAACTAATGAAAATTAAAAAATATAGAACATGAACAAAAAACATCTACAAATAGTTGCTGCAGCAGCAGTTTCTTTATTTGCATCTTCAGCTTCAGCTGCTGAGTTAGGTTCTTTCCTTACCAGACTTGAAGGTGGATACAGCATGAGTAAGTCTTCAATTAAAAGCTCAGGAGATTCTCTTGATTCAACAATTAAAACTAACAAACTAAACGGTTATAACTTCGGTGTTGGTTTTGGTTATGTTGCATCAGAAAATATCTGGACAGATGTAACAGTTTCATTTGCAAATGCAAAAACAAAGAAGAGCTCAACCGACAATAGAATAGAAGACTCTAATATCACAGCAATGTTAAACGGTTACTACGGTTTCAATATGGGAAATAAATTCTCTCCATATGTGATGCTTGGTTTCGGTGGTGGTGTTGCAAAAACAAAACTAACACCTCCTACAACAGGTCTAACAATCAATGGTACCGTTGTAAATGGAAGTGATAACAAACCTTTAACAAGTCAACTTACATCTAAAAATACTGCTTACTTCGCTTATCAAGCTGGTTTCGGATTATCATTCGCAGCAATGGATTCAGTATCATTTGATATAGGCTATAGAATCGGTAACCATAAAGGTGGTAAATTTAATAACATCAATGCTAGCGGTAAGACCCTTACTTTAAAGCCAAATTCAACAATAAAACAAACTGTTGTTTTAGGTGTTAATATAGCTTTCTAAGACTTTCTTATGAGAAATGTTTTGCATATCTTTGCAGAGCATTTCTTTAAGGCTTTCGTTGTATAAAAACAACAACTTTTATTTAATATCTTCACATTTCCTCTTTCTCAGCTTGTTTTAAATATTATGTCATATAGTCTGTTTCTATACATGTATGTTTGTGAATAACGCATGCTTGAGCTCCATCCACTGTTTCGTTTTACGGTTGTTGTGAAGATTTAGTAAAAACATACGGTAAAAAAGTCAAAATACTAATTATATATTTAATAAAAAATAACATGAGAAAAAAACAAGTACAGTTAATTACTGCAGTTGCTTGCTCATTGGCAGCTTTTTCAGCTTCAGCTGCTGAGCCTTGCAAAGCATATGTTAAATTAGACCTAGGATACGGTTTCACAACTAATACACGTGCCGTTGGTTCTGTCGTTAATGCAGATAAATCAATAACAAATGTTGATCAAAATACCTACAAAAACGGTGGTGGTATTGCTACAGCTGCCGGTGTTGGTTATGCTTTCAACGATGCATTACGCGCTGAAGTTCTACTTGATTTCAAACCAAAAATGAAATCTTATGGTGATGTTTTCGTTGTTGAAACACGTGAGCTTGGTGGTTCTGTAAGACTAGCTTATGACTTTAACAACAACACACCTGTAACTCCATTCATCTTCGGACAACTAGGTGCATCAAATGTTAAACCTAAAGTTAAACCATATCTTTCAAATGCTTCTGATGTTAAAGCTGGTGATACACAGTCTGTAGCACAAATCGATGATAAAGGTGCTATAGGAACGAAGTCATCATCACTTGAAATGAAAACTAAGACAGTCATGACATATCAAGGTGGTTTCGGTCTTTCAGTTAAAGGTTCTGACATTATGAATGTTGACTTAACATATGGAGTTGGAAGCAAGTCAGGTTACAATGCTGTAACAAACACAGCTGTTGTTAATACTTCTGGTACAACAGATACAACTTTAGAGTCTATCCAAAACTTGAAATTCAAAAAGCAAATCGATCAGTCTTTAACACTAGGCTTCAGATTCACAATGTAATTTGAATTCATTTGTTACCTTGCAGCTTCGTTGTTGCTTGGTGACAAACCAACTGCTTCACGCTTTTCATCAACAGTAACAAAAGAGCTGTTTTCCATTCTTCTCCATAAACTATCAACCCTATGAGATAGTGCGCTTATTCCATCTAAATCATATTGTAATTCTAAATCAGATCCAAATCTTGAAACTATGCCACGATTGAAATGATCAAGAGTATTTTCAACCAATGGAAGGATTGCTTGCTCCCACAAAGTGACCCTCGCTTCAGACAAGTTACTGTATGTGTTATCTCCAGGTATTCCTAGCAGCTGTGAAGGTACTCCAAATGCAAGAGCAATTTCTCTAGCTGAGTTGTTTTTAGATTCAATATGATCCATATCTTTTGGTGAGAAGCTCATCTCTTTCCATTCAAGTCCTCCTTCGAGTAGTAATGGTCTGCCAGCATTTTCAGGACCAGAAACCATATCGCTCATCATACTTTTTAATCTCGAGAATTGTTCATCAGAAAGATTTGCCGGTTTCCCTTCTGCATCTTTGACTATAATCGCACCGCTTGGTCTTCCTCCATTTTGTAGAAGAGATTGATTCCATACACTTGCTTGATTGTGTTGATCTATGCTGTATGAGGCTGCCTCCACAGATGATAAACCATACCAATCAGACATAGAATGAAAGTTTCTAATGTGTAGTATCGGAGACAGTCCAGTTTCTTGGTCTACATAATAATTGATTGTTTGTGAATCAACTTTGTATGAGTAGCCAACTGGTATGAAGTTATTACCGGATATGACATTAACCCTATCTGGTCTTAAGCAATATAATTCGTAGCTTGAAATTCTTTTATCAACAATATTACAAGGATTACATCCATCAAGTGATTTTTCAACATAGTTATTGTCATGCAGGAAATAAGCATCAGAGCCTTTTGGCAAGGGATAGCAACCTCTCTTGTCAACAGTCAAAAGGTAGGCATTCCCAGATATTTGCCTATATACATATATTGCCTCTAATAATTCTTTGCCACTCTGCATAGGGTTCGGCTTATTTAATAGCTCAAGTACAGTGTGTTGAGTGATTAAATGTTTCTTACCATTAATGGTTTGATAGAGTTTGAATGGAACGCTGGACGCAGCATGAGCAATCATATTTATTGCCCTGTGTGCTACGACGTTTTTTATGTATGCATTATCAACAAAATCGCTGTAGTTCTTTTCTGACCATACTGCACGGCCGCTTGAGTAAAAATAAGAAGTACTTGCATTATACATTCTTTCTCTTAATGCTTTTTGGGCATTTTTATTGCCTGAAAGTAATTTAAACATATTGTTTTGGGGGATTGTTGTTCAGTTGTTCTTTGAGTCAGTAATCTGATCTTATACTTTAAGTATGCACTAAAGTTCTTCACCCCCGGAAGTACCAAAATGAAAAAAAATTAATATTTTTTTATACAAGGAAATTTTGTTGTATATAATAACAGTGAATAAACTAAGACAAAACAAACCCACTATATGCGAAATATATATACAGCTGCTGAATTAAAAAATATTCTTGGATCAAGAGAAACAGATTTTGAGAAGAAAACTTATTTATCATCTTATGCAAGAGCAGGACATTCTTCAGAGGAATGGGAATCAAGCATTTCAGAAGTTGTCGATTCTAAAGATTTAAGTGACGACGATAAAATACAATTCTGTATTGATTCTGGCACTGATCTTCTAGCTCATTCATATAAAACATTAAGAACAAATAATTTAGAAGCAAAATTTCTTGAGGAGGCTTTAAAACAAAAAATGCAAACTGGCCCCAATGCAACAAAAAAATTCATTTCTAATCTAGGATTAGTAATAGATGAACCTCCAGACGACAAACAAAAGATTCTTGAGTTTATTTTGATAAATAATCAGCTTCATTTCGGAATGGAAAATCAAAATCTTAAGCAAAATTTCCTTGAGTTTTTTGAAACTCTACCAAATTATAATGAAGAAGAATTTCTTAAAGTATTTAAAGTTGTATCAAACTCCAATAAGGAATACATTGAAGCGATTAGAGCAGGTAATGAAATAGAAGAAGATCCACAGATAGAAAAAGAACGAGCTAAAGTAGATAAACAGTTAGAGGATATTAGAATCCAGGCAATAAGGAATGCTAAGACTCTTACAGATGCTCAAAAACTTAATGTTGTTATGAGTTCAAATCTATCAGATAAAGAAAAACTAGATTTTTGTTTTGCTCATGCAAAGAATCTCAGTATAAATGGGGATGTTCCACCAGGGGAGATGACAAAAATTATTGATGCTATCATTGATAATAATTTATTTGAAAAAGCTTTGCAGCGTGAAGATGTTCATAAGTCAGATTTAGGTGCTAAATTAGCTGCAATACAAGTTGTTACAAATAGAATGATTTCTAAAGATAAGATAAAAACAAATTCAGCAGAAATCTTTGGTATGGTTAAAGACACAGGGCTCTATAGTGAATTAAAAGAAATTGCAGCTGAACTGAAAGTTAAGAACGGGAAAGATGTAAAGAAAATTACAGAGAACCCTCGTTTGGGTCGATTTGGAGGAATGTTTTCTTCAAATAAAGAAAATCTAAAAACTAAAAAGCAAGTTAAATCTTTTGTTATAAAACTCAAAGAAGAAAAAAATGCATTTGATAGACATAAAGAATTAGATCATTTCAGAAGATAGCGGATTTATTGCACCTGATTTTATAGAGACTTATTTGAGCTAATATCGCTTTGAAAACAAGATGTTTTGGTTTATTGATAAGTTAATATTCAACGCCATACAGGTATAAACCACATGGGGGTGCTGTCTGCCCAGCTGCAGACCTATCCCTCGCATCAAGGATCTCCTGGACCTTACTTGGCTCCCAGAATGTGTTTCCTATCTTCCTTAAGGTTCCAACAATGATTCTTACTTGATTATGTAAAAAAGATCTTGCTCTTATAAAAACCTCAATTCCATCACCATGTCTCTCGACCCTTATTACATCAATGGATTTAACTGATGACTTTGCTTGACATTGAGTTGATCTGAAGCTCTCTAGGTCGTGTAGGCCAACAAGATGTTGTGCTGCGGAGTTCATAAGGTTCTCATCTAGATTCTCTGGGATATGCCATGCGAGGCCATGCTGTGTTGTCAGATGAGCTCTCCTGTTGATGATCTTATATATGTATGATCTGGATGTAGCTGAGAACCTAGCATGAAAGTCCTGTCTGACCTCTGTGGCATCTAAGATAGCGATATTTTTATTCTTTAGAAAGTGGTTCAGTGCACTACAGATTTCTCTGGATGACCTGATCTTATTGAGATCAAAGTGTGCGACCTGTCCCAGAGCATGAACACCAGCATCAGTTCTTCCTGCACCATGTACCGTGACAACCTCACCAGAGAACATCTCTATTGCCTCTTGAATGGATTGTTGCACTGATACTAATCCCTTTTGTTCTTGCCATCCATGAAAGGCGCTTCCATCGTATTCAATGACTATTTTGTACCGCTGCATCAGAGCTTGCTGCTGAGGATTTTATTTACTTTAGATACGAAATCACAAGGATTTTCTATTATCTCACCTTCAGTTAAACAAGCCTCATAGAAGATTATTTCAACCAGATCAGCTGTATGAGAATCTGTTGAGTTATTTGATACTGCATTGCTTATGTACTGAATGATCTTGTGCTTAGGATTTATCTCAAGGATTTTACTTGTTCTTCTGTTGAGTTGTTTCTGTTCAACTAAGAGTCTCTCCATTCTCACATTCATGGCACCCTCTGGGAGAACAAGACACCCAGGGCTATCAACCAACTTAGTTGAGATTCTTACATCTTTTACTCGCTTATCTAAGACAGATTTGATGTAGTTCTGCAGAGAGTCTGTATCTGCTATCTCGTCTGTCTCATCGATCCTTTTGATTTGATCTAGGTCTATGTCAACTCTATTGACTGATTTCAAGCTCTTATTCTTATAGGCATTGATTACATTGACCCAGAAGTCATCAACTCCATCTTTTAGCAGCAGGACCTCAATTCCTCTTTCTAAAAAACCCTCCAGCTGCGGGTTCTTCCTGAGATTCTCAAGGTTATCTCCTGTGATGAAAAATATCTCCTCCTGTCCATCAATCATGTTATCTATATATTTGTCGAGGCTTATCATTGAGTCTCCTGACTTGGTTGAGTAGAACCTGCAGACTTCAAGGAGTTCTTCTTTTTCTCCTAGGCCATGTTCACATAGTCCTTCCTTCATTACCTCACCGAAGTTTGTCCAGAACTTCATGAAGTCCTCAGGCTCGCTTTCTGCTTTTCTCTTGAGTTCCTGGAGAATCCTTTTGACTATTGAGCCACGAATTTTATGTACAAGGGAATTGCTTTGTAAGACCTCTCTGCTGATATTCAATGGGAGATCTTCTGAGTCAACAACCCCTCTTATGAACCGTAAGTAAGATGGAATTAAGTTTGCTGAGTCTTCAGTTATAAAAACTTTTTTTATGTATAGTTTTACTCTTGTTTTTCTATCTGGATGAAATAGATCATAAGGTTTATGTCCTGGGATAAATAAGAGACTTGTATAGGCAACATTTCCTTCCAATTTGTTGTGGAGCACCATGTATGGCTCGTCTGGTGCATATGACACATGTTTGTAGAATTCTTTGTATTCCTGTGGAGATATTTCTGACTTAGGTCTTAGCCAAAGTGCTGTACCCTTATTGACTATCTCACTCTTCCCATCCTTGTCTATTAAATCTACTGGAAATGCAAGGTGATCTGAGTAAGTTCTAATGATGTGCTGCAGCCTGTGTTTCTCAAGGAATTCGACCTCAGAAGGCTTCAGATATAATTCTATTGTTGTGCCGCGCGGCATATCTTTATCTGACTCATACACTTCAAATCCATCGTGTCCAGCTGATTCCCAAGCATATGTTTTACTATTACCTGCCTTAGTCGATATAACCTTTATTTTGTCTGCAACAATAAATCCTGAATAAAATCCAACCCCGAACTGCCCTATGAGGTTTACATCTGGAGCTTTCACTTTTTCCATTTCCTCAAAGAACTTCTTAGTTCCTGAATTTGCTATTGTTCCAAGGTTATCTATCATCTCTTGTCTTGTCATACCGATGCCGTTGTCCTTGACAATAACCTTCTGGCTATCAAAATCTATTCTGACTGATATCTCGAGCTCATCATCACCCAATAGCTTAGGCTGCTCTATTGATAGATATCTCAGCTTGTCGCAAGCATCAGAGGCATTGGATATTAGCTCCCTCAGGAATATCTCCTTATTTGTATATATTGAGTGAATCATAAGCTGTAGGACTCTCCCGACAGCTGCATTAAAAGTATGCTGTTGATGTTTTGCAGACATTTTAAATTTTTTTTAATTATAATATATATGTATGCAGCAAAAACCAACAATCAAGATCTATAACAAAAATCGATCAAAATTTTTATAGTTAAGTAAATTACTTAAGATTACAAAATATGTTATAAGATAAACAAAAATATGTAAAAAAATGAAAGGAAAAACTTTACCGCTCGTAACTGAGCTAGATCCGCGACTTCACATACCTTCAAATTCTGTTGAGAAGATTACAGATGAGGTTAAGCAGCTGATGCATGACATGCTTCAAACTATGTATGATAGTGAAGGAATTGGCCTTGCAGCTGTACAAGTTGGTGTCCATCTGAGAATAGTTGTGATGGATATAGATCAGAGGGCTGCTGAAGAAAATATGCCACTAGTTCATGAGGGCAAGCCAATCTTTATGATAAATCCTGAGATAGTTGAGAGATCTGAGGATATGGTTATGTTTTGCGAAGGATGTCTGTCACTCCCAACCGTTAGAGCTGATGTTGAGAGACATGAGTGGGTTGTCGTTGAATATCTTGACTTTGATGGGAATAAGCAGAGGAAAAAGTTTGAAGAGTTGATGTCGATTTGCGTACAGCATGAGATAGATCACACAAATGGAATAATTTTCATAGATCATCTCTCAAGACTAAAAAAAGAGTTTTTTATGAAAAAGCTTATTAAGTTAAGAAAACAATCCGCTTGATTTTTTTTCCAAAAGTCAAGCTTTTATGTTATAATTGTGTGTGATGACTAAAAAACAGAGGTTAAAATGTCACGCAATCTACATAAACAACTCCAGCTCACACGAAGCAGTGAAGAAAAGCAAGCACTTATAGATGGAAGATCACTTGGGGAACTAAAGTCATTTGCACTTTTTGTGCAGCAGAACATCCATGATATACATGAGAAAACAGAAGCTTTTTCATATATTATAAAAAGCTTTATTTTACATAATCTTGATGGATTTGATTATCTGAGGTTCAATGATTTAATTGGAGAAAATGAATATTCAATAAATAAACTTCAAAGACCTACAGAAGAGCTTCTCAAAGAAATAAAATCTGAATCAGAAGCAAGGAATATCACTTCAACAGATGCATTTGAGAGTATCCGCAGCATTCCAAGAATTGCAAAAATCATAGAGCAGATGGCACACGTTTTTATTCATGCTGAGAAACAAAAGATTGAGAAAGACAAAGTATTTCCAACTCACATCCATAGGAATTCTCGATAATATAAGAAATACCATAGTTGATATGTTTTCCATGTCCTGAAGTCTTAGCAGGCCATTGACACTTGAACGAAACAGGAATTGAAAAAGATGAGTTTCTCGCATAAAGTACAGATGGATCATATTGAATCTAAAGACAAATAAACATGATATAATATGAAGAAAAACATTATGAACAGCAACGTGAGAAATGTCCTGGAGCGCGCAGAGAAAGACATTCAGCAGAAGGGTTTTTTAATAACAAAATTGGATGAAGTCGCTGGATGGGCCAGGAGCAATTCACTATGGCCAATGACTTTCGGACTTGCCTGCTGTGCAGTTGAGATGATGCAGGCCGCAGCCAGCAGATACGATATGGATCGCTTTGGGATGCTATTCCGTCCGAGTCCTCGCCAGTCTGATGTGATGATCGTTGCTGGTACTCTAACAAATAAGATGGCAAAGGCCCTGAGGCTTGTATACGATCAAATGCCTGAACCTCGCTGGGTTATCTCAATGGGCAGCTGTGCGAACGGCGGTGGTTATTACCATTACTCATATTCTGTAGTTAGAGGATGTGATAGAATTGTCCCAGTAGATATATATGTACCTGGATGTCCACCTAGCGCTGAGGCTTTAATATATGGATGTTTTTTATTGCAGCAAAAGATCAAGAGAGTTGCCAGGGAAGGTGCATAAAATTTTCATCTTATATCTGTTACTTCTTCTGCAGCTTCCTCTGGATGTATTTTCGGAAGACTTTACAAATAACCTCGTGATTCAATCAGATGCATTTGAAATGAGTTTAAATGATAGAAAAGCTTATCTCATAGGGAATGTTAAGATTGATAGTGATGAAATATCTGTTAGAGCAGATGGAGTTGAGTTAATATTCATAGATGACTCCAAAGAGGTAAAAAACCTATTAGATGATATAAGTAATATAAAGACTGTCAGGATGTTTGTCGAAAAGGGTCATGTTAAGGCATCTGTAGGAAAATACAAAATTGAGTGTAAAGAAATCATAAGAAATATGTCAGACAAAAAAATAGTAATGATATCTGCTAGGATGACTGATGGATATAATAAGATGTCTGGAGATAAAATAACATATGATCTGACTTCTCAGAAGCTTTCAGTGACAAGTAATAAAAATAATAAAGTTAGGATTTCTATCAAAGAAGATGGCATTAAAGCGCTTGAAGGAAATAACTGATAAAGTCATTATAAAATCTATATCGAAAAACACAAAAGATGGAAAGAATAACGTTTTAGCATTTAAGATAGCTAGAAGGTGGGAGTTTGTTGTTGGAAATGAGATTGCAAATATGATGAAGGTTGAGAGTATCACAGAGGCAGGATTATTATTCTTAAAAGTAACAAATCCAAGCTATGTTGTTGAGGCCAATCTATACAAAAACATGGTCATGCAAAAGATCAACACATTTTTTGGATCAGAGATTGTATCAGATGTAATAGTTTGCAATTGATATATGTTTGTTTTATATAGTAAAGGCAAAAAGTCTGATGCAAGAAAGTACAAAACATGCAATAGCAACCACTTTTAAAATAATCAATATCATAACCTTTGCCATTGTATCTCTCATATGGAAGATAAAGACACCGAATCTTCCAACTGATCAGCAGTACATCATACAGGCATTTGCAGCAACTGTGACTCTATTCTTCATAATGCTTTTGTTTCAAGGGAATGGAGCTGGATCAAGAGCCACAAGAACAAAAAATAAATTTAGAGTGCATTCGATTAAATCTTATCTCTATAGGGCCGCCATAAATGCAATAGGAGTGCCTGTGTGGATGCAGTCTCTGAAGCTGATAGGTGCAAACGAAGCAATGGGAATTGGTCAGCTCACACCTGTTTTTACATCAATGATGGCAGTATTATTCTTGAAAGAAAAAATCAGAGCAAACTGGGTTATAGCACTCTCTCTAGGACTCTGTGGGGTTTTTGTGATGCTTTATGCAAATCCTTCACAAACATCTATTGAGTTCTCATCAGACTATGTAAAAGGGATATTCTTTGCATTTGTTGCAGCAATATCATTCGGTGCATATAATATAATTTGTAAGATTCAAACAAATGTAAATGATGATTACTTCACACAGGCATTCTATTGCTTTTTATTCGCAACATTGATAGCAGTTCCATTTGCGATCCCTGGTTGGAAGGAAGTATCAGCTGAAGAGATGTTCTGGTCTGTTTTGAGTGGTGTTATTGGAGTCCTGAGCGTTGTCACTCTATTTCTATCATATAAGTTCTCAAGCGTTGTCAGAATGTCACCACACAGCTATTTGAGAGTGATTTTCACTGCAATAACAATGTATATTCTGAAGGATGAAGTGCCATCTCAGGCTCTAACAATTGCAATATGCTTGATACTATTGGGGAACTTTTGTGTTGTGTTTGAAGGAACATTTTATAGATTATTTAAAGGAAAGAAAAAAGGACCTGATCTGCAAGGATCCCAGATATAGTTTATATTCATACTCCAAACAACATTGAGAGACCAACACAGTACAAAAACTGAACTATCTGATAGGAGTTGCTGTGCTGAGGTGCTAAAGAAGCTCACATCAAAAACCTCAAAATTTCATATATACATATATTACTGTTAAAAGTCCTTCAGCTTTAGATGTAGTTAATTTTTTGAACCTCATAGTATCTGATGCCTCGAGGTGTTTGTGACTCAACTTCATCCCCTACTTTCTTACCAAGCATCGCATGAGCTAGTGGTGAGAAGATAGAGATATCTCCTTTACTGATATCGCTCTCGAAATCCCCAACAATTCTATATTTCTTTGTCTCCTCTGATTCAATGTCTACAAGTGTAACTGTTGCACCAAATTGGACTTTGTCACTGACGATCTCAGATGGCTCTATGACTTCAGCTAGTGCTATTTTGCTTTCCAGATCAGCAATCCTAGCTTCTATCATTCCTTGTTCTTCCTTTGCAGCTGTATACTCAGCGTTTTCAGATAGATCTCCTTGTTCTTTAGCTTCAGCTATTGCTTGAATGATTCTAGGGCGATCATTGTTCTTAAGCTTTGTTAGTTCTTCATTCATTCTTTTGATGCCTTCACCAGTAATAGGATATTTTTGCATTTTCTAATACTTTTTATTTTTATAATCTTATAATCTAACGTGTATTGTATTTTTCTTTATACCTACCTTTTGAGAATTCTTAGTGATATTCAGATATATTCCAAAGGATATTGCCTGAGCTATAAGAGATGATCCGCCATAGCTTATGAATGGCAATGTCATACCCTTTGTTGGAACCAGGTTGAGAGTCACAGCTATATTAAAAATAGACTGGATTGCAAAATAGCTTATCAGACCTGTAGCACAATATACTCTGTAAAGACTATATTTTATCTGCACTATATTCGTAAAAGTTTTCAATACAATATATACCATCAGCATGATCATTACAATGCAGAAAATCATCCCTAATTCTTCAGCTGCAACGGGAAATATGAAGTCCGTGTGGGCATCAGGAAGTTGGAATTTAACCACACCTTCTCCTGGTCCTCTACCCCATAGACCACCACTTGCATATGAATCCAATGATTTTTGAACCTGGTAGTTAACAACACCATCAGATGATGCTAGGAATTTCTCAATCCTTGCTGCAACGTGAGGGAATAGGTAGTAGACTAACACCACACCAGATAAGAAGATACAACCAAGAACCAATAGCCACAGGATGCTTATCTCTGCTATAAATAACTGTATTCCAAAAACAGTCGATACTAACACTGACATTCCAAAGTCTGGCTGCATTAGCAATAGAAACATTATTACAATATGTAGACCAACTAATACTAAAAATATCTCCAAGTTGTTCTTGTAGTTACTTTTTGCAAGAACCATTGCAACTATACAGCTATAGAATGGCTTGAGGAACTCAGAGGGCTGTAATGAAAAACCATAGATATTTAACCACCTTTTAGCACCTCTAGTGCTATCTCCTGCAAACAGAACGATAACCAGCAGAAGCATTATGAATAAAAAGCTACAAAAGATTATTTTTTTCAAAACTCTTTCATTTAGAGAAGAAATTGCTATTATACAGAAAAGCCCTACCAACAGATAAACTAGTTGCTTTTCTATAAAATGAAATTGACCAACAGAGATTCTTTCAGCAACTGCAGGACTTGCAGCCATAGTCATTATGAAGCCACAGATCATTAATGTTATTATTGCTGTTAGCAACTTGTTATCTATTGAATGGAACCACTTCAAGAATTTCATATGTCTAAAAATTTGTCAGTTGAGGAAATAGCAAAGAAGCTCTCTTGTGACTTTATAGGAGAGAACAAACAAATAAAAGGAGTTAGTACTCTCAAAAATGCTACTTCAAATCAAATATCTTTCTTTTCAAACAATAAATACAGGAAATTTCTCTCTGAGACAAATGCAGGTGCTTGTCTTATAAAGGGTTCTGATGCTGCCCTTGCACCAGAAAGAGTTACAAAGATAATCTGTGATGATCCATATTTAGCATATGCTTATGTCTTGGATATGTTTTATCCTGATGAGGTAGTTGTTGGTGAAATATCGCAAACAGCACACATAGCACAGACAGCACGGGTCGGACAGAATTGTAAAATTCAACATAATGCCTTTATAGATAAAAATGTAGTTATTGGAGATAACGTTGTGGTTGGAACATCAACATATATAGGAAAAAACGTTGTTATTGGAAATAATGTGATCATTGGCTCAGGTGTAAGCTTGGTTGAGTGTAAAATTGATGATAACTGTGTCATTCATACGGGAGTAAAAATCGGACAAGATGGATTTGGCTTCACATTGGATGAACAGAAACAGATCAAAAAGATAAAACAGGTCGGGAAAGTTGTCATAGGGAAAAATGTCGAAGTAGGTGCAAACACTTGCATAGACAGAGGTGCCCTTGAGAACACAGTCATAGGTGATAACACAAAGATAGATAATTTAGTACAAATTGGACACAACGTTATTATTGGGAAAAATTGCATCATATGTGGGCAGTCTGGAGTTGCAGGCAGCACCATAATAGGTGAGTATGTGATGATAGGAGGGCAAGCTGGTGTGAGTGGTCACATAGAAGTAGGAGATATGGTCCAGATAGCTGCTAAGAGTTGTGTGATAAATGACTTAAAAGAAAAAGAAAAAGTTGGAGGATATCCGGCAGTCAATATAATTGATTGGCATAAGCAATCGATTTTTTTGAAGAATTCTATAAAAAACAAAACATAATGCTGTTGTATAAATACATCAATAGCTGTAAAGATATTTAATAAAAACCTGTTGATTTATTAAAAAAAATTATTTGATATAAAATACACGACAGTTTTACAAGATGTTAATTACAAAAATGCACAATGGCTAACCAAAATATTTCTGATATAAAGGCTATAATGGAAATGCTGCCACATAGGTATCCCTTTCTTCTTATAGATAGAATAATCCACGTAACACCAGGGGAAACAGCAATTGCTATAAAAAATGTCACAATAAACGAACCATTCTTCCAGGGACACTTTCCTGGACACCCTGTGATGCCAGGGGTTCTGATAGTTGAAGCATTGGCACAAACAGGGATAGCTTTAGTTTCTAAAACCGTTGAAGGAATGGCAGGAAAGACAATGTACTTAATGTCAATAGAAAAGGCTCACTTCAGAAGAATTGTTGAGCCAGGGGATACAATGCATCTGCAGGTTTTCAAGACATTTTCTAGACATAATGCATGGAAGCTCAGAGGTGAGGCAAGAGTTAATAATGTTGTTGTTGCTGATGCTGAGTTCTCTGCAATACTTGCTCAAAAATGATAAAAGAAATGATATACACTCACACGAATGAGATGTCAGAAAAGTTAAGATATAAAGAGAGCGGTTTGTCAGTACATGAAACTGCTATTGTAAGTGAAAAGGCGATCATATCTGCTGGTGTTGAAATAGGACCTTACTGTGTAGTAGGTGATAATGTGAAGCTTGCATCAGGAGTAAAACTTCATTCACATGTCCATATAGGTGGCATAACTGAGGTTGGTGAAAACACAGAGGTTTTTCCATTTGCAGCAATAGGTTTAGCTCCTCAGGATTTAAAGTATTCAGGAGAAGAATCACGTGTCACAATAGGTTCAAATAACATCTTGAGGGAGTATGTGACAATACACAGCGGCACGAAGCTAGGCAGGATGGAAACAACGATAGGTAATAATTGCCTTCTAATGGTTTCATCTCACGTTGCTCATGACTGCGTTGTTGGAAACAATGTTGTGATGGCAAATAATGCGACTCTCGGAGGACATGTTGTTATAGAAGATAACGTTATAATAGGTGGTCTCGCTGCAGTACACCAATTTGTCAGAATTGGGAGGTTTGCAATGATTGGAGGAGTTAGTGCAGTTACAAGCGACGTATCACCTTATGCTAGTGTTGCAGGTGATAGAGCTAAGCTGCTTGGAGTAAACACAAGGGGTTTGAAGAGGAATGGCTTCGGTAACGATGACATTGTTGCCCTACATCAAGCATATGACATAATTTTTAAAACAGACGACGAGAATTTTTCTGCTAGAATAAAAAAGGTTGAGATAGAATATAAAGACAACGATAAGGTCATGAACGTTATTAATTTCTTAAAAAATAATAAAATCAGACCTATCTGCACACCATCAAAATAGACAAGACAATGACCAATGAATCACTGCCAGACAAAGTAGCAATCATAGGTGGGCAAGGCAGTATGCCAAAAGAAATATATGATGCCTGTATGAAACTTGGTGTAGGTGTGCATGTGGTAGGGCTTGAAGGACAAATAGATTTGGATTTATTTGAAGGAGTTGATGTTGATGTACTTCCGATACATGCAGTCAGCGGTATTATAAATAGTATTAAATCAAAAGGTATCACAAACATAGTTTTAGCAGGGAGAGTCAAGAGAGCTACAATACCTAAGCTAATACTGGATATAAAAGGTGCTAAGTTGTTTGCAAAGATCCTACGTGCAGGACTGAGTGATAAAGGTCTTACAAAGACAGTTATAAGTTTCTTAGAGAGCGAAGGTTTAAAGCCTTTGTCTGCTGAAATGTTTTCAGTAGATTTCTCAGCACGTCAAGGAAATATGACTAATGTTATTATAAAAAAGAGTAACATGAAGGATATTGAAAGTGGCCTCAAGATGCTCAAAGAGATTTCAAAGCTCGATGTTGGACAATCTTTAATCATACAAAATGATCTGATACTTGGTGTTGAAGCAGCTGAGGGAACTGATGAGTTAATCAAAAGATGCGGCTTAATAAAGCAGAAATTCGAAACTGAACCAATTCTCATCAAAATTTGTAAACCAACTCAAGACAGAAGAATAGACCTTCCTTGCATAGGAGATAGAACTATTGAGAGTATGCATAAGTATGGAATAAGAGGAGTAGCCCTACAGCCTGACTTGTGTTTGATTTTGAACAAACAAAAAACACTAGAGCTTGCAAATAAATATGGTATTTTCATATATGGCTTGCAATAAAAATAATTTTTAAATATATTTAAAAAAAGTACTTAGAACAATTTAGACAATGTCATCAAACTCAATTGGTATTTTAAACAGCGCACTGCAGGTCAACAAGAAGAAGATGGATATCGCAATGCAAAATATTGCAAACGCCGATAACCCAAACTACAGTTCGAAAGTAGTCGATATAAGTTCTGTAGTAACTGGAGATTCACCTCAGGGTGTGCAGATAAATGCAATCAGAAGTAACTATGATGATCTGCTTCAAAGGAATCTTTTTAGTACTAATGCATCAGCTAAATCAACTGAATATGTCAGTGAAAAATGTAAGGAAATAACAGATAAGCTTGCATTACCAGGAAAAAATGATGGACTTTTCAAAAAACTTTCTGAGTTTTCTGATGCAATAAGCACTCTTGCATATAATCCTACAAACGTCAGCATGAGAAATGATTTGCAGGATAAAGCTTTATCTCTAACAAAATATGTGAGCAACTTTGCAATGTATTTGCAAAATAAGAGGTATAAGGCAGATCATGAGCTTAACAATGCATTCAAAGATATAAATAGTATTACATCAACCCTATACAGCTTGAATGCAAAGCAAATGCTCTTTTCTGATAAGACTCTTGAGTTTGCTCAGATCCAGGATAGTGTTGATATGGAGTTAGGGAAATTATCTCAATACTTTGACATAAAATATTCAAAGGATGATTCTGGTGTTCTACATGTTTATTTAAAAAATAGTGGACAAGAAATAGTTGGGAAGCAAATATATCACTTCGAATATGAACAGGCAAACAGCGTTAATCAATTCATTGATGATGCTGAGCTAAATCCTGTATATTTAGTTTCAAAGTCAGTTGGTGGTAGAGAAGAAAACAGAACCATATTCATAAGCGGTGGGAAGACATCTGATCTGACATATAATCTTTCGGCAGGAGCAATAGATGGATATTTGCAGATGAGAGACATTATTATCCCAAGGGTTAGTGAAACAATAGATGAAATTGCTGTGCAGACAGCTAAGGCATTTAATGAAATACATAATAAAGGCAGTGGCGCACAGCCAGTTACAAACCTCAATGGATCTGTGTTATGTAAAGGTTCAGATAAGATGATTGGCAGTGGGAACCTCATAATAAACCCTATCGATTCAAATGGGAAACCATTATCTTCAGGAGATCCAACTGCAGGAGGTTATGGAAAAATACCAGCATTTAACTTAGATCTAAGTAAGTTTTCAACCAATGGAGTAGGCGGGACCTTTAACGTGGCTGGGTTAGTTGATGAGATCAATGGATACTTCGAAGCAGCTTCAACTGGGTCAAGAGTTAGTATGGATGGAATTCACACAGCTAATTTGGCAGTCAGTTCATTTCAGAATAACACTCTGGAGCTTGACTTCGATGTGATAGCTTACAGTACTAAAGCTGGAGTCAATGATATAGACTTTAAAGCAAAAAGCGTTAGTACTTCAAGTGGCTCAGCAGCATTGAGCAATTCTGAACTAGTCATGAAAAACGGAGCTCATTTACGAACTGGAGCAAATGGAGGTCCTAAGATTGCTTTGACAACCCCTTCAAACTATCCAATCACAGTTACTGTTGAAATTGAGACAACAATCGATGGTATTACAAAAACCGGGACTGTTGAATATCATATTACACAGCCAACAGCAGATGAGCTTGCTAGCATCAATGGAATAACAAATAAGAAATTCACTCCAGTGGCAGCTTCTGGTGATGCGACAGTATTGTCTGCAAGCCTATCAGCACCAATCATTAAAGCATCGATTGTTGATGTTCATGGAAATACAATAACTGATCCTGATGCAGAAGGTTTTCTGAAAATAGAAACAAGTCAGAGAAATGCTGGGATTACTGTGGATGAATCAAACTCACAGCTTGTATCTCTTACAAATTCTAAGATAAAAAATGGATTTAGTAATGCATTCGGTTTAAATGATGCATTTGTATTCAAAAATGGAAATAAAAATGTTTCTGAGACAACTAAGAACGTCGCAGCATTTATGCAACTAAGTGATCCTCTCAAGAAATCTGCAAATGCATTTGCAATAGGAAAAATTGAGGTGATGACTGCAGGGGAGGCATTTGATGCTCCTGGCATATTCTTTGGGATGGGGGTTGGTGATACAAGTTTCGTTACTGAATATCAGCAGCTAAGAAACAAAGAAATTTCCTTTAATAAAACTTATGACATAGATGGTAAGACATCAACGATTTACAACTATGCAGCTGACATAGTGAGTGCAAACAACATCAGAGCTATAAATTCTGACATTGCAGCACAAAGGGAGGGTAATTTAAGAGAAATGCTCTCAAGTGAGCTTGCAGGCAATAAGGGTGTGAACGTCGACAACGAAGCAATCCTAGTCATTCAATATCAGAAGAACTATACGATTGCAGCTAAGTTCATAAATACAAGTAATAATTTACTACAAACACTAATAGATAGCTTATAGGAAAATGGCAATAAAAAGTACATCTTGTGATCTTTCAATGATGCAAAGCATCACCAATCAGATTCACAAAACTCAAGCAGAAATTCAGGAGATGCAGCAGAGCACTGGTTCTGATATAAAAAAACAACACTACTACGAAATGGATGCACCACTTGCAGGACAAAATCTCGAAGTAGAAGATCTTATTAGACAAAATGATCTGAAGCTAAAAAACTATGATTTTGCAACAAACCTTTTGTATATGCAGGAGGGTGCAATAGACAGAATTAATAAGATCATAGTTGATGCTAAAAAGCTTGCTGTAACAGCCATAGGGAAATATGGCACAAGAACTGATATACAGGTGGAAATGAGCTCTAAAAGCCTTCTTGCAGAACTTCAAGACGAATTATATACATCATACTTCGGAATGAATATATGGAATGGCTCTCGTACAAATGAACTACCATTTGGTGACATACAAAATGAGACCCTTGATAGTAATTATTATCTTGGTGATAATTTTGATTTAAAGCTTCACATAGATGGGCAGGAGTTTGAGTTTGGTAATAGAGCTAACTATGAATGCTTTAGAGATCTTATTAGTGCACTTCAAACAATGCGTGACTCACAAAATTCAAGCATTACGAGCTATGAGGATTTTAATCAAATTATTACTAATGCAAGTGCTTTACTCGATAAGGCAGAAATTAAAGGCTTTGAGATGACTCAGAAAGTTGGTGATATTGAAAAGACTTTAAATAATGCTAAGGCAGAAGCTCAGGACTTTCTAGAATCATTAATGGAACAACTATATGAAGGTTCTCTAAACGGAATGTCAGAGGAAGACAGAGTTTTGAGTGTTGTAAATGCGGCGGCAGTGCAAAGAAAATTAGCTTACATGTTGCCGATTACTATGAAATATCTAAACGACATGAGTGTCATTAAATATCTTTAAGAAAAGTATCTTTAAGAAAAGTGGTTGTTTTACAGCCATCCTATAACTGACCACCAGGCAACACACATTATCATCCATATGATACTTGTTCCGATGGTGATGCAAAACGACTTACTCCACCACTCCTTAACTGTTAAATATCCTCCACTAAAAAACACAGGAGCTGAACTTATTCCATAGTGTGTAAAACCAGAAGATATCATTATGACTATCATCAATGCATAGGCTGAGGGTAGTGCAGGTAAGCCTATGCCTAAGAATGTCTTGAGGAATATTCCATACATTGCAGTGAAGTACACAGTGACACTAGCAAAGAGGTAATGCCCAAAAAATAACCCAACGCAAACAATTACTGCTGTCATTGTTGGAGTATGTCCATTAAGTGATGATGAAATGAGATTCCCAGCCCATAGAGTAACTTTTTGTTCACTCAATGAGTTAGCAATCATCATTAGGATTGCAAACCAAATAAAGATATCCCAAGCAGCTTTCTCACTCGTTACATCAGTCCAGGTCAGAACCCCAGATAGAAGTAAAATACAAACACCTAACATTGCAGTTGTTGTTGCACTGATACCAACTTGTTTCTCAAAGATCCATAGAATTATTAAGAAAACAAATGTGCAGGCAGTTATTATTTCATTCTTTGTCATTCTACCTAATGCTACAAGTCCTTCCTTTGCTTTCTCAACAATTATTTGATTGTCTAGAGCCTTCGGTATTGGACAAAATATTTGGATTATAAATGGCAGTAGAATAAGCGATACAAGACCAGGTACAACAGTAGCATAAGCCCAGTTAAACCATGTGATGTCAACACCGCAGTCAATCGCAAGCTTCTGAGCTACAGGGTTGCCTGCCATTGCAGTCAAAAACATTGTACTAGTGATTATATTACTGTGGAGGCATATCATTGTGAAGAAGCCACCAATGCCCTTCTGATTGATATGTGACAGCTGTGCATTGTAACCCTCGATCGTAGCCTTAGCAATTGGGTATATTATTCCTCCACCCCTTGATGTAGCGCTTGGAATCATAGGAGATATTAGAAACTCTGTGAAAATCATGCTGTAGGCAACACCTATAGGGCCCTTCCCAAATCTTGATATGAAAAGATATGCAATTCTTGTACCTAAGCCTGTGTTGATGACTGTCCTTGCTATGAAGAATGCGAAGACAACAAGCCAAACAACACTCTCACTAAAACCACTGAGGGCAATCTTGATTGGGATTGAAGAAGTTACTACACAACCAACTAAGGCAAGTAAAGTCATTACACCCATTGGAAGTGGATTTAGAATCAATCCGACAATTGTAGAGATAAATATCACAAAGGTATGCCATGCATTTGTTGTTAGTTCTGCTGGATGTTCGCAGTTCCAAAGAAAAACAGATACAAATAAAATCGTTAAAATGCTAATATTTTTACTGTTTATTATTTGTTTAGACATTTTTTATTATTATGAAAAACAGTATATTGGGAGTTCTATATACTACTGTGAGTGACAATGCAACCGCAGAGAAGATAGTTGTAGATCTATTGCAACAAAGACTAATAGCTTGCGCAAATATAATCCCAGAAATGAATTCAATGTATCGATGGAATGGAAAAGTATGTCAAGATAAAGAAGTTGGTATTATTTTAAAAACAAACAAAAATTTAGTTCAAAAGGTTTCTGAAGAATTAAAACGTATTCATCCATATGAGATACCTTGCATCATAGAGTTTGGAGAAACTGAGGTATTTAACAAAGATTACATTGATTGGATTCTTAGGGAAACATTAAGGTAAAAGTCCGAGGTCTCCCCAGCATGCGAGAGATAAACCAAGAACAAATAGGAGGGGGGATAGGATTATAGGACAACCTCACATGCTGTTAATATAATGTGTACACTAACGTATGACATTTATCAAGAGGCGCTATTCAGAAATTATATATTTATACGGTAAAAATTTTATCAAATATTGCAAAAATATTGCAATGAGGTTTAAATGCAACATCGTAATGAGTTTTTGGGGGTATGAATTATCAGCTTTATAGTCAAATATTATACTAGAAATATAGGATGAATTATCTATTAGAAGGTCTTATTAAAAATAAATTATTTTTAATTTTACCAGCTATAATATGCGGAATTGACATAAGATTTAGGTTTTATAATGATGATGATTTTTTAGTAGTATCAGTTGTTGTTTTAGTAAGTTTTTACGTTGTTTATAGGTTTTTATTGTCCAGATACAGTTCTTTTGTTATCAATCAAGATCTTTCAATATTTTCAAAAAAAAATTTAAATAAGAGTGTATTTTTAATACAGAAAAGATATCTTTTTGGAATAATTGTATCAATTTTCTTAACATCTGCTGCTGCTGGTTTTGTATCTGCCTCCTTCAGATTCAATGTTATGACTCCAAAAACAAAGCTTGTTGATCAAATAAATAAAATAAAAATCATAGGAAAAGTTAAACAGTTTGAGATTCGTGATAATGGGTCAAGAATTTATCTAAAAAATGTCTTTGAAGTTGATGATGAAAAAATTCTACAGAAACTTGACTTCGGAATAGTTAGAATTAATTTAAGACAAAAAATTCAATCAGAAAACATCATAGGTGAATGGATCTTACTTAGAGCAACTCTCATGCCACCACCACCGTCTTTCCCAAATAGTTTTGATTTCTCACAATATGCATTTTTCAAAGGAATTGGGGCAATTGGGTATTCTCATAGTGGAATTGAGATACTTGATAGTCATAAACGACAAGATAATAATTCCATTTTAGATGCAGTTGAGGAAAAACTAAATACATTACGTAAGTCTATAACTCTCAAGATAAAATCTGCTATCCCTGAGCCATCTAGTAGTATAGCAGCTGCAATCCTTGTTGGTGAGAATGCTCAGATAAATCCAAATGATTACTATGCCTTGAGGGTTTCTGGTTTAGCTCATATAATTGCTATATCAGGGATGCATGTAGTGGTGGTGGTAGCAATAGCATTTTTTCTCATTAGAGCTATTTTACTTTATTTCATACCTCTGATGACTAATCTGCAGCCTGCTCTGTATTTTTCTATTTCAAAGGCATCAGCAATATTTTCAATCTTGCTTTCGACCTTCTATGTGATGCTTGCTGGCGCACCTGTTTCAGCGCAGAGGGCTCTCATAACATCATCTATTCTGATGCTGTGTCTTGTATATGATAGACATATTCATCCAATAAAATCCCTCTGTATTGCAGCAATAATAATGCTAATAGTCACACACCAGAGGCTCTCTTTGCAGCTGGTCTACAGATGTCATTTGCAGCATGTTTTGCACTTATAGCAACCTTTGAACTCTCTGATGAATTTTTTAAATTTAAATCAAAGTATTTTGAGTATTTTTTTAAACTTACTATTGCTTCGGCTGCAGCAAGCATAGCAACAGCTCCATTTATCATTTATCACTTTAACCAATTCGCTCCCTATGGAATCATTGCAAACCTTATATGTGTGCCATTGAGTGACTTTATAATAATGCCGTTCGGGATGCTCAGCATGCTGTTGATGCCATTTGGATTGGATAAATTTACACTAATACCTTTGGAGTATAGTGTGGATTTTATGATGTGGATTGCAAAGGTTGTTAGTAAACTACCTCATTCAGATATACATGTGGCAGGATTTACTAACTTAGGGATAACTATTGTATCAATTGGGTTTTTTTATCTTCTGTATCAACACCCAAAAAAGAATTAAATTATCTGGCCTCATAATAGCAATTGCTGGATGTTTTTTGTTCATAAAAAAGATAATATTATTCTTCTTGTTAGTACTAAAGCCTTCGCTGTGAGACATGATATGATAAGTAATTCTGATGATAAAAAATTCATTTTTTCTTCCAGGCAAAGAGATAGGTTTTCACAAGAAGTTTGGCAAGGAAAAATTGGAAAAGATAATTTTCTTAAAGAAAGTCTGAATGCCTTATTAAAAAAGAAAAAGTTTGACATCACAGAATGCAACAGCGACTTTTGTATAGTTAAAAATAAAAACAATATAATTGTCATTTTGAACTCTCATATACAAGAGGAAGGGCTTGCAAAATGTAATCAGATACAGCCAAAGATTTTCATTAATATGTATGATGATACTGCTTGCAGAACAGCACAGAATAATATTACTCATTCAGATCTAAAGAAGCATGGAACTCATGTCATCAATGAGAATCTTGAGGTTATTAGAAGTGTTGAAAATTAAACACAAGTAATTTACTTGACATTAATGAAGAGCTATAATTTGACTGATAAACCAGCTAATCCTAAGTAATTTTTAAAATCATTTCCCAGAGAGTTTAAATAAGACTGGGATGATATCTTTTATGTGTTTTACATTTACAATATTCCCTTCGATTTTGTCTAACTTCATCTTCTCTGGTACTGATGTGACAATCGCTTTAAATCCTAGCTTTAGAGCCTCTTTGATTCTAATATCAAGGTGAGAAACTGCTCTGAGTTCACCAAGTAAACCTATTTCCCCAACAAATGCTGTATCATGCCCTATTGGGATATTTTTATGAGCTGAGAGGAGTGCTACGACGACAGCCAAATCGAGACCCGTCTCACTTATTTTAGTACCACCAGCGACATTCAAATAGATTTCTTTGTCCATGATATTTACTCCGATTCGTGCATTCAGGATTGCCACAATCATTGATAGTCTGTTGTAATCCCAGCCGATGGCAGCTCGCCGTGGAGTTGGAATGTAAGATGGTGCGACGAGTGCTTGAACTTCAACAAGGACACCTCTAGTGCCTTCTATTCCTGCAAATATGCATGATCCACTGATGTTTGGTCTATTGGATGGCATGAATATCTTTGAGGGGTTATGGACCTCTATAAGGCCTTTATTAGACATCTCAAAAATCCCTATTTCATTAGTTGATCCATATCTGTTCTTGAGACCTCTTATGATTCTGTATTGTTTGCTGTTATCACTTTCAAAGGACAGAACTACATCTACCATATGCTCTAGTAGCTTCGGTCCAGCTATTTGCCCTTCTTTGTTTATATGTCCAACTATTACTAAGCATATTCCGAGAGTTTTTGCTGCATTGACTAGCTCTAAGGTACATGCTTTGACTTGTGTGACAGTGCCTGGAGAGCTATCCACTCCATTCGAACCAATTGTTTGAATTGAGTCTATGATTGCTATTCCTGGCGATTTCATTGTCTTGAGGACTGATAGAATCTCATCCATGTCAGTTGTGGCTATGACTTTTGCATTGCTTTTTACATCCATTCTGCTTGCTCTGACTCTTATCTGGCCTATTGATTCCTCTCCAGTTACGTAACAGGTCGCGAAGCCCTTTTTCGCTATGGCATCACAGAGTTGCAGTAGTAGAGTTGATTTACCTATACCTGGTTCACCTGAGAGAAGCACTGCTGTTCCAACTACAAGTCCACCTCCAAGGACTCTATCCAGCTCTTCTATGTCTGTACTATGTCTTACTGTTTTTTCATCTAATGAGCCTCCACAGATGACTTCTAGCCCCTCAAATGAGATATTGCTTGCTACTGAGTTTTTTTTATTTGTTGATGCTACTGTGAATTCATTTACGCAATTCCATTCATTGCAGTTAGTACACTTACCAACCCATTGTTTATAGTCTTGTCCGCAGTTTGTGCAGATATACTGTTGTTTTTTCTTCATTATTTTGTATTTACCATGTCTTCCATAGTATACAGTCTATCTGTTTTTTGTTCAAAAATAAACTTCGCAGCAGCAACAGCACCTGCAGCAAATACAGACCTGTTGGTTGCTTGGTGTTGTAAAGTTAGCACTTCCATGTCAGTGCTTATTATAACTTCATGTTGCCCTATGTTATCTCCATATCTCAAGGAGACGATCTCTGGATGGATATCACTAGAGAGAGCTGCAACCTTGTTTGCTAGTAGCATTGCTGTCCCAGAAGGCTTATCTACTTTATGTCTGTGATGTCTTTCAAGGATTGAAACTTCTGGTAAGATATTGTTCTTCTTAAAAGTATTGATTGCACTCTGCATCAGACGAGATAAAATAGCTACACCCAATGACATGTTTGCTGAATAAAATATTTTTATATGCTTAGATGATTCTCTTACTTCATCCATTTCTGTGTTTGTGAAGCCAGTAGTACCACATACAATTGGTCTCTTAAATGATAGGCAGTGGCTTATGACCTCAAGAGATGAATCTGGACGAGAAAAATCTATGACAACGTCACAATTTTTAACAAGCGTTTGATAATTATTAGTAATCTGAATATCATCAATAACTCTATCGGTTTCACCCCGTGAATGGATAGCTGAAAGAATTACATTATTATCATCATTTGTTGTAATTTCATTAATCAGAGCTTGTCCCATTTTCCCTGTGTAACCTATTATTCCTATTTTCATATACTTGACCTATTGAATAAATTTAAATAATTAGATACTTTCTGACATATAAGTCAATTTTAATTAAAAAGTTCATAATGTATAGAAATACAAAAAATATTATAAAAGCTTGTGAAAAATCATCTATAAACCTTAGAAGAGATGTTTCAGAAATAGTACATCTGCAAACCTCCCGTAATCTAAAAAATTTTTTAACAAGTTCTCAAAACAGATTTGAGAGAAATATCTCATCAGAACTGAACTTCGCAGAACCCAGTAATATTATTATATACGAGAAAGATGGTTCCTTCAAAGACATTTCTGATGTCAGTTATAAAACAAATGAAAAAAGAGTGGCAAAAGTCGACTACATTGTAGTGGGAATAGACAACATGATTAATTTATCACATGGAATAGAACATATAGGATTCTCAATAGCATCTGAAGAATCTGCTGCAATCTGCGTCCCTGCAATGCACTCAATAGTCTATGCTGAAACAGAAGGTGAGGCATTTCTACTTGGAGCAGATGGCCTACCAAAAAGACTGCGTATGAGTCAATCATTAAATATATCATTGCCATCTATTTTATGTGCGACTGATAACTCAAAGCATAGGGCAGAAGAGCTACTTGGTAAAAGGGAATTACATTTTGTATCTTCTGGTAGTATTTTATGTGATGCACTAAGAGTCGTTGAAAACAAAATAGACGTTGCATTTCACAGTGTTCCTGAAAGTCCTGAGTATATAACAGCAATTACTGAAATTGTGAATGCAGCAGGGGGCGCTGATGGATTTGTTGATGGTTTATATGTCTTTGGAAAAAAATCTATTGTGAAACCAATGTTATCACTTTAATTCTCTTGGGAGATTGAACTTGACATTTTCTACTATGCCGAAGTCTTGTTCATCAACCAAATCTATCCCGAGATTTTTCTTTAGATGATCGATGACTCCAGCTACCAATGTTTCTGGAGCAGATGCACCGGCAGTTATTCCTATGGTTTTGGTTGTGTCATTGAACCAATCACTCCTTATATCTGATGCGCTGTTGATGAGATATGATTGCGTACCTGCATTTTGTCCGACATCCCGCAATCTATTTGAATTTGAACTGTTTTTAGATCCTATTACAAGCAATACATCAACCGTCTCACAGGCTCTCTTGACAGCCGTCTGTCTGTTCTGTGTTGCATAGCATATGTCTGATAGCTCAGGACCTACTATATCAATAAATTTCTCTTTGAGGGCTTTGATTATCTCTGCTGTATCATCAAAGCTAAGAGTTGTTTGAGTGATATAAGCTACAGGTACATCATCTTGTATCTGGAGAGATTTAACATCCTCAGGGTTTTGAACTAGATGTACTTGTTTCTCAACCCTACCCATCGTTCCTTCCACCTCAGGATGCCCTGCATGTCCGATCAAAATTATTTCCCTATTTTTTAGTTCATAATTCTTAGCTTGATTATGTACTTTTTTTACAAGAGGGCAGGTCGCATCAATAGGTTTTAAACCCATCACATTAGCATCTGTTTCGACTTTCTCTGATACGCCATGAGCTGAAAATATCACAACTGCACCGTCTGGCACCTCATTTAGTTCTTTTACGAAAACCGCACCTTTTTCTTTAAGATCTTCAACAACCTTCTTATTATGAACTATCTCATGTCTTACATAGACTGGCGCTCCATATTTTATGATTGCTCTCTCAACTATATCTATTGCTCTCTCCACTCCAGCACAGAAGCCGCGCGGTTTTATTAGGAGGATTTTTTTCATCTTACATATTTTTTTTCTTATGGGTAATCATAAGTAATTTACTTGGGATTATTTCCCAGAGAGTATTACTTGCATTGCTTAAATTAAATACTTGAAAAATCCAATTAAGAAATCGTTTTTCTCGTATCTTTTTGGTGCGCTTCAATTATCTCTATTCTTCTTTGTGTTCAATCTCTTTCATCACGACAACTTTATCAATCCTTTTCTTATCCATCTTAGTGACTTTGAATACTAAGTTTGATGCTGTTACTATGTCTCCTGTTTTAGGAAGGGTTCCCAGCTGCCTCAGCATGAAGCTTGCGAGTGTTCTATAATCTTCTTCGTCATCTCCTGGAAGCGATGAGATTTGTAACAATTCATATAGCTCTTCAATTGAAATGTTTCCATCGAGGACAAATGATCCATCGCTTCGTTCAACAACTGATGGCTTCCTACCATCCATCAGAATTGCTAAATCCCCAAGGAATGTTCTCATTATGTCATTCAGCGTTACAATACCCTCTATATCACCGTACTCATCAACAACAAGAGCTGTCTTAACCTGTTTAGATGAAAATAAATCTATTAGTTTTGTTATTTGTGCCATTTCAGGTACAAACACTACATTTGATGCCTTTGCAGATTCATATAGGGCTGCGTTTGTGACATTTGACTGACTAAAGAGAGACTTGATAGAAACAACTCCTATAATCTGATCAAGAGATCCATTTATAACTGGAAAGAAATTAAAACTATATTTCCTTAACTTATCAATGTTATTTTTTTCCTTATCACTTATGTCCAATGAAATGATCTTGTTTCTTGGAGCCATGATTGCACCAACTTGCATATTCATAAGGTTTATAAGTCTCTTTAGGAGGTCATGCTCTGTTTTATGTAATGTTCCAACGCTGACAGCCTGACTAAGAACAAATTTTATTTCATCTATAGATACATTGTTTGAGTTATCTTTGATCTTAAAAAGCTTCAATAAACACTTTGTTGATGCAGTCAATACAAAGCTCAGAGGATATGTGAATTTGATCACTGCTGAGATCCCATACGATGTAAGAGAAGCAATTTTCTCTGGCTGTAGCATTGCAATCCTCTTAGGAAGTATTTCACTGAGGACAGCAAAGTAAGTTATAAGAGAAAGTGATATAACAGATGCTATTAAAAGGCTGTATGCTGATAGATACTCACCAACATAAGGTATCTCATTTATTTGAATTGCTAGGTATTCACTGACTGACGTACCACCATATAGTCCAAGTAGAGCACTCATTAAAGTTATACCTATCTGCATTGTAGAAAGGAATATCTCAGGGTGCTGCATTATCTTCATTGCTTGCTTTGCACCTCTGTTGCCTTTCGCAACCATCTTGTGAAGCTTTGCTTTGTTTGAGGTAAGAATTGATATCTCAGAGAGAACAAATAGTCCAGTAAAAAATATGATTAGAATTATTATAAAAAGATCTCCTAAAAAAGAACTATGTCCAGACGTCATTAATAAGTTATTTTGTATTCCATAACTCATACTTTACCATATGTATGAATAATTACATAGGTTGACTTGCTAAATTTTAATCTTAAGTAAATTACTTATGTATATTTTTCAGAAGCTTTTTCATTAGAATATTTTTCTTGAGATGTGATAGTCCATCAAGGATATTAATGCCATTCATCTGATCTATCTCATGCTGAGCACAGATACTTAGTAGCCCATCCATTTCTACTGTATTTTTTTGTCCATCATAATCTAAAAATTCAACTGTGATTTTTTATGTCTAGTTATTTCTACTGTTATTCCAGGGAATGAAACACTACCTTCTTCTGATTTAACAATCTCATCAGACTTATGGGTTATATGTGGGTTGACCATAAAAATAGGTGATTTTCTATCAAGATCTATGACAACCAATTGCAAATCAATCCCAACGTGGTTCCCTGCAAGTCCTATTGCATCATTCTCATGAAGGGTTTTTAAGATATTCTTGAGAAGCTCTTGAATCTCAGCTGATACTATTTCAACTTTCTTAGATTTCATATTCAGTCGAGGATCTGGTGCGATTACAATTGGTAAGGACATAGCATTTTGTTAATTTTAAAGATATAAATAACCTAATTGAAAAATTAGTAAACATGACTAAAGAAAAAATCTCAATATATGTTCATTGGCCATTTTGTTTAAAAAAGTGTCCATATTGTGATTTCAATAGCTTTGTAGCAAAAGATATAGAACATAATAGGTGGACTGAAGCCTACAAAAAAGTCATTACTGGATATTATTCAGAAGTCCTACAAAATAGACAGATTACAACAATATTCTTCGGTGGGGGTACACCATCACTAGCAACACCTAAGATGATTGAAACTATCATAAAGACTTTCGATGATGCGTCAAAAATATCATCAAACTCAGAAATAACCCTAGAAGCAAACCCAACATCAGTTGAGGCAAAAAAGTTTGCTGATTTCAAAGTTGCAGGAATCAATAGGGTTTCAATGGGTATACAGAGCCTAAGAGATGATAATTTGCAATTCCTCGGAAGAAATCATTCAGTTGATGAATCTCGGAACGCAATTGCTGCTGTAAGGAAAAGCTTTCATAATTATTCACTTGATTTCATCTATGCATTGCCTCATCAGACTCTTTCTGATTGGAAAATTGAATTGCAAGAAGCAATAGATTTGGCAAGCGGTCATATGTCTTTGTATCAGCTGACAATAGAGGGAGGAACAAAGTTTGGTGCGATGGCAAAACAAGGTTTGCTGGATGAAATAGATCAGGATGTTGCAGCTGAGATGTTTGAGATAACAAATGACATCACAGGTGCTGCAGGGCTACACAGGTATGAAGTTTCTAATCATGCTAGGAAAGGATATGAATCGTTGCATAATTTGAATTACTGGAGATACGGTGATTACATAGGAATAGGACCTGGTGCTCATGGAAGATATAACAAAATAATGACAGTTGACAAAAAACAGCCAGAAGCTTGGCTCAATGATGTTATGACTAAAGGAAATGCATTAGAGATAAATAATCCTTTATCAGATGATGATATAAGATTAGAAAAAATCATGATGGGAATGAGAACAACAGAAGGTGTTGATATAAGTTTACTGAAAAATAAAAATCTAACTGAATTGATGAATGATAATTTGGTTGAATTAGAAGGTAAAAGAGTAAGAGCAACTCAGAAAGGGCTGCTAGTACTGAATTCACTGATCGAAGCACTAGTGAGATAGCTCTGGATGAGAATCGACAAAGATTGCTTCTCCCATATTTAAAACTGAGTCTACTGCAACCATAGCTACTAAAGGTAATGCAATTGTCTCAGGCGTTACATCACCACTGATTAGCAATGCAGCAGGAACAGATAAACTCAAGTGAGTTCCTGTTGTGTTGAGCTCAAGTAAACCACCCACACCAGTTAACCAAACTGATTTGAAAAGATCAAAAGGTTCAACTTGATCAACCTTCACAGAAGCAGATCTTTGCTGAACAACTTCGAAATCACCTTCTTCTACTCCAGCATCAACAGAGCTTTCTACTACATCTTTAGTCTTAAAAAATTTTGAGTATACTGCGTTTCCTTTTACAAATATATCTGTAAAGCTTCCCTTATGTTCGAGGAATTTATCCCAATGGAGATCAGCTATATATTTTCCTACATCTCCAAGTCTTTCACCTTCGTTCAATTTTGTGAACGCTGTTTCAGCAATTGTTGCAATTGCAGCATCGAAGTTTTTTCCTCCCATGAGAGTATTTCCAATCATGAACCAACTTGTATACTTTTGCGTTGTATCAAGAGTCCACCTTGTAAATTCAAGAGATTTTTTAAAAATTTTATTGGTCTTTATCATATGTATTTTTTATGATCAATCATGTTTTATTAATTCTGTAACTCTGGATGATAATCAACTGAATCGTTTGTGAGGTAGTATCCCATACCTAGTGCCATAATTCCCAGTGCTAATTTTGCTTGATAATCAACTGAATTGTTTGTGAGGTAGTATCCCATATCTAGTGCCATAATTCCCAGTGCTAATTTTGCTAAGTGTGAATCATTTTTTACACTCGCATCTCTGTCGACAATAGCTGCAAGAGGCACTGCTAATGGACAGTGTTTTACAACACTAAGAATGTTGTCACTAGGTATTAAAACTAACATCCCTAGGCCAAAACCAGCAGCAATACTCATGTTATTATGGACTGGATCAGCTATTTTATTGTTTAGGTTTTGCCAATTTGGCTTAAAACTCCCATGACATGAAACATTATCAGTACCATCTAACCAATCAAAAATTGCAGGTGAAATTCTTGTATCAGAAAAAGCTTTTGCTTCTGTAAATAAATGCTTAGCACTCATAGCTACTTGTTTTGTAAAGCTTTGGTCTTTTATTTTATCCCATGCATATTTTCTACCTAGAACATATCCATGGATACCTAAAAATCCTAAATCAAGAATTGTATTTGTAGTTTTAAAAATTGTTTTTATTAATCCCATAATTCCCCCCTATGTTTTTTTGTAAAGTTTATATACTGCTTATAATAAAGTTGTTTTATTACAAATATATTACAACTCCCGTAACAATATCATTTTTTTGTTGGAATACCAACTCAGAAGCTCTTGCAGTAGCTTTAAGATCCGCTTTTCCAAATTCAGAAATAATTTTCTCATTTTCTAGAGCAATTTCAACCTTTGAGACATTTGCACCAACACTCAGTCCTTCTTCAGATTTCCTTTTTCTTATCATGCCAAGGATTTCAACTATTAGATCCCCTTCAGATACATCTTCTTCTATGTGAAACTTATCTGCCTTTGGCCAACTCCCTTTTGAGTGAATTGAACCTAAGTTAAAAGTAGATGAATGTAACTCCTCTGTAATGTAAGGAATGAATGGTGCGAAGAGACGCAGCAAGCAATCGAATACATGATACAGAGTGACTATAGCACTTTGTCCACGGGAATTCTCATGCTCTTTATATAATCTATCTTTTACTAGCTCCAGATAGTTATCGCAGAGGTCATTCCAGAAAAAGTCCTCTATAGCACTCCTTGCACCTGAGTACTCAAATTGTTCCATTTCTTTTTCTACTAAGATTATTGTCTTGTGGAGTTTTGATATGATCCAGCGGTCTAGAACGATATCGCTTGAAATACTTACGTCATTGACGTCTGTAGTAAGATTCTTAAGATGCATCTTGAAGAATTCTATTGCGTTGATGAGCTTCAGGACAAGTTTCCTACCTATTTTGAATGGATCTTCTGAAAGAATTATGTCATTTCCTAGTTTTGATGTTGAAGCCCAGTACCTCACAACGTCAGCACCTCTTTCACTTATGAGCTCCACTGGGTCAACTACATTCCCTTTTGATTTGCTCATCTTACTTTTATCGTTTGCGAGACACCAGCCGCTTATCATTAGATTCTTCCAAGGAATTGAGTTCTGATGATACATAGATTTAACTATTGTCCCAAACGCCCAAATTCTTATTATTTCATGAGCTTGTGGCCTCAAGTCGAATGGGAAGAGTTTTGCATGTTTTTTCGAGTCAATTGAATATTTAGCTGAGATCCATGTGCTCGAAATTTGTGGACTTACTGCGCTTGTTGCCCAAGTATCCATTACATCCTTTTCAGCTCTGACTTCATCTCTTGTATAGCCGCTCGGCAAGTCCTTCTCAGGATCTACTGGGAGCTGTGAAAGACTTGGAACTAGTATTTTCCCTTCCTCACCTAATCTTTTTGAATACCAAGCTGGGAATGGGACACCGAAGTGTCTTTGTCTTGAAATACACCAGTCCTGATTTAATCCATTGACCCAGTTTTCCAATCTGACCTTCATATACTCAGGATGCCAGTTGCATTCATTTGATTTTTGAATGATTTGCTCTTTGGAGTCCATGACTTTTATGAACCACTGCTCAGTCGACAATATCTCGAGAGGTGCACCAGATCTCTCAGCACACTTAACTTGCTGAACTACTGGCTCCTGCTTTACAATAAGTCCTAACCCATTGAGTTTCTCTATCATTGCAGTCTTTGCATGTTTTACATAAAGACCATCAAGGAACCCTGCCTGCTGCATCTTACCATCCTGAGTAATGCACTGGATGATCTCCAAGTTATGTTTCTGAACCCAATGGACATCTTGTATGTCACCGAAAGTACAACACATTACAGCACCTGACCCTTTATCCATGAGAACATCTTGATCAGCAATGATTGGAACTTTTTTGTTGAAAATTGGAGTTACTACATTTTTCCCAATTAGATCTTTATGTCTTGTATCGTCTGGGTTTACGAATACACAGACACATGCAGGAATCAGCTCTGGCCTTGTTGTAGCAATTATTATGTTGCTGCTGCTATCTTCTAATTTAAACTCAACGTAGTTCATCACGCCCTGCTGTTCCTTATCCTCGATCTCTGCTTGAGCTATTGCAGTTTTATCGACTGGATCCCAGAAGACAGGTGATTTTTTCCTTACAACCATTTCTTTTTCATACAGATCCAAAAATGACATCTGAGAGATCTTTTGAGAGTGTGGACTAATCGTTTGATATTCTTGATTCCAATCAACACTTAAAGCTATGCTGTCAAAAAGTTTCTTGAACTCTTTTTCAAAGGTCGGTATTACCTCACGACAGATCTCAACAAACTCACTTCTTTCCATATTGATTGATCTGATGCCTTTGACTTTCTCAACTAGTCTTTCTGTTGGCAGTCCATTATCATCAAATCCCATAGGATAAAATACATTCTTGCCAATCATCCTTTGGTATCGCGCTATGAAGTCTGTCTGAGTGTAGCTGAAGATATGTCCCATGTGAAGGAGCCCTGAGACAGTTGGAGGAGGTGTATCTATTGAGAAAACATTATCATCATTTTCATCCCAATTATAAATCCCTGAATCACCCCATGCTTTCTGCCACTTTTGTTCTATTGCTTTATGGTCGTAGTTTTTACTCATAAAAATCTTTCTTTTTTCCTATTCATACCATAGGAGAGGTGAAGGGGGCAAATTATGATAACTGGGAAGGAGTTTGGAGTATGAGAGAGAAAATTCTCCCTCGTAAGATTTATGCAGAAACAGTAACTGTTCCGCCCTGAGATTTAACAGCTTCTTGTGCTTTTTGTGAAGCTTTGTCTACTACTATGTTGAGAGATGCTTTAAGTTCACCATCAGCAAGTAATTTCAAAGGATTTTTTCCTCTGTACAGGCCATGTGCCTTTAAAAGCTCTGCATCGATCTTGTCAGAGGCTTTAACCCTTCCACTGTCTACAAGGTATTGAAGTGTACCGAGATTTATTACTTCGTACTCAACTCTTGTATAGTTTGTGAATCCTCTCTTAGGAAGTCTTCTGAATAGTGGCATCTGACCACCTTCGTTGAACTTCACAGCAACACCAGAACGTGCAGTTTGGCCTTTACCACCTCTACCTGATGTTTTACCTTTTCCTGAGCCTATACCACGTCCTAAGTTTTTTGAATTTCGCTTAGAACCTTTGTTATCTCTTAAATCGTTTAGTTTCAACATAATTATAGTTCATCATTTTGTTGTGTCTGTGGAGCAGGTGTCTTTGCTGCATTGTTTCGGTAGCGAATGATTTCTCCTACTGACTTTCCACGCTTCTCAGCTATGAAACGAGGAGATCTAACGTTTGTTAGAGCTTTGATAGCAGCCTTGATCATGTTATGTGAGTTACTTGAACCCATCGATTTAACAACTATGTCCTTAATACCCAAAACTTCCAGGAATGGACGGAGTGCACCACCAGCAATGATACCTGTACCAGCTGGAGCTGAGCGCATGATTACTTTACCTGAGCAGAACTTTGCAACTATGTCATGGTGAATTGTTCTTCCATCTTTTAGAGGAACTCTAATCATATTGCGTTTCGCAGCAGCAGTTGCTTTTGCTCTTGCATCTGTTATCTCAGCAGCTTTTCCTTGGCCATATCCAGCCCTTCCCTTACCGTCTCCGACTACGACGTCTGCAGAGAATGAGAACCTTCTACCGCCTTTCACGACTTTAGTACAGCGTCTAACATCGACTAGTTTCTGCTGTTCTGCTTGTTCTGTAACTTGTGACACGAAAAAATTTAAAAAATTTGTTTAATTTTAGTTTGCTGATGATATCAAATCTCTCACATTAAAGCAAGAGACACTATCACATTATTTCTGAGCTTCACTCACAACCACTTTGCAGCTCATTTCTTCAACTACTGCGAAGCCAGATGATATCTTTACTTTCTCACTGGAGTTTATTGTTATTTCTCCTTTTGTCAGTTCAATTATCATTGGTTCATGTTTATCCATCACTTCAATCATACCCTCTGTGCTTGGCAGTGTAATTGATTTACAATCCTTTGAAATGAGAACTCTTTCTGGAATTACTACTTCTAACTTCATAGTGTTTTGGCTTTTTCTTCTGCTTCTTCAATTGTACCAACCATGTAGAAGGCTGCCTCTGGAAGGTGATCACATTGCCCTGCGATTATCTTCTTAAATCCTCTTATTGTATCCTGAATTCCAACGAGACTCCCCTTCATACCAGTAAATGTTTCAGCTACATGGAATGGTTGCGATAAAAATCTTTGGATTCTTCTTGCACGTGCGATTGTTAACTTATCCTCTTCTGATAACTCGTCAACCCCTAAGATTGCAATCATATCCTGTAATGACTTATATGTCTGTAGAATTCTCTGAACTTCCCTAGCTGTGTTGTAGTGATCCTCGCCAACTACATCCGCTGTGAGCATCTGAGAGGTACTATCTAGTGGATCGATTGCAGGGTATATACCGAGCTCAGCCAGCTGCCTACTGAGAACCGTTGTAGCATCAAGGTGAGTAAAGGATGCTGCTGGCGCTGGGTCTGTTAGGTCATCTGCTGGGACATATATTGCCTGAACAGAAGTAATTGATCCTGACCTCGTTGATGTAATCCTTTCTTGAAGAGCCCCCATTTCAGTCGCTAGTGTTGGTTGATACCCAACAGCCGATGGTATTCTTCCTAGCAATGATGAAACCTCTGCACCTGCCTGTGTGAATCTGAAAATATTATCAATAAATAGCAGTACATCTTGTCTCTCCTGATCTCTGAAGTACTCTGCCATGCTGAGAGCAGATAGCGCAACTCTTGCCCTTGCTCCTGGTGGTTCATTCATCTGCCCATATACTAACGTTACTTTTGATTTCTCAAAATCATCTAAGTCTATGACCTTTGACTCTATCATCTCATGGTATAAATCATTTCCCTCTCTAGTTCTCTCACCGACACCAGCAAACACAGAAAAACCTCCATGAGCTTTAGCTATGTTATTTATTAACTCCATTATCAGAACTGTCTTACCAACACCAGCTCCACCAAACAATCCTATCTTTCCACCCTTAGGATATGGGGCAAGTAAGTCGATGACTTTTATCCCAGTTGCAAGTATTTCTGTATTTGTAGATTGTTCTACGAGTGATGGTGGTATCGCATGGATAGGACGAAAGTCTTTAGCATTCACTATTGGTCCTCTATTGTCTATCGTTTCACCTACAACATTGAAAATCCTTCCGAGAGTACATCTACCTACAGGCACCTCTATTGTTTTTCCTGTATCAGTTACCTCTACACCTCTTGCAAGTCCGTTTGTTGAATCCATTGCAATGCATCTAACCACACCATCCCCTATGTGTTGTGAGACTTCTAAGATAAGCTTTCTTTTTTCTATATTGCAGTGGAGTGCATTTAAGATTGCTGGAACAGCATCATCGAATTGTACATCAACGATTGCTCCCAGTACTTGAACAACTTTTCCTGTGTTATGAAATTCCATCGGCAGATTACTTTTTTTGAGATTGATTATACTAGCGATGCCGAAATATGTATAGTCTAAGAATCCTATTATCTGAAAAAATTCCTAGACACTATTAAATAATTTGTATAATTTAAATTATTTAGAATCCTTATTAGTATTTTTTATTTGGTTATATGTTCCAAGTATCTGAGAGACGACGCTGCTAACATTGCCTACATCAGATGGTATCAACATTGTATTATTTTCTTTTGCAAGTTCTTTAAATGCATCTATATACTTCTCAGCAACCTTTAGTGAGACAGCATTTTCTCCCCCTTTAGAAGATATTGCGTTGGCTATTGTAATGATGCTTTCAGCTGTTGCTTGAGCTACCAACTGAATGCTCTCAGCTTCACCTTTTGCACTGTTGACCCGTTCTGTCATTGTTGCTTCAGAGTTCAAAACAACTTCTTGCTTCTTACCTTCCGCAACATTTATCATTGACATTCTCTGCCCTTCAGATTCAAGTATTACAGCACGCTTCTGTCTTTCAGCAGCAACTTGCATCTCCATAGATTTTAGGATATTTGCAGGTGGATTTATATCTCTTATTTCATGTCTCATACACTTAATCCCCCATGATTCTGAAGCTTCATTTATTGCCTTCACTATTTGTGCGTTGAGTAACTCTCTAGCTTCAAATGTATTGTCGAGCATCAACTTACCTATTGCAGATCTCATTGATGTCTGAGCCAGCTGTGTTACTGCATAGTATGGATTCTCAACCCCGTATGAAGCGTTAAATGGGCTTGTAATTTTCACATATATTATTGTGTTAACAAGAAGTGTTACGTTATCTTTAGTGATTGCTGCTTGCTCTGATATATCTATTGCTCTTTCTTTTAATGAATGTTTGTAAGCAATTTTTTCTATGAATGGAATTACTACATGTAAACCAGCTTCTATCATCCTATGGTATTTACCGAGTCTTTCAATTATCCAGCACTCCTGCTGTGGGACAATTTTTATTGATATAATTGCTGTACCTAAGAGGATGAGAAGTAATATTGGTACTGAACTAAATTCAAATGGATACATTGTGGAAAGTTTTTTTGTTGTATAGGATAAAGAATAACATTATCTTAATGAAATTCCAATGATTTAGTTCCAAAGCTTCTTTAGGACTTTTCTGCCTTTTTCTATATTTTTAAGCTGTTCGGTTGGGTTATTGTTTAGAGAATCAATGTCAGACTCGATCATACTTAGGACGGTGATTACTACTTCTGTTTTTAAACTATCAATCATCTGATTTTCTGAACGTTTTTTATAATCTTCAAAGATCTCTTCTGATTTTAGATTTAAGTTTGCAATTCTCTCCTCTGCTTCAGATATAATGCTTGCTGCCTCATTTTTAGATTGTTCAATTGTTACAGATGCTGTCTTGATAAGGTTCTCATAGTCTTCCTTCAGATTTACAAGGATTTGATGAGCAGCTGCATTCTCGGCCTCTGCATCATGGATTGATTTTTCAACTGCTTGTATTTTTTTGTCTATGGCAGATGTAACAGAACGCCTGACAAAAGAAAAAGATATTCCTATGAATCCAACAAAAGATAGAAAAATCCAAAATAGTTCATCAAACATAACAGCTATTTATTTGCATTTAGTATGAAATTTGTAACTTTTTCCTTTACGTCAGTCACAACAAGACTTATATCGTTTTCCAATGACTTTCTTTGTTTTTTTATATTCGCATCCAACTCCTTGACTTTACGGTTAAAATTCTCATGATTTCTGCTGATACTTTCTGATAACATTTCTTGAGATTTATAGAGAGCATTTTCGATGATCAACTTTAAATCATTTCTTGTTTTAGTCCCAAAGGCTTCAATTTCTTCTCTTACAGTTATTGCATGCTCTTGCATCCTTTTTGTTTCAGCAACACACTCGCTTATCATTTGATTTCTTTTTTTAATCCTTCCGGAGAGATATGGGAGGAAAAATAGTTTGTTGAATGCATAGCTGCCGAGGGTGCAGACAAGAAGCCACAAAAGCTGCCCTGGAAAGGAATGTAAATCAAGATGTGGCATGATAAGATTTTAAACTGCAAATAGTAATAATATCGCTAGTAGGAATGAAAATAATCCCATCGCTTCAGCAAGACCAGCACCAATGAATGCAGACTTAACCATCTGAGGTTCAGCTGATGGGTTTCTGGCTATTGCACTCAAGAGCGATGAAAAGATATTTCCAACTCCTATCGCAGCACCAAGCATTCCCATTGCGCTAAGACCAACGCCTATGTATTTCAATGTAGTGAGTTCCATTTGATTTATAATAATTTTTTTAAGATTATAACTGCTCAAATATTTATTTGCAAGCTAATACAATTTTTACCTTGGCAAATTGATGCAAAATAACATCCTTCATATTAATAAAAAAATTCTATATGAAAAAAAACAACTGACTGAGTAGATTTGTAGCAATCTATTGCATTGCAAAAAACTTGTAATATGTTAATTCCAATACGGAATAAAATATATAAAAAACAGCTTCGTTTTTAATATATAAATTTATTACTGTTTTTGGTTAAAAAATTTGCATTCAAGAATGACATACAACTTAAACTAATAAAACAATAAAGGGTTGTACAAAAACTAGTATATACAATTATTAATAGATATGCTACAATCATTAATTGTAAGCTTGTGTTGAGTTATCAACATAAATACGTAAAAATTTTAGAGAGTTTAAAGAAAACCAATAAAAAACTTATCTTAATTAATATTTAGCTCTTGCATTAATACAAATGCTAAGCTAGGTTAGGTTGCAGTTGTTATTCTTTTAACCAAGAAAGTACAAACAAACAAAATAGGAATAAAAAAATGTCTATACAAACAAACTTATCACCTTTAACATTACAGTTATGTAATTCCTTCCTTCAATTTAAAGCACAGCCAGAGGTTTATGCATTCTTGAAGGATATTTGCACACCAGCTGAAATCAAATCAATGGAAGAAAGACTAGAAGTTGCAAATCTTTTGATGGCTGGATTTTTATCTTATAGAGAAATTCATGAGCTAACAAAAGTTAGTATTGCAACAATCACAAGAGTTGCTCGTTTCCTTCTTCATGAAAGCAATAATGGTTACAAAACAGTTCTTAAGCGTTTAGGAGAGTCTGGTTTATTACCAAGAAAAAATGAAGAATCAAATGTTCCTGGACTTGATGCTTTAGCTCTACAATTATGTAATTCTTTTTTACATTTAAAAGCTCCTGATGAGGTTTATGCATTCTTGAGAGATATCTGCACACCAGCAGAAGTAAAATCAATGGAAGAGAGATTAGAAGTTGCTAAGCTTTTGATGGCTGGATTCTTATCTTACAGAGAAATTCATGAACTAACAAGAGTTAGTATTGCAACAATCACAAGAGTTGCTCGTTTCCTTCTTCATGAAAACAATAATGGTTACAAAACAGTTCTTAAGCGTTTAGGAGAGTCTGGGCTTTTAGCAAAAATGAAACATTTGATGACAACGTAACAGCTATGAATGGCTAAAAAACAACCCTAACAACAGTATCTCACTGTTGTTTTTTCTGTTTGGTACTATATACTTAAAAAAAAGTATAAGGTATTAAATGGATAGTCCCTTCTTAGTGATATCATTGGTAGTCATCGTACCAATCATCTGCATCACAGCAATCATAGTTTCTACGATCAAAACTATATCCTCCAGAAGAGAATCAAACACAGCATTTGAAGAACAAAAGCAAATGATGAGTGAGGTATCAATGAAGCTCGAAATGCTTAACCAACAGGTCTTAATTCTTCAATCCATGGTGACCTCATCTGCAACACAGGTTGAGAATTCAGTTGTTCAATCTCTTAGTCACAATATTCAATCAATACTCTTGGCTCAACAGAATGGTTTGGAAGTACTACATAAACAAATGGCTCAGCTGATTGCTGGAAACGACACAAAGATGGAAAACCTCAGGACGACTGTTGAACATAAGTTAAATGGTTTACAAAAAGAAAATGAAGATAAATTAGAAAAGATTAGGTTGACTGTTGAGGAGAAACTTCATGATACTCTTGAAAAAAGACTCGGAGATTCCTTCAAAATAGTTAGTGAAAGACTTGAGATGGTATATCAAGGCCTAGGTGAAATGAAATCACTTGCAGCAGGGGTTGGAGATCTGAAAAAGGTCCTGAGTAATGTGAAAACACGAGGCATCCTTGGAGAGGTACAGCTAGGAAACATTCTGGAGCAATTCCTAACAAAAGAGCAATACAGTGAGAATATTGTTATCAAGCAGGGTACACAAGATCGCGTTGAGTTTACAATAAACCTACCAGGTAGGGATTCAGAGCAAAAGCATGTGATGCTACCAATAGATGCAAAGTTTCCCCTATCAAATTACCAAAGACTTGTGGAAGCACATGACAAGTGTGATAAAGATGCAATCGCTGTGGAAGAAAAAGCCATTGAGAATGCCATCAAGAAATGTGCTAAGACTATTGCTGAGAAGTATATACATCCACCAGTTACAACTGACTTCGCACTAATGTTTATACCAATCGAAGGGCTCTATGCAGAAATCCTAAGAAATCCTGGACTAGTTGACTCAGTGCAGCGGGATCACAGAGTTATCATTACTGGTCCAACTACCCTCTCAGCCATAGTTAATAGCCTACAGATGGGCTTCAGAACACTTGCAATAGAAAAACGCTCAAGTGATGTATGGAAGGTACTAGATGTTGTGAGAAAAGAGTTCCTGAAGTTTGCAGATCTGCTAAGCAAAACAAAGATAAAACTTGATCAGGCGAGCTCTACAATAAGTGATGCAGAAAATAGATCAAGACTTCTCAAAACAAGACTTGATAATTTTGAAAACAAGTACAATGTCGTTGCACCAACGAACATTGTAAATGGAATTTTGCCTACAACAGTTGAAGAAGAAGATTCAATTTAAAAATTTAGTGGTTCTAAACCATGATTTTTTACAACTTCACTACCTCTTTCAGCAACAAATTTCTGCCACTCATTTCCTGAATTTCTTAGATTAATAACTTGAGTGGTTTCAGGAAGCAGACCAAATTTATCAACTAATGTTAATAATGCCTTCCAAATCTTATCAAGAAACTTTTTAAATTTGTGAAAAAATTCAAGAATATTTATTCCTGTTTCTTGTGTGTTAAACTTTGACTCCTCCTCTTGTCTCATCATCCAAGGCATGTGTCTAACACTTTCTTCATGAACTCTTTTACGGGCTTCTCTTGCTTCTTCTGAAAACATACTTGAATACTTTGTATCTTTCAAATCATTCTGAATCCTATCTCTCAGTGCAAAACAAAGCTTCATGAAATGTTTGTATTCCTTACTTTTGGTGACCTCGTCATTTTTTCCTGCTGGAATATTTAAAAGGCGATTTATATCTGCTTTAAATTCCTCATCAAGATTTCTTAGTTCTTTTGCTAATTTTTCTTTCAGTTGATTTATTTTTTCATTCTGAATCCTAAAATTCGATCTATCTTGCATAGTAACTGCAATTTGTTGTTTAGATGCTTGTTTTGATGAATTGATTCTGTCAGCATTATTTACAGTTAACTCAGCAACTCCTCTAAGAACCGTTGGATGAAGGAATGCTTTCTTTTCTACTTTTGCTGCAACCGAATCATTAAATTCTTTGAATAAATCACTAACTTTAGATTGTAAAGGTCCGTATTTAGATTCTGTATTTATAATCTCAGTTACAGCCCAGTTAGCTTTTTCCATAGCACTCATTATCTCATCGTCGCTAGTTGCAGTACGAAATCCCTCAACAACTTCATTAAAACTTGAAAGATCTGCTATGCTCTCACCGTTAAGTACTTTTTCACGCAAGGCTCTTTGTGATCTTGTAAGATATGCATGAGGAATTTGCCCAAGAAGAGTGAGGGCTCTGTCTATGTTTTTTGCCTTAATATTAAAATTGAGCTCACTTAGTTTGCTTTTAAGATTGCGTACCTTTACAGCCGTTAATAAATCAGAATGTTCTCCTTCTATTGCCCATACTAAAACTTCTATTTGTAAGTTTTTAAGATCTTGATCTAAAACACTTTGTAGTTTTGATATAAATTCTTGTGCTTTTTGTTTCATTTTTCCCCCTTTGGAAAGTTCTATTGTTCTTAAATAATACAAAGCAATTATTACAGAATTGTTACAGAATTATTATAATTATGTTTTGATGTTTAAAAACCTAATTCCTTCAGAAATACCTTTTGGTGTAATGTAATGCTCTACACCATTTTCAACTAAGAACTTTAGATCATTCAATCCATGAGCTCCAAGTAGGTTATAGCTGGTCTTAGTCATATCTAGTGGAACAACACCGTCTACATCACCATGGATTGCTAAAATACTTGTATTCTTTTCTTTACTATTAATAACTGGAGGTGGCACAAACATCCCAGAATAAACTAAGACTTTCTTTGGGGATATAAGCCCAGAGGCAGCCAAGAACAATGACAACATCGCACCTTGTGAAAAACCACTGAGATACAGTTTATCTTCAGTTAGATGGAGTTCATTAAGCCTATCTCTTATCCAGCTTGATATTTTTGGCGCAACAGATACAAGGCCCTTTTGCATATATTGTTGAGTGAACTCCCTAAGGCTAAACCATTGATATCCGTCACCAAATGGGTATCCTTCAAACTTCTGTATGCCATTTGGTATTATAAACCTTAATGATGGTAGTTCTCTTGAGAGTGCTTCTGCTACATCATATAAGTTTTCTCTGTTTGCTCCATATCCATGGAATACACAAACAAGGCCTTCTGCTTTCTCCTGTCCTGTAACTTTTTTTCCTCCCTGTACTTGTAATAAATTTGACACTGTAAAATTTTTTTATTTTTTATTTTTTATTTTAAATCGTTTCTAGCTTTGCATTTGCACTAGTCTTTCCATTACCCTACTATGTCATAAAGTGCACGAAATATCTTCTTTGTTATTGGCAATGCTGTGTCAGCACCCCAGCCGGCATTTTCAGCTATTGAGACCACTGCATACTTTGGATCATCATATGGACCAAAGCCAACAAATAAAGAGTGATCTCCGAACCTACCCTTTGCATCTCGTCTAGATATAACTTGTGCTGTACCAGTTTTCCCAGCAATTTTCAGGTTTTCCCAATGGTGATTCCTCATAACATTATACATACTATCTCTTACGATCTGTAAATGATTTTGATTTATGCCATCGATATCATGAAAGATTAGATTCTGATTACAGAGAACAGTTGGTTTGACATTTTTCCCTGAGGCAATCCTAGCAGTCATCTGAGCAAGCTGTATTGGACTTGTAAGAGCATATCCTTGGCCAATCGTGATGTTTGCTGTATCTCCGAAGGTCCATGGTTTGTTGTGTCTTTTTTTCTTCCATTCCTTATCTGGAATTAAACCGCTTGCCTCAAATGGTAGCTCTATGCCTGTCTTACTACCTAGTCCAAACTCCCTTGCAACTGTTGCTATCCCATCAATACCTGACTTCATCCCTTGAATTGCCAGGTATATATTGCACGAATTCTCGAGGGCATTATATCCGTTGATGTATCCATGGCCACCTTTTTTCCAGCAGTGTAACACTCTATTTCCTATCCTGTGCTCTCCAGTACAAAAAACTGATTCATTCGGATTGATTCCTGCTCTGAAGATAGCAAGCATCGTAAGCATCTTGAAGGTTGAACCAGGAGGGTACAGACTTGCAATACTTTTATTAATCAATGGCTTCCTTGGATCATTCATCAATCTATTCCAATCCTTTGCCTTTATTCCATCTGTGAAGAGATTCGGATCATATCCTGGTGCTGAGTGCATAGCTAATATCTCACCACTTTTGATATCCATTGCTATGTTGATGCCTTTGTTTTCATCATTTATCTCTGCGATTTTCTGCTGTAATCTCAAATCAACAGATGCTGTAATTGTCTCACCTTGAATTGGTGGTTGGATATTGATATCCCTAACAGTCTTACCAAAAGCATTAACCTCAACTTTCTGGGATCCATAAACCCCTTTAAGGAACTCCTCACATGACATCTCAAGTCCATTTTTTCCAATTACAAAGTTATTGTTTTTATCCTCTTCTTTTGATGGTATCCCTGTATATCCAGTGATGTATCCCATAAGATCAGAATATATGTATATTCTTTTGTATGATTGGTTAATTTTAACCATCTCATTGATTTTTATGTTTGATTCGATCTTTGCTATATCATCCCATTTAAGATTATCACACAGTGTTATCTGTGATAGTTGCTTTATCTCATCAACTGGCTTCTTACAGATTTGCTTGATTTCATCTAGGATCATGTTGAATTCATTACACATCTCAGAGTCTACTGATGCGCTGTATGAAAAAGCATTTTGTACTAAAACCTCTCCATTTCTATCTATTATAAGACCTCTCGGAGGTTGTAAGATATTAACTCTGATTCTATTCCTATCAGATAAAACCCTGTATTTGTCGCCAGAAAGGATCTGAATATTATATATATTTATACCTAATATTGAAAACAAAAAACCTTTGAAGAACATCATGAAGACAGATCTTCTATTGAATTTTTGTTTTTCAACGCCTTTGTTCATTTCCTTTCATTATTTTCATTATAAGAATGCAAAAACCATATGTATATAGGAAACTAAAAATATATAAATCATAGTTTAATACAAAGTCAAAAAATTGTTTTATTCCTAAGTCAATAATAGTCTTTGCAAGAATTACTATAAAGAAACTATATGCAGTTGTTCCAGTGTTTTGAAATCTCGTGTAAAAATGCTTTCTAACATACACTGTTATCATATAAGCGACTTGAGATAAACCAACTATTCCTGAATCAAATATCTCAATCATGAAATTTATTAATAGTATTGGTAAACTTATTTTATTTTTGGAATACACAAATGAGATGAGAGTTGCAGAAACAAAAGAATATAGTATTAAATATTTTTCAAGTAATATTGGAGTGAATAAAAAACAAGACAAAATAATAAAAATAGAAAGTAACTTGTAGTTATTTTTCTCTATTTGTTTGGAATTATATTCTATGTTCATAAAAAATATTTCTATCTGTTATCTACTTAATGCTAAAGTGAGTATAAATAGAGACAAAATATTTTTGATAGTCAAGGTTCAAAACAAAAAAATTATGATTTAAATAATATTTATGGTCTTGTTTATAATGGAATGAGTAATATATTACCTATTAAGCAGCAGCTTAAAATTTTTTTGAATAAAATTATCTTGCAATGGCAGAAAACAAAACCTTAATCTATCCAGTTCTACCTCTAAGGGACCTAGTTATGTTTCCAAAGATGATAGCACCCCTTTTCATAGGAAGGGAATCATCAATAAAAGCTCTTGAGGCAATAGATAAAGTTGATTCAAAAATATTGTTGATTGCTCAAAAAGATCCTGGTGATGATTCTCCGAAAACTTCAGGCATATATAAAGTTGGTGTTGTATCAAAAGTCTTACAGGTTCTAAAACTTCAAACAACAAACATGAAAATCCTTGTTGAAGGTTGTGAAAAAGTAAAGGTGCTAAATTTCATTACAGATAAAGAATACCTGCAGGCAGAAGTAAAGTTTCTAAATGAAGGACATGAAAATGTAGATGGTGAACAAATAAAATCTCTTGAAAGATCATTGAAAGAAGTTTTTGAGGAGTATGTAAAAATGCACAGAAGAGTTAGTAATGATGTATTACATAACATCCTGGACATAAAAGATCCAAGAGCTTTAACTGATGCAATCAGTTCTCATATCATCCTGAACGTTGACAAAAAACAAAAACTTCTTGAAGTAACAAAGCTGAAGAAAAGATTCGAGCAACTTCTCGTTTTCATCAACTCAAAAATAGAGTTTTTAAATGCAGATCATAGAATAAAAAATAGAGTAAAAACACAAATTGAAAAAAGTCAGCGAGATTATTATTTAAATGAGCAACTGAAAGCTATTCATAAAGAACTTGGTGAAGAAGATGCAAAGGATGAGCTCAATGAGGTTTCAAAAAAGATTAAAAGATTGAAACTCACAAAAGAAGCTCGTGAGAAAGCCGACAGCGAACTTAAGAAGCTTCGTTCAATGAATTCCTTTTCATCTGAGGCAAACGTCATCAGAAATTACTTGGATTGGATAATTGACTTGCCTTGGCAGAAGTTCTCAACAATCAAAAAAGATCTGACGAATGCTCAGAAGGTTTTAGATGACGAGCACTACGGATTAGAGAAAGTAAAAGAAAGAATCATTGAGTATCTTGCAGTTGGTTTAAGAACTGAGGGTGCTGCAGGTCCAATCATATGTCTTGTAGGACCTCCTGGGGTTGGTAAGACATCATTAGCTAAGTCAATTGCTAAAGCGACTGGTAGAGAGTTTGTTAAAGTTGCAGTTGGGGGATTGCGTGATGAAGCAGAGATCAAAGGTCACAGAAGAACTTATGTTGGTGCGATGCCTGGTAAGATAATCCAAGCCATGAAGAAAGCTGGTACTTCTAACCCTTTGATACTTCTAGATGAGATTGATAAGATGGGTAAAGATTACAGAAGTGATCCATCTGCTGCAATGCTTGAAGTACTTGATCCTGAGCAAAACAAGATCTTCAATGACCATTATATGGAAATTGATTATGACTTGTCAAAAGTAATATTCATAACTACTGCAAACAGTACAAATCTACAAAAACCACTTCTTGATAGACTTGAAGTTATAAGACTCTCTGGATACACAGAAGAAGAAAAGCTCGAAATTGCAAAAAGTCACTTGATTCCTAAGCAAATTAAAACACATGGTGTTAAAAAAGGTGAGTGTGAGATCTCTGATGACGCAATAATGGAAATCATCAGATACTATACAAGAGAGTCTGGTGTGCGTAACTTAGATAGAGAAATTGCAAAGATAATGCGTAAATCTATCAAGAAAATTACCATAGATAGAATAACAAAGGTTGTTGTAACAAAAGACAACATCAAGGAATTCTTAGGGGTTAAAAAATTCCTCTATGGAGAAATAAGGCCTGAGAATAGAGTTGGTATAACAAATGGTTTGTCATACAGTGAAGTTGGTGGTGATTTACTTGAGATAGAAGTTGTTGTTTTACCAGGAAAAGGAGAAGTAAAAATCACAGGGAAGCTAGGAGATGTCATGAAGGAATCTGTGTTAGCTGCAATAAGTTTCATCAGATCTAGATCTAAGGATCTCAACATAGAGCCTCAATTCTTTAAGGACAATGACATCCACCTACACGTTCCTGAAGGAGCAGTTCCAAAGGATGGACCTTCTGCAGGTATAGCTATATGTACATCGATAACTTCTGCAATCACAGGAATACCTGTTAAGAATAATATTGCTATGACTGGTGAAGTGACTCTTAGCGGTAGGGTGCTTGGTATTGGTGGGCTAAAGGAAAAGCTTCTCGCTGCATTACGTGGTGGAGTAAAAACAGTATTAATCCCTTCTGAGAACGTCAAGGATCTTGAGGAGATGCCAAAGAATGTTAAAGAGGGTATCAAGATCATATCAGTTGAATCTGCAGATGAAGTCCTCGGACTTGCTCTTGCAGAAAATCCAATTCAGAGTGATATCGAAGCAATAGAGGTTCCAAAGAAGAAAAATAAGAAAGCGGTTGAGGCATCAGTGAGTCACTAGTCCCTCACTATCAAACTCAATTATGGTATTGAAAAAATCAGCTGATGTTTCCATCTTATAAAGAGAATTTTGCATCTCATGCTGATGAGTAATTATAAGAACTATTTTGCCAGCGAATGCCTCTTTTATATTCTTCATTACATTTAGTGTAAGTTTCGGGTCCATTCCATTTAGTGACTCATCAAGAAATATTGCAGCAGTTTTTTCTTGAGATGCTTTAACAAAAAAGTTACATAATTGTACTAATTTTTTCTCTCCACCACTTAATACTTCTCTCCAGTCATATCGTCTTTCTTCAAATCTTTCTATTATTCTTGAAATTGTGTCAGAAAAATCGAACTCATCGGTTTTCAAAGATTCAAGGAAAGCTCTTAAATTGGTAGTAATACTTCTTTCATTTTCTTGTGAAATCTTTATTGGGTGGCATAGAAGCTCAAGTAAGCTCAGATTTCCACCAGCAATAAAATCTGTTTGTGAGAACATCAGAATGCTTCCAGAACCTGGTAGAATTACTTCTCCATTGACAGATGCAATGGCTTCCTTACCTAATTTTAAAGCTTCTAAGAAAGTTGATTTACCTCTGCCAGAAGGTCCAACAAGAGCATATATACCAGGAGTTAATATCATTGGTTTTTGTATGTCTAAAATTACCTGATCATCATAGCTAATTTTAAGTGAGTTGATTCTTAATGAATGATCTACAGGATCCTCAGACTTTTTATGTGAATACTCAAGATTATGATTTTTTAATTCCTGCAACTTTTTTTATTAGCATTTTTGCTTTTTTGATTGCAATTAAGTCATTGTTATCATTTTCCACATCGGATAGAGCCTCACATAGATTATAAATACTATCTGATTTAAAAAATAGAGGATACATATCTTGCCATGTTTTATCATCACACATTATCATTTTATACATCAAAGCATTCCATATAAGTTGGTGAGATAGAGAATCTAGGTGTCTAAAAGATGACCTGGCTGCATTTCTTAAATTCTCTTCATTTGCTAACTTTTCTTTAACAGTAAATAATTTAAAAAGATCTGCTTTCATGTCATCTTGAGTATCTTTTTCTCTGATGACTTTCATGCTTGCAATAATATCATCCAAGATACCTCTAAATTCTGCTTCATTTGAGCTTTTAGCATCATAAAAACTCTCATATGCAAGAAATTTTGACAATCCATTGAACATTGCATTTGAGACAAGGATTGAGTAATTTAAACCAGGAGCTTTATCACTCATTTCTTTAAAGTCTCTTGTGAAAAAGTATAGGTTCTTGAAGTAGGTTGATATGCTTGTAATGTTATTAGCTATGTTATATTGAATGTTATTAACAACATTATCAAGATCTACTCTAAGTTCAGGGTTACTAATTAATTCTCTTGCAACGACATTATCAAATAGCTCATTCATTGCATCTTGTTTGATATCATTCGCAATTCCTTTTATTAGTTTTGGTGCAAAAAACTATTCCAAAAAGAAGTTATGACCTTTGTTCCAAGCATTTTTAACGACCCATATTTTATTAGATCAATATATTGCTGTTGTTTATCTTGATGATCTTTTTGATATCTATCAAGCAGGCTATTTCTTTCTTCATAAAAACCTGAAATATATCTTGAAGTAAGCTGTTCAATACCTATTTGTGCAACAATATAAGTTCCAGTAAGAAATGTTATCTTAGCTCTTGATTCTGGTAATGTTTCAACCATCTCCGAATAAGCATTCCAAGAATTTAATGAATATTTTTTGAAATCACTAATCAAATCAACATTACAAAATTTTACTGCAAAAATCCCAGCTAAAAATGAGGTAAGATTTATAATTGGACTTTCCTTTTTATTAAATAATTTTTGTATTTCAGTTGATGTCCTGTATGCTAGTAATCCATTCCCAAAATAATATTTATCTGAGAAAAAACATTATCTGCAATGTTTGAAACGGCAAAATTTGAGGCAATATCTGGATCCCTTTCAGATGCATACGCTAAAGCAAATGATCCAAAACATTCTAATAGTTTTGAAAACATATTTATGATTTTTTTTGCTTTATAGACTATTTAAAATTGTTTTGCAAATTAATGACTACAAAAAAAATTTGTTAACATATTTTTAATAAATATGATTTAATATTCCTAAAAACACTAACAAATCAAAAAATGAATAACAGCAAAAAAGTATTTGAGTTATTAAAAGAATGTCTAAGAGCTTCTACAAAATATAATACTCAGAAAAAAGAAATAGAGTTAAATGTTTCAAAACTAAGTCAAAAGGTTGATGTCGTTTTGGATAACTTAGGAGCTAATAAATCTAAAAAAGAAACTTTAAAGCAACACATAAAGATTGCTTGTGAGAAAATAGCAGAAGAAGTCACATACACTTCAAAGGATAATTTGAAGTCCTTCTCTGGTATGATTCTGAAGGTTCAAAGTGAAACAGATTGGATTGCTAATAACATCCTGAGAGCTGGCTTCATGCAGCCTACAATCTTTGCAAAACAGGAGCTTACAAAGTCACTCACTAATTCAAGCATAGATGGTCCATTGCATGATAGTATTAACTCTGTAGTTGAAAAGACATTCCAAGCATTTAAAAATTATGATTTAGATGGTTCACTTGAAGCTTTCTCTGAGCTCAGTAAAATATCTCAAGGTATTGAACAGTACATAAAAGACATGGAGTTGCCAACCTGGTTTGGTGAGATGTTCCTGCGTAAAACATTGAATATAAGCGTTGGATACAATAACTCAAGTGCAATAAAAGATTTGAGTTCTAAGTTTAAAAATATCTCATACAAGTTAGATGATGCAACAAGAGCAGAAGTGGAATCACTTATTAGACAGTGTGAGAAAAACTCAAACTCTGTTGAGGAAGCTCTACAAAGCAATAACTACCTCTTATCAAAAATAGAGACGGGCATTGGTGGAAAAAAAATATTCTGCTGAAAAAATCCACGGATCTCTACAAGCATTTAAAGCATCTGTTGCTAGCAGTATAATAATGATGTTCCTACAGCAGGATAACAAAGCCATCGGACATAAAATGCAGGAATTCTCTACAGCATTAAGAAATACTCCTAAATATTTTGATTCTGTTGAAAAAATAGATGAGTATATTCAGAATATTGATGAAGTTTATAGCAAATCTGACGTCGAAAGTTTTATAAATAGAACTGTTGATTTAGAGAATAAACTAGGTGTAAAATCCAGTATTAACCAAAAGGTTCAGCAGATCCCATCAATGTTTGCAAATCTCAAACAGGATCTCATAACTCAGAAGAATCTTATGATGCAAAACAGTCACTCACCGATTGCAAGTGAAGATGTACAGTGGGATAGAAGTTATTGGCAATCATTCAAAACATTTTGCGCATCAGTTTCAAAGTTCTTTATTGGCGATGGTCTACATACTTCAATATATGGATATGCAAGTGGTGTTGAGGAGTTAAGACGTTGTGCAGAGGAAGTAAGAATAGATAGTTATAAAATAGATTTTGAAGCAGTAGAGGGGATAATTTGGGAAGCTTAACCTTTCCACCTCTTACTGTTTTCTAGATGTATCCCAAATATGTCTAGAGCCCTCAGGACACTATATTCAACTAACTCATCAATTGACTCTGGCTTTATATAAAATGAATTCAGAGGGGGTGCTATAATTCCCCCCATCTCAGTCACAGTCAACATGTTCTTTATGTGAATGTAGTTGAGAGGTGTCTCTCTAACCATCAGTAATAGTTTTCTTCTTTCCTTAAGTGTTACATCTGCAGCACGGCTTATAAGATTGTTTGTATTACCGGTAGCTATCTCTGCGAGTGTCTTCATAGAACATGGTGCGACTATCATTCCATCTGAGATGAATGATCCGCTCGAGATACATGCAGCTATGTTGTTATATCCATGGACTTCATCTGCAAGATTCATAATATCTCCAACTGATATATCACATTCCCTTGAGATTGTTATATGAGCTGATTTACTTATAATTAAATGTGTTTTGATTCCAGGAATATTCTTTAGAACTTTTAGTAATGTGATTCCATAAACTGCACCGCTCGCGCCAGTTATTCCAATTACAAGATTTTTTGTCATTTTGGGATTGTTTTTGGTTGCGGAGGCAGGATTTGAACCTACGACTTTCAGGTTATGAGCCTGACGAGCTACCGGGCTGCTCTACTCCGCGTCAACGGCCTGACAGTAACAGATAAAACAGCTACTGTCAAGTTACAATGTGTTAATTATTTCCTTGCTTCAGTTGCGTTTTGTTCAACAAACTGAATGATTGCCATTGGCGCTGCATCACCTTGTCTGAAGCCAGCTTTAACTATTCTGAGGTATCCGCCTGGTCTGTTTGCAAAGCGCGTTGAAAGATCAAATACTTTGTTAACAATCTCATGGTCGTTGCCGAAGAATGCGCACAACTGTCTTCTTGTATGCAGAGAATTATCTCTACCTTTTGTTATAAGCTTTTCAACAACTGGACGAATATCTTTTGCTTTAGGTAGCGTTGTTTCAATGCTTTCATGTTTAACAACTGCTTTTGCAAGGTTCATAATAAGAGCCTTACGATGTCCTGTGTTTCTACCGAACTTACGTGCTTTACTTCTGTGTCTCATTTTATTTTTTATACTTGTGTTGTTTCTTCGTATTTACGAGCTAGCTCTTCAAGATTTCCTTCTGGTGGCCATCCGGGGACTTCCATTCCAAATACAAGATTAAGTCTTGCTAGAACTTCTTTCATCTCACTGAGTGACTTTCTACCGAAGTTTGGAGTTCTCAACATCTCAAGCTCTGATTTTGTGACCAAGTCTCCAACATAAACAATATTCTCATTCTTCAGGCAGTTTTGAGAACGAACTGATAGCTCAAGATTTTCAACTCTCATCAGCAATCTGTGATCAAAAGTCAAATGAGTTTCGATCTCTGGCTGCTGTATGTTTTCTATGTTCATTCCTATGAATGGCTGCACTTGATCTTGTAAGATCTTTGCCGCAACTGCAACCGCAACATCAGGAGATATCGCCCCGTTTGTTTCAACTGTCAAAAATAGTCTTTCCTGCTCATCATCATGAGCTGATGAGTAATATGTCTCAACATTATATGCAACTCTCCTTATTGGTGAAAAAACTGCATCTATTCCTATGGATCCATTATAGCTCGAGGAAGTAGGAAGTTGTTTTTTGTTTTGCTCTGAAGTTACATAGCCGTTCCCTGTACCAACGTATATCTCAATGTCAATGCTAGAGTTTGGATCAGTAATGTGACATATAACAGAATCTTTATTAACAATTTCAATTCCTGGAACTGTCGTTATCATGCCTGCTGTTACTTTCTTCTGTCCAGAAGCTTTTAGATGAAGGACTTTTCTCTCCTCATTTTCACTCATAATAACGAGTGACTTTAAGTTGAGAATTATATCCATAACGTCTTCTTTGATTCCATTAAGGACAGAATATTCATGATCTACACCTTCAATTTTCACACCAACTACTGCTGCACCTGTTATTGATGACAACATTATTCTTCTCAGAGCATTACCAATTGTTGTGCCAAAGCCTTTCTGTAGAGGTTCAATTCTGAATCTCGCTCTGTTATCCTGAGCATCAATCATATAATGCTCTGCAGGTTTCAGAGTTGAAAGGTTTTTCGTTAAAAGACTAAATTTGCTCGCGTTCATCATTAAATTATATAAAAGTATTTTTTGGAGATTTTATACTCTACGTCTTTTTGGAGGTTTACAACCATTGTGTGGCACAGGAGTAACATCTCTAATGACTTCTATCGGAGGCATATTCTTACTCATTGTGATTTTCATAACTTCACGTATTGCGGGCTCCCTACTAGCGCAAATTCCCTTAACAATAATCGATCTAACAGTTTTCATATTCAAATCGAGTGCTGCTTTCATTGCATCCTCAACTGTAACCTTAGCTGCAAAAGGAGTAGATCTTCTTGATCCTTTAAAGCCCATCTTACCAGCAGAAGACCACACCACAACATCGCCAAATGTATTTGTGATTGAAGCTATGATGTTGTTAAAAGTCATGTGAATATGCACATCACATATTGTCAAAGTCTTCTTCTTTTTATTTCCAGAATTATTTTTCTTTGCACTCATATTCCTAATTATTTAGTTGCTTTTTTCTTACCTGCGATAGGTGTTGCTTTACCTCTTCTTGTACGAGCGTTTGTATGAGTACGCTGTCCTCTAACTGGTAATTTTCTGATGTGTCTATTTCCTCTGTATGACCCCATAGAGATAAGAAGGTCTATGTCTGTTTTGACTTTTCTACGCAAGTCACCTTCAACCATGTAGTCTCTGTCGATTACTTCTCTGAGATGTTTTACATCATCATCAGATAAATCCTTTACTCTTTTACTTTCATCTATTGATGTTTTTTCACATATTTGTTTTGCATGGAAAGGTCCTATGCCATATATGTAAGTAAGAGCTATAACAAGTCTTTTATTGCTTGGTACATTTACACCAGCGATACGTGCCATTATTTATTACTAGTTTTTATTTATGATATATAGTGCACCAAGAATAGCATAGTCACAGGCAAAATCAAGAGGAGTAATGAATGATATTGATGCTATTTTCAACTGAATTAAATCTAAATTACCCGCTGCCCGAGTATCTGACGAGTTCATGGGGATTCAATATACCCAAGTTTTTTATCACTTGAGACCATTTATCTTTTGTTCTTTGTGAAAAAACTACATCTGTTGTTGATGGTACTACGAACCATGAGTCTTCTGCTAACTCCTCCTCTAGCTGTTGAGCATCCCATGCACTAACACCTTTTACTAGAATAAATTTTTCGTTGGTCTTCTTCTGTTTAAATATGTCTTTGAAGAACTTGCCAACATCTGTATGAACCATTATATCTGATGATCTGATAGTTTTCTTATTCTTTTTTAGACTTATAGCCATTAACATATCGGTATTTACCGGTCCACCAAACATCAATGGGAATTTCTTATTTTTCATGTTGGCTGGCATATTTGCTATCTCTCCAGGAAACACGAAATCACTATAAGAAATCATACCTATTCTTTGGTTGATCATAATGCCTATAGCCCCAGATGGATCATGTGCACAGATGTATATAAGAGACCTTCCAAAGTATGGATCATCAAGGTGTGGTGATGCTACAAGTATCTTTCCTTCAAGTGATTCGTGTTTTTCTTCTTCGTAGATGTTATGCGACATTTCTATATCCATTTTACTTCCGGAGGCAGGGACATCAGTATTGCCTCAACATTCCCATTAGTCATAAGACCAAATCTAGTTCCTCTATCATATAGCAGATTGAACTCAACATATCTACCTCGTTTGACCAACTGCTTTGCTTTTTCTTCATCACCCCATGCCTTATTCATATTCTTTCTGACAAGTGGTACATAGGCATCGATGAATGTCCTACCAACTGACTTAGTAAATTCAAAATCATTCTCCCAATTGCTTGTGTTGAGATAATCATAAAAGATTCCACCTATTCCTCTTGGTTCATTTCTATGTTTTAAGAAAAAATACTCATCACACCACTTTTTGTACTTCGGATAGTATTCAGGGTCAAATCTATCGCACGAATTTTTTATTGTTTCATGAAAGAATTTTGTGTCTTCATCGTATGGCATCGTTGGAGTAAGATCCATACCACCACCAAACCAGTCTTTTGATGTTACTATATATCTCGTATTCATGTGGACAGCAGGTACATGAGGGGATTTCATATGAGCTACCAATGAAATGCCGCTTGCCCAAAATGAACCATCTTTATCAACTCCTGGGATTTCTTTAGCAAATTCATCACTGAATTTCCCATGAACAGTTGATATGTTTACTCCAACCTTTTCAAATACCTCTCCACACATGCTTGACATCTCACCTCCACCACCTCCATCTCTATTCCATGGTTTTCTTTGGAATTTAGCACTGGAACCATTTTCCTCCTCAATCTTTTCGAATTCTTGACATATTGCATTTCTTAGTTCTTTGAACCACTCACTTGCCATGTTTTTTCTGATATCCATAAAAGTCTTTTTTCTGATATAAATAGTCTATATTATATGAGTATAAAAATAACTAGTGTATAAATCATGTTTGATGACTTAAGTAAAGGCTTAAACGCAATTTTCTCAAAAATCAAGGGTAAGGCAATCATTTCTGAGGGAGATCTAGAATCTGCCTTGAGAGAAATCAGAATAGCACTCCTTGAGGCTGATGTTGCATTACCTGTAATCAAGCAGTTCATATCTGAAATCAAAGACAAAGCACTTGGTGCTGAGGTTATGAAGAGTATCAAGCCAGGTCAGATGATAGTGAAGATAATTCATGATGAGATGATAAAAATCCTTGGCGGTGTTGATGAGAAACCAAAGCTAGAGCTAAAAGGAGAAATGCCAGTAATAATGATGGTTGGTCTACAGGGATCTGGTAAGACAACATCAGCTGCGAAGTTAGCTCTATTCCTGAGAAAGAGATATGGAAGAAAACCATTTTTGATGTCAACTGATATCTACAGACCTGCAGCACAGCTTCAACTAGTAAGTCTTGCAAAACAAATAGATGTCCCTCACCTTGACATAGTTTCTGATGAGAAGCCGCTAGCTATAACAAGAAGAGGCCTAGATAAAGCAATTGAACAAGGAAGTGATGTTATTATAATAGACACAGCAGGTAGGCTACAGACAGATGACGAGCTAATGAAAGAGCTAGAAGAAATAAAAAAACTATCTAACCCGACAGAAGTCATTCTTGTGAGTGATGCAATGCTTGGACAGGAGGCAGTCAATGTAGCTCAATCCTTTTCAGATAAGATAGGGATTACTGGGATCATCCTCACAAGGATCGACGGTGATAGTAGGGGTGGTGCAGCTCTCAGCATGAAGTATGTCACAAACCAGCCTATAAAATTTGTTGGTGTTGGCGAGAAAGTAAATGAATTTGAAGAGTTCCATGCAGAAAGGGCTGCCTCAAGAATTTTAGGGATGGGTGACATAGTATCTCTTGTGGAAAGAGCCTCAGATGTCATAGAGATGGAAGAAGTTGAGTCTATGAAGAAAAAGATGGAGACTGGTAAGATTGATATGAATGATATCTTAAAACAGCTCCAGAACATCAAAAAAATAGGAAGTGTTTCATCAATCATTGGAATGATTCCTGGCCTGGGTAAGATAAAAGACAAACTAGGTGATGCAATGAATGATAAGGTCCTCAAGAAGCAAGAGGCAATAATTCAATCAATGACAAATAAAGAAAGGTCCAATCCAATAATAATCAATGCAAGCAGAAAGAAGAGGATTGCAAAGGGTTCAGGCACTGCTGTGAGCGACGTGAATGTTCTCCTGAAGAAATTCTTTGACATGCAGATGATGTTCAAGAAGATGGGAAAGATGGATCCGAAAAAGATCCAAAACATGTTTAGTATGTTGAAATAGATCAAAGAACTTTTGTTATCCAGCCACCACCTAGGACTCTTGTGTCATCGTACATCACACATGCTTGTCCAGGAGTTATCCCAGGATATCCATCATAGAGTTCTACTATTGCCTCTGAAGGATTTATAGTCTTGATAGTAGAGATAGAACCAGAGTGGGCTGATCTTAACTTTACAGTAGACTCTAAAGTCTCAGGAACATCCTCAATCAACCAATTGATGTCTCTTATTGTGAAGGATTTCCTTGAGAGTTGGTCTTGCGTTCCAACAATGACCTCATTTGTCTTAGGATCCAATTTTATCACATAGAGAGGTTCAGAATAGCTTATATTTAAACCACGTCTTTGCCCTATAGTGTAGTTTATGATCCCATTATGTTCTCCAAGAACTTTGCCATCACTCATGACTATCTGTCCTTTTCTTTCTGCATCAGGACGGAGCTGCAGGACTATTTCCCTATAGTTCCCTTTTGGTACAAAACATATATCTTGGCTGTCAGGTTTATCTGATATTTCTAGTCCATAGTACTTAGCAAACTCTCTTGTTTTATCCTTTGTGAGACCTCCAAGAGGAAATTCAAGCAATGCAAGCTGCTCTTTTGTTGTTGTAAATAAGAAATAGCTTTGGTCTTTCATTGGATCAGATCCCTTATGGAGTTGTGGCTCAGGACCATCAACTCGCTGTACGTAATGTCCAGTTACCATCCTGTCAGCTGATAAGTCTTGAGCAGCTCTCAGAAGGTCCCTAAACTTTATTTTCTGATTACATAGAACACATGGAATAGGTGTCTCGCCCTTTACATAACTCTCAGCAAACTTATCCATTACTTCTGCCTTAAAGTTATGTTCATAATTAAAAACATAGTGAGGGATTCCTATTGATGCAGCTGCCATCTGAGCATCATAGATATCCTTTCCAGCACAGCAAGTCCCTATGTTCTTGACCTCAAACTCTGTATTATATAGCTGTAGTGTGATGCCTATAACATCATGCCCAGCATCATGTAGCAGTGCTGCGACAGTTGAACTATCAACGCCTCCTGACATTGCGACCACAACTCTTTGTTTGCCATTTCTTCTGGAGTGCTCTATGAGCCTATCTCTTAGATCAGATGTCATTCAGGTAAGTACTTTATTAAAAACTGTTGCCCGATCGATATTATATTGCTCCAGGTCCAATACAATAGCAGTCCTGAAGGGAACTGAGCAAACATAAAGAGTAAGAAGACAGGCATCAGCTTCATCATAAATGCTTGTGTAGGATCGGTTGGCTGAGGATTCATCATCTGCTGCAAAAACATCGTGAGAGACATTGCAATCGGTAAAACTCCTATCATTAAGAATAGAGGTGGTTCCCATGGAATAAGACCAAAGAGATTAAAGATTGTAGTTGAGTCAGGAGCAGACAGATCATGAATCCATAGGAAAAACGGAGCATGTCTCATCTCAATTGTAACGTATAAAACTTTATAAAGAGCAAAAAAGATTGGCATCTGTAAGATTATTGGAAGACAACCAGATGCAGGGTTAACTTTTTCTTTCTTGTATAGAGTTACAAGAGCTTGCTGGAAAAGCATGTTATTTCCTGCATATTGCTCCTTGAGCTTAGCTATTTTTGGCTGAATCTTTTTAATGTTGTCCATGCTCTTGACGCTCTTGTAAGCCAATGGGAAAAGCAAGATCTTTGTCAAAACAGTTAGCAACATGATTGCTAGTCCGAAGTTCCCAAGGAGATTATAGAAGTAATTCAAAACCAAAAATATTGGCTTAGTTATAAAATATAGGAAGCCAAGGTCAACTGCCCTATCAAACATCTGAATGTTATACTTATTCTCATAATGATCTAAGATTTCAATGCTCTTTGCACCAGCAAATATCATAAAAGAATCTTGTATGATTTTCTCTGCTGATTTGTGTAGAGGTAAAAACATATCCATCTGGAACTTTGTCTCATCCCAATCATTTGAGAAACCTGAGGTGAATGAACCGAGAACTTTGTCTTTTTCCTTTGATATTGCTGCTACCAGCCAGTATTTATCTGAGAAACCAAGCCATTCAAACTTTTGATTGATTTTTTCATTCTGAAGGTCTGAGAAACTCACTTCCTTTAGCTTTCCATCTGAGACACCGATAGCTCCTTCATGTAGGATCATGTTATCTGATATCAGTGCATTTCTTGTTCTCTGCATTGAAACGTGTCCACGTATTTGAGTATCTTTTATGTCAAAAGAGGAGTTTGATGAGTCTATGACTGTTTTGATGTCAAACATATATTTATCATCCAAAAAAATCTCTATTTTGAAAGCAATCCCTTGAGAGTTAGTCCAATGAATTAAAATATTCTTTTCTGATGAGGAGCTATCAACAGACCAAAGAGTGTTGCTCTTTGGTAATTCTATTTGCTCTACCAAATCATTGATACCTTTTTTTGTTGGTGTTCTCCAGTCGATTCTGATGATGTTAGGGTTTTCTGAGAAATCAGGAGATAGCAAAGTCACATTCTGATTATTATCAACTTCTGTATCATATTTTTTAAGCATCAGGTCATCTATCTGAGCACCAATTAAATTGATTGAACCAGAAACATAATCATTTTGGAACTTAACTCTGCTGTTGTCTCTGAATCCGTCTTCAACAGTCTTTGTTTGAGTTATGGTGGGTGTTGCGTCTTCAAAAGGCTGTTCAATAACTTTTTCTTCATGAACCTCTTGTACTGGTTCACTCACAAAGAAATACTGCCATGAAGTTATAATGATTACTGACAATACAGCAGCAGCAATCATCCTGATTTGTTGTTCCATATTTTTTCAAAGAAAATTAAAATCGTAACTCTTTTACTATCATGTGTTGGTCAAATTGCCAACTTATACATAGATCCTTGTAATCAACTTAAGCAAATGGTATAGTAATAATTGTAAAATTCAAAAAAAATCACAAAATGGATTACACAAAATTTAATGGAAAGAGCTTCGCAGGTTCAAACTCAGAAGTTCATTTCGATTCAGGCCTCAGGGCTTATATGATAGCTGTGTTCAAAGACATGGCTTTAGGATTAGCAATAACAGGAATCATAGCAATGTTAGTTGCTTCATCTCCTGCAATGATGCAAACAATATATGGTACCCCTCTTAGCTGGGTGGTGATGTTTGCTCCTTTGGTGTTAGTTTTTTACATGTCTGCAAAGTTCGCAAGCATGGAAACAAGTGCAGTAAGGAATTTATTCTATATCTATTCTGCAACAATGGGTTTATCAATGGCGTTTATCTTCATGGTATACACTGGTGAAAGCATAGCTAGAACGTTCTTTGTAACAGCATCAACCTTCGGAGCAATGAGCATCTATGGATACTCAACGAAGAAGGATCTGACATCGATGGGATCATTTCTAATGATGGGAGTGATTGGAATTATAATTGCATCTCTTGTGAATATCTTTATTCAAAGCAGTGGCATGAGCTTTGCAATATCAATTCTATCTGTCATAATCTTTACTGGTCTGACTGCTTATGATACCCAGAGAATCAAAGATCTATATTATCAAGCTGGCTCTCAAGATGTTGCTGACAAAATGGGTGTATATGGTGCGTTGATGTTATACATGGATTTCATCAACATATTCATGTCTTTACTTCGTTTGTTTGGAGATAGAAGGTCTGAATAATTCGCATGAGGACTACTTGTCCTCTCCGAATACCATCTTATATCCTTTGCCCTTACCATAAAAATCTCCAGTTTCTATATCATCTCTAATGGCTTTCATGAGGTCATTGTAATAATAAATATTGTGCTTTGTCATGAGCATTGAGCCAAGTATTTCACCAGCCCTTACAAGATGATGAAGATATGCTTTTGTATGGTTTTGACAGGTATAGCATGCACATTCAGAATCAAGAGGTGTTTTATCTTCAGAATATTGTGCATTTCTTATGTTGATTGCTTTCCCTCGAATAAAAGCTTGACCATTTCTACCTGATCTAGTTGGAAGAACACAATCAAACATATCAACACCTCGCTGCACAGCTCCAAGGATATCACTTGGCTTACCAACTCCCATGAGATACCTTGGTTTGTCTTGAGGTAGTTCAGGAGCAGTATAGTTTAAGACTTCAAACATTAAATCCTGCCCTTCACCAACAGCAAGACCACCTATTGCATATCCATCGAAGTCAAGTTTTGTCATCTCAGCAACAGAGAACTTTCTGAGGTCTTCATATACACCACCCTGAACTATTCCGAAGAGTCCATATCCAGGACGTTGTATATATGCATCCTTTGACCTCACAGCCCATCGAAGAGATAATTCCATTGATTTTTTTACATCATGCCATGTAGCTGGGTATTGAATACATTCATCAAAGCACATTGTGATATTGCTATCCAACATGTGTTGAATCCGTATCGATCTCTCTGGAGTCAAGTTATGAGCACTTCCGTCTATATGGGATTTAAATTTTACTCCTTCTTCTGAGATTTTTCTCAACTTCGAGAGAGACATTACTTGAAAGCCTCCTGAGTCAGTAAGAATTGGTTTATCCCAATTCATGAACTTATGCAGTCCGCCGAGGCTAGCTATTCTCTCTGCTGTAGGTCTTAGCATCAGATGGTATGTGTTACCAAGGATTATTTGTGAGTTAGTCTCATGCAGATCTCTTACTGACATCGCTTTGACTGTGGCCGCAGTACCAACTGGCATAAAACATGGGGTTTGAATTTCCCCGTGCGCTGTTGTCAGTTGACCTCTGCGTGCTTCCTTAAGACTTTTATGTATTTTGAATTTTAAACCGTACACAGTTTTTTATTCTCTAAATACATGAGAGTTGCTTATGCTGCAAGAACAGTGTTAGTACCAATATTTTCTTTTGCTTTATTTGTCCAAAACCCTGAGATTGTTTTTTCGCCCCTTCATATGCTTTAGATGCTGTATGTTGAGCAGCTTTGATTGTATAGCGAGTTGTAGTTTTACATATTTGAGAACCAATTGCACCAAAGATACCACCGCTTAGAGCTGTATTGGAACCAAGAAATGCAAGTGCTTTTTCTCCTGGATTGAGAGCACAGCCATAAGCTTCATATCCTGCTCTTTCTGCCAGAGGTGTTAAAACTGTTGAATTATAGATAGAGTTCATAAAGCTACTGTTTTGTGTTGCATACTGAATCATACCACCTATAAGTGGTGTTGCTTTTATTCCTGCATCTACTGCTACAACTGCTGCAGCTCTTGTCATCTGTGCTGCTAAACCAGGAATTATAAAATATCCAAAATATGTACCAGCACCCCAACCGATACATTCTGCTGTAGCAACTGCTTTCTCTGTAAACCAACCATCCTTTTCTTCAAGTGTATTTTTTACATCATTTTGCTGATCTATTTTCATATGTTAATTTAAATAAATTATTGTTTTTTTTATTTTCGCAGAGAAATAGCATATCAATGTTAAAAAAATATTAACAAACTAAAAAGATTTTTTTTCTAACTAGAATAATAAATGAAAATGAGACTAGGAAAGCTGATAGCAGCAAGTGGCTTTGCCTCAAGAAGGCAGGCTGAGAACATAATTATAGAAGGTAGAGTCAAAGTTAACGGTGTTATTATTACTGATGTAGTGACTTTTATACAAGATTCTGATGATGTTGTTGTTGATAATAAAAACATCTCAAAGTGGCTCAAAAAGGATTTTGTATTGAATGAAACAAAGCTATGGATCTTTCATAAACCAAAGGGAGTTATAACATCAAGAAGAGACCCTCAAGGACGTCAAACAATTTTCGAATTACTCCCTAAAGATATGAGGAACTTGCTTACTGTAGGAAGACTTGATTACAATACAGAGGGATTACTTTTATTAACAAACAATGGTGCTCTTTCAAGATTCTTCGAGCTACCAAAGAATGCAATTAAGAGAATTTATAAGTGTAGGGTTTTTGGTCCAAAGATGAGTGAAAATGATTTTAATATGATAAGATCTGGTATTACCATAGATGGTATCAATTATGGGAAAATTGACATAAAGCAAAATGATGATAAGTGGTTCACTATGATTTTAAGAGAAGGAAAAAATCGAGAAATCAGAAAAATATTTGAAAATTTTGGAATGACAGTCTCAAGATTAATAAGGGTTCAATACGGCGAATTTAAATTGAGAAATCTTGAGATAGGAAATGTTTTAGAGGTTTCTAAAGATATAGTTGCTAAGTACACGTCAAGGCTGTCTTAAAGTGTAGGATTTTATCAATATTTTTTATTGTTTATACAAAAAAACACATATTTTCTTGTTAAATTATGTAAGTTTGCTAAGCTTAAATTTTAGTATTTTTCTAGTTTTTCTTCAATAAATTTTTTTTATTATACAGTGCTTGAGATGAGTATTTTCTTATGTATATAATATACTTGTGTAGAGGTAGAACATATTAATCAAATAGAAACATATGAGAACTAAAAAAATACATAATGTTAGAAACTTATGGCGAGCGGTCATTATGCAAGCGCTGGTTGACGCTACAAACAAATCAAAAAATAGGAGAGCAAAATGTCATCAAAAACAAGCAAAGCAATGGCTTGATGGAAATAAATGTCATGATTTCTCTGAAACCTGTATCTTAGCCGAGATGGAGCCAGAATATGTACAGATGAAGGTTAACAAGTTATTAAAAAATAAATAATTAGATTTTAAAAAACACTCTTCAAGATCTGCTATTATTATGTTAACAAAAAAAGATCAAAATAGTGTTTTTTAATTGTTAACAAAAAAAGATCAAAATAGTGTTTTTTAATTCATAATGTTGAAGTCAATTTCGATAGAGAATTTCTTGGTGATAGATAATCTAAAGCTTGATTTAAGAAAAGGATTAACTGTCATTTCAGGTGAAAGTGGGGCGGGCAAGTCAACAGTAATTGATGCAATCTGTTGGTGTTTAGGCATTGAAAATAAGCGTACCAAAGGTTTATCTAATGCTGTTATTACAATTGAGTTCCCAAAGCAAAAAATCAAAAGGATAAGCGATAAAAATGGGAAAACAAACTTCTATATAAATGGAAAAAAGTTAATAAAAAAGATATCTCTTCAGATGATTTGATGACAATTTGTAGGCAGGATAATAGACTTTCTTTTTCTCTTGATGACGATTTTAGATATATTGTTGATTCAATTTTGGATAATCAAAAGGAGCTTTCAGATTTAAAAAATAAATTTGCAAAACTTAAAAGCATTCAGGATGAAATAAATGCTTTGGATGAAATATGTGATGAAGACATTGAATATATTCAATCGATTGTTAATGAGGTTGATAGTTTAAAATTAGAAGGTAATGATGAAGAAAAACTTGTCACTACAAGGAGAGAACAAATCGAGCTTTATAAATCGTATGAGGCTCTGCAAAAATCAATACAAATATTTGATGAAAAAGGAATAATTTCACAAACAATATCTATCGCAAAATATCTTAACTCTTCAAATAGTCCAAAAATACTTGAATTACAACAAAGAATTGACTCAATCTCACAAGAACTTAAAGATATCGAAGAATCTATAAAAGACATAATTGATAAGTCAGATTCAAATGAAAAAATAATTGAAGTTATAGACGCCAAACTAACTCAGCTAAGATCAATTGCAAGAAAATACAAGGTTCAGCCAAATGACTTAATAAACTTTGCAGAATCATACAGACAAAAAATTGACACAGCTCTACACCTCGAAACAAAAAGAAAGAATCTTGAAAAAGATATGGTAACAGCTCAAAAGGATTTTGATGTTGTTTCAGATGATTTAAATAAATCTAGAGAAGACATTTGTGACAATATTAACAAAAAAATACGCACTATCCTTGATGAAATAATGATGTCTGATATCAATGCAAAAGTCCAATTAAAACAATTAGATAAGTGTAATGAATTTGGAAATGTCGAAATAAAACTATCAGTTCTTTGTCCTTCTAATAAAAAAAAGTTGCTTTCTGGCGGTGAAATGTCAAGACTTCTTCTAGCAATAAAAATCGCAACTGCGAAATTAGATATACCAATTATCTTCGATGAAATAGATATTGGAATAGGTGGCGCTACAGCGTATAAAATTGGAGGAAAATTGGCTGAGTTATCAAGCCTTGGTCAGATAATAGTAGTTACACATCAGGCACAGGTAGCTGCTCACGGAAATAATCATCTATTGGTTCAAAAGGAACAAGGAAATTCGATTATTAAAATGCTTTCTAAAACCCAAAGAATTGAAGAAATCGGAAGAATGATATCTGGTAGTCAAACAACTAAAGAGCCCCTTCTTGCTGCCAGGAAATTGATTGAAGACTGTGGTGCGGATGGAGGGACTTGAACCCCCACGCCTCGCGGCACTAGGACCTAAACCTAACGCGTCTGCCATTTCGCCACATCCGCTAAAAGTGGGGCGAGCAACGGAGATCGAATCCGCGACCTCAAGTGCCACAAACTTGCGCTCTAACCAACTGAGCTATGCCCGCCATAATTTTTTATTGAGTTACAAACTCAGGAACACATTATCATAACTCAACCTTCCTTGCAACAATTACTTCTTCACTCTCTGCATTATATGTAACTCTCTGAGTTGTTTTTCAGATACTGTTGATGGTGCATTCATCATCAGATCTTGTGCCTTCTGATTTAGTGGGAATGCTATTACTTCTCTGATGTTTGGTTCATTTGCAAGAAGCATCACCATTCTATCAATACCAGGTGCTATACCACCGTGTGGTGGTGCTCCATACTTGAATGCATTTATCATCCCGGAGAATTTCTCATCAACAAATTCTTTGGCATATCCAGCTATCTCAAATGCCTTATACATTACCTCTGGCTTATGGTTTCTGATTGCTCCGCTAGAAAGTTCTATTCCATTACAAACTATATCGTATTGATATGCTTTAAGTTGGAGTTGTTTCTCAGTAGTATCAGCTGCAATGAGTGCATCTAGACCACCTTGTGGCATAGAGAATGGATTGTGAGAGAAATCAACTTTCTTCTCGTCTTCGTTCCACTCATACAATGGGAAATCAACTATCCAGCAGAACTTATAAATGTTTTGTTCTATCAAACCTAGATCTTCACCCAATTTTGTCCTGACGCGACCAGCTATCTTAGCTGCCTCAGACTCCTTACCACAAACAAAGAACACAGCATCACCATCTTTGAGATTAGCTTTATCCATGAGGTTTTTAATTCTGTCATTGTCTAGGAACTTAGTTATTGGACCTTTTGGTTCTCCATCAAAGATTATATATGCTAAGCCTTTCGCACCAAGTTCTGTCTGAGCAAAAGCAATCATTTGATCAAAAAAGCTTCTTGACTTTGATGCTGCTCCAGGTGCAGGAATTGCTCGTATTACAGATCCATCTTCTATTGCCCTACTAAAGATACTGAAATCTGATTTGAAGAATATGCTTGTGACATCAGACAACTCAATTGGGTTTCTTAGGTCTGGCTTATCAGAACCATATTTAAGCATCGCCTCTGCATAAGGGATTCTGATGAATGGTGTTGTTGAAATACTGTAGCCTTCCGGTGCGAATTCCGTAAATAAACCATGCATTAGAGGTTCTATTTTGCTAAATACATCTTCCTGATCAACAAAAGACATTTCTACATCGAGCTGATAGAATTCACCTGGAGCTCTATCTGCCCTTGCATCCTCGTCTCTGAAGCAAGGAGCTATCTGGAAATATCTATCAAATCCAGAGATCATCAGAAGCTGTTTAAATTGCTGTGGAGCTTGTGGAAGAGCATAGAACTTACCTGGATGCAGTCTGCTTGGCACCAAGAAATCCCTCGCCCCTTCTGGAGAACTTGCAGTCAGGATAGGAGTTTGGAACTCTGTGAACCCAAGGTCGTGCATCTTGTCTCTAATGTATCTTATGACTTTACTGCGAAGCATTATGTTGCTGTGAAGCTTTTGTCTTCTGAGGTCAAGGAATCTATATTCTAGCCTTAAGTCCTCAGGAAATTGCTGGTCACTGTTGACATTCATAGGGAGTATCTCTGCATGTGATTGAATCGTATAGCTCTCAACTATCACTTCTATCACACCTGTATGAATGTGTTTGTTAACTGTCTCAGGAGATCTTTCAACAACAGTTCCGTGAACAGTTATGACACTTTCGTAACTCATTGTATTTATTGCCTCATAGTCCTCTGGTGAGAGTTTGTTGAGCTTATCTTCTTGTGTTGATGTGACAAGCTGAGTGATTCCATAGTGGTCTCTAAGGTCTATAAATAAAACCCCTCCATGGTCTCTTTTTCTGTGGATCCATCCTGATATAATTACTTTATTTCCAATATTTCTCTCAGTGAGCTCTCCACAGGTGTGGGTACGATAATGAGTCTTTAGCATTTGATAGATTTTTTTAGGTCGAATGATACCATAGATTGGCACTGATGGGTAGAGATTTACTTTTTAATTACCTCACCTCCCTCGACTGTACCTCCAATCTTTGATCCATCATAAAGATATACTGTTCCTTTCCCTGATTTAAAAGTTACATTACCTGAGACTGTTGTACCTGATTTCAACTCAAGAATTTTCTGGGCAACTTGTTGATTAGAAAAAACTATGTTGTTTGCTTTTGATCTAATGATTTCTGCTAGATCCGACTTAATTTCAATATCCTGAAATTCCCCGCTAGAAACCTTTAAATCTCCAGCTATAGATGTTTTGCCTTGAACTTTTATTTGTTCACACTTCAATGAACCATTAACAGAAAGTGAACCTTTGACAAGCGCTTCTCTCAATGATGCAGCACCAGATACGATCATATCATTTATTATTAAGTATTTTGCTGTCAAAGATCCATTAACTTCAAGTGTTTTTACTTGTAAATTTTTACCTGTTGCTGATCCATTAACTTTCATATAATCTGCAATTTTTAGGTCCTTAAAAGTTCCACTGCCATTGATTTCCAAGAATTTTAATCTTTTTTCATTAACAGAAGCTGCACCATTTATAACCTCTGCATGAGCAAAACTAGACATCAGCATTCCTAATATAGGAATTAAAAATAATTTTTTCATTTTTCTTTTTTACTAAATATTTTTCTAAACAAAGTACATCGGGTTTACATCTTGTTTTTATACCCAAGTAAATTACTTAAGATCAGATTCACATCTTATTTGCCAATAGTACATCACCAGCAAGGAATAATGATCCACAAATGATGATTCTTGCTAAAATTTTTTCTCCATATTTTCTCTGATGATATTGAACTATATCTAGAACTGCATCCTTTATCGAATCAGAAACAATTGCTTGTATTCCTAAGTCATCACAAGCATCTTTAATTCTATTGGGATTTTCTGAATCAGGTTCACCCATTATTTCTATACATGAAATTAACTCCACAACACCAATGAAGTGCTCAAGGAAAACCCTCATATCTCTGTGGATAGTCCTGCCATGTATTGCATATATAATTGCTTCTGGCTTCATTGTCTGTAGACTTGTGATCACCATCTGAGCTCCAGCATCATTATGTGCACCATCAAGCCATAGTTCAAAATTTTGTGGCAAGATACTAGACAGAACCCCAACCTTTATCTGTTGCATCCTAGCTGCCCAGGTTGCAGACTTCAAACCATTACATATGTGATCAAATGAGAGGTTTGGAAAATCTTCATTTAGTCTGAGGGCTGCCATCGCAGCAGTTGATGCATTGATGTATTGATGTATTCCAACCAAAGATGGTTTAGGGAAATTAAACCTTTGATCAGCAACTATAATATCAAATGAGTCATTTTGGTTTCTGATGAAATTCCAATCATATCCGCATGCATATCTCTTAGAATCAACTTCATATGCCTTATCTATCAAGACCTTCATTGCCTCTGGTACTTGCCAGCTGAATACACAGAAGCTGTTAGGCTTTATTATCCCTGCTTTCTCAGATGCGATTGCTGTGATTGAATTCCCAAGATATTCCATATGGTCAAACGATATGCTCGTAATTATTGAGCATATAACGTCATCTATAATGTTTGTAGCATCAAGTCTTCCTCCCATCCCAACCTCAAGCAACAGAACATCTGCTGGGACCCTTGAGAATGCTAGGAATGCCATAGCTGTAATTCCTTCAAAAAAACTTATTGGTACGTCTTCATTTTCACTAACATATCTACACTCTTCAGCTAGCTGATCGACCATCTCAGAAGATATGAGATCACCTGCAAGAGTTATTCTTTCATTGAAGTTAACTAGATGTGGTGAGATGTACTTGTGCACTTTATACCCAGCAGATTCAAACATAGCTTGTAGATATGCAAGAGTTGACCCCTTTCCGTTTGTTCCTGCAACATGAACTATAGGAGGAAGATTTTTTTGTGGATTACCAAGTTTTTCCATAAGAACCTGCATCCTTTCAAGTCCTAGATTTATATCTCTATTGCCTCTTGGGATAGGCCAGTGAGGCATTTTGAAGTGCTTCGGACGATGCTGCATTTTATTGATTCAGGAGATTTCTTATATCTGAAAAGTTAATCACATTGTCTTCTACTTCTTCTCCATCTTCCTTTGTATTCTTCTTAAGACTACAATTGATCATTTCATGGAACTTACTCTTTCCAAACATTCCCATTTTATCTGCTTCCATCTTTAACATGAAATTCTGAGACGGATCAACAAATGATGTGATTGCACAAAAAGGTATTACTAAACGTTCTTCCTGTCCTCCAAATGACAAATCAACTGAGAAGGCATCATCTGTAACCTTAAGGTTACTGAATTGATTTTGCAAAGCAATTGTCATTTCTTCAGGATATCTGTTGACTAGATAAATTGGAATGCTAACTCCATCATATTGAGTAACAAATGAAATGTGGAAAAAATTACCATTTGGAAGACCATTATTTTTCTCAACAGAAATAAGAATGTCACGAATTAGGACCCTCATCGCGCTATCTACAATGTAATCATAATCTATCATAGGTCTTCTAAAAAAGTAAGTTAAAGGCAGTTTTCAAATTACATCATATTATATACTAAATCTTATATAATTGACTTAAAAATGCTATTATACAAAAAAGAAAGTAATTTTCAGATCATAAATATAACATTTTACGAAGAAATGACAATAGATGCATTACAGCAACAAGCTACATTATTAGAAAAGTTGCTACAAAATATCAACAATGAACAAGAACTATATCAAATAAAATCACAGTTTTTAGGGAAAAAAAGTGAGATAAACGAGCTTATGAAGACAATTCCTAGTCTTGCTCAGGATGAAAGAAGATCATTTGGAGAACAGATAAATAAGTATAGGAAGGACTTTGAGGAATTGATAGCCAATAAGCAGGCTGAGATCAATGCAACTGTTATAAAAAAGAAGCTTGCAGCTGATGCAATTGATTTCACTTTACCATATGATAATGGGATCAGATCAGGGAATCAACACCTTATTACAAGAACAATTGATGAGTTGTTGAGTATCATGACACATCTTGGTTTTAAAAATGTCTCTGGACCTGAGATAGAAGATGATTTTCATAATTTTTCTGCCCTCAACGTGCCACCTCTTCATCCAGCAAGGCAGATGCAAGATACCTTTTATGTTGATTCAGGGCATCTTTTGAGAACTCAGACATCTTCTGTACAAATAAGATATATGAAATCAAATAAACCCCCTCACTATATAGTATCGATTGGGAGGGTTTATAGGGTTGATGATATAGATCAGACTCATCTTCCTGCTTTTCATCAGATGGAATGTTTATGTATAGATAAGGATATAAACGTTCTAGATATGAAGCAAACAATTCACAACATGCTGAAGATGTTCTTTGTGACTGATGAGATCCCTATGCGATTCAGATCCAGTTATTTCCCATTCACAACCCCTTCTATGGAAGTAGATATGAAGCACAATAATAAATGGCTAGAGTTAATGGGCTGCGGAATGGTTCATAGGAAAGTATTGCGAAATGTTGGAATTGATGATGGATATCAAGGGTTCGCATTTGGACTTGGAATTGAGCGACTCGCTATGATCAAAAATAATGTAACTGATATAAGAAACTTTATGGAAAACGATATAAGATGGATTAGACACTATGGATAAAAAAATCAGGGTGCATAAGCACCCTAACCTCAAGATTAACCTGTAACAATCCTTTGTAGGTTTTGTAACATTTGGGTTTGAGTGTTCAATCTAGCAATTGCTATGTTAACTTTCACAGTAGCTCTCGCATAAGTTTCACTCTCAACAGCTAAGTCTGCATTCATAATTGCACCTTGAGCATTATCTAATTGCTCAATAGAACTTCTTAATTGAGATTGAAGATTCATGAATCTCTTCTGGTAAGCTCCAATATCATCAAGACAAACCATGAGAGTTTTCTCTAAAGCTGCCATTATTGGAATATCTGACTCAGCATCTTTTACTGAAATCAAACTTGAAAGACTTGTTTGTGTAGAACTGGTCAATTCATCAACATCAAGTGCAGGAATGATATTTCTGATATTTAAATCAGGGAAAGAAACTCTGATTACATCTTTGTTTAATTCAATACCTGTAACGAACTTGAATGTACTTTTACCTAAAATACCACCAGTAGAACTGTATGTTGTTGTGATATCCTGGGTTTGGATGTTTGTTGATGTTGGAGTAATGTTGCCTGTGCTACCAGAAATGCTTGTGATTTTCCCTGGATGTGTAACGCTTATTGAAACATCAGTCGCTGCAACTCGATTCATTGTTACAGTACCAGATATAGTACCATTAGCACTTGGAGTTCCAGTAACTGTAAGAGTAACATTCTTTAGAACAACTTCACCAACACAAGTATTGGGTGGTGTTGCTGCATCTGACACGCTAACATCGCTTATTCTTATTGTAGCACCTGTTATTGTTGTCTTTTTACCAACTGTATCAACAGCAAATTCCGCTCCATCAGTTGAAACAGAGATTCCTGATGTGATTGCTTTTCCACCGTTTAATGATATTGCAACTGCAGCACCTGTTCCATTTACAACAGCTGAAAGACCAGCAGGAATTGTGATATCCTTGAGCAAACTTGTTGATGCAGTGAAATCATACTGAGGACTTGTTGTGTTAACGGTTGCTGCCTTAGCTGCAGTAACTTTACCACCTGTTCCGTTTAAAAGCTTTTGACCATTAAAATCAACTGAATTTGCTATTCTATCGATTTCAGACTTAAGCTGATTATATGTTTGACTTAAAGTATCTTTTACTAACTCATCTGTCATGTATCCGAGCTTAGCTCTTGCAAGGATTTGATTCATTTGAGTTACAGTTTCATGCGCAGATTTGATACCGCCTTCTGCCATATAAAGCATCGCCTGGCTTTGCTCTATATCTGTAGCTACAACTTTCAATACATCAAGATCCGCTTTCATACTCGAACCTATAGCTAAACCTGTAGGGTCTTCATAAGCGTGTATGATTGAATTTCCAGTGGCCATGGCAATACCAGATCTCAAAGCCTCAGCAAGACTTGAAGAGAGCGCTGTGCGCATATCCGCTGTGTAAGAATTATTAACACTAACTGACATTGTATTTTCCTATTTGTTATTGGTTAAAAAAAGCCTAGTTAGAAACTAAGCATTTTTGTCATTTGTTTAAAATTGACATCATCAAAGGTTAGACCATGAAATGACAAAATGCAACACATTATTAATTCTCTAGAAAAAACTATTTTAAAGATAAAATTAGGGTTTCTGCCTATTTAAAGCAGTTTCATAGGATTTTTTAATCTCTAAACAAAAGATCGTATAAAATTGTAATCAGGAATTAAATACAGCTTATTGTTGCTTTATAACTACATATTTTTTCAAATCTTTCTCTTCTGAGCATATAAAAAACATTTGATGTTTTAAAAATTTGACTTCCCTATAAACTATTACATAAGTGAACAAAAATACTACACATAAATAGCATGAGTATTGTAATTGCTGCCGCAAAGAGAAGTGCAATCGGTAACTTTAACGGTTCAATCTCTCAAATAAAATTACATCATTTGGACAAATATGTCTTTGATGGTCTGGTACAAAATATTAAAATTCCACATATTACTCAAGTGATAATGGGACATGTTCTTACTGCTGGTTTCGGACAGAATACAGCGAGACAAACAGCTGTTGCTTGTGACATACCACATGAAGTTACATCATATACAGTAAATCAAGTATGCGGATCAGGTATGAAGGCAATAATGTTAGGATACCAATCCATAATACATCAGCTGAGCATTGGTGTTAAAATGCCTGTAGTTCTTGCTGGTGGACATGAAATAATGAGTCAAGCACCTCACAACGTTTTTCTTCGTGGAAAAGGTAACTTTGGAAATATGACACTTCATGACTCAATTGTACATGATGGTCTAACTGATATTTTTAATAACGTGCACATGGGCATAACAGCTGAGAATCTTGCAAAGAAATATGCAATCCCTAGAAAAGCACAAGATGAATATGCATATAATTCCCAGATGAAAGCAAGCAAGGCTCAGAAAGCAGGGGTATTTGATAATGAAATAGCCCCAATAAAGCTTTCTGAAGATTCAATTTTTGATAAAGATGAATTCATAAGACATGAGACATTAGTTGAAAAGCTATCGAAGCTAAGAACTGCCTTCATAAAAGATGGAACCGGAACTGTCACAGCAGGTAATGCATCTGGCATAAATGATGGCTCTGCCATGGTTATTTTGATGACTGAAAAGCATGCAAGGGAATCTGGAATAAAACCCCTAGCAAGAATAGTATCTTTTGCTGAAGCTGGTGTTGATCCAATGCTAATGGGTATAGGACCAGTTCCTGCCTCAGAGAAAGCTTTGCAGATGGTTGGTTGGAATATAAATGATCTGGATCTGATTGAGGTAAATGAAGCATTTGCAGCACAGACAATAGCAGTGAACAACATAATGTGTTGGGATCCTGAGAAAGTCAATGTCAATGGTGGTGCAATAGCTCTTGGACATCCGATAGGTGCTTCTGGTGCAAGGATAGTTGTGACACTTGTACATGCACTAAGACGCAGGAAGCTCAAAAGAGGACTTGCTACTGCTTGTGTTGGTGGTGGAATAGGGGTTGCAATGTGTGTTGAAGCTCTGTAATCACAGGGTCTCAATTTTTGTCAAACCATCCATATATTTTATGAGATTCTCAGGGATAGATATTGATCCATCAGTATTCTGATAGTTTTCCATTATTCCAACTACCGTACGTCCTATAGGCAGTCCTGAGCCATTTAATGTGTGTAGGAATTCATTACCTTCTTTTGTTTTGTAGCGTGCCTTCATACGCCTCGCTTGGAATCCATGACAGTTAGAGCAGCTTGATATTTCTCTGTATGTGTCTTGTCCTGGAAGCCATACCTCTATGTCATATGTCTTAGCTGCACAGAAGCCAGTGTCTTTACTACATAACAACATAACTCTATATGGTAACTCCAATCTTTGTAGGATTGTTTCTGCTGCAGAAAGCATCCTTTCATGTTCTGCATTTGAATCCTCTGGCTTCACAATGCTTACTAATTCCACTTTCGAAAACTGATGAAGTCTAATCATGCCCCTTGTGTCACGTCCTGCACTTCCTGCTTCAGATCTAAAACAAGAAGTCCATCCAGTTAGCCTCAATGGTAATTCTTCTTCACGTAGGATTGTATCCGCCACCATACTTGTAAGGGTTACCTCTGCTGTTGGTATCAACCTATACTCACCATTATCGACCACAAATGAATCTTCTGCAAACTTCGGAAGTTGACCGATCCCGAACATTGTTGACTCACGCACCATAAATGGTGTTGACATCTCTCTGTATCCGAACTCCCTAGTGTGAATGTCTAACATGAAGTTCACAAGAGCCCTCTCTAACCTTGCAAGACCATCCTTAAGAGTTACAAATCTACTACCACATAGCTTTGCTGTTTGAGTGAAGTCCATCATACCGAGATCCTCGCCAAGTTCAAAGTGTTGCTTGGCAACAAACCTTTTTGGCTCTCTATGGGTTTTTATTAACTTGTTGTCTGATTCACTCTCACTGTAAGGCACATCATCACTCAGTATGTTTGGGATTGTTGTAAGGTATTCAAAGAGCTTAACTTCATGAATTTCAAGTGTTTGAGTGACTTCAGTCATTTCTGATTTCGCATTCTCAACCTGTGACATCAGATCTGATGCATCAATGCCTTTAGGCTTCATCATTCCTATCTGCTTAGAAAGATCATTCACTTTTTGCTGAAGGTTTTGTAGCTTTGTTTTGCTATCTCTCACGTCAGCATCGACTGCAAGGATTTCTTGTGCTTTTATTTTCAAGCCTCTTTTATGCATTGCCTCATCGAATGCCTCAGGATATGCTCTGATGTATTTTATATCGTGCATCTAATTACTTTTTACTTTGAAATATAGATGCATAGTACAAAAATTTCAATTGATCGACTCAGAGGTTCTACAAAGCTGCATAACTTTTTGCCCAAGTTGTTATATTACCTGCTCCCATAAAAACAACTACATCATCCATTACTATTGTGTCAAGCAATTCATATAGCTCATCAGGAGTACTAATAAAGTGGTATTCTTTTGCCTTGCCTTTACCTAACATTGTCTTGTATAATATCTCACTAGAAACACCTTCAATTGCATTCTCACCAGCAGAATAAACCTCAGTTACAACTCCTATATCTGCCTCATCAAGACAAGATACAAAATCATCCATCAGAGCGTTTAGTCTTGTGTATCTGTGAGGTTGAATCACCGCAACAACTCTCTTTCCCATCTGTTTTGCTGATGCGATTGTAGCTCTTATTTCAGTTGGATGGTGTGCATAATCATCTATAATTGTGAGATTCTTATTGTTTGGTAGGAGGTTGAATCGCCTTGCAACACCTCTGAAATTTTTCATCATCTCTTTAGATATCTTTATAAATTCATCATCTGATGAGCAAAAGAGAGAGCCAACTGCAAAGGCACTTATGACATTTAAAACATTATGGATACCTATTGCGTTTAGTGAAAATCTTCCAAATTCTTTTGTATTTTTAACTATTGTGAAGTCAATTTTATCTCCAGAAAATTCTATGTCCTTTACGTAAATATCGTTGTTTTGATCAAATCCATAGCTTATAATTTCTTTAGATGGATTAATTCTTAAACTTTTTATTCCAGGATCATCTCCACATATAATTACCTTTTGTACGTTTATGTTATTCACAAAGATTTCATAAACCTCAATCATCTCATTAAAATCTTTATAGAACTCAGCATGTTCAAACTCTATGTTTGTAACAACTGCTATGTCTGTTTTTAAACGCATAAAAGTTCCATCTGATTCGTCTGCCTCTACTACCATCAAAGCCTTTGAACCACTTCTGAAGTTGCTATCACAAAAACCCATCACACCACCTGAGAATACAGTAGGGTTTCTGGCTAGTTTATATAGTAGCTCTCCTGTCATTGTTGTTGTTGTTGTTTTCCCATGGGCTCCAGTAATACCAACAACACAACTATGTTGTCTTGTGATTTCAGATAATATATCGCTTCTGCTGAGGATTGGAATGTTAAGTTCTTTGGCTTTTATAATCTCGATATTGTTATCCTGTATTGCAGTTGATCTGACTATAAAGTCTAGATTTTCAGTAATATTCTCTGCAGAGTGATCTGAGACATTAATCCCAATGCTTTTAAGTTTTTGTCCCATTTCGCCATCTGTTGCAATATCACTCCCCTGAACAATTGCTCCAAGATTATTGAGGTGCATAGCTATAGTGCTCATTCCTATGCCACAGATACCAATGATGTGGACTTTTTTACCTTTTAACTGCATTTGTTTTAATTTTGGACTTTACTATTTTATTTAAAACTGGTTATATGACAGACTGAATAAAAATCAAACTATTTTAAAAAGAAAAAATGAGAAAAGATCTTCTCAACATTAATTTAAAAAATGTTAAGCCGTCTGCGACCTTAACAATGAGCAGCAAAGCTGCTGAAATGCGTGCAGAAGGACTACCAGTTATAAACCTTGCTGTAGGTGAACCAGACTATGATACACCTGACTCAATTAAAGGTGCTGCTAAAAAAGCTATTGATGAAGGAAAAACAAAATACACAGACGTTGCTGGAGTCAAACCTCTAAGGGAAGCAATTTGCACTAAGTTTCTAAGGGAAAATCAACTGAGCTACACACCAGATCAAATAATAGTTTCCAGTGGTGCAAAGCAAACCATTTTTGTAGCATTACAAAGTACTATAAATAATGGAGATGAAGTAATTCTACCTGCACCTTATTGGCTCTCTTACATGGATATGGTTCTACTTGCTGGAGCAACTCCCGTTGTTGTTCAATGTTCAGTAGAGAGTGATTTTAAATTGACACCTCAACAACTAAAAGAAGCAATCACTCCACGTACAAAATGGCTCATTCTTAATTCACCAAATAACCCTACAGGGGAAGTCTATTCGGAAGCTGAACTCTTTGCTTTAGGTCAAGTATTGCTTGAGAATCCTCATGTGATGATCATGTCAGATGATATATACGAACACATGATTTATGATGACAGGAAGTTCTTCACCATGGCACAGGTTGTGCCTGAACTAAAAGATCGAGTGCTCACAGTAAATGGAGCTTCGAAATCATATTCAATGACTGGCTGGAGATTAGGATATGGTGCTGGTCCTAAAGAACTCATCAAAGCAATGACAATGGTTCAATCACACAGTACTTCTCATACTTGTTCGATCGTTCAGTATGCTGTGATTGATGCTCTCAATGGACAACAAGATTTCCTACCAGAATGTAAAGCATTACTACAAAAAAGACGAGATACTTTCTATGAGTTAGTTTCAAAGATTCCTTTCTTAAAATGTAAGAAGCCAACTGGTGCATTTTATATGTGGATTGATTGTAGTGAGGTAATCAAAGCATCGAATGGAAAGGTTAATAATAGTCATGAGTTCTGTATGTATCTGCTTGAAAAGGCAATGGTAATAGGAGCTCCAGGAGATGCATTCGGGACACCAAACTACATCAGATTCTCATACACAGTGAAGGATGCTGATATAGTTGAAGCATGCAAAAGAATAGAGAAGGCATGCTTCGAATTAGCTGCTTAAGCATATTGAGACATAAAGCCATATCTTACAAGGATCTTTTCAACTTTGTCTTGATTATGGCTTGACATAGCATAAAGCGGCTGTCTTACAACCGGGGTTTTTATCAATCCCATCTTATAGGCAGCATACTTTACTGGCACAGGATTCACCTCATAAAATAGAGCATTGTATATTGGATGCAGATGTGCATGAATTGCCTTTGCTCTTTGCATGTCTGATTCCTTGGCTGCTTTATGAAGTTCATAACAGATAGTTGGAATAATGTTAGAAGCAACAGATACACATCCATGTCCACCATTTACATAAATTGATAAACTATTTACATCATCCCCTGCAAGGATAGTAAATTTGCTTGTACAAGCTCCTACAAATAGCTCATAGCTGCTGTACGCATCTTTTATGAAGGAATCTTCTCCTTTGATGATATTGTCTTCTGGAAGTCTTAGCTCCTGATCGCTCCAGTCGATGTAAAGTCTGATAGGTCTCAGACTATCATAATCCTTTAGAGAACAAACATTACTTAGTCTCATGAGTCTGATGAGAGTAATGTCATCTATATTTACACCTGTTCTTGTAGGTATGTTGTAGAGAATTATTGGTATGTTTATCGCATCATTAACGCTCTTGTAATGCCTATATATCCCTTCTTGTGAGGGTCTATTGTAGTAGGGAGTCACAACCATTACACCATCAGCGCCAAGCTTTTCTGCCTGAAGACTTTGCTCGATTGTTGTTGCTGTACAATTTGTTCCTGTGCCAACTATCACATGAGGTCTGAATGGCTTCCCATCAACTAGAACTCTGCTCTTTGACGCAAAGCAGTTCACAAGATCAATTACGTGTCTGATGATCTCTCGCCTTTCATCTGAAGTCAAAGTCATGCCTTCCCCTGATGTGCCAAATAGAATTATTCCATTAGCTTTTGCATCAAATTGCTTTTGAACCAAATTTGAGATGCTGTCCATATCGATTGATCCATCTTCATTGAATGGAGTGATAAGAGCTGTGTATAGACCTTGAAACATTTTTTGTAATTTTTTAGTTTTTATTTTTAGAAACTATATCATAGTTTGTTTTCTGAATGGATTGCAGTATATTTTAAAGAAAAAAACTGATGAATAAAAGTCACATAACTATAGGTTCAATTGTTGGTACTTCAGGAATAAAAGGATATGTAAAAGTCAAGTGTTTTACTGAAGATCCAAAGGATATAAAAACCTTTTCAAAGATCTTTGATGAAAAAGGTAAAGATTATAAAATACAAACTATTGTATCTGTCAAAGGCTCTGTAGCGGTGGTTAAAATCGCTGGCATAGAATCAATAGAAGATGCTGAAAAACTCATCGGCACAGACTTATTGGTAGATAGATCAGATCTCCCTGACGTAAATGATGGTGGTTTTTACTATGCAGATCTTGTTGGAATGGATGTATTTTTTGAAGATGGTAGTAAGCTTGGTGTTGTGGTTGATGTCATGAACTATGGTGCATCAGATGTTTTGGAAATAGGAGCCCTTGAGGATGGAAAAACAACTATGTATCCATTTACTGATGATTTTGTAGTCGAGGTTGATGCTGAGGATAGAAAAATAATAGTGAGAAAGCCAACAATGTTTTGATTTGTATGTTGAGTATAAATAATTTATCAAAATCTTTCGGCTCAAGATTTGTATTAAAAAACATCAGCTATAACTTCCCTCAAAGCGGCATTATAGCTCTTGTAGGAGTCAACGGCGCAGGTAAAACAACCTTGTTAAACATTTTGTGTGGATTAGAAGAAGGTGACTCAGGAGGTATTATGAAATCAAAAGGCTTTGTAATTGGTTATTTGCCACAAGAACCTAATCCTAATCCTGAAGAGACAATCTTAGAAGAATGTATGGCAGGAGATGATATCTTATTCAAGCTTAAGGCTGATTTCAGAAAAGTTAGCAGAGATCTTGATGAAGGATACACAGAAGAGTTATATGAAAAGTTTGAATCTCTTGAGACAGAATTTAGAGATCGAGATGGATATGTTTTTGAACGAAATTCTGAGAAGTTACTATGTGGACTTGGATTTGATGAAGACACAATATACGATGATCCTAAAAACCTATCTGGCGGATGGAGAATGCGATTGGAAATGGCTAGATTGCTCATGAAAAAGCCTGACTTTTGATTCTTGATGAACCTACAAATCACCTGGATTTACCTACAATCATGTGGCTTGAGACTTATCTGAAAAAATTTAAAGGTACAGTTCTCTTTGTATCTCATGATGAGTCGCTGTTGAACAGATTACCAAATGTAATTTTACACCTCAAAAATGGGTCTTTGAATGAGTATTATGGAAATTATGATGATTTTCTAGAGCAATATGAGTCTCAACAAGAAGGCAAAATTGCTGAAAGAAAGAATATAGAAGATAAAATAAAAAAAGCTCAGGATTTTGTTGATAGATTCGGTGCGAAGGCAACAAAGGCATCACAAGCAAGGAGCAGAGTAAAAATGATAGCTAAATTACAGGAAGAAGTTGGTAGTATTGAAGTCGATAGAAGTGATATGGAGGTAAACATCAGGATACCTCTAGTGCAAAAAAGTGGTAAGGATGTACTTGAGTTAATTGATTGCTCAATCGGCCATGAAAGGCCACTCATAAAAGATATATCAATGCATGTATCTCTGAGACAAAAAATTGCAATAATTGGTGCTAATGGTTTAGGAAAGTCAACTTTTATGAAGTCAATCGTTGGTATGATCCCATTGCTTGATGGTCAAATTAAGTTAGGACACAATGTGAAGATTGCTTATTACGCACAGGATCAAACTGAGCATTTGGATTTAAATAAAACAGTTTTAGAAAATCTTAAGATGTCTGGTAACAGATTAGAAGATCTACAAGCAAGGAAGTTACTAGGATCTTTTTTATTTAAAGGAGATGATGTTTATAAACCTGCTGGTGTACTTTCTGGAGGAGAAAAGGGCAGATTAAGCCTTGCATCTCTAATGGTTCAGGATGCAAGCTTTTTGTTATTGGATGAGCCCACAAACCATTTAGATATTTTGAGTGCAGAGATCCTGAGTGATGCTATTAAAAACTATGAAGGAACTGTGATGTTCATAAGTCACAATAGAAGTTTTATAAATTCTACTGCAACTCATGTTTTAGCGATTTCTGCAAAGAGGAAGATACATATCGCTAAAGGTAATCTGGAAGATGTAAAACCAGACTGGTTAGTCTGATTTCTTAGAAGTACCTCCTAATAAATTATCTTCTAGATTTAATTTATTATCAAGATTAAGGTTATCTACAGCATAAGCAACATTAGGCATAACGTGTTCCATTGTTTCACCTGCTGTGTGTTGTTGTTTTTCCTTTGACATAGATTCTATTGTTACAAGATTATGTAATCTATCTATCTCTTTTATGAGAAGAGCTTCTTGATCATCTGCTTTCTTCATATCAGATATTAGTTCTTCTACTGAAACCTTCACTTTATTGCTGTTTTCATCAGTTTTGATCCTTGTGAGTCTTTGAACTATCTGAGCAACTCTCTCATTGAATTCTTCCTTTATTAGTTCTAAAGTACATTCAGTATCTTCAACAAGATCATGAAGAAGAGCGCCTATTACAACATCAGTAGAAGGAATGTATTCAACAACCATATCTGCCACTGTAAAAGGATGTGTGTAGTATTCTTCACCTGACTTCCTGAACTGTCCATCATGCCACTTCTTACAAAATACCATGGCTTTCTCTACCAATCTCTGATCAATACCTTTTGTTCCTATCAGTTTATTTAGAAGCATTGTGCTGTATTTGCACTCAAGATCATATCCAGCATAAAGCTCTGGATTCTTAAAGTTGTAGTCTCCTTGGTATTCTGTTGATTTTATTCTTACTTCTGGATAATCCGAATAACAGCCCTTTGCTTGTTCTAGTTTCTTTAGGTAGTTAAGGGAAAGTATTTGTGTAAAAATACCAAATGAAAAAAACACAAGTAAGCCATAATGTCCAAAATATGATGTTATTGGTAAAATAATTGAAGGCATAAATGCAAAAACTAAACCACCAAAACCAAATATTGTAGCCACAGCTGTAAAGCGTCTTGTTACTGGGAAATGCCTAAAAAATGCGATATCTGTTGCACCATATAAGCAAGGAAATAATAAGAGCATCTGCAGTGCTGATATCACTGGTTGATTATTTGTAAACTCAAACAAAATAAACATCAAAGGTATGTAACAAATAACAATTCTCGAAAAGACTAAACCTATTTTTGCGGGATGCCACTTCTTTGAAAGATTTATTATTACAACATAAAATAACACTGAGAAAATCGTAACAATTATATTTCTCTTAATTACTTCAGTTCCTGATATACCAAGATTTTGTTTCATTATATCAGACATATAAAAATATGCTGCACAATAACCTATTGAGCCAATGAAAAACTGTACTAGAAGATAAAAGGAAGTTTTCAAGTTAATTTTTTGAGAATCATATTTGAATTCACCTTTTTTAGGGAAGAACGAGACAGCTTTTTTCATCTTAAGCCTTCTTGTATAGTCAACAAACTCAGGAGTTTCCCTTAACCTTGTTCTTGCAGCTAATCCTACAACTGCTACCACTGCACCAAATACAAATGCTAATCTCCATCCAAGCTGGCTATTAAGGGCTATTGAAAGTGATGCCACAACCAATGCAACAAATGTTCCAACCTCTCTTTGCATACTCACTAAGAAAGAGAATATATACCTTTGAGGTTGTTTGAAAGACTCCATTATATAGAGCATTGTGCCAGTTATTTCCCCCATAGAAGAGAAACCTTGTAAAGCTCTACAAAGAATCATTACAACACTAGCAGTGATACCTATTTCAGCATAAGTTGGTAATGCAGCCATAGTTATACAGCAACCAGCCATAACAAATGTTGTTATCATAACTGTTTTCTTTCTTCCTATTCTGTCTCCTATTCTACCTATGATAAAACCACCTATAGGTCTAAATAGGAATGTAGATGCGAATGCAAAAGCACCAAAGATTTTAGCAACTGCAGGATCTGTTTGTGGGAAGAATAGGTTATTTAGTAAGACTGCCATATGTATGTATAGCATCAAGTCAAAATACTCAAGAAATGTACCTATTGATAACAAAAATACTGACTCCTTTTGTTGTCTTGTCAGGCCTTTTTGTTTTGTTTTAGTATTGTCTTTTTCTGAAGCCATAAAAGTGTTTTTGTTTAGTTACACAAAAATTTAATCACACAAAAATTTAACTGTCAATAAACAATTTTGTTGACAAAAACACTTTCAACTCAAAGTTATTATTTTGCAGAGTCCATGTATTTTAAGAATGGAGTTTCAGTACCAATCACGATTTTTGTACTACCTGAGTTGAATGAATTTTTATATGCTTCAATGCTTCTATAGAAATCAAAGAACTCCACATCAGTACCAACTGCACCAGATATAATCTTTATTGCCTCTCCTTCAGCTTCACCCACAAGAGTTTGAGATTGCTTTTTTGCATCAGCAATCATCACTACACGCTGTCTCTCAGCATCCGCTTTAATTTTTTGCGCCTCTTCAGAACCAGTAGCTCTGATTTCATTTGCTTCTTTCTCACGCTCAGTTCTCATCCTTGCATATACAGCATCACGTGCCTTCTCAGGCAATGCAATCCTTGTAATCCTAACTTCAAATACCTCTATTCCAAAATTATCCATCTGCCCCTTCACAAGAGATGTTATATCTTCCATAACTTTTGTTCTTTTATAGCCAAGGACATCATTGAACTTTGTACTACCTATGACCTCACGGATAGATGATTCCATTAGCGCTAACATCCTAGCTCTGAGTGTGTTTTCATCACGAACTGTCTTAAAGAACCTAACTGTGTCTGCAATACGATACTTACTGAATGCATTCAATTTCATTGTCTTCTGATCTGCTGCAACAACCTCAGTATCATCACCTGCAGCAAAGACTATCGTTTGGATTCTGTTATCAAAGAAAACAGAATTTTGAATAAAAGGGATTTTGAACTTCAGACCTGGTTCTTTGTCTTCCCTCACAACATCACCAAATTGTATGACTATGTCGTATTGTCTTTGATCGAGGATGTAAATGGAGTTAGCAACTAAAAACAGTAATCCTAATACAACTAATCCAAGTGATAAAATTTTATTGTTTGACATAACTACTAATTACTTATTGTTTTGTTCTTTAAATGAATTTTGGATTGGCATTAGAGGCAGTGGACTAACACCTTTTGTCATAAGGATCTTTTCTTTTTCTCCAAGGACTGACTCCATCGCTTCTATATATAGACGCTTTCTTGTCATCTCAGGTGCTACTTTATATTCATTATAGATGCTTGAGAATTTATTTGCCTGTCCTTGTGCTTCAGATATTATGGCTGACTTCTTACCTTCAGCCTCTTCTACTATTGATGCAACTGTACCTCTTGCTTTAGGTAAGATGTCGTTTCTATAAGCATAAGCTTGGTTTATTTCTCTTTCTTTATCAGCCTTTGCAGCTTGTATATCCCTATATGCATCTTTCACTTCTGATGGGACATAGCTATATAGTATTCCTAGATTTAAAACTTCTATACCTGTTTGGTAGTCATCTAGCATCTTCTGGAGTATTACTTTCGCTTGCTTTTCTATATCTTGTCTCTGCTCAGATATCGCATCATTTAGTTTTACAATACCCATTACCTCACGCATTGCACTTTCAGAACTAAGTCTCAAGGTGCTGTTCTCAGGAGATATATCTCTTATTTTGAATACATAGTTGTATGCATCTTTGATTTTCCATTGAACAAAGAAATACATATCGATGATGTTTTCATCACCAGTAAGCATCTGACTTTCTTCTGGAATATTTATTTTTCCCTTCTCATCCCCCTTGTTCATGAAATCAGATCCTTGTTGCACCCTAGCACCGATTATTTCTCTGTTGACTGCTGTAACGCTAACTTTTATTACCTTATCTATTGGATCGGGAAATTTATAGCGGAGGCCTGGCTGAGTAGTTGAATGATATTTTCCAAATCTAACAATAACACCTTCTTGATCTGGTTCAACAGTATAGAAACCTGTTGATAGCCATGCTAGAATTGGCAATATGAACACCAGCAACATTATCAACTTTATACCTTTATCTAAGGAATTGTTATTGTTTGGGGTGTTTGAACTACCTGTATCCCACATGACAAAGTCAGAGCCTTTTTTGACTTTCTTCTGATTGTCATTACTATCCCCCCATGGACTATCAAAGTTTTGATTTTTCACTACACAGTGTGGTATCGATGATTTCATAATTATTTTTTAACTTTTTGCTTGTTACTATATTTATATAGAGAAAAATCTGCGAAATCAACAACATAAAGCCATGGTCAAAATTAAAGAGACAATAAATGAACTCATACAAAAAGGATTCAAGCTTACCATTGATGATGTAATTGAGAGGAATAGCATCTTATACATTATGATCAAAACAAGTGAAAATAACAATGATAAACTTGCAACTGAAATTGAAAATGCAATCCTAAAACAATTAGGACAAAAAACAAAAGTTTGTTTTATTCAACAGAGTAATCAAGAACAGAAAAAACAGGAAAAAACTCAGAAGTTAAAAAAAAGGATACAGGGAGTTAAAAAAGTTATTCTTATATGCTCCGGGAAAGGAGGGGTTGGAAAATCTACGATAAGTTCCAATATTGCTTATCATATGGCTCTCGCAGGGTATAAAGTTGGATTATTTGACTCAGATATATATGGTCCATCAATACAGAAAATATTTGGAATTGATGATGAAATAAAAATAAAAGATGGAACCTTTATACCTCATGAGAAATTCAAAGTTAAACTTATGTCAATGGGATTTATTGTACAGACAGGAGATGCTCTTGTATGGCGTGGCCCTATGGTTTCTAAAACACTTCATAATATGTTGATGCACACTGATTGGTCTCACAAGAACTTGTTTGGGATAAAATCTGATTTAGACTGCCTAATAATTGATTCTCCACCAGGAACAGGAGACGTTCATTTGAGTTTATCTGAAAATTATATCATAGACGGAGCAGTGGTTGTTTCTACTCCGCAAGAACTATCTCTTGCAAATGCTCATAGGTCAGTTGATATGCTTAAGAAGTTAGATATAAAAGTCTTAGGAGTAATTGAGAATATGGCTTATATAACCAATCCAGATGGATCAAAAAACTACATATTCGGTAGTGGCAATATTGAGAAATATGCAATCGAAAATGGCTTGAGAATGCTTGCAACCATTCCTATTATTCCAGAGATATCAAGTTCTATTGATCTTGATAAAATAGACTACGGGAAGGCTACAAGCGAGAAATTCAAGGAACTCTGTGATGTCCTAAGAAGATTAATTACCTAGTGTCAGAATTCTTGCATTTTGTTCCTATAAAAGTTTTTATACGGTTTGTGTTACGGAAATATTAAGAAAGAGTTTGAATTTTAAAAAAATTTGTTAGATTAAAAAGAAAAAATGTTAGAAACAATAGAAAAAGCTTGGTTAGGTGGTGACATAACAGATGTTGTAAAGAATGAGACAAAGAAAACTTTAGATCTACTGGATGAAGGTAAAATACAGATATGTGAGGATAAAGGAGGTGAATGGATTGTAAATGATTGGATCAGAAAGGCAATCTTGCTATTCTTCAGATCTACAGCCCCTCAGGTTCTCCCTGGTAATTATTATGATAAAATTCCTCTGAAGTTTGCATCATGGACTGAAGACAATTTCAAAGACGCTAGAATTAGAGTCGTACCAGGTGCATTTGTAAGATATGGAGTATTCTTAAGTCCAGGATGTGTTGTGATGCCATCCTTCATCAATGTAGGTGTCTATGTTGGAAATAATACAATGGTTGACATTAACTCAACACTAGGAAGCTGCTGCTATGTTGGATCTAATTGTCACATAGGTGCTGGAACAGTCATAGGAGGTGTATTAGAACCCCTACATGACAAACCAACTATCATAGAAGATAATGTATTCCTTGGAGCTAGCTGCAGCATTACGAGCGGCGTTGTTGTTTCTGAAGGTGCTGTGATTGCACCAGGAACCCATATATCTCAATCCACAAGGATATACGACTCAACTACCGGCGAGATATCATATGGTATTATTCCTAAGAATGCAGTTGTTGTACAGGGTAGCATCCCGAGAGACAATAACTTTAGTGGAGTGCAGGTTGCCTGTGCAGTCATAGTGAAGTATGCTGATGATACAACTAGAAACAAAGTAGGAATAAACGAACTTTTGCGCTGATATTTCAATGAAACAGCTGTCATTGCCGGTAGATGAGGAATTTCTAACTAAAACCACTGAATTCTTTGTCACAAGTTGCAACGAAGAAGCTCACAAATTCTTAATTGATCTATATGATCCAAATAATATACCATTCTCAAGGATAGTATTGATTGGTCCTAAAGCTTCAGGAAAAAGCCGCCTAGCAAAGATGTGGGTAGGAAATGGATTATATGTTAATTGCAGAACTGATTCTTTAGACATTAAAGTTGACAGGAAATATGAAAAAGTTGTAGTAGATAATTTTGAGCTGTCAGATGAGACAGAGCTACTGCATATGATTAATAGGTGTGTTGACAGCGGAGTTGTAATACTTTTGGTTGGAACATCAAAGATCGAATTTAAAATACATGATTTAACATCAAGAGTAAATGCATCTTATCAACTACAAATCTTTCCACCTGATGATGATTTGGTGTTGATGATGATTCAAGAAATGTGTTTTTTGAATAAAATAAAAGTTAACTCTACAGCGCTTGATTTTATTAAGCATAACATTAATTTTTCTACTTTTACTGATCTTTTGAGTTTTAAACTTTGTCTGCAAAGGCTTTGTGAAGACAATCGGATGAAGTTAGATGTAAATATTTTGAGGCAAGCATATGATAGTTGGCATCGGGTGTGATCTTGTACAAATCCCAAGGATAAAAAGAATTCATGATCTATTTGGAGATAAATTTCTACATAGAATATTTTCTCAAGAGGAGCTCCTGATTATGCCAAAGATCCAAAAGATCGAGAATTATATTGCTAAGAGATTTGCTGCGAAGGAGGCATTCAGCAAGGCAATTGGGCAAGGAATAGGAAAGAAATTCAAATTCAAAGACATAGAAATCTTTAAGGATTCAGTGACTGGACGTCCATTCTTTAGCGAAAAAACCCTTGATGTTGTAGGAAAAAACATCATTGCACACCTTTCTATGTCTGATGACGACCCGATCGCGATTGCTTATGTGGTCTTATCTGCTAGCAATCATGCTCTTGATCTTTGAGATCGCTTGAGCTGGATTCAACCCCTTAGGACATGTGTTTGTACAATTCATTATTGTATGACATCTGTATAATTTGAAGTTATCGTCCAAGTCATTCAGTCTCTCCTCTGTCGCTTCATCTCTGCTATCGATTATCCATCTGTAAGCTTGCAGCAGAGCAGCAGGGCCAAGAAACTTCTCGCTATTCCACCAATAGCTAGGACAGGCAGTTGAGCATGATGCGCACAAGATGCACTCATAAAGACCGTCGAGTTTTTTTCTGTTCTCTTCTGATTGTCTTTGCTCGTGGTCCACATTTTTGTGACTTGTATGAAGCCATGGCTTGACTCTCTCGAATTGTCTGTAGAAACCGCTCAGGTCACCAACTAGGCCTTTTATTACTGGTAGGTGTGGCAGAGGATATATCTTGATTTCATTACCTATGTCGCTTATATGTTTTGTACAAGCGAGGGTGTTTGTACCATCTATATTCATGGCGCAACTGCCACAAACTCCTTCCCTGCAGGATCGCCTGAAAGTCAGCGTTGGATCAACCTCGTTTTTTATTTTTATAAGGACGTCAAGCACCATGTTGAGATTATCTTTCCTCAAATAGAAAGTATCAAGTGTAGGATTGCTGTTATTGTCTGGATCGTAGCGATAAATCTTAATGCATAAAATATCTTTATCATCTTTACTACAATTCTTCTCTATGAACTCCTTTCCGGCTTGAACTCTCGAATTTTTAGGTAAAGTGAATTCCACCATGACAATCGCTATATATTATTCTGCCTACATAAAATATTGACACTGATGGATGAAAATGTCAAATTATATTATATCGTAACATAACTTAATTTATGAAGAAAAAACACAGGCAAATCTATAAAGCAGTTGAAGCTTTTACCATGGAGATCATTGCATTCATTTTGACTAAAACAAAGCCATTGCAGGAGAGATACATAAAGTATTCACAAACAAGATATGGAAGACTCATAAGGATGGATAGCTACCATGTGTATCCGATTCTGTTTTTACCTACCTGGTGTGCAATATGGATTGGTGATAGATCAGATGAAACATTTTCAAGGATTTTGCTGTGTATGCTCTTTGCAATTAGTGCATTTTTAATGAGAAGCGTTGGATGTATTCTAAACGATCTAGCTGATGTGAAGTTTGATAAGCAAGTTGCAAGAACACAACATAGACCAATTGCATCAGGTGAAGTTAAAGTTTCTGAAGCACTCAAAGTTGCATTTGTGATGTCAGTGATGTCACTAATTATTTTGCTATCACTTCCAAAGCATGTATTCTTTGTTGGAATATTTGCTGCAGCTTTAGTTGCCATATATCCACTTGCGAAGAGATTTACATATTTAGCACAACTTATCCTTGGTTTTACTTTCAATATAGGGGTCCTAATTGGTTGGCTTATTGTGAATGATAACTATTACTTTCAGCTTGGGATGTTGTATTTAGGATTTGTTTTTTTGACCTTCGCATACGATACGATATATGCCTGTCAAGACCTAGAAGATGATATAGAAGCCGGTGTTAAGTCATTTCCTGTTTTACTCAAAATAAGAGATCGTGACATAAAAGCTACTGTTTGGAATATATATAAATTATCAATAACTTGCATTGGTATTGCTGGTCTTGGGATGAGCCTATGTAGCCCTTTCTTCTTTGGACTTGCTGGTGCAACTTACATGCTGTACAATTGGTGGGAGGCTTGTAACATACAACTTAATAAGTCTTGTGCTGAACATTTCAAAAAAATCAGTATTTTTTTATTCATATTATTTTTAGGAACAGTATTTGGAAGATGTTGAATTTAAATCCAAAAGAGATCGTAGCAGAATTAGATAGATTTATCATAGGGCAAAACGATGCAAAGAAAGCAGTAGCAATAGCCTTAAGAAATAGATATAGAAGGCAAAATGTTGATCAGAAAATGCGAGATGAGATCATACCTCATAATATCCTAATGGTAGGACCTACAGGGGTTGGCAAAACAGAGATATCAAGAAGATTAGCAAAACTCACAAACTCTCCATTCATAAAGGTCGAAGCAACAAAATTTACAGAAGTTGGTTATGTTGGTAGAGATGTTGATTCAATCATAAGAGACCTAGTTGATGTTGCAATCAATCAGGTTCGCGAAAGAATGAGAGAAGAAGTGCTATCACAAGCAGATATCATAGCTGAGAACAGACTCATTCAAGAAGTTGTTGGTAGCAGTGCCAGCGATGATACAATCGAAAAGTTCAGAGCAAAGTTTAGGAATGGTGAGTTAAATGATGTTGAAGTTGAAATATCACTCATAGATAACGGAAATAACATGATGCATACAATGGATGTTCCTGGTGCTCAGCTTGGAGTTTTCAACATAGGCGATATCCTTGGTAAAGCCCTTGGTAGCAAAAAAACAAAAACAGTTAAGATGAAAGCCCCTGAAGCTTATCAAAGTATCTTACAGGAAGAATGTGACAAGATGCTCAATGAGGAGCAGATCATCAAGACAGCGCTCAAGGCAGTTGAAGGTGATGGGATAGTTTTCATTGATGAAATAGATAAAATAGCTAGTAGAGCAAATGGTGGCAGCAGAGGTGAAGTCAGCAGAGAGGGTGTCCAAAGAGATTTGTTACCACTCATAGAAGGTACAGTGATAAGCACAAAATATGGACCTGTTAAAACAAACCATATACTCTTCATAGCATCTGGTGCATTTCACGTATCAAAGCCATCCGATCTGCTCCCAGAATTGCAAGGAAGACTCCCTGTAAAAGTTAATTTACACTCACTCGGTGAGGATGAGATGGTGAGGATTCTGAGTGAGAGAGAATGCAGTTTACCAAAACAATATCAAGCTCTTTTAGCTGTAGAAGGGGTTGAGTTGGAGTTTTCTGAATCAGGAATAAAGCACATAGCAAAGGTTGCAATCGAGCTAAACGATCGGGTTGAAAACATAGGTGCAAGAAGACTACAGGCTGTTATGGAAAAAGTCGTTGAAGATATAAGTTTTAATTCTGTTGAGAATAAAGGTAAAAAGATAGTCATAGATGAAAAGTATGTCAGCAAGCAGCTTGCAAGCATAATGGATCCAATGATGGATACCAGAAAGTTTATCCTATGAATTTTATGGTCTGAGATTTTTATGTTAAAGTAGAAATAAAAGATCATAATCAATCGCCTGAATGAGCGCAGCCATATACCCACAGAGATTTGAAGGAAAGTACAGAAAAATCAAGGACGTAATCGCATCAGTTCTGTTGTTTATCTATATGGTTGGAGCATGGATTCCCTACAACAGAGGATATGGATTACCTGATCAAGCTCTATTGATAGATTTACCACAAAGAAAAGCATATATCTTTGGAATTATCATCTGGCCAGATGAGCTCTATTACCTAACTTTCTTAATGATTTTAGGTGCTGTTGGTTTGTTCATTTGTACCACACTCTTTGGGAGGCTATGGTGTGGATATACATGTCCTCATACAACAATGGTAGATGTTTTCATGATGGTGGAGAGGCTTTTCCAAGGAGATAGAAATGCAAGGATAAAGCTAGATTCAGATCCAATGAATTCTGAGAAATTTATGAAAAAATCTCTCACCCACTTTGTTTGGCTGATTTTAAGCTTCTTATTTGGCTTCGGATGGGTCGGATACTTCTATGATGTAAAAATCTTAACAAAAGATTTAATGCATTTTTCAGTTACATCAAACGGGGCAATTTGGTTGCTTGCACTCACAGGTACAACATATATGTTTGGAGGATTCTTAAGGGAAAAAGTCTGCATGCATATGTGTCCTTACGGGAGATTCCAGTCTGGATTAGTTGATTCAGATACAATTCTTGTGACATATCATGAGTGGCGTGGTGAGCCTCGCGGCAAGGGAGAAAATCATGGAGATTGTATAGATTGTAACAGATGCGTGATTGCTTGTCCTATGGGAATAGATATAAGAAATGGATTGCAGATGCCTTGCATAGGATGTGGTTTGTGTGTTGATGCTTGCGATGAAGTAATGACAAAGCTAGATAGACCTAAAGGCTTGATAGAGTATACGAGTGCCAATGCAGCAAAGTTGCTAGAGACCAATTGGAAGATATCCAAAACAAACAGCAAAGGCTTAGTCTTAAGACCCAAAGTTTTATTTTATTGTTCTGTGTTTTTAGTTGCCTCGTGCGTACTTTTTTCAACCCTTATCTTTAAGACTCCTGTGATTTTCAAAGTTGATAAGGAGCATTCTCCTCTCTTTACAATTACACCAGATAGAAGCATTAGGAATACTTATAGTATATATGTTTTAAATAAAATGCCACGCCCGCAGAACAACTTGTGTTTATCAGTAGAAGGCATCGGAAATGGCTTGATGAATGTACAATCATTGAATAATAATTATGTAAAAAAAGCTTGTATATCACTCAAGCCAGGAGAGGTTTTTGAATCGCAGGTTTTTGTTTTATTACCTTACTCTCAAGGAAATAAATCACTTCAAGAGAAATACTTTGATATCGATTTTGTTGTCAGTGATGGGAATAAATTTCATTACACAACAGAAAGCATCTTTTATGTCAGCAAGTAATGTTCAGTTTTTCAATTTACTTCAAAAACATATTCCTGACAGCTGCTAGATACTTTCTTTTTTCTTTTGCCGTGCTTCTTCTAATATCGATTATAATTCAATTAGGAGTGTTTATTTCATTTGGAATTAAATCGATCGAGCTGTACTTCGATATTTTGATGCTCTGCATATATTCCACTCCATATCTGGTTTTTATAATTACTCCATTTGCCTTCTTAATTTCTATGCTGTTTCTCTTGTATAGGTATAGAGTTGAGGGGCACATAATTTCATTAGGAAGCTTTGGACTGGATTTAAAGTCAATCCATAGAGTATTTTTTTGTATAGGGATTTTTGTTGTAATTTTTCACTACCTAGTCTCCATAATAGTAGTTCCAACTGCATACAAAAGCTTCAGAACTATGCAGTTCTCATTAAAGCAGAAGCATTTAACTGACTTTGTAGAAACTGGAACAATAAGAACTGAGATTCCTGGTATTGCAATATATGTTAATGGAAAGCAAGGATCTGATATGTTTGAAGGGGTTTTTATATCTGATACAAGGGATAAAAGCATCACGAGAGTTTTTTCTGCAAAGGAGGGTAAAATTAATTCAAATGGATCAGAATTATCTCTATCTCTAAAAAATGGTTCATACAATCAAGTTGAAAATGGCAGGAATACCTTCATTAATTTCAAATCATATAATCTCTCAGTTGGATTAGATACAAATATAAAAATTGATAGAATAAAAGATGTAAATGAGATGACAATCCTTGAGATGTATGAGTTTAAAGGTACTTCTTCAGATAATAATTTCAAGAGAATAAAAATTGCACTTCATCAGAGAATTATTTGGCCACTCTATATATTACTCTTTACACTTATTTGCTTGAAATTGGACTGGTACTTTTATTATAGAGAATATTCACGTGGAAAGACATCAAAAGGCATTGCTATGATTGTTTTTACATGCTTGTGTTTTGCTATAGTAAATTTCCTTATAAGAAACATCAGCATGAGGTTTTTTGAGTTTGGAATTTTGATGAATTATCTTGTACCAACTTTGCTATTGCAAATGATGCTTTGGATGGTAAAATCTGAAAAAACAAAAATAATAAAAAAATGGCCAACGGTATAATATCATTAGTGAAAAAACTCCCAGTTTATGCTGTTGATATCAAGAAGAATTTAGAGGAAATTTTCTTAAAAGATAAGAATGATTACTTAACAGAGGAAGAACTTTATTCAGTTGCTCTTACCGTTGGTTACGCTCTGAGACATGAGAATGTCTTAAATAACATTAGGGCTGATGCTAAGCTTGTTCTTGAGGATTCAAACGCCAACGCATGTAAGGTTGCAGCAGTAATGATGTCTATGAACAATATTTTTTATAATTTCAAAGATATGTCAGAAGATCATGAGATCGATGGAATTGATTCTGGTTTATCAATGACATCTCTGCATGATATCGGAGTTGATATGAAAACTTTTGAGATGTGTTGCCTTGCAGCTTCAATTTTGAATAAGTGCAAGTATTGTATAAAGGTTCATGAGAAAAAACTAACAAATAAAGGTACTACTAAAGGAACTTTTGTTGAGATCGCAAAGGTCGTATCAATCATATCTGCTGCAGCTGTTGCAATGGATATAGAGAGGTTAAGAAGCTATGATTTTGTTGTGAGAGAAGCAAGTGTTGATGACTAGTTTATTCTTGATAAAAAGTCTTTTTCTGGTATCGTTAAGTGGACAGAAATAAACTAGAAACATATGAACAAATTTATCATCTCTCTTTTATTGGTTTGTGGCCTGACATTACTCCAAACTAACAATGTTTTTGGTTTAGATGATCAAATAAGACTTAAGGTCGATGAAATAAATGGTACAAATGAAATTAAAATTGTATCAGGTGCAAAACAAAATGTAGCAATTTTCTTAAGAGGGAATAGACTATGGTTTGTATTTGATAAATTTTTTAAACTTAATATAAATGATGATTCTGAAAGAGAAACATCGATCTTAAAGGGGTTTAGGCAATTAGAGGCTGATAAAAATTCTACGATTGCATATATTGAAGTTGTTAACCATTCTGACTTTGAGTTTACAACATATAAAACAGATGATGATTTAGTTGTAAGAATTGCACCGTATGATAACTCAATTTTGTCTTCAGAGATCGCTTCTCCGAGAGAAATTTTAAAGAGTATTGAAACATCTGGTAATAAAGTTGACGTACAACTCTTCACAAAAACACGTAATATAATAACATTTACTGATCCATTTTTAGGTGAGAAATTATTTGTGATACCTGAAAATGAGTGTGTAAGAAATAATAATCATAATTTTGTTGACTTCAATGTTTTAGCATCCCTAACAGGAGTTGTTATTGAAACATTAAACGATTCTGTAGTCCTAAATCTCCACAACAAATGGCTGCAAATCTCTAGTAAATCATATTTGAACATATCGAATTTTGCAGAGTATAACAAAGCGCAGATGTCATTTGAAAGACTTTTTAAGGATGACAACGATACAATTTTAGATCTAAGATCATATAAAGTTTCTAAGGGAGATTTTAACAGAAGACTAAATGATATCTATTCAGTAATCACAAACTCATACGACTATACCCTCAAAGGCGATAATTATATGAATCTTGCAATATTTTTCCTTGCTAATCAGTGGTATGTTGAAGCTAAAGGTACGCTTGAATTGGTTAAAAAATATAGTGATGTCATAGAGAGGGATTACCAAGCAAGATTGATTATAGGTGTAATTTATTTTCTGTGCGGTGACATAAATGAATCATATGACATGTTGAATTCAATCAATTTAAATAATGTTGATTTAAAGCAAAGATCAGAAATAAGATTTTGGGTTGGGTTGTCTGAAGTTGCATATAGACTACAAAATAAGGAGACAAAAGATGTTGAGTACTTGGATTATTTAACAAAACGACTCATCAAGAGAATTGTTAACAACAAGAAAGGTTTTATCTCAAGATATAACAGTGACATCTTTAATCATGTGGCATTCAAACTGATAGAATATTCTTCTCATCTCAAGAGATATGATGTGATGAGTGGTGCAATCAGTGTAATGTCAACAAAAAAATTAGAAGGAAAGGATCAACGATTGCTTAATTATTATACAGGAAAGCTTTTCTTAGAAGAGGAGGATGTAAAAAGCGCAACTGCAAAATTTAGAGCTTGTGCAGATGATCCTGCAGACAGGTATGTTTACTCGCGCTGTAATTTTGAACTTGCTAACTTGATGCGTAAGACATCTCAGATCAATCAAATAAAATACATAAATTCCCTTCAGAGCATTTCTACAACATGGCGTGGTGATGCATTTGAAGTCGACGTTTTGGAGAAACTAGCAGAGACATACTATGAAATGCAGGATATACCAAATGCAATAAGGGTTTGGAAAATAATATCAAATGCCTATCCGCAATCATACAGTGGGTTCCTTGCTGTCACAAAAGCCAGTAAAAGCTTTATAAATTATTTCAAAACAAGTAATGATTCAAAGCTCGCAAAACTTTCATTCTTTTATGAATTCAAAGATCTTATCCCTTTAGGTGATGAAGGTGATGAGATCATATTGCAGACAGCTTCGTACATGGTAGACCTAGACCTATTAGATCAGGCAGTGAAAGTGATGGAGTATCAGGTAAAAAACAGACTCTTCGGAATAGTTAGGGAAAAGGTCGTTAATGAGTTAATAAACATATATTGCTCTATGAAAAACTGGTCTGCTGCTGAGAAGTTAGTTGATGATGAAACTGAATTTCCATTCAATATGACAAATCCAATTCTTGCAGAAAGAAAATACCTTTATGCAAATGCTATAATTGATGGTGGGCAGTATTTTGATGGAGTTGCATTACTTTATGGCGACGGTAGTCGTAAAGCTGATGAATTAAGATCTAAAGCTTTCTTTGCATTAAATGAATGGGATAACTTCAATGATAATTCTGAACCGTATCTGTATTCAATTAGATATGATAAGAACTTTAGCTTGTCTGATGATGATACAAAAAAGATATTGAAACAAAATATTTCTTATTTCAATGGCAAGCAGATGAGGCTCTTTAACAACTTATTCCTTGATTTTAAACCAAGGTTGAAAAAAGGTGAAAAGAACTCAGAGAGAAATAAGCTCTTCTATCAAATTGCTAACGATCTTAATTCAGGGGACTTTACATCAAATGAGCAGAAGCAAGAAAACGTTAAGAGCCTCATCAAACAGATCGCAGGAAGTGTTTGATGAAATAGATTACCCTCAGATTAAAGATAGAGGGTTTTCTAGATAAGACTTAATCTTGTTGATGAACTGAGCTGCAAGTGCTCCATCAACAACTCTGTGGTCGCAAGATATTCCTATTGACATGATGCTTGCAATTGCTATCTCATCTCCTATCACAATAGGTTTTTTACTGATTCCACCAACTGACAGTATACATGATTGTGGAGGGTTTATAATTGCTAAGAATGAGTCTATTGAGTACATTCCGAGGTTTGATATACTAAGACTTCCACCTTGGAACTCCTCTGGTCTTAGCTTTCCTTCCTTTGCTCTTTTTACAAGTCCTTTTACTTCATCTGAGATTGTACCTAAAGACTTCTGATTTGCATTTCTTACTATAGGAGTTATAAGTCCATCATCAAGAGCAACAGCGACAGATATATCAACTGAATTATATTGAATTATCTTTTCTCCTCCCCATGATGCATTAACTGCTGGCATGTCACCTAAAGCAAGCCCAGTAGCTCTAACAATCATGTCGTTGACTGAAATTTTCTTATCGCTAGACATCTGAGAGAAATTCTGATTGATTTGCTCACGGAGCTGTACAAGCTTTGTTACATTGCAATCAACCATCAGATAGAAGTGTGGGATAGTTGTCTTAGATTCAACTAATCTCTGAGCTATAACTTTTCTCATGATACTTAGCTCAACAGTATTAGAACCAGTTATATCAGTTTGATTCACTGTAGCAGCTTGACTTACAACAGCTGTCTCAGATTTAGAAGGTTTTTGTACTGGTGCCTTCTTGGCAGCAAGTACATCGTCTTTTACTATTCTCCCATAAGGTCCACTACCAACTACTGTGCAGAGGTCAATTGCTTCTTGTGAGGCAATATTTTTAGCAAGAGGAGAGGCAAAAACTCTATTGCTTTCTACTTCTCTATGTTCTGCCGCTTGAGCAGGAGTTTGTGATTGAACTTGAGGCTCTTCTTTGACTGCACCTGACTCAACAGCAAAAGATTTATATGAGTCGATACAGCTTTGTATATCTTCTCCTTCTTCAGCTATCAGAGCTATGACAGAGTTTACTTTGACACCATGTGTGTTCTCAGGAACGATGATCTTAGCAAGGATACCTCCGTCGACTGCTTCAAACTCCATCGTAGCTTTATCAGTCTCGATTTCAGCTATAACATCACCTGGCTCTACTTGATCACCTTCTTTTTTTATCCATCTCCCAATTGTCCCCTCTGTCATTGTAGGAGATAGGGCTGGCATTAGTAGTTGAATTGGCATACAAATTTTTAAAAAATAAATAATATTCACTAATAATACTACAAATTTTCTAATCTCACTATACCCTTGTCTTCTTTAAAAAAAGCATAATACATCCATATACACATGATGCAAGGGATCCAAAGATAATTCCTACCTTTGCATCAACTAGCTCAGAGGAGTTTTGTCCGAATGCAAGAGCTGCAATGAACAAGCTCATTGTGAATCCTATCCCACACAGAATTGATGCTATGTAGGCATCTTTTAATGTTGCCTTATCTGGCATTGAAGCGATTTTTGATTTTACTAGCAAGAAAAAACTTCCGAAAATTCCTATTTGCTTTCCTAGGAATAATCCAAAAAAAACACCAGCTACAACAGGACTAAATATATTCTTGGTAGAAAGACTATCAAGAGAGACTCCCGCATTAAAGAAGGCAAAAATTGGAATTATGAGGTATGTTATTGTTGGAGTGATTGCTCTTACAACACTTTCACCTAATGTTATTGGTAAGAAGAACCCAAGTATTACTCCTGAGATAGTTGTATGTATCCCAGAGAAGCTAAATAGAATTAACATCAAGATTCCAAGTAAAAGATATTGCTTCAGGTCAGAACTATCTCTTTTGTTGAAGCTATATAAAATACTAATACAAGCAGCTATCCCTGCAATACATAAAATGCTGAGCTTTTCCGTATAAAATATTGCTATTGCCACGACAGCTATCAGATCATCGATAATTGCTAGTGCGGTCACAAAGACTCTAATTGATTGTGGTATTTTCTTTGTAAAAATTGACATCACTGCAACTGTAAAAGCTATGTCCGTTGCAGTTGGTATAGCCCATCCAATAACATTATCAGGTGTTTTATAATTCAGTTTTAAATAGATTATAAATGGCATTATAACTCCAAATACAGCACACAACACAGGCAACAACCTTTGTGATCTAGAAGCCAAGTGTCCAGAAACCATTTCCTTTTTTATTTCAATTCCAACTGCAAGAAAAAAGACTGACATCAAAATATCATTTATTATGAAGTGTGCTGGTAATGAGAGGGATTTATTGTTATATATGAGTTCAAAATCTGCATGAACAATAGCGTAATATATATTTGATGCCCCTGAGTTTGCAAGAATCATAGATGCAACAGTTGCTATGATAAGAAGTAATCCTTTCTCAAGAGCATCTCTAAATAAAACTAAAAATGGCCTATTCATAAAATGAAAAATAAATTTTTCTCTAACATACCATGGATTTCGATTGCCTCATTTATATTTTTCGCAATCTTATTTATTATTTTCCCATCTATAGATATATGGTTTTCTAATCTGTTTTTTATGAAGAATAAATTTATTTTCAGTAAAAATAAAATCATAAGAATTATAGATTATGTAGTTGAATATGGTGGAATTGCTTTATGGGTTGGATTTGTTGCATATCTTGGATTAAAAAACCTCAAACGAAATGGACTAAGAGATATTTTTAAACCTGGGATAAAAAGAAAGTTATTATATATTTCACTTGTTGGGCTCATTGGAAGTGTAGGACTCGTCCATGGAATCAAGATGTATATGAGGCGTTGCAGACCAAATCTTGTGGAATTCTTTGGTGGCATTGAAAAATTTACCAAAGTCTTCACTCAAAACACCGCACCTATTTATGAAAAATGTGTATCATTTGTATCCGGACATTCAGCAGTAGGTTTTCTTATTTTTAGCATTGCCTTTCTATATTCTACATCTGATATAAGAAGAAAAAGATACATCTTGATTGGTATGCTTGTAGGTACATTGTTTGGGATTGTCAGAATAGTGCAAGGAAAACACTTTATAAGTGATGTGATATTCTCAGGATATGTTGTGTATTTCACAGCTCTTGTTTTGAGTCTTGTGATAAAGCCAAGCGCTAAAGAAGAAGACCTCTAAAGGCATCAACAACGGTCTGATACATTGTTTTCTTAAATGATACAACATTGTCAACTAAATCCTTTTGCTCAGACCATTCCCAGTTATTAAACTCCTTGTGCTCAGTCTCAATGTTTATGTCATCATCATTGCCTTCAAATTCTACTAAAAACCAATGTATTGCCTGTCCAAGATACTCACCATTATGTATTTTAGGAGCTAAATCCCTAGGGAAATCATAGAACAATGGGTAATTAAGGTCTCTGATGATTTTGAATGCATTAGTTCCAATTTCCTCCTGCATCTCTCTGTACAGAGTTCTTTCTAGCGTCTCTCCATCATCTATTCCACCTTGGGGCATCTGCAGACCTGCTGAAAAATCCATCCTTCTTGCAACAAAGACTTTTTTGTCTCTATTGAGGATCATTGCCCCTATTCCTCTTCTGTAACCTTTAAACATTTTTCTAAAGCCTTTATGTACTTTGTTGGTGTGAACTCATGAATTGCATATTCTGCAACCTTTTCCAAATGAAATGGATCTGCTGAAAGTATTTCCTGTAGTTCTTGAATTGAGTCACAACAGGCAATAATGACTCCACCGTCTTGTGTGACTTTTCTTCCAGATGCAATAAACAAGCCCTTCGCATAATTTTCATCTAGAAACTTCATATGATTACTTCTGTGCAAGTCAACAACATCAATTGGCTTGATGTATTTCAAGATCACAACAAAGAGGTTTCTCATCTTTTTTTATAATGTTTTTTTCTCAGAGACAATTTCGAACGATTCAATCATGTCTCCAACTCTTATGTCATCAAATCCATCGATTGTTATACCACACTCAAAGCCTTCCTTGACTTCTTTAGTATCATCTTTCTGACGCTTCAGAGAGTGTAATGTACTTGTATGAATTACTTGGTTATCTCTGATGAGACGTACAGAGCAATTCCTTCTGACAATACCCTCTTTGACATAACATCCTGCAATTTTTCCAAATTTACTTGTGTCAAAGACCTTTCTGATTTCAATCATTCCGAGTATATTTTCTCTCTCGACAGGAGATAAGACGTCTGAGATGATTGCTTTAACGTCATCTATTAGGTGATATATGACTGAATAAAATTTCATCTCAACACCCATCTTCATAGCCATTTCTTTTGCATTTGCATTAGGTCTGACATTGAATCCAACTATTAATGCTTTTGACGCTGCAGCAAGCATAACGTCTGATTCATTGATCCCGCCAGCTCCATAGTGAAGGACTTTTACCTTAACTTCTGGGTGTTCAATTTTATTCAGGCTATGCAAGATCGCTTCTGCTGATCCATGGACATCTGCTTTGACGATTATCGCTATTTCCTTCACATCATCACGGCTATGAGTAAATAACTCCTGTAATGTCTTAGGTTTGCCGGTTTTCGATAGGAGTTTCACCTCGTTTGCCTTTGTCTGAAGCATTTCAACAAGTTCTCTAGCTGACTTCTCGTTTTGCATTACAAAGAACTCATCCCCTGCAACAGGAACACTATCAAGACCAGTTATTTCGACTGGCATAGAAGGCCCTGCAAGCTTGATTTGCTGCCCCTTGTCATCGCACATTGTTCTAACTCTTCCGAAGACGTGTCCTGCAACAATTATATCGCCAACTTTGAGTTCTCCGCTCTGAATGAGAAGTGATGCTGTGAAGCCCTTTATCTTATCAAGTCTAGCTTCAATTATATAACCTTTTCCTCTGCCCTTATTGTTTGCTTTGAGATCTAGTAGTTCTGCCTGGAGAAGGATTGCTTCGATCAGGTTATCAAGTCCTAGGCCTGTCATAGCAGAGATACCAATCACCATCACATCACCGCCGAAGTCATCAGGAATTATGTCGTGCTGCAGAAGAGATTGCTTCACAAGGTCAAAGTTAGCAGTTGGCTTATCCATCTTATTTACAACTACAATTATTGGAACCTTAGCTGCCTTAGCATGGCTTATTGCCTCAATTGTTTGTGCTTTTATTCCATCGTCTGCCGCAACAACTAGGATTATTATGTCTGTGACTTTAGCACCACGCATCCTCATGGCTGAGAAGGCCTCATGTCCAGGAGTATCAAGGAATGTGATTGATTGACCGTCTGGTAGGTGTACCTCATAAGCACCTATGTGCTGAGTTATTCCACCGTACTCCTTAGCAGCAACATCTGTTTTCCTGAGGGCATCAAGGAGAGATGTCTTTCCATGGTCAACGTGTCCCATGACAGTAACAACCGGAGCCCTTCTGACGATTGTTTCATCATTCACGATTTCATCACCTATGAGATTCCTAATGACATTATCCTCTGTAATTCTTTGAACTCTGTGTCCTAGCTCTGTTGCAACTAACTCAGCTGTATCGGCATCTATAACTTGGTTGATTGTTGCCATCATACCCATTTTCATCAAGACTTTGACGACTGTGCTACCTTTTTCTGACATTTTGTTTGCAAGGTCTGCAACAGTTATTGCATCAGATACCACAACATCTCTCAGAACCTTTTCTTGAGTTGTCTGTTGTACAATATGTTTCTTTTTCTTTTTTAGGTGAGTTCTAAAGAGGCTTTCTGTGTCACCGCTTTCGATCTTTGCTATATGTGACGCTGAGAGCTTTGCATTACCTCTAGTTTTATTTTTATTTGCTGTAGAGTTATTTACTGACTCATCCTCAACAAAGGTCTTAGTCTTTGTATGAGTAACTTTCTTTTTGTTTGCCTCAATCTGTTTTATGCTAGCAGCAGCAGTTACAACCTTTGTAGTTTCTTGCTCAACTGGTTTTTCATCTGTGGCAGTTTTAACATCAGCAGCTCTAACGTTTAAGTCCTTGAACTTCTTCTTAGTATCAGATTCAAAGTTAACCTCAGGAGTTCTCCTAACAAAAGGTTTACGCTCTGGTCTAAGTTGTTGTTGTACAACTTCTTTCACTACCTCAGGAATTGCTTCTCGCAATGTCTCCTGTTCTTCAGGTTTTTTAGGCGCAACGATTTCTCTGATCTGACGTTTTTCAAATACAAATTCTTTTGCAGATGGTTTTTCATCTTCAGTTAGAGAATTTCTTAGTGCTTTCAGCCTGCTATTTTTTTCTGCTGTTGTGAGCGTTCCTAGTTTATCCTCTTCCTGTTTCTTTTTGTTTATTACTACAACTGTACTACCATTGTATGTTGAAACTTTCTGTGGTGTTTTAGCTTGTACAGTTAATGTACTTCTTCCGAAATCCTTACCTTTTATTGTTAAGACTTTTCGCTGATTTTTATTTTCTGTATCTCCAGGAGTTGTCATGTTTTTTTATTCAGTATAAAAATTCTTCCCATGAACCTTAGTTACCAAAAAATGCTATGTGTAAAACTTTTTGGACAAAAAAGAAAAATGGAAAAACGATTACCCAATGATGAGCTTAATTCTATTTTGTGAATTAAGAAGAACAATCATTAATTACAATTCAATATATCATAATGTTTGTAGTGTGGCAACAATTGCAAGAAAAGTTCTTGACAGCAGTAATCTAGATGTTATCCTCATGTTCTACGAGTTAACAAAATTAAAAAATCTTAAAATGCTACTTAAAAAACGCTTAATGATAAGCGCTATTTCACTCTCACTAATAAACCCTGTCTTTGCTGCTGACAATAAAATAACTGTTGTTGAAACAAGAAAGATAATAGAAAACTCTGTTGCATACGCTGAAATCATGAAGCAGGTTCAGAAAAAAAATGAACAGTTCAGAGAAGAAATTCAGAAATCAGAAGGAGATCTGAAGAAAAAATATCAGGAGCTTGAAACAAAAAAGAATGCTTTATCTCAAGATGCCATAGATAAAAAGAATGATGAAATAAGCAAAGAAGTAGCTGAATTGCAAAAGAAATCATATGGTCAACATTCAACACTAGAAGAGGCTCATAGAAATGCAACTCAGATCCTTGTAGATAAAACAACTGAGATAGTGAAAAGCCAAGCTGAGAAGAATGGATATGAAATTGTCATAGAAAAAGCTGCTGTGTTCTATTCAGATGCGAAGCTCGACATCACTGATGCTGTTCTTGAAGAATTAAATAAAGCTTTACCTACTGTAGAGGTAAAATTCCAATCTGAAGAAGAAAAGAAATCAGAAGATAAAAAGGTAGATGCGAGTGCACCTAAAGACAAAAAGGAAAAGAAATAAAGAGATTTAGAAGAATCTCTTCTTCTTCTCCTTTTCCTTTCCACCTATGACCTTTGTAGGTGTTTCTAATTGATTCTCTGCTTGTTGCTGTTCAGGTTGTTGTTTTTCCTGCTGAGATTTTAATGAAAGCTTAACTTTTCCATTTCTATCAAAACCGATCATTTTAGCTTTTACCTCTTGTCCAACCTTTATGAAGTCTTCAATTGACTCAACAAAGCTATCTGAGAGATCACTAACATGGATAAATCCTTCAACGCCACCCATGAGCTTAACAAACACTCCGAATTCAACTATCCTTGAAACAGTTGCATCATATACATTACCTACTCTAAAAGGTGAGACTACGCTATTTATCTTCTGTATTGCAAGATCCATATCTGCACTTGTCGCAGCATTGATTGTGACATTACCATCATCGTCGATGTCTATTTTAGCCTTTGCAGCTGCACTTATCTCCTTTATTGTTTTTCCACCTGGTCCTATAAGAGTTCTGATGTTATCTTTAGATATTTGAATTGTCATCATCTTTGGCGCATCTTCACTCACAACATTCCTATGTGAAACTATTGCTTTATGCATTCTAGCAATTATGAATTTTATTCCAACTATTGCTTGGTCTAAGATTCTTTCAAGGATTTCGTATTTAACTCCTTCTGTCTTGGTATCCATCTGCATTGCTGTGATTCCATCTACTGTTCCTGCAAGCTTGAAATCCATATCTCCTAGATGATCTTCATCACCCATTATGTCTGACAAAATTATGGTTTTCTTGTCTGCTTCAATCATGCCCATTGCGATTCCGGCAACATGCTTCGGTATTGGGATACCAGCATCCATAAGAGCTAGAGACGTTGCGCAAACACTCGCCATAGAAGAAGATCCATTACACTCTAAAACCTCAGCTACAGCTCTAACAGAATATTTATCAATATTTGGTAATACTGGAATTATTGACTTACGTGCAAGGTTTCCATGTCCAATTTCTCTTCTGCTTAGACCTTTCATCTGTCCGATCTCACCAACAGAAAATGATGGGAAATTGTAGTGGAGCATAAACCTTTCAGATTTAACACTTGTAACGTCTTCGACCATCTGCATATCCTGGCGTCCACCAATTGTTATGACTGATAAGACTTGCGTCTCACCTCTGGAGAAGAGTGCTGATCCATGAACCTTTGGCAAAACCCCAACAGAACAATTTATCTCTCTAATTTCATCATATGCCCTACCATCTATCCTTGTTTTTTTCTGAATAATCTTATTACGAATTATTTCGTCTTTGATGCTGTCAAGGGCAAGCTTTATGATATTTTTATCTGTATCGTTTTTGAGGTGTTCATATATTGATTTCTCAGAGCTTTTTATCTGAGAATATCTTGATTTCTTTTTCTTTTCCTCAAATACAGCTGTTAAACTCTTATAAGATTTTAGCTTTCTTATACTTTTGATGATGTCTTCTAAATCTTTATTTTGAGAATCTTTTATCTCAACAGTTTTAACACCTGATTTCTCAACTAATTCATCTATGATACTAACTGCCTCAGATATGCTTTTATGTGCTGCCTTCAGAATCTCTAGAACTTCTTTTTTGGATTTCTCAGATGCATTGCACTCAATCATTGTTATTGCATCTTTTGTGCCACTAATAAACAATTCAGCAGATCCCTCCTCTACTTCCTTGAACTTTGGATTCATAACATTATTACCACCTAACACACATATCCTTGTGCCTGCAACTGTTTTGCAGTCGATGCCAGCTAATTTTATTGCAGCTGTAGAACCAATCAATGCAGCTAGATCAGGAAGATTTTCTCCATCATATGAGAGTACAGTACACATAACCTGAAGGGCTTGATCGTTTCTGAGTTTGACGATTGGCCTGAGAGATCTGTCTACTATTCTTGATGTAAGAGTTTCCTTATCTGATGGCTTTCCTTCTCTTTTTACAAACCCACCTGGAACTTTCCCTGCGGCATAAAATCTCTCCTGATAGAAAACACTCATGTCTGTAAAATCCTGTATTTCAGGTTCTTTCTCTTGAACTACAGCTGTACATAAAACTGTTGTTTGTCCAAGGGATACAAGAACAGCTCCATCAGCTTGTTTGGCAAACCTACCAGTTTCCAGTTTTAATTCTATGTTGTTCCAATTAGTTGTTGATGTGAATATTTCAGACATTACTTGTTTAAAAAATTAAAAAGATTTTTGTAGGATTGCCTACTTGCTTTGTTGTTTGTCTCTGTAGAGATATATTGGCTCTTTTGTTATGGTACCAAACTTTTCAGCATCTTGTTCATATTTAGTCTTAGGATAAGTGTATTCAACTCTTAAATCCTTTGATGGACTACAAGCGCTCAAGAGTGTTACAAGAGCGATTCTTGAGATTAGCTTCATTGTTCAACCTTATTTGCTAAAGCTTCTTGTATAAGTTTTTTTACTTCAAGAGCCTTTGGAGTTAATTTTGCAGCCTTTGTTGTCAAAAGATAGTTATCAAGACCTAAGTTATGCTCAATAGTTCTTATGCCGTTCGCTGAAAGTCTAAATCTAATTGTTCTTCCAAGAATATCACTTCTTAAAGAAAAAGAGTGTAGGTTAGGTAAGAAACGTCTTTTTGTCTTAATGTTTGAGTGAGAAACATTGCATCCTGACATTGCTTTTTTACCAGTAATTTCACACAATCTTGTCATTTTCTATAAATTTTTATTTTATTGGTGCGGCTGAAAAGACTTGAACTTTCAATCCCTTTCGAGAACAACGACCTCAACGTTGCGTGTCTACCAATTCCACCACAGCCGCAGTAGTGATGGATAATACAATTAAAATGACTCCTATGCAATAGCCCTACACCTGCTGGCTGTATAAGAGATTTTTTTCACAGTGTTTTTTTAGATGCTATCTCATAAGCTTCAGATGCAGCTGTAACATCTAGCTCCTCAGTAGAGCCATCTGAGAATTCAATCACATAATATGGTTTTTCCTCTGATCTCAAAATTTTATCAAATGATAACATCTCAAAACAACCTGTATTGCTTTTGTTAAAAATGTATTCAAATTCTTTGTTATGTTTAAAAAGAGGTTTAAAGCAGTTCATGGTATATCTAATCAGTTCAGTATGTTGATATGTAAGAACCTATATGATACAATTAAAACCGAACAAAAACAATAAAAAATCTAACATGTTTTCAAAAGGCACAATACTGAGTTTTATAGCGATTCTTGGTTTAGCACTTTTTTTTAGTGTAAAAGCTTTACAAAAAGATAAGCAAGATGATGTCGTTTTCAAAGTTGGTATTTTGAAAGCAATAGACCACCCAGCATTAGATAAAACCGCTGATGGCGTGATAAAGATCCTTAAGGAAGAGGTTCCAAATGTAAAAATAATTTATGAGTCAGCGCAGGCAGATTCAGGCTTAGCACAGCAAATAACTCAGAAATTTATACACCAGAGAGTTGATGCGATCGTCACGATAGGCACAACTGTCACACAAGTTGCACTAAGGCAAACAAAAACTATACCAATAGTATTTGCATCAGTCACAGATCCTGTTGCAAGTGGTATAGTAAGTTCTTTAACTTCTCCTGAGGGCAATGTTACAGGTGTATCAAATTTCTCCCCCGATATAACTGCAAAGCAATTCGAGTTCTTCAAAAAACTTTTGCCAAATATGAAGAAAGTAGGACTCATTTATAATTCAGGGGAATCAAATTCTGTTGTTTTAGTGGAAAAAACAAAAGAGGAGGCGAATAGATTAAATATTACTGTCAAAGAAGGAATTGCACAAAATACTAACGATGCAGTTTTTATGGCGCAATCTCTATCCAATACAGTTGATGCAATCTTCATTGATAATGATAATACAGCTTTGGGTGCAATAAAGGGGATAGTTGATGTAGCAATAAAAAATTGGGTACCAGTACTTTGCAGTGATGTAGATACAGTTGAACTTGGTGTGTTTGCTGCTGTTGGTCCAGATCAAAAGAAAATCGGTGAAAAGGCAGGAAAAATCGTTGTTGATGTAATTAAGAATAATAAGCTCATAAATGAGATTCCTGTGCAATATGCAACAGAAAACTCATACGTTGTAAATAAGAAAACAACTGCATTTCTTGAAGTTGCAATACCCACAGATAAATCAATTGAACTCGTGGAATAAACTTCACTTCAGAAGAATTTCTGGATACTCTGGCCTTATGAGTGAGTACATACAAATATCAGCTGGCTCACCTCTTATGATTCTATAACCGCGAAGTGATCCTTCCTTTTTAAATCCAAATTTATTTAAAATGTGCTGTGATGCTGCATTCCCCTCCATCGTTCTAGCCTCAACCCTGTAAACCATCATTTCGTTGAACGCAAGTTTTAAAACATTACTCAATGCCTTTGTAGCTATTCCTTTTCCCCAGTAGTCATGAGCTATGTCGTAGCTGATCTCAACCCTTCTGTTATAGAAGTTCCAGCTGCTTAGTCCTATTGATCCTATTAATCTATCGTTTGATACATCTGCTATTGTCCAGAAAATACCTTGTTTGTTATGGAATAAACTTCCCCACATTTTTACGCATTCTAGAGCTTCCTGTTGAGTCCTAGGAATATCCTCATCTGACAAAAACTGATTAACCATAGGATTGTTGAGATACTCAAAGTATGCCTCACTGTCATTCATTCTCATGTCACGCAAGATAACGTTTCCAAGTTGTATTGTAGGAAACTTCCTGAAGAATTCGCGTAGCTTAGGAATCATTCCTGTTTCTAGTAATCTACTCATTGAGGATTTTTTTGAATCAATTTTAACTAATTCAATTATGGGTGTCAAACTGTTTAACTTGTTTGTAACTTCTGTTATTATGATGAGTCATAATTTTATGAAATAAAAATGACTACAACAACACTACAAAAGCCTACTTGGATAAGAGCAAAAGCACCGTTAGGCAAACAGTTGAATGAGACATCTCAAATAGTTTCAAAAAACAAACTAAATACTGTTTGTGAAGAAGCAGCATGTCCTAACAGAGGAGAATGCTGGAGTCAGAAACATGCAGCATTTATGATCCTTGGCAGTGTTTGCACAAGAGCATGTAGATTTTGCAATGTAAAGACAGGCAGACCAGATCAATTAGATCCTCACGAACCAGAAAACCTCGCAAACGCGGTTGCTGAACTTGGTCTGAAACACGTTGTAATAACCTCAGTTGATAGAGATGATTTAGATGATGGTGGTGCAGAACACTTTGCAAATTGCATCAACGCAATCAGATCTAAAAGTCCAGAGACAACCATTGAAGTACTAACTCCTGATTTCCTGAGAAAGGGAGATGCATACAAACTCATAGTCGATGCAAAACCAAACGTTTATAATCATAATATTGAAACCGTACCTTCCCTTTATGCATCAATTAGACCTGGTGCAAGGTATTTCAACTCCCTTGATCTCTTGAGCAAAGTTAAATCTCTTGATCCAACAATATTTACAAAATCTGGATTGATGGTCGGATTAGGTGAGACAGAAACAGAAGTACTACAGGTAATGGATGATTTAAGATCTGCACAAGTTGATTTCATAACCATCGGACAGTATCTCCGACCAACTCCTAATCATGCAGAAGTCAAGAAGTACGTAACACCTGAAGAATTCCAATTTTATTACGATGCAGCAAAAGCAAAAGGCTTTCTAATGGTAGCTTCAAGTCCATTAACAAGATCCTCATACCATGCAGATGACGATTTCATAAAACTCTCTAATGCAAGAAAGAACAATAATTAGAAGTCATAAATTTAAATAAGTGATTGCACTCAAAACAAAAAAGGTTTATCATTAGACCTGAGGGGCTTGTTTTAGACTGTTTAGCCTTATGTCCCGAACCGATACATTTATCATGAAGGTTGTCTCTGTCTATGGGCTCGTTCTCGGGCAAATGACCTTATACTATACAAAAAGGGTTTGTGGCAACGCCTACAGCAGCTAAAATCAGTTCCTCAAAAACTAGTTCCACAGACACGCTTTTTATGTTATAAAACTCAAAAACATAATCAAAATTTTAAAAATGAAAAAAGTATTTGACGTCTCTGACGCAGAATTTCAGTCTGCAGTGCTAGATCATAAAGGTAAAGTACTTGTTGATTTTTGGGCTCCATGGTGTGGTCCTTGCAAACAGCTCGGTCCGATCATAGATGAAGTTGCAGAAACAATGTCAGATAAAGTCAAGTTCATTAAAGTCAACATAGATGATAATCCAGAAGTTGCATCAGAACTTGGCATCAGAAGTATTCCAACACTTATCCTATTCAGAGATGGACACAAAGTTGAGACAAAACTTGGTGCTCTAAGTAAACCAGCTCTTGAGGACTGGCTAAATTCGTAAACTTTGCACCCCAGCAAACATTGATGTTTTTTGTACATTCGCATCAATGTTTGAGATTAGAGTCTTAAACTGGTGTTTACTAAAGCCATACTGTTTTAATGCAAGGCCTTGGACTTTTAGTTGCTTAGTGATCTCATTTTTGTTTTCGTTAAACTTACTAATTTCTTCACGCATAACTGCTTTGTATTCATCTTGGTCAAAAAGTCCATTCAAAGATTTATGTAGCATTGTTCCAAGATCGAAAGTACTACCTGAAGACATAATCGCAAAATTATTTATTTTATGGCATGATAATCCAAAATCTATTGCTGCTGCAGAAAGCTTACCATCCTGACCTTCAATTATCATTACATTATTTATGTGACCATCCCTGTTACCAATTAGAACATTTGCAGCACATAATGCCATTATTTCCTGTTTTAGCCCAGGATTCGCATCAAGGAATTGTTTTCTAGCTTCCTGAGTTTCTAAACCTTGTTCCTCAAAAAATTGTCCAAGCGTCCGAACACTTTTTGCATCAATATCTCCAACTTTTTTGATGCCACACCTGTTACTGTTTCTCCTTCTGTTATAACTTTTACCTGAGGTGCTGTAAGTCCCATCTTTTGCATAAATGTCGCTCCAATTACTTCTCGTACACCTTCATTTTTCACACCAGTGATCAAACCATATATAAAATCTTTTTCAAGGACTTTCTTTACATACCATTGTTGTGGATCATCACCTATTGTGCCAGTTTTAGGGGCACCATGTGCATTTTGTGCAAAACCGGCTTGATCTTGTGAGATGCCTTGAAACATATCTAATTGAGCTAATAACTCTTGTTCAGTTGCCTTAACCAAACTTTCCACTTCCTCTCTTTCTTTTGCACTTATGAACTCAGAGACTTGAACGATTACACTCTATTTTTTTACGAAATCACTAAGTATTTTAAATTGAGCTAACCATTCAATTATAGGTTGCAACCAACCATTTTCATTTTCAACTATATATTCGAAAGCTTCTTTATCTGAACTGAATCCTTTTGCAGTTCTTATGCTTTCAATTTTTCCAACAAAAACCTCACTTATTTTAGTAATTACTGGATTGCCATCTTGCTCAAAACCTAGTAAAGAAGCGAAATCCAATACATTAAAAGTTTCTTGTTCTTTTATTTTATTGAGTAGTTCTTTTTTGGTTCTTTGAATTTTCTCCCACATTTTTTTATTTTGTTGCTTTGTGTCTATAAAAAAATTATAAGAGAATATCTTAGTAATTACAACAACTATTTCATGTATCAGTGGTTATAAAGTCAACTGTCTTTGTGTAGTTATAAATTTTTTTGCAGCAATAACGTTTGATTCAATATTTGCTTTGAGTCCTGATATTTCCTGGTCTGAAGCACCAGCAGCTCTACATTGATAGAAAATTTTGTCTAGAATACTTTCTTTATTTGCTTCAAATTTTGCTAACTCTTGTTGTAAGACACCTTTATATTCTCCTGGTGTAAAGAGAGTATCTGCATCAGAATGCCGCAAATTTTGCGTATCAAATCTATTTCTATAATACCAAGAATCTAATACCTTCATGTCATGTCCGGAGAGACCAAAGTCAATCGGAGCGACTGATTTTTGATCTCCGTCAATTATAACCATTATATTGTTTACATGGAGATCTCTATTACCCATTAGATAGCCTATAGCATGGAGTCTCATAACCTCGCTCTTGAGTTCTGGATTTGCTGTAAAAAAATTTTTTGACTTTTCTGTGACTTCTTGTTTATCTTCTACGCTCAAATTCTTTAGACCATCAGGTGCACCAAGAGTTTTACCAAGGTTTTCTACTGTATCACCTTCATTCCCAACCATATGTGAAACGATTTTTTGAGTCGTACCATCCTGCTCTATTAACTCAATCTGTGGAGCATTTTTGATACCCATTGCTCTCATAAACTCCGCACCAAATAGCTCTCTTATTCCTTCATTTTTTACACCTGTGACAGCTCCATAGAATCCAGCTTTTATACTATCAATATCTTTTATGAAAACAGTTTTATCACCCTTCCTGAAAATACCTACAGTGTTAGCGCTTTTAGAGACTTCTGTTTTGGTATCATTTACTTCGAAATTCTTATCAAAATTCTCTATTTGTGAGACTAGCTCTTGTTTTCTCTTTTGTAGCTTTTTTTGAACGAATTCAGATGTAGTGTTTTGTAGTTGTGCATTTACACTTACAAATACTGATAGCCAGTCTAATATTTTTTGCCAAAAACTTGATTTCTTAACCTCTTTGAAGCTATCTTGTGCAGATTTTCCATCTGCCATCTTTTCTGCGATCTTGAGTTTTATCTTATCTTCAACTTCTTTAATGCTTTTATCATCTCCAAGTAAATCTTTTAAGCCAAGATCTTTACTTTTTAGATCTTCAACAGCTTTTACTCCTTCTAAACTCTGTGAGATCTTTGCATCGACATAAAATGGGATAATTCTTTCAAATTCTTTGAAATGACTATATCTCTCAGATTGACTCAGAAGGTTGAACAAAAGCTCTCCATCTTCTGAGTTACAAAAATCATGAATCCTATTTCATCCTTTAACTTTTTGAAGTCTTCAAGTAGAGAATCTAATGAATTTAATCTTTCAAGATCCTGCATTTTTTCTACTCCCTATATTTAATCTTTATTTTTATAAATAAGCCTTCACCATTTGATCGACTAAATTTATTGCTTCTTCTCTTGGTCTTTGGAAAAGATTTCTGCCTATTATAGAGCCATTACCTCCACCATCAACTATGCCTTTGATTTCATTCATGAGTGATTCTGTATCTTTCTTATTTCCCCCAGAAAATAATACAATTCTTCTATTTTCAAATGCACACTTCTTTATATGTTCTATTCTAGCACTAACATCATGCAAATCAATATTTAACGATTTGTATTCATCTAATAATTTAGGATTTGTGATATTTGCACCAGGGATTTTGACTTTAATTATGTGTGCGCCAGTCATTGCACCAATGTGTGCTGCATAGCAGACTGTATCAAATGCAGTATCATCCTTTATTCCTGCACCTCTTGGATAACACCATATGACACAAATGAGTCCCATAGTTTTTGCGCTTTGGAAGATCTGCTGCACTTGTTCAAGCATCTCATCGCAATTGTTTGACCCAGGATATATTGTTATACCCACACCAACACAACCTAACCTTACTGCATCTTCTACATCTCCTGTAATTGCTTGATGAGGTTCTAAATCTTTTGATTTTAAGCTATTGCTACTGTTTAATTTCAAAATCATTGGGATGACTCCAGGGTAATGTGCAGCTGCTACCTCAAGCATCCCTAGAGGAGCTGCATATGCGTTGACTCCTGAGTCAATAGCAAGTTTTACATGGTATAGAGGGTCATATGCATCAGGGTTCTTGAGGAAACTAGCATCTGGTCCATGCTCCATGCCTTGATCAACTGGAAGAATAATCATCTTACCAGTTCCTGCAAGCTTTCCATGATTCATAATCCTGTATAAGTTACCCCTAAGTGCAGGATTTTCGTGTATGTATTCAGATAAGATTTTTTGCATAATTTTTATTTTTATTTTTCCATATAAATAAGATTTATACAAAAAGATAAACAAAATTGAAATTAAAAATTAAATTATATAGATAATTTCTTATGGTATATATTACAAATAAAAAAACACTAAAAATGGCTGGTCATTCAAAGTTTAAAAACATACAACACAGAAAAGGTGCTCAGGATAAAAAAAGAGCTAACGTCTTCACAAAGATCATCAGAGAGATAATAGTGGCTGCGAAAAGTGGTGGTACAAACCCCGAGTTTAATCCGAGGTTAAGAGTTGCAATAACGTCTGCAAGGTCTCAAAACATGCCAAAGGACAAGATAGAAGGTGCAATAAATAAAGCCTATGCAAACGATGCTGATAGTAACTATGAAGAGGTCAGATATGAAGGATATGGACCTGCAGGCACAGCTCTGATAGTTGAAGGTCTAACAGATAATAGAAATAGGACTGCACCAGAAATCAGAACAATATTCGGGAAAAATGGCGGACATTTAGCTGAAACTGGAAGTGTTAGCTATATGTTTAAAAGAGTTGGATATATTGTATATGAAAAAGCACTAATAAAGTCAGGTGATGAATTCTTGAATGCTGTTCTGGAATCAGGTGCTGATGACTGCGTAGAGCATGATGATTGTTATGAAGTAATTTGTCAGCCTGAGAATTTCAATGCAGCTAAAGAATCGTTAGAAGCAATTTACGGTGAGCCTCATGAAGCAAAGATTGAGTGGAGATCAGATAACATTATACACTTGTCTGGAGATGATGCTGCAAAGGCAATAAAGCTACTTGATGCTCTTGAGGATAACGATGATGTTCAAACGGTTTCTTGTAACTTTGAAACAGAATAGTGTCAGAGGACTTACAGGAGTGGCTTGAATTTAAATCCTTTGTCTTAAAGGATAAAAAAGTTGAAAAATGCAAACATGAAATCAAGTTATTTCCTAATCAAAAAGAAATAAAAAGGGTACCTGAATTACCCTTGAGAGTCCATCAAAGAACAAATCTCATACGTGAAATAATCTTAGATGATATTGCTTGTGTTGAAAGAAGTATTATTAAAAAACTGCGTACGGGAAAAATACCTATAGATTTATCAATAGATTTGCATGGGTACACAGTAGACCAAGCATATAAGGTTTTTTATAACTCAGTACGCAACGCAATTTCTCAGAGTTTTAAGTTAATGTTAGTAATAACCGGAAAAGGATCGAGAGAAAAAAGCTCAATAAGAAGTGAATTAATGCATTGGGTAAATCTCCCTGAGATATCTAGCCATATTATTTATATTACTCATTCTATGCAACAACACGGCGGAGAAGGGGCTTTTTATATTGTTTTAAGGAAATCTTAAGAAAAAATGGTGGGTCTGGGAGGAGTTGAACCTCCGACCTCACGCTTATCAGGCGTGCGCTCTAACCACCTGAGCTACAGACCCATCTGATCGATAGCAGACATTATACCAATTGCCAGTATAATGTCAATGAGTTTACGACTAAGCTACTGCCTTTTGCATGTCTTGCAGTTGTATTTCATTTACTACATCATGTTTTTTGATAGATTTATCTCTGAAGAAAAGCATAGCAGAGATACTAGAAATAACACCAAACACAAGAGTAATAGTATCAAATTCTCCATGGAAAGCTCTTGATATAAGAACCCCAGCCAAAGCAGACATCAAAACGTATTTGAAGTTCTCAGGTTTTATTCTAACTCCTATTAATCCCATTATCAGTGGAACTGAAACGAAAGGATCCCAGAAGTTGTCTAGAGTCCAAAGCATGTCCATTATGTGGTCCTTTACAAACATTATCCCGAAAGCAGAGAAAGCAACAATGACCCCAGCAAACTTAGTTAAAAACATCTGAGCTTTATTGTTGTTTAGTTTAGGAAAGGCAGGAGTTATAATATCTTTTATAATTACGACAGTTGATGCATTCAGGAAAGAGCTAGCAGTTGACATTATGATTGCTAGGAAGCTAATAGCGACAAATCCCATAATAGAACTAGGAACAACTTGATCTATAAAGAAAAACAGAGCGTCATCACTTTGTATCTCTGGATTCATACCTGATACAAAAAGTCCTATAATACCCATCATCAAAATAAAAAATGCTGAGAAAACACCAGTCATGGAAAAGATTTTTTGCAATTGATTTCCATGTTTAGCCATCAGAGCCCTTTGTATGTAAGGAAAACCTGTAACTGGTATGATTGTATATATACAAAAGCTAAGTAAAAGTGGAATATCACTTGTTAAAATATGAGTTTTTTCATATGGAATATTGTTCCAAGTCGCAGGTATATCGATGTTCTGAAATCCGAAGAAAAATATTGCGGGTATTACTGTTACAAATATAAAGAACTGAACAACATCAGTTATAATAATTGCGTGTATACCACCAAATATTGAGTAGATTGCTATTGCTACAGTTATAAGAGCTGCTCCATATAAAAATGGTATATTTAAATATTTCTCAAGGATAAGAGCTGAAGCTTTATAGTAAATTGATAGAATTGCTATGCAAAAAATTATGTTCGCAGTACAAATATATTTACCCCATTTTCCATAGAGTAACTTCATAATGTCAACTAAAGTTATGCATCCATTAAATTGTAGAAATTTTAGGGATGGAGCAATTATACGTCCCATCAACCACCATCTGATAGCTTGCAGAAAAGCAGTGACAACAAAAACCATTCCAAGTGAAAATGATTTTTCAGATACACCAAGAGTATCTGATGGACAGATATTCGCAGCAATCATTGAAAGGCCTAAGGCAGCAGTTGAGAACTGAGTTGGACCTATTGCATAATCCTTTAGAGATTTCATTTTAGGAACTTTGAAGAAGCCTAACATCATACATACTGTGAGGTAGGCCCAAACTATCATAAAAGTGGAGGACATTTTTATAGTTTATTTTGTTAAATATTATTCAGTATAGTATTCAATCCATAAACTATAAAAATTGTCAATAAAAATTTAACTAATAGTTGGCTTCTGGAGTTTTTCTTCCTCATTATTTTCGTCACTTTCTTCATGCTTTGACATTCTCAGAGAAGTACTATCTCTATAGAAGAAGATACAAACAACACTTGTCAGAGCACCTATACATAATGTTACTGTTCCAAAACCTTCATGAATCATTCTTGCAACAATAATTGAAATAAATGTTATTCCAACAACGTTCTTGAACTTTCCACTCTTTATTCTAACGCCTGCAAGTCCCATTAAAAGAGGTATTGAAACAAATGGGTCCCAGAAATTATCTAAAGTCCACAATATGTTTATTATGTGTTCATCTATGAAAATCATACATAACGACATAACTGCCACGATTATACCTAATACCTTGGCACATATTAATTCCTTTTTATCTGTATTGATAAGTTTTGGAAATGCAGGAGATACGATGTCTCTTACAACAATAATACTAACTGAGTTAAGGAAAGAACTAGCAGTTGACATTATAACCGCCAAGAAACTGACTGCTATGAATCCAACTAGATATGATGGAGCAGTTTGATCTATAAAATAGAAGACAGCATTATCACTCTTAAGATCAGGATTCATACCTGATGCCAGCATTCCTATGAAACCCATTATGAAAAGGAATAAAGCAGATACAACACCTGATGCTTGGAAAACAGCTAATGTTTGTTTCTGACTTGAACACATTAATCCCCTTTGTATGAAAGGGAAGCCAGTATATGGAATTATGCACTCATAAACAATTAAACTCAATGCTAGTGGTATATCACTCATGTCAAAGTGGACTCTTTCAGCAGGTAATCTTGCAATTATCTCGGTTGTGTTTAAGCCCTCAATGCCAAGAATAATTATTACAGGAAATATTAGTGTAAAGATAAAAAACTGAATTGTTTCAGTTGCAATGACGGCATTTATACCACCAAGTATTGAATATATTGCTATACATGTAGCAACAATAATTGCACCATAAACACTTGGAATATTAACATAGTGCTCCAGAACGAATGCTGCACCTCTATACATTACAGATAAGTATCCTACATTTACAAGAAGTCCAACTAAACAAACGTATCTACCCCATTTCCCATATAAAAATTTCATCACATCAACAAGAGTCATGCAATTATGTTGTTGTAGATAAATTACCCACGGACTGAATACAGTTCCCATAATATGCCATTTTATTGGTGATAAAAGAATTGGTAATACAAAGATTGCTCCCATTGAAAAGGCTTTCTCGGCAGTACCGATTGTTTCACCAGGCCCTATTGCTGTAGCGATTGTTGCTGCAATGAGTATTGCTGTACTAAACCTTGTTGATCCAACTGCGTAATCTTTTAGAGATTTCATCGCTGGGATTTTGAAGAACCCACCAACTATACAAAGAGTTAGGTAGGCCCAAATTATCATTAAGTTTGAAGTCATGATATGTGGTAATTATTTTTTTATAACCTAATTATTTCTTCAGAAGAAAAAATAATTTGTTATTTCATGACGCCATACTTTTAAGAAAAAATCAACAGTTTTTTATTTGTTGATTGTTAGAATGACATTCTAAACAGTTCGTTCAAACTGTTAACTAATTTATCACGTACTTGTATTGTTTTTTGAAGTTTCATTTCAGCTTGATTAACTGACTCGACTAATTCGATGAGTGGGGCCTCCTGGTCAACAGCGCTTGTTGTAACCTTTTCAAGTGCTGAAATCTTCTTAAGTTGATCTTGTATGAAGCCAAAAAACTTATTTGACTTTTCTGACTTTATTGTAATGCTGTCACCATTACTCAGAATGTCGTTGGAGCTCTTTTGACCTATAGTCATTTCCACACCACCAACTTCAGCATTATGATTATGATTTATAAGAACTGAATCATTAACTCTTACATCATCAAGCTTTTGAACTCTATCTATTGCCTGTGAGTATCTATCATATTTTTGCGATGCAATTGAGTAATTGATATCGTTTATCTTGTTAAGAGACATAAAAGTTTATTTTTTCAATACAAATTAATTCTATCTAATTTTTTTCATTTCAAATGTTTTTTCAAAAACAAAAAACTTTTTTAGCATGTATTGTAAAATCTCATCAAAAGTTTCAATACTAACTGTTTTTTTAGAAATTTTTGAAAGAGATATTGTGTTCCTATTCGAGTCAACAATACCACATGGTTTTATAATTTCAAATGGTTTCATGTTGTTATTTACATTAATTGCGACTCCATGATAGCTCACACCTTTTCTTATTTTCATTCCGATTGCAGCTATTTTGCTAAGCATTTCATTATTTTTTACCCATACACCAGGGTATTCATCGTCTTTAATCCCCTCAACACCAAACTCCTTCAATGTATTTATAATTGCAAGATGGATATCATCAAGAAATTTCCTTAAATTAACTTCTCCATATATATTTTTCAGGTTTATCATTAAATAACAAATTCTCTGACCAGGTCCATGATATGTGATCTTTCCACCTCTTTCTGTACAAACCAATGGAATACCATTGATTGATTCACCATATTGAGAATAAAATTCCTTATAGGTTGTATAACCAACAGTATAAATTGGCTCATGTTCAAGGAACCAAATTGTGTTTGGCATCTCCCCTGAAATGATTTTATCAGTTATTTTATGCATGTTTTCCAGGGCTTCTGCATATTTTATTGGATTTTGACTTGTAATTATTTGCATCTTTCAAAAAAATAAAAACTATAATAAATCTTTTTATATAGAAAATATTTTCAATTAAAACTATTGTATTTTTTTATGCGGAATGTATCATTATGAAAATGTTTTAATTTCAAAGTAGAATGCCCCTTGTACCAATAGTAATAGAACAAACAGCACGCGGCGAGAGATCTTTCGATATATATTCTAGATTGCTGAAAGAGAGGATTATATTTGTCACTGGACAAGTAGAAGATCAGATGTCATCACTTATAGTTGCACAACTTTTGTTTTTAGAATCGGAGAATCCTAACAAAGATATTCACATGTACATAAATTCACCAGGCGGTGTAGTGACATCTGGGATGGCAATATACGATACAATGCGATACATCAGGCCAAAAGTTGCAACCTACTGCATAGGGCAAGCTTGTTCTATGGGATCTCTTCTACTTACTGGTGGTGAAAAAGGAATGAGATATTCACTGAAGCATTCAAGGATAATGATTCACCAGCCGCTTGGAGGATATCAGGGTCAAGCAACAGATATACAAATCCATGCAAATGAGATTCTAAAAATAAAAAATAAAATGACTGAATTATATGTGAAACATACTGGACAAAGTCTTGCAGTTGTAAAAAAGAGTCTCGAAAGAGATAATTTTATGTCTGCTAAGGATGCAAAGAAATTTGGATTGATTGATCATGTTGTTGATGAACGCATAAAAATGAACAATGACAACATATCTTAATACATAATTCATATTCTTAGGATATTAATTCGGATACATTAACCAATTAGGAGAAAATGGAAACAATGAAAAACACAATGGTTCACTGCTCTTTCTGTAACAAGAGTAAGAATCAAGTTAAGAAGATAGTTGCCAGTAACAGTGCTTTTATATGTGATGAGTGTATTTCACTATGTAATGACATCATAGAGAGAGATACAAAGACATCAAGAGGATTATCATTAAAAACAATTCCAAAGCCAAAGGCAATATATAATGCATTGGATGAATATGTAATTGGACAAGGACATGCAAAAAAAGTACTATCTGTAGCAGTCTATAACCATTACAAAAGAATTCTTGGAAATGTTGACACAAAAGACATCGAGATATCAAAATCAAATATAATGCTTATTGGCTCTACTGGTTGTGGTAAGACATTGCTTGCTCAGACTTTAGCAAAAGTTTTAAATGTACCATTTGCAATAGCTGATGCAACCTCTCTGACTGAGGCTGGATATGTTGGTGATGATGTCGAAGGCATTCTTTTGAAACTACTGCAATCTGCAAATTTTGACATAAAAAAAGCTCAAACAGGAATCATATACATAGATGAAATCGATAAAATTTCACGCAAAGCATCGAGCTCATCATCTGGCAGAGATATCTCAGGTGAAGGAGTGCAGCAAAACCTTTTAAAGTTGATAGAAGGCACAGTAGCTAATGTTCCTCAAAACAACGGAAGAAAAACAAATAATCAAGAACACCTAAAGCTTGATACGACTAATATACTATTCATAGCTGGTGGGGCATTCGATGGCCTAGAAAATATAATTAGACAAAGAACAGAAGAGAAAAACCTTGGATTCGGAGCAGAGATAATAGAGGGATCAAAAGTTTCTTCTGGTGAGCTATTTTCTAAAGTCGAAACAGATGATTTAATAAAATACGGTTTAATCCCTGAGTTTTTAGGAAGATTTCCTATCGTTACAACACTCGAAGATATGACTGAAGAAGGTTTAATAAAAATTCTTACAGAACCTAAAAATGCTATCGTTAAACAATACTCAAAGCTCTTCAAGATGGATGGCATTGACTTTGATGTATCGCATGGAGCGCTACAATCAATTGCTAAACAGGCAATGAAAAGAAAAACTGGTGCAAGGGGCTTAAGAAACATTATGGAGGGCTTACTACTGGATTCTATGTTTGATATTCATGATTCAGGAGTTGCAAGGGTTTCATTAGATGTAAAAGATAATACAGTCTTTGTCAGTACTTATAGTGATTCTGGTGAGCTTCTAAAAACAACTGATAGCGTCTTGATGCTGCAGAAAAAACAAACAACATCAGGTAATCGTTCAAATAAAAAGAAAGTGTGTGCAGGTGATTAACCACCGGCACCAATACCATTTCCATTTTGTTGTTCTTGTGAGTTTTTAAGTTTCTTAACATGATCTACCCTACCATTTGATGAAATGGATGAAGAAGTACTTATTGGAGAATTTTGCAAAAGATTTATAGCTTCTTCAGGTAAGACTTGCCCCACTTTTGGTTTCTCATGTTTTTCTTCTGTAGTTGCTACTCCTGATTTTTTTATGCTAACTCCAGGTACAATTTCATCTTGTATTTTAGTAAGTCCTATCATTTGCATAAAAGATAGTTTTCTCTTAGAAATTTTATTATTGCCTGCAGTTTTTAAACCAACTTTTTCAAGTAGTTCTTCTGGTGTACATCTCACCACTAAGACCAGCATGACCCTTCATACCAACACATCCTGGCGTTCCACCAAATTCAGCCATTTTGCCAACATGTCCCGCATTTATTTGTTTTTCGAGGTTTTTTTCATTATGACCAAACATTGCTTCAATGAGTCTCCGAGTGAAATCTATCCCAATTGCACCAGTTCTATCTTTACCACTTTTGCAATGTACTGACAGACATGGCATTTTTATATTCTTTCCTAATCCTTCTGAGTTTACCATTGCTGAGAGCGCTGCCATTCCTGCAGTTCTTTTTTGCGAGCTGCTCATCTTTGATCCTGAAAAGATATTCAATGCCATTTTGAATGGTTTTACCAAAAAACTCAGGAGTATACCTAGTACTAGGATTTGCTTAATAAACCTCCAAGTTGAACCGATAACTGTTGGCTCCACAGAAGATTTTAGATTAATAGCCTCTTCTAGGATTTTCTTTTGTTTTGAATCTAGTTTTGGATTATTTATCTCTTCTCTTGCTGCACTTTCTGATCCTTTTCCTTGAAGATAAGCTGCAACTGCTTTATGCTGCTCACCTTTTTCAAGTTGACTTCCCAAATCAGCGAGTGCATCTCTATATGCAGAAAGCCTAGATGTTGCAACAAACTTCATGTCGTTCATTGCTGTAAGACCTCTCTTGATATTTGGATTGTTTATCTTGTCTACAGCAGCATCCAGTTGATCATAAGCTGCCTTTTCAATGCCACCAAACATTACTGGAGTGTTTAGAGTTGTTATGACTATGCCTTTATCACTTAAGGTCTCTCCCATTTCAGACATATGCCTGACGTTCATCTCAGCAATCTTATTTGGTGTTGTTGTTTCTAATTCAGATGCAACTGTACCTGTATGCATCATGCTGCCGAATACATTTATTCCCTCTTCTGTGATCTCACCTACACTTTTCACATAAGCATTTCTGAGACCAGGTAATGTTTTTAGATTTTGAGTTGGTATTGTCTCTTGAGCTTCAAGTACTCCCCAATAAGCTTCAAATGTATCAACAAAATCCTTTTTCTGAGCAGCAAGTATTTCATCTTTTGCATCTTCATACTTATCATCTAGAGGAGGAACCATTGCCTCAGATTCAAATACAGTTCTTGGTTTATCCTCTGAATCATATTGTGTGAAAATAGTGCAGATATTGTATTTTTTATCTTCAAGCCCAGCTATATCCTTTGTTGCATTTAGTTGTTTGTAGAGCTTTTCATCACCTAAGCTTTTATATCTGTCATCTTGTTTTAAAACACTTACAAGAAATTCATTGACAGCTTTTAGATCGATTTGCTGTTGTGGATTTCCCTGAATAGCTCGTTTGACCTCTAAAATCTTTGCTTTTATTTGGCTTATTTTTGCTATTTCATCATCTGTAAGCTTTTCATCTTTTCTTATCTTACCATCTTGTATTCTGATCATCCTATCAGCTGCACGTGCTGCGTTGAATGCTGTTGCTAGTTCGGAATATGCTGAAACTTTTAATCCTGTACCCTCTCTCCCATCTCTTATGAGGGTGTTATTATCCTTATCTATTGTCCATTGAATTCCATCTTCTATATCTGCAGCTTCAGCAAGTCTTTCTATTGCATTTGAGTAGAAATCTGGCGTATGAGAATCTTTTGTCTTGAGTTGTTTGAAAGTTTCCTGCAAGAGGTCTATTTCAGTAAGACATTCTGTAATTGTCTTATTACCTTTAGAGTTTAAATCAAACCCCTTGATTGCTGATTCTAAAGCATTGATATTTTTGTCTAAAACTTCTTTTAGTATCTTGTGGTACTTCTTGCATCTCCTAGGGGGTGTAATGTGTGTATCTATAATTGAATGATTACATATTTCAGGAGTAAAATCAACTTAGAAGTGGTTTTATGATGACAGTGCAGGTTATTGGAAGTAGGATAAGAACAAATAGAACAAATATGCAAGAACCTGACACACTGTCGGGCCTGAGAATAACACTATATGAACATAAAAATCAATACCTTGCTAAAAAATTTTTAATAAAACATTGTATCCTCAAATCTCTTACCATTTTCTAGCAATTTTGATTTAGAAAAGTATAAGGCCTCATGAGTTTCAGTAGCATATTCAAACGTATTTGTTTCAACTATTGCATCAACTGGACATGCCTCCTGGCACAAACCGCAATAGATACATTTTGTCATATCTATATCATAGCGGGTTGTTCTACGACTACCATCTTTTCTTGGTTCAGCATTGATTGTGATAGCTTGTGCAGGACAGATTGCCTCGCAAAGCTTACATGCTATGCAGCGCTCTTCTCCACTTGGATATAACCTTAGGGCATGCTGTCCTCTGAATTTTTTACTTACAGCACCCTTTTCATAAGGATAATTTAATGTTACTTTTTTCTTAAACATGTAAGTAAAGGTCTTGAAAAGACCAATGATTATGTCAGTCATGAAAAAGTAAAAAAGCAAATATTTCAAATATGTTTTTTTGTTAGTTTGTGGAACAGCTTGTGAATTCATAATGTATATGTGGTTTTTGTACTTTATCTGTGACAGACAATCGAATTATAACAAAGTTGCTATAGGATGACAATCCATACAAATGAAATTGATGTGCGCTCAACAACTCCAATGATGCAGCAGTATATACAAATCAAGTCACAGCATAAAGACTATATATTGTTTTATAGGATGGGAGATTTTTATGAGCTTTTCTTTGAAGATGCTCTGATTGGTGCGAGGGAATTAGATATAACTCTTACAAAGCGAGGAAAGCACTTAACGCAAGATATTCCTATGTGTGGAGTACCAATCCATGCAAGTGAATTTTATCTAAATAAACTATTAAAAAAAGGTTACTCTGTTGCGATTTGCGAGCAAATGGAATCACCTGAAGATGCAAAGAAACGTGGATACAAAGAAGTTGTTAAGAGAGAGGTTATCAGGATTGTTACCCCAGGAACATTAATGGATGATGTATTGCTTGAGTCAAAGGAATCAAATTATTTAGCAGTAGTATTCAAAAACAAATCAAATGCAGTGATTGGATTGACTGATATATCTGTTGGGTACTTCTCAGTTGAGACAATAAGTGAAGAAGCTGTTACGATTGAGATGTCACGAATAATGCCAAGAGAAGTAATAATACCTGATATGCTGGCATATGATGAGTCAGTTATAGCACAGTTAACTAAGTTCACAAATTCCATCACAAGAAGGCCAGACAGCATCTTTGACTTTGACAGATGTCATAAACAATTGCTTGAATTTTATGATGTAGAATTCATCGAAGGGATAGGTAATTTCTCAAAAGACGAAATAATTGCAGCTGGCGCACTAATAGAATACCTGAGATATACTCAAAAGAATTCAATGCCAACACTTCATCCCCTCATGAGGATTAGAGCTCAGAATTTCATGCAGATAGATCCTGCAACGAGGTCAAGTCTTGAATTAACAAAAGGTATAAGAGATGACTCTAACTGCTTACTATCAATCATAGATAAAACCATAACTGCATCTGGTGCGAGAATGCTGAATGTATATGTTTCATCTCCCCTGACAAATTCAACTGCAATTAATTCGAGGCTAGATAATGTTGAGAGCTTCGTTGAGGTGAATGATATCAGAGGGAAAATTAGAGGGTTATTGATAAATTTCCCAGACATAGAGAGAAGCCTCAGCAGAATAAATGCTAATAGACCTCAATTACAAGATTTATTTGCAATAAGAGATGGATTAATGATTATGCTGCAGGTAGCAAATATAACCCATAAAAAAGAACTTGCTTCATCTATTCAGTTAATGGTGCGTGAACTACCTGCCTTTGATGAACTCATCAATTCTCTTAAATCAACTCTAATTGCTGATCAGTCTGAAGCAAATGAGCTAAAGAGTTTTATAAGATTTGGATTCGATCCACAGCTCGATAGACTATATGATTTGAAAAATAATACAGAAGAGAGAATTGAAGGGCTGAGAAACAATTATAGGGAAATCACTGGTGTTAATACTCTAAAGATCACTAAAAATAATGTCCTTGGGTATTTCATAGAAGTAACATCAACAAATTCTTCTAAGATAAAAGATATTATCTTTAGACATAAGCAATCATTAGGGAATTCTGTGAGATACACAAGTGATGAGCTTCAGGCCCTTGAGACAGATATAATAATGTGTGACACAAAGATCGAAAGAATTGAAAAACAAATTCTTGAGGGTTTGTATGGAAAAGTAAAACAATACACAGACCACATATGCTCTGTTGCAAATGCAATAGCTGCAATAGATGTATTCTCAGCATTGGCAGAGCTAGCTGTAACGAGAGGATATGTGAGACCAGCAGTTGATGAGAGTAAGAAGTTTGAAATTGTTGGTGGCTATCATCCAATAGTTCAGGAGTCAATAAAAAATAAGTCCATCCCGAATAACTGTTCTCTGAGTGAAGAAGATATCATATGGCTTATCACTGGACCAAATATGGCAGGAAAGAGTACATTTCTCAGGCAAAACGCAATTATATGCATTTTAGCTCAGATCGGGAGCTTTGTACCAGCAAAAAGTGTTCACATAGGTGTTGTAGATAAATTATTCAGCAGGATAGGTGCATCAGACAATATCAGCAGCGGACAGTCAACTTTTATGGTAGAGATGCTTGAGACAGCAAACATAACAAACAATGCTACCGATAAATCACTCATCATAATGGATGAGGTTGGTAGAGGTACATCAACATATGATGGATTAGCTATAGCTCAAGCAGTTGTTGAATATGTACACAACAAAATCTGTGCCAGGATGCTCTTCGCAACTCATTATCATGAAATGTGTGACCTAGAACATAAGCTAACAAATTTGTCTTGCCATACAATGAAAGTTGCTGAGTGGGATGGAAAAATAACTTTCATGCATGAAGTCATAGAGGGTAGAGCTGATAAGTCCTATGGTGTACATATCGCTCAGCTTGCTGGTATGCCAACTGCCATTCTGTAGCGCGCGTATGATGTCTTGAATCATCTTGAAAATAACAATAGAAAAGAAACAGATGACAAGCCATATGATCAATCTATATTAAAAACTCTAGACATCTCAGATGCAGTTTGTAAGATGATGTCCAGCATTGATATGAACAGTGTAACCCCAAGAAGTGCTATGGATTTACTATTTCAGTTAAAGGACCTTACTAATGAAATCTAAAATTTTTGTTTATTTATTCCTGCTTGCTGGATGCTCTCATCAGGACAATAGAGGCAATCAAATTATTGATAACTTTTATGACAAAAGTATTACCGTTGTTGCACCCGGTAGTACATGTAATGATAATGCTATGTCAAATCTATTGAATTTAGTAAAGCATAGAAAAAACATAACATTCCTACCTTATGAAGGAAATGATCATAAAAGAGCTAAAATCCTGAAAAGAGCCTTGTTAGATAATAACAATGATATCGTATGGACGCTGCGTGGTGGCTATGGAACTGCAAAGGTGATTGAAATCCTATACGATGACAAGGAATTCATGTTACAAATGAAACAAAAGAAAAAATACCCTTACGTTGTTGGATATTCTGATATAACAGCTCTCCACCTATTTTTATCTCAGGAGTTTGGTTGGAAAACCATCCACGGCAGTGTCTTCACAGAAGTTATAGATCAAAGTAAGGATAGAAAAAACTTTGCTGCTATAAGAAAAATTTCTGATGGAATAAAGGAAATAAAAATATGTGGTCTAGAACCTCTCAACAAAACTGCAGCAGAATTCAATGAAATTAATGGAAAAATCACAGGCGGTAACTTATCAATTATACAGACAAGCATCGGTACAAGATGGCAAATAGATACAAAAGACAAAATTCTTATAATAGAGGATTATCAAGAAAAACCTTATAAAATAGATAGAATCCTTAATCATCTGAAGGCTGCTGGTGTATTTGATAGTGTTAAAGCAGTCATAGTAGGTGATATGTATGAAAGCTCAAATGAAATGAAAAATGTGGTTTTAAACTTCGCAAAAAATATAAACATACCATTTTATAGCATTGATGTTTTTGGTCACAATATGTACAATTATCCTTTTGTATATAATGCAAACGGAAGAATAAAAGCCGGGAAATTAGTATATTTAACTCAAAATCTTTAGAAGCTGTGAAAAAAAAATCTCAAGACTTTTCTGATCTGATATCTGTTGCATGTCATTATGACAGTAGTACTCTTCTTACAAGGAATGGTGAGTTAGTTCAAATAATAAAAGTCAAAGGCTTCTCAAAAAGATTTTCTCAAGAAAATAATAATCTAAGAGATGTATTACGTGGACTAATAAGTAATGTGATAAGTCCAAATGTAATGTTTATTATCTATTCGAAGCGGGACTATATGAATATAGATACATCCACTGTATTTTTTTCTGAATTTGCTCAAATAAAACATGAAATATGGGTAAATGAGAATGGATTCAGAAACTGCCTCATGAATTCCCTATACATAGCAATAGTTCACAAAGGAAGTAAAAGTATATATTCAAGTAGTAATTTCATAAAGAATTTCTTTTTATCTCAAGTAAAAAAAAGATTCTTTGATAACCTCAACAAAGGCTTACAAGAGCTCTCAGATATTTCAATAAAAATTTTTAATTCTCTTGAGGAATTTGGAGTTAGTATGCTTTCTATAGTCGAGAAAGATAACAAACTTATCTCTGAGCCTCTCTCATTCATTTTCTATCTCACTCATTTTTATGAAAAGGATATAGAAATTTCGATGGCAGAATACTCTAAGATCCTTTCTTTTAATCTCTCATATGATTGGAAATACAATTATGTCGCTTTAAACACCGATGACTCAAAAAAGCTTGATTTCAACGGAGATGTCATAATGTCTACAGATGGAGAAAAAACTGAGTATGCAGGAATAATGACTTTAAAAAATCATTACAATCTTCTAATAAAACATACAGATCAGATATTGAGCCTTAATCAAAGAATGCTTATATATGAAAGTATAAAATTAATTGATAAAGATGATTACTCAAATTTTCTTAACAAGCAAAAGGCAATATCTAACATTACAAAGTCACAAAGTATTGTTAATGCCGTTGAGGAGAAACAAAATGCTTTGAACAATAACTCGCTTATGAACTCTCAAGTTGGTATTATTGTCTTTGGAGAAAATGAGTTATCTCTTCATACAAACCTTAAGAATACTTCAAACCTACTGTTTAATATAGGAATTTCAACAGTAAGGGAAGATTATTACATGATGGGTGGAATCTTAAGTGCAATCCCAGGGAACTCATTTTTCTTCAGAAGGGAGAAGCCAGATTCAGTTTATAACTCAGGCCTTTTTTCATCAATTAAACAAAAATCGATTGGAGGATATAATGGAAGCATATGGGGTAAACCAATAGCAATTTTCAAAACAGTTGATGATCTTCCATATTTCTTTAATTTCCATAACAGTTTTAATATCGGCCATACGATAATTGTTGGTCCAGAAATAAACAAACCTCATCTATTAAGATATTTTCTAATTTGTGAATCATTCAAATTTGACTTAAAGGTCGTAAATTTTGATTATGATGGTTCAGATGGTGAGGTGATGACAACATGTAGTGCAAAGGTTATAAACTCATATGAGACACCTTTCTCTATGGATATGTTTAGGATCATGAGCTACGATCCAAAGTTTATCCAAAAGGTTTTTGAATATATTATATTTAAGGATTTAGTCATATCTGATGAAATCTCAGCAGAGGTACTTAATCTTATCTCTCAGATAATTGAAATAATCAACAAAGAAAAAACAACAACAATAGATTTTTCCAAACTATCTAATGACGTATGTAATTTAATCCAAAACTCAGAAGTTGGTTTAAATAGTGACATAAAACACAATACAAGTGAGTTCTTTAAGAGTGATTGTTTTTTCAAGTTCTTTTGTCTTGACACCCCTATAGAGGATAAAATTATTTCAATAAATTTTGGAAGTTTTCTAAATGATATAAACTTTGATAAGTCAGTTCAAAAAAGAATGAAATCACTGAGTGTTTTTCTTTTCCTTAAGGATTTAAATTCTAGGCTTGATTACTCAAATTTAAGACACACAATAATTGCTTTCGATAGTGATGTTCTAGATCTCTGCAATATTTTCTATGAAGACTTTATGATAATGTTTGAAGAGCTTGCAAAAAAACATGTTGTATTTATCATTACTTGTGAGCATAGAAATACCCTTTATAATTCAAAAAACATCAAAGAAATAATATCAAAATTAATACCTACAAGATTCTTTTTATCAGATAAGTTTGTTGATAAACCTTTCAAAGAAATTTTTGATTTAAATCATGTGGATCTCAATACAATAAAAATGTATAATCCATCTGAACATATGTTTTTACTAAAACAAGATGATCAAAGTATTGTTGCATCATTCAAGATATTAAATAATCTAAAAATAACAAAATGAGGCTTTTCTTATTAATAATATCTTTTTTATTTCTTGCATCTTCTGCAAACGCTAGAAGTGATTGTGGTCACTCAAATTGGATATGGGAGTGGAGTAATGATCAACAAGCTTGCAATAGATGTAGGTTTGCTGGTGGTGAATTGAGAAATAATTGTGCTGCAGATAATGTTTCACAACCTGGTGGTAAAAACACAGCTACTGTTGTAAGACTTGATGCTGTAAATTCAAGCCAATTTTCTGAGCCACAATACATTATAAAAATGAGATACGGTTATTGTGATGGAGGTTCATGGACAGATCCATGGCATAGTGATGGTTGTGATGGTGGTGGTACAGCTAATTCTGGTTGGGTTGAAGTTGAAGAAACAATGATTGTTTCTAAGCCTGATCAATGTCAATTTAACCTACAACAATTCTCAAAAACAAATCAAAATAATCCTATTGTTACAAATCTAAAGAATAAAGTATGTCTTGTAAAATTTAGAAGAGAAAACGTAAATAATTATGCTAGTGATTTTCCACTTTCATCTACAGATGATTTTCCAAATGTTGTCTGTGCGTTTGACGTAACAGCAGGGGGACGCAGCATGCGGGGAGATATATCGCAATGGACTTCAATAGGATGTATTCCATATCCAATGGTTGACGGCCCGCCACCTTTCTCAAATGGCTTTGTTCCTGCATCATATTTTGTTGTACCTAAGGTTGGTTTAGTTAGTCAGCTTTATCCTGATACAAAATTCCAAGAGCCAATTGGAGTTTTGAATCTTGTTGTTGGTAGTGACATTTTAGATACAATGACATTAGATATAAAACTTGAAAGTGGACAAAATCAAATATGTCAACAATATAAAGGTAGTGGACCTCAGTATTGTGCTTCTGTAGATGATACAACCCCTGACAAGATTAATATTATGAAGGGTAATATGCCATTAGGAAGTTATCCAAGACCAGCTATAGAACAGAAAAAAGGTAATTTATCATTTTTCCCATGTTATCATACCTACGTTGATTTCAAGAATAACGCATATCAAGCTATCTTTCCTTTCTCAATAAATGCCAATATGGGTGATAAGATAGGTAAGACATCTGATGGTAAAGATTTGTATTTAGGATTAAACTACCTACCATCAACATCTCCAAGTAAAATTGGTGATATCAGAGAAACTAAGTGTGATTTATGTATCAATGCTGCAAAACAAAGTAGTTGGGATGACAACATATATTCAAATGGCTATATTGGTTTTGATGGTTCAAATGTAACAGAATGTACTCTTGATTCTAACCTTGTGATTAATAAAATCACAGTCTTAGGAAATAACAGAATGGAGATAACTTATCCATTTGATTCAGGAGGATGTAAGGATTCACAAATTCCAGCGCCTCTAAGGGTTGATATGTTTGACACTGACGAACAAGCACAAAGCAATTCTTGTAATCAAAAAAGTCCAGACCTCTTAGATTATTCGTATGTTTCTCCTACAGGTTTCCTTGAGAATTATTTAGTAGGAATAAAGGCAGTTATTCCAAAACTCAAAGATGATGGGGAGGCAGATTATTATACTGCTGTTCAAGCCCCACCAAATCCTAAAAAACATTGTAATACATATTTGGAAGACCCTGATGGAATGGTGTTTATAATACCTGCTGGGCAAAGAGATACAACCTCATGTAAAGATGATCCATCAAAGCCAAATGCATCTTTTGCTCTTTGTAGTGGAGTTGGGCCTAACAAAATATATGATGCAATATGTCCTGGTCTTTATCAAGGCACTACACAAGATCAGGCTTTCCCAGATAAAATATGTATGATGTCTTCAGAGGATTGGGATTTCTTTTCTGGAAGATATGATTCAAAAAATTTCTCCAGTTTAAACGGTAATAATATTGTTGTGCCAAGGATGTCATGTACCCACATGCCTTTCTGTAAAAGCCTTGGTCCAAATACAATACCAAATATTGGACAGGCGATATGGGATACAGATATAAAACTAAATGACCAAACTAATGGGAAGTGTGAATTTGAATACGACAGTCAAAACAAACCAACTGGTAATTATAGTTATAGATATGTTATTTCAGATTATCAAATTGATGGAAGTGCAAAAAGTGATCAAGACTATGATCCTCTCTTTGAACAAGAGCTTGAGCAGATAAAAACTCAAAACAGCAAATCTAATTACATATCGGTAGCAATGTTAAGTAATAAATTCCAGGCGTTTTATAAAAATGCGATGAGTAAAGGAACAAATGTTTTTACCTGTACAAAAATACCACCACAAGCACAATGTATAGGTGGAATTTTCGGAAACGTGACACAAGATACATCATGTGTGAATGTTTCTGCAACTAGTATTCCAATAAAATGTAAATAGCTGCAATTTGACGACTATCATTTTGCCTTGTTGCATTTTATTTGAATTTCTGGTATAGTGCGGATACGGTAAACTTCTATGATGCTCCAGTGCAATCACAGCATAGCATCGAGAGATAATATTTTTGTATAGATGTCTAAGAGAGTTAAATTAAATTTTGTTTTTCCAGTTTTTTCCTTACAATTTCTTTTCTTTTTTTCCTTTCATTCTTTTGCAGTTGAAAATAAAGTCGACAACAAAGACCTCTGTATAGTTAAATTTCTTGTAATTGATGTTGGCTCAAGCACAACAAAAAGCATACTTTATACGAAAGACACCTGCAATAGTAATAAAACTATAGAGAAAAAAACTCTAAATAAAAACTATCCATATCAGGCTTGTTTAAGCGATACAAATGATAATATTTTACCAAAAAGATGTATAGAAGAAGGTGCAAAAGCAATTTCAGCGATAAAGGATCACTTTGAATTAGATTGTGAGACAAACTCTCAATGTAAAGCAATTGCAACAGGATGGGCTAGAAATACTGAGAATATTCATGAGTGGTTGGATGAAGTTAAAAAAATCAAAGTAGATCCGATTGTTGCAACTCAAAACCATGAAGGTGAAATGAAGCTGCACGCAATGAAAAACACACTCGATATTCCAGACGGTGCATTTATAGCATTTGATATAGGTGGTGCAAGTTTTCAACTGAGTTGGATTAACGATAAAGGTGAAGTGCAGCATTACAACGGCCAATATGGTACTGATAACTTTACACATGATTTACAGGCTAAATTCCTCTCAGATGAAGATCAAAAGTGTGTGCATGCAAGAAACAATATTGTGTTGTTACAAAATGGTGACAAAAAAGATAAAAATGCACTACAGAATGCTTTAGTACAACAAAATTCATTTTGTTCACCTGTATCTCTCACAACAGTTCATCCTAAAGAACTAAATAAAGTAATTGACTACGCAGATGATGTCATAGGTGGGCCAATAAAAACAGATGCAAAACTACAAGACTTTATTCAAAAGCATAAACCTGTTATTTATGCAGATAGTTTATTGTTTAGTCTTGGGATAAAAAAGCAACTAGGGTTTGATAAAAATGTCATAACAATTGATGATGTATACAAAATAATGTTATCTGTTTCAGGAATGACATACTCTCAAGTTAAGGCTACATATCCTAACTTGCCTGACATATGTATTAATACAACTCAACCTTCAATGTTGATTTTATACGCATTGATGCAGTCACTAAAAATATATGAAATCAATATGGTACAAACAGATTATATGGAGCATTTTGTAGATTCACACATAAAAAAATGAAATAAGGTTAGAAAAAGAAACCTTTTTATGTTACTTTCATCTTCAATTAATAAATAATAGAAAATTTAAAGATGCGTAACATATTTTTCACTTGTGAGATGGGTAAAAGGGAGGCAAAATATTATACTGCAAAAGACCCTAATGCCCCTACAGTTTTGGTGTTACATCCTCATCCACTCCATGGTGGTACTATGAACAATAAAGTTGTTTATAGACTCTTCCACATTTTTGTTAACAATGGATTTTCAGCAATGAGATTTAACTTCAGAGGAGTTGGTAAATCACACGGTGTTTTTGATCATGGTGTTGGTGAATTAATAGATGCTACAACTGCTCTAGATTGGCTACAGAACAATAACCCAGATGTATCAAACTATTGGATTGCTGGTTTCTCATTTGGTGCGTGGGTTGGTTTGCAACTTGTTATGAGAAGACCAGAAGTAAAAGGATTTATAATGATTTCACCACCAGCAAACTCATATGATTTCTCATTCCTATCACCTTGTCCAGTTAGTGGTTGCATAGTGCAAGGTACAAACGATTTAGTTGTTCCTGAACACAATGTTGCAAAACTCGTAGATCAGATCTCAGTTCAGCCAAACATAAAGATTCAGTACAATGTAATAAACAAGGCAGATCACTTCTTCACAAATAAACTAGATGAGGTGGAGTCAGTAGTCGATAAATATATCAAGAGTGAGATGCATAATATAATGCAAGACAATAAAATTAGTAAAAAAGATAAACATAAACTCATAGCAGAATTGCCTATACATACTTCTGATTTTGATGAATAGTCTTGTTTATATAAAAGCCTTAAGTGTACTTATAGTACTTTCTTTGAGTATACTTTTGGGGGTATTTTTACTAAAGAAATTGAAGCTAGTTGATAAATTCACAGGAAATCAATCCGATTCTATTCAAATAATTGAATCAAAGAAAATCGATCATAACAAAACATTCTTAGTTATAAAAAATAAAAAGGTTACTTATACCTGTATTTTAGGAGAAAACTACGGAATGTTACTAGATAAAAAATATGGTGGAGAGGGTAGGATTCGAACCTACGAACGCACAAGGCGGGCAGATTTACAGTCTGCTGCTTTTGGCCACTCAGCAACCTCTCCAAAGAAGTAGCTTGTTTAGCGATTATCACATATTTTTTTGAAAAAATCAACTATATTTCCCGATAATAGCATTACAAAGTGCGATTGCAGCAACTGACGCAGTTTCTGCACGCATCACAGATGATCCTAGAGATTGCTTGTAATACTTCTCTTTAGATCATTTATATCTGACTCACTAAAACCCCCTTCAGGACCTATTATGATTGATAACACTGTATTTTCAGGAACTTCCAGTTGATTAATTGAAATGGTTTCAAGCTGTTCTGTATGTAAGACAACATATATATGATTAAATGCTTCATATTTTGATATGATCTGCTTTTGAATATGTGATATTTTTGTCATACAAAAAAGGTGTGGCAAAAGAATCGCACCAGACTGTTCAGAAGCCTCAATGATTGCCTTTTGATATCTGTTATTGTTGATTTTATTTATAACACTCCTCTCACTCATGATTGGCATTATTGCATCAATAGACATCTCAGTTGCTTTTTCAATAACAAACTCTCCGTACTTCTTTGTTGGTGCGAAACATAACACAATCCTCTTACTATTTCTTTGTTGTGATTCTCTATGAAGATTAATTGGCTGCACAAAAACACTTTTCTTATTAATTCCAATTGATGCGATCCACTCACCCATATTCTGATTAAAGATATAGATCTTCTCACCCTCTTTGCATCTCATGACATTTAGCAAGTAGTGGCTTTGTTCTTGATTGAGTTGCATTTTATTCTGTTTGTTGAACTCAACATATAATCTGATCTTCCTAACTTTATGCATATAAAAATTTGTATTTTTTTCTGACATAACATAAAATTCATTTTAATGTAAAAAATAAAATGTAAATGTTAAAGCAAAAAATTGACAATGCAATCCATGAAGTAGAGTCTGTAAATTCCGAATCCGTCTATGGAAAAGTCAGCGCTGTCAAAGGATTGATAGTTGAAGTAGTTGGTTTATATAATTACTGCAGCATAGGCTCTTATTGTGAGATAATTACTTCTCATGGCACAATTAGTGCTGAGGTCGTTGGAATTAAGGACTCAACCGCACTAGTGATGCCATTTAACAACACAACAGGAATATCATTGGGATCCCCTGTAAAGGCTGCAGCAGGACTTCATGCGATATATCCTAGTATCTCTTGGATGGGTCGTGTAGTTGATGCGTTCGGAAATCCAATAGATGGAAAAGGTCCTCTCATTAGAGGAAATCAGCCCTGCCACCTACAAAATAATCCGCCACATGCTCACACAAGAAAAAGAGTTGGAAAAAAAATAAATATAGGAATAAGAGCTATAAATGCTTTCCTGAGCTGCTGTGAGGGACAGAGGATGGGGATATTTGCTGGCTCTGGAGTCGGAAAGTCTATGATGATGGCAATGATCACTAAGTTTTCAGACATAGAAGTAAAGGTAATAGGTTTGATAGGAGAGAGAGGGTGTGAGGTTCAGGAATTTATTGAGGATTACTTAGGAGAGGAAGGGCTCGCTAAAGCAATTGTTATTGTTGCGACATCCGATGAGTCAGCTCTCACAAGAAGACAGGCAGCCTATACAACACTTACTCTAGCTGAATACTTCAGAGACTTAGGAATAGATGTGCTGTGTATGATGGATAATCTCACGAGATTCGCTATGGCCCAAAGAGAAATAGGGTTGGCTGCTGGTGAGCCACCAACAACAAAGGGCTACCCGCCAAGTGTTTTCAGTATTCTTCCAAAGCTTTTAGAGCGTGCTGGACCTGGACAGAAAGACCAAGGATCGATCACAGGTCTGTTTAGTGTTCTTGTAGAAAATGATGATACAAATGAGCCAATAGCAGATGCTGTGAGGGGTATCCTAGATGGACATATAGTGTTGGATAGAAAGATCGCAAGAAAGGGTATATATCCTGCAATTGATGTTCTGAGTAGTGTTTCTCGTACAATGCCTCGCTGTAATACCGACTCAGAAAACACATTAGTGAATAGAGCGAGATATCTTATGTCAACATATGATGAGATGTCTGACATGATAAGGATTGGAGCTTATAAAAAGGGTACTGATCCGGAAGTTGATGAGGCAATCAAGTATCATCAAGGCCTTAATGGCTTCATATCGCAAAACGTCAATGACTCAGAAACCCTTGAGAGCTCGTATGAGAAGTTGTCTCAAGCAATAGATTTTAAATAATTCCTTAATAAAATCTTAAAGAAATAATGTTAGTATTCTTAAAGTTATGTTACGATAAAGAAAAAGAATAAAAAAAATGCCAATAGAACAGATCAAAACAGTCTTGAATTTTGGAAAGGATAAAAACGATTCAAAGAAAAAACCAAAGAAGAACCCTGCAGTTGAAAATATTCTTAAGAACTTGGTATCATTTAAGCTAGCTGAAGCAAACGCAAATGCTGAAGCCACAAAAGTTGAAGCTTTGTATTTCGGTGTCATTGATCACTCAAAAGGCAAAAAAAGTAAATTTCCAGAAGATAAGTTTGTTAAGGTAAAAGAGGATAAAGTAACACAATCTCAAGAAAAACAACCCCTATCACAGTCACTTGCAGATGAGATAGCTCATAAGAAAGTTTTGTATCAATATGTTATCTCTCATGTTGAAATAGAAGAGTTAAGAGCATACATCAAAACTTTGTCTTCACCATCACTTATAAGGGGCTTTGAGTCTGCTTTGAGGGAGAGAGATCAAGCAGAATACAAAAAATTCGTTGAGGCAGCTTGTGAATTCCAAATAGAAGAAAGAGAAGAAAGAGAGCAACATGAAAAGGAAGTGTTAGGTAATACTGAAGGAGATAGTGATGGTCACATTATTTTTGAAGATAGAAAATTAGCAACAATTCTTGACATACTTGAAGGCGCTCCAGTTTTTGAAATGGGTTTATTATTTGCACTGGCTGTTGAACATAAGATGCATGACGAATTTGTTACAATAATCGATCTGTTTGCAGAAGGAATTAGTAGTCATCATGAAGAAAACAAAGAAAAACAAGATGAACAAAGAGATAAATCTGATGTAAATAACCAGACAGAAAATAAAAAGAAAGTAAGATTTGAATCTCCTGAAGCAGAAGAACGTTTCAACAGAATTGTTGCTCTTTTAAATGATAGGTCCCATTCACTCTCAACTCATGAAGAAAAGCAAAAGTTCTGTAAAGATTGTCTAATTAGTAGAGAGATGATAAAAGCATCTCAAAGGGAAGAAGCATTAGCTAAGAAGGCTACTCAAAAGTTTCATACTCAGAGTCATAGTCAGCTTGGCTTATGATTTTTCTCATAGGCAGAAGATTCAATCGGTTATTTCTATTATTAACCGCAATTTTTGTTTTTTATTACTTTGCATGTAATAATGAAAAAGATATAGCACAGCAAGTTGATTTTGAACAAAGAGTCAATGAAATAAAAAAAAGTAAAGATGAAAAGAAAAATGATTTAAAAATAAATTCATCTTTTTTTGCATCAGAAACAAAAGATTTCTTAGAGAAATTTTTACATGAACATTTCAAAGAACAGTTAGAGATTCTAATTCAATTAAAAAACATTAAAAAATGAACGATATTTTATTTGTGATAGGTAATCAATCACTCAGCTTTATCAATGCAATCGGTGTTTTTGCAATATTTTTCCGTGATGTTTTCAAGAGAAGTTTCCCAATCAAGTTATTTGTTGATCAGTTCTTGAATATGTTTATTAGATCGCTGCCGCTTGTTGCAATGACAGCAATTTTCACCGGTGCAGTCCTTGCATTACAGAGCTATACAGGGTTCAGTAGAATGCATGCAGAATCATCGATAGCATCTGTTGTTGTAATATCTATTGCAAGGGAATTAGGACCTGTTTTAAGTGGTCTGATGTTTGCAGGGAGGCTTGGAGCATCAATAACTGCTGAGATAGGAACCATGAAAGTAACAGATCAAATCGATGCACTCGAGATACTAGGAATAAGTGCAAAATCTTATTTAGTATTACCAAGGGTTTTAGCTGGTATGATATCGTTGCCGTTGCTAGTAATATTTGCAGACATAATAGGAGTATTTGGTGGATATCTTGTTGCAACACTTCGTTTAGGCTTTGAAGCAATTCCTTATTTACAAAAAACAATAGATTTTATAGAGTTTCATGATGTTTTTTCTGGTCTTGTGAAGGCGTTCTTTTTCGGGATATCTGTGTGTGCAATAGGTTGTTATAATGGATATAAAACTTCTGGAGGTGCACAGGGCGTCGGTACTGCAACAACAAGGAGCGTTGTGATGAGTTCAATAGCAGTTTTGTCTTTGAACTATATTATCACAGGATTAATGTTTTCAAAATAAATCAGTGACTTTCAGAAAGGGTTTTTAGAAGAGCTATGAGAGATTCTCTTACTTTTGGATCCTTGATCTGCATAAAATAATTACCGATTGTTTTTTCATCAGCAACATACAAACTTTCTGCGCTGTCTGACAACACTGAAATGCCTTGACTACCAAGACCTAACGAAGCAAGAACTTGTTCTGAATTATTGAAAAACTGAGCTACAGGTGTTTTGAGAGCTTTTGCGATTTCAAATAAAATACTTGCACTAACTCTGTTTTTTCCACTTTCATATTTCTGGATTTGCTGGAATGTTAATCCAATCTCATCTCCTAATGTTTTTTGACTTTTATCAAGCCTAACTCTAAACTCCCTTATTTTTCTTCCAACAAGAACATCTATCGGATGTGCTATCTCCTGTTTTTTCTTACTCATGTTTAGTTCGTTATATGTATTTAGTTTCTATGCTACAAATATGATAGTTTTCGAGAGCAATTTAATAAAGTTTTGACTCTACATTGAATAAGTATATGGAATAAGATGAAAAAATACAAGTCAAATTTTTCCCTTTACTGCCATTATTTCTATTATTTTAGAAGCTAAAAACAAAAAAATAATTTTTTTAAACAACATTATTGAAAGTAGTAAAGCACTGTGTTAGATTTTTTGTGATAGCCAATAATCAAAATTTTAGCAGCTAATATTGAAAGAAGTAAATATTAATAGTTCCTGTTTTATTAAGGAAGCAGAATCAATTGGAGGTATGCATTCTGGTCACACAACAGGAGCTAATTTTTTTGTCGATATTCTTCAGTCTGAAATTGAGATTTCAAAAGGTCTTGAAGAAAAACCTTTTTTACTCGCTTCAGATGAAAACACCAGTTTATTTGAAGATGGTTTGAACTGGCAATATGAAACAATTGTTGCAATGCAGGGTTTCGACAACGAAACTTCTGATATTTCAAATAATATTTTTCCAGTAGAGATCTCATTTGATCTTTCTAATATGGAAAATAAAGCCTCACAAGATGAAGATAATCTTATTACAAACTTAACAATAAAAGTAAGTTCTCAGCCGTGGTTTATTAGACCAAATCTTTATCAAAACAACGAAGTTACATCAGAAAATAATGGTTATTTTATAAATACAAATTTTCTACTTGATATAAATCAGGAGAGATTCAATGATGATAATCTTCTAGACAATATACAAAAGACATTTTCTTCAGTTGATCAAGAACAAAGAACAGACTTTCTAGTTGAAGGAATAGAAATTAAAAATTGTGATTTCACTATATCGTCCCAAACTATTCATGAATGCAATTCATATAGTTACTCAATTAATGAAATTGCAGCAACTGAAAAATATGAACTTTCGAATTCTATTAGAAAACAAGTGATCGAAGCAATAGAAGTAAGGGGTATAAATACAAAAGATTCAATAGAAGTAACTCTTCATCCTGAGGCATTAGGTAATATAAAAATAAAGTGTGAGTTGCAAGATAAGTTAGTAATAAATTTCTCATTTGAGAAACTCTCAACTCTTTCGCTTTTGCAGCAAAGCGCAGCAGAACTTAAAGACATAATAGTGAAAAATTTCCATTCAGACCTTGGTGCTGATATTAATTTTAATATGAGCACCAATCAAAATAGCAGCGAATATAGTGATAATAATGCAACTTCTCAAAAATTAGTATACCACCAAAATGACCATGATGTTGGGAAAATACAAGAAGCAGTAATGTATTTTTTAAATGATGGAAGAATTAGTTTAGTTGTATAATCATACCTTTGCTTGTATCTGTAAAAAATAAGTGATACTATAAAGTAGAACAGAAAAATTTACAAAAATCATATGTCTAAAACTTTGTTTATAAGTAATAGATTTGCAAAGTTACTACCATCTCTTCTATCACTGATGGTTGTATTTTGCTTTTTTAATGATGTCTTTGCTGGCGAGCCCCAACAAAATCCCGCTGATCAAACAGGTATTGTAACAATATTTTGTAATGTCATAGGCCAAATAACAGGTGGTGTGGGTAAAGTTATATCAATTTTGATCTTGATATCAATGGCAATAGGTCTTTTCCTTGGTAAGATAACATGGGGACTTGCAATAGCAGTTATGGTCGGAATGGGGCTATTGTTTGGTGCCTCTGGTATAGTTGACAGTATTTCCAAAGGCGCTGCTGCTGACGGTACAGATAATATTTGTTCACAAGTCAAACAATGATTGAACTAACAAATGCAGCTGCCAAGAAGTTGATTTCTAAGATTTGCAAAAAATCTTTAGAATCCTCTTCTTCATTTGCACTTGACGAAGTTACCACAAGCAATCCAGCTGAGAGATTTAGGATAAAAGTTATCGGAGGAGGATGTTCAGGTTATCAATATAAATTTCTGATAGATCAATCTACAACTGATGATGATTTGTTTTTTGCATCAGAAGGTCTTGATCTTGAGTTAGTTATTGATAAGCATTCATTGCCTCTCGTCTCTGGATCTATCCTTGATCATAGTGCAACCATCTCTGGAGAGCATTTTCTTTTGAAAAATCCAAATGCAAAAGCAAAATGTGGCTGTGGTAGTTCATTTTCAGTTTGAATTGCCTTTGATTCTATTTCTGAAGAAATTACCTCTCTCTTCGAAGTTCTTCCATTGATCAGTTGATGCGCATGCAGGTGATAATAAAACTACAGAGTTTTCTGTAGGTGTCTCACATATGTCATTTAATGCAATCTCAAGAGAGCCTGATTTTTTTGCATCAACACCATGTTTAATCAAGACTTCATAGAATTGATCCATGCTTGCGCCAACAAGATATGCCTTATGAATATATTGAAAAAATTCACTTAATTGTTCGATGCCATCATCTTTGCATATACCTCCTGCAATCCAGATGATTTTCTTTCCCCTTAGTGCTTCAAATGCAGCCCTAGCAGACATAACATTAGTTGCCTTACTATCATTTATGAATGTGATGTTTTTTTCACTGTTGTGTGTAACTATCTCCATTCTGTGTGGTAATCCTACAAAAGTCTCAAGTCCACTGATTATATCTTGAAGATCAACCTTAAATGCAAGACATACAGCAACGGCAGCTAATATGTTTTCTGTGTTGTATTTTCCTAAGAGAGATGTATTCTTTGGTAAATTAAATGAAGTTGTTCCTTTCCATGCGAGGCAGTTACTCATAAAAACCTTCCCATCAACTGCCGATATGCCAACTTCTAAATACTTCTCCCTTGAGATTGGAATCGCTCTGTTAATGGTTCCAAACACTTCTTTGCAATGACTATAATCGACAGATATAATGTTTGTTGATGAATCAGAAAAGATCCTTGCTTTTGAATGCATATAATTCTCAAAGGTGCCATATCTATCAATGTGGTCAGGTGTTATGTTGAGACATACAGCTACGTCCAGCTTTGGATTAGGAATGAGATCTATCTGATATGATGAGAGTTCAATGACGTATATGTCTGCCTCATCAACAGATAACACAGGGGTTCCTATATTCCCACAGACTTGTACTCTCTTACCTCTTAGGGATGACTTTAAGATGTGACCCACTAGCTCTGTTGTTGTGGACTTCCCATTTGTTCCAGTAATTCCTATGTACTTAGCATCAAGATACATTTTCTGGAGGATTTCTATATCAGATGTTATCTCTACTGCATTTGATACAGATGATATTATGTGATGTTTTCTATGTTGATTATTGGGAATACCTGGACTAACAAATAGGATATCAAATTCCTGATGTGTAAATTCACTGATTTGATGTTTCTTACAGAATTCTTGTAAATGATCTTTTTTATCATCAAATGCAAAAATCTCACAATTGAACTTCTTAAAGAAAATGACTCCTGCCTCCCCTGTCTTTCCACAACCAAGAATACAAACTTTTTTATTAAAGAAATCCCTCATTTATTAGAAACATTAAAGAAAAGCTTGTTTCTGAGATTCATGACTATTTCATCTAGCTTGTGTCTTGGGATATGTAAGTTAGACCCCTCAAGAATCTCTTCTAACTCTTCACCTGACATTTCAGCTATTGCCTGAAGACTTGTTATTCCTGCATGAGCTAAGGTGTTTCTAATGTCCTTCATCAGAATTGAATTTTCATCTTCTGCTTTCTTTCTACTGTCAGGTCTTTGAGTTAGAGCTGCTGGAGTTATTGCTTTCTCATCTTCAGATTCATCATTTTGAGCAATATATTCTTGAGCCCTCAGCACTAATTCACCAGCTATTGCCTCATCTAGTCCTTCTATCTGAGCAATTTTTGCTTCACCCGCTTTTATTATTGATGCAGCTGTTTTGTAGCCTTCACTGATTAACAGCTGAGCAAGCAACTCATCTATATCTAATGCATTCATCAATCTTTCTAGATGCTCATCTGATGAAGATTCCTGTACTAAATTCCTTTCTCTTTCAGCATTAACATTTATATGAACTCCAGTTAGTTTAGATATGAGTTTTATGTTCTGTCCTTGGCGCCCTATTACAGCACTCAAGTCTTTATCCATTACCTCTATGTCAGCATTATTGTTATCCTCATCCATAATTATCCTGAGGAGTTGGATTGGAGCAAAGCAGTTAATAATATATTGAGCATCATCAGGAGACCATCTCACAACATCAATTCTCTCACCTGATAATTCCGCTGTAACTGCTTGTATTCTTGATCCCTTTATACCTATACAAGATCCTATTGGATCGATGTCTTTATCTGGTGAATACACTGCAACTTTAGCTCTTGATCCTGGATCTCTTATGACTGACTTGACTTCTATCAAGCCATCTTGCATTTCAGGAACTTCGTTTTTCATTAACTTACTTAGGAATTCACCATGAGTTCTTGATAGCTGCAAGACAATTTCATTTGGTGCTTTTTCAACTTTTACAAGATATGCTTTCATTCTATCTCCTGCCTTGAAACTGTCACCTCTTATCATGTGTGATCTCGAGATATAGCATTCAATTCCTTCTATGAGGAGAGTTGCGCCTTTTTTGTCTATTGATCTTATCATTCCTTGTACGATCTCACCAACTCTATCTTTAAGTTGATCGTACTGCTTATTGATTTCAAGTTCCTTTAATTTGGTTACAATTAATCCTTTTGCTACATATGCAGACATTCTGCTCATATCTAGTGGTGGGAGATGATCTTCTATTGCTTCACCTAACTCGATGTCTGGATTTTTTTTCTTTGCCTCTTTTAAACTAATAATATGTGATTTATCTTCAGCGTCTTTGAAATCTGCATCACTTACAACCTCGATTGATCTGTATAACTCAACATTACCTGTTTTCTTATCTAATCTAACGCATATGTTCTCAGAGTTACCATATTGTGTTTTAGCGGTAGTTTTTATTACTTCCTCAAGGGCAGAAAAAAGATCATCTACATTGATCGACTTCTCCCTAGCAATTGCATCAATAACGTAGAGAATTTCAGTATTCTTAAAACTTTTTGTTGACATACTTGAGATATTTAGGCGATAAAAAATACTAATTTACAGAAAAATCACATGGCATACCTGGAGAGATTCGAACTCCCGACCCAGTGCTTAGAAGGCACTTGCTCTGTCCAGCTGAGCTACAGGTATAAATTCACATACGAAAACTTATATATAGAAAACTTATTTGTGTCAAATTTTTTTGTTTCGTATATACTCTTAGATGAATTTTATTTATAGCAACTCATTCAAATATTTTACAATTTCAATGTGAATTGCTATAATCACGTTATAGCCACTTCGTGTTTTGTATCGTTTTACTTTTTTAGTATGACACAGGCGGTAAAAATATAATTATATTTAACAAAAAACTTTTTATGATGAAATTTCAAAGAATTCTTCTTGCAGTTCCAATAATGTTCAGTTTGACTGCATGTTCATGCGGAAACAAAGTATCTCAAGAAGGTGCAATGGATGATGCTACTTCTGGTATGAGTGGCGTTGAAATATCTGAAACATCTTCTTTCTTCAAAGGTAGAGTTGCTGACAGAGTATTCTTCGCAACAGACAAATCTACACTTAATGCAGAATCAAAACAAACACTATCTGAACAAGCTGAGCTCTTGAAAGGCCGTGATAACCTAAGCGTTGTTGTTGAAGGACACTGCGATGAAAGAGGTCCAAGAGAGTACAACCTAGCACTAGGTGAGCGCCGTGCTAATGCAGCTAAAGATTTCCTAGCTAAATCAGGTGTTAACAGTGAAAGTCTGAGCACAGTGAGCTATGGTAAAGAAAGACCAGAAGTTCAAGGTCATGATGCTGAAGCTTGGGCTCAAAACCGTAGAGCTGTAACAGTTGTCTCAACAAGATAATTACTTTTACGGAGTACAATCTGAACAGTTAGCCGTTGAGTACTTTGAAGCAATTGGCTTTGAAGTACTTGCTAGGCGATACAAAACAAAACTGGGTGAAATAGACCTGGTAATCAAAAAGAATAATCAACTTGTCTTTGTAGAAGTTAAGGCAAGAAAAAGAAAAACATCAACAGAAGAAATTCTAACCACAAGACAAATCTCTAGAATATACTCAGCCGCAGAAATCTTCCTATCAGAATTCCCAGAATACAATGGATTTGAGTGCCGATTTGACCTCTGTATTATCTTCAAAAACAAAATATTAGATCATATAAAAAACATATAGACTGACAATCATTACATATAGAAAAATTCCATTAGATGCTATATGATCAACGGTATTGTTTTTTAATAGCACTAATATGGAAATAAAAACCTATAACAGCAGAAAGTCTGAGCCAACTCCAACTCATATAACAAGCTCATCAGGGAACGTTTGGGAATTAGTTATTGGACTTGAGATTCATGCTCAAGTCAAATCAAACAGCAAGTTGTTTTCCTCTAGTCCAACTAGCTTTGATGCAGCACCTAACTCGAATGTTTCAACAATAGACGCTGGGATGCCTGGAATGCTTCCGGTTCTAAATGAAAAATGTGTCGAACAAGCTGTCAGAACTGGTTTGGGACTCAATGCTGAAATTAATATGTACTCCATATTTGATAGAAAAAATTATTTCTATCCTGACCTTCCACAAGGATATCAAATATCTCAGTTCACTCACTCTATAGTTGGTAAAGGTATTGTTAGGGTTGATATGCCTGATGGAACACATAGAGATGTAGGGATAACAAGGATCCACCTCGAGCAAGATGCTGGGAAGAGTATTCATGACCAGAGTCCAACTGAGAGTTTTGTAGATCTTAATAGAAGTGGAATAGCTCTCATGGAAATAGTAACTGAGCCAGACATGAGATCTGCAGAAGAGGCAGTAGAATTCATGAAGAAACTCCGCTCAATTCTTAGATATCTTGGTACTTGCGATGGAGATATGGAAAAAGGATCAATGAGATGTGATGCAAACGTTTCTGTTAGACTTGCAGGAAATTCAAACTTTGGAACGAGAGTTGAAATCAAAAACCTCAACTCATTCAAATACATAGCCAAGGCAATTATGTATGAAGCTGAAAGACAAGTTGAGGCAATAGAAAATGGAGAAGAAATAGCTCAGGAGACAAGGTTATTTAATGTTGAGCTTGGAGAAACAAAATGCATGAGATCCAAAGAGGATGCTATTGATTATAGGTATTTTCCAGATCCAGATCTGTTGCCATTAGTTCTCACTGAGGAATATATTGAAAGAATTAAGTCATCACTTCCTGAGCTTCCTGAGCAAAAAAAATCTAGATACATAAGTGAATATGGCCTCTCTGAGTATGATGCAAATGTGTTGGTTGCAGATAAAGAAACAGCCCTGTACTTTGAGAAAGTAGCTGATGCAAGTGATCCTAAGATGGCAGCTAATTGGGTTACAGCTGAGTTGTTTGGAGCACTCAATAAAGCAAAACTAGACATCGAGACATCTCCTGTGTCAGCAGAAAACCTATCTCACCTCATTAGGCTCATAAAAAATGGTACAATCTCAGGGAAAATAGCTAAGCAAGTATTTGAGATAATGTTTGAGACTAAAGAATCTCCTGATATTATCATCAAACGTGAGAATCTTGTGCAGCTGAGTGACAACAGTGCCATTGAGAAAATCATATTGGAAGTAATTGATGCAAACCCAGATAAGGTTGCTGAATACAGAAGCGGAAAGGATAGACTCTTTGCATTCTTTGTTGGTCAAGTAATGCAAAAGACCCGCGGACAAGCAAACCCGCAAGTAGTGAATGAAATTCTAAAAGCTAAACTAGCTGGATAGTTTTTGCAACTGCCTCAGCAGCAGAGCAGTGGACTGAATCATTTTTGTTGGATCTCAGTCTGAGCTCAACTGTTCCATCTGCTTTGGTGGATTTTCCAATAACTATCTGGATAGGAATTCCGATTAAATCCATTCTTGCAAATTTACTGCCGGCGCTGTCGTTTGTATCATCATACAAAACACTAACTCCATTTGACTCAAGTTTGTTGTAGAGATCTATTGCAACTGAGCTACATGTAGGATCATCTGGTAACATATTAGCTATGACGCATTTGAATGGAGCTACCTCCATAGGCCAAATAATCCCATTCTCATCATGGTAGCACTCAATTATCGCTCCTATTAGTCTTGATACACCAACCCCATAACATCCCATCTTTGGAACGATTGCAGAGCCAGTTTTATCTTGGATTTTGAGTCCCATAGGTGAGCTGTATTTATCATCAAGATAAAATAAATGTCCTACTTCTATACTTGTGTTACTAACTACTTCTCCAGCAATTTCTGGGTCGTGTTTCTCACTCTCCTTAGCGTAAAAATGTTCAAGAGACTTTAAATTAAAATCATCTTGTTTTGTAGCATCTAGGAGCTTCGCATCATAATATATAGTACTTTCTCCGGTCTTTGCTATAACATGCAGCTCATGACTATAGTTACCACCTATATCACCGGAGCTAGCAGTGACTGGAACTGCTGTCAGTCCCATTCTGTTATATGCCTTCAGATATGCCTTTAACATTTTATCATATGACTTCAGAGCATCCTCTTCAGTTAGGTCAAAGGAATAAGCATCTTTCATCAGGAATTCCCTGCCACGCATCACACCATACCTTGGCCTTATTTCATCTCTGAACTTCCAACTAATTTGATATAAAGTCATTGGAAGATTTTTGTAGGACTGAACGTTATTATTGAATAGATGGCAGATAGCTTCCTCAGCAGTTGGTGCAAAGATCAGCTGATTATCATGTCTGTCTTTCATCAGAAGCATCTCAGATGACATATCGCTCTTTTGTCCATATCTTCCTGATTGTTCCCAAAGAGATATTGGCTGTATGGAAGGCAAAAGAACTTCGATTGCTCCAGCTCTATCCATTTCCTCCCTGACGATCCTTGAAACATTCTGAAGGACTTTTAAACCAAGAGGTAACCAATCATATATACCGCTTGCTAGCTGCCTTATCATACCAGCTCTAATCATCAACTGATGAGAGGCTATTGTTGCATCGCTCGGTGTAGTCTTTTGAGTTGGAAGAAAATATTTGGATAAAAACATAATCAGTAAAAAATTTTTCCCAGATAGTACCACATATTGAGTGTTTTATAAATCATGCACTTGCTGTTGCAACTTTATCAACATGACTCAATAAGACATTATATAAACGATAATTTTTATTATGATTTATATGTAAGGCAATGTACATTTTTTAAAAACACCTCTCAATGCTGCAACAAAATATTAAAGATTCATACATAAAAAAGCTTGAACTTCTTTCTGGTAAAAAAATTGACAAAATCCAACTTAAAGAACTAATAGACTCTATATCTGGAAAAAATAAAAAAAGTAAATCTCTTTCATCTTCCTTTTTGGAATCCTTTTTACCCTCAAATAATGTTGGTAGCTTAGAAAAATTTATTAGTGAGAAAAAAGCTACAACTTTTTCAGAAAAGATAATTAAGGATGAAGTTTGTGATTCTGGATTTGATCAAACACCTGAGCTTCATCTGATGATTAAGTTATGTTTAAATGAAACATTTTTAGATGTAATAGATAAAATAGATGACCAGGAGCTTCTCTCATATATTGCAGAGGTATTGATTGAAATTTACGATGAAACTAAGTCAAATGACATTTTATTAAAATTACAATACACACTAAAAAAGTGTCGCGAAGAATCATGCGATAATATTATTAAATATCTTTCTGACCAGTCAGATCCAAATATCCTCAGGATTTTATATTTTTTCTTTAAAAATAAGGATAAGTCAACATTAAATTTATTAGATAAATCAACAAATGATATTCTATTTGCAAGGCTCTCACAAAAATCTCAACATGAAAAAATTGATCCAATAGTTTTTGGCAAGTGTACTTCATTATTTGATAAGATTTCTTTATTTTATAAATCATCTAATTACAGTGACTTATCAAATCTACTTGCAATTTCATATGTTGTAGATAGAGGATTTTATGATCATCTTGAAAGTGTCATTTTACATGATGACGAATTTTTACCAAAAGAATATTCATTCAATCCTTATGGAGGAAAAACAGCAACCCTTCAGAGAGCAATATCTAATCTTCTAAATGTCGTAGTCGTTGATGAAGTTAAGAAACCTGGCGGCGTTGAATACATGCAAGAATTAATAAGAAAATATAATCCATATATTAAAAATAATCCAAATTTCTCACATCCAATTTTTTATCTTGTAAATGAAAAAATGTGGAAAGAACTAGAAGCATGGATAGAAAAAGAACCAGAGCTACTTCTAGCAAAAGATTCAAATGGAAAAACCCCACTGATATCAACTATTTTGACTTTTGCACATGGACATGTGAAGAGTAATGAACATGATTCTCTTTTGAAAGTACAAAAACTCGCAATTGAAAAATATATTGAGTCATTTTTAGAGCATGATGTTTTTATTAAACCATCTGTAGCACTTTTCACATCATTTTCTGAGTATAGAAAACTTACAGCTGAGTTGGCAAGAAAAAATGAGCATAATGCCTTTGTTAAGACAAGTCTTTTTTACTACGAAAACCTATTAAAACACTTTATAAATGTAGATAGCAAATTAAACAAAAATTCATTTCTTAATGCAGAGGTTACTTCTGGCTCAAATCATATCCCATTTTATAAATTCATTTTACAATCAGGTTTCAAGATAAATTATGGAGATGAAATAAAAGTTTCAAATCATGAGATTGTATTAAAAGACCAACAGATATCTAAAGTTTTTCCTACGCAAATGGAGCTGTTGAATGAAATTTATAGCAACCTCTTCGATAATGAGAAAAACAAGATAAATCAAAATGTGGATCTAGTTCTTGCAAATTTACTAGAGGAAGCAAGGAGGTGTACAAAAATAGATGATTCATTAATTGCAAAAATGATCAAGGATTTCATTGATCTAAAGTATTCAGAAGAGTTTGTAGAAAAAGATGAGATCCAAAACAAACTATATAAAGCAATCTTAGAAATAATCAGATGACCAGCTGTGAATTTCAAGGAGTTTTGCATCGGACAACCAGATACATTTAGGATGATATGTAACATGGGTGAACATGAGATAGTCAAAGAATTAGAAAGATCATATGTACATCCAAAAGATTATATAAAATTAATACAACAAGGAATTATTACTTTTTGGTATGCAAACACAGAACAATCAGATCCAATAGCAGCAAAGAATTTCTCAGAGATAGCATTAACTTTAAATAAGTTGTTAAGTGCGAATAATGATGTTGTAAGGCTTGAGAAAAAATAAATAGAGCAGGGGCAATTGAAACAACTTACTTTTCAACGTCCTTCCCAGGAAAATTGACATCTGAAAAGGCAACATTCAGCTTAGATCTTATTAAAGAGAAAAATAATTCAATTGATCTTTATAATAAAACTATTCGTACAATAGCAAGTTTATTTCTTTGGGATCAAGAGCAAGTAAACTTTTTAAAACCACCATCTTACATAAAACTTTCATTACTTGCTCTGGGAAATCCTAAACACCATTCTGATTCCATGGATGAAAGGCAAAAAATGCTGCATCAAGCTTCTTGTTCTCTAGATTCTAATGATCCTGAAGATAAAAAGTTTTTAGAAGAACTGGAGGATGCAACATCAAACCTATGGGATAATATTAGGAATTTAGGGTGTGGGAGAGGCAAGATGTTTTTGAGCATCTCATAGATCGTAAAATAATCGATAATAAGGAGCCTTTTTTATCAAGATTTATAAAGCAAAGCATTATGATGAATGATGTAGAGAGTGCAATAAATTGGATAAAAGAAGACAAGAGCCTTATTCCACATGCATTAGAAGTATCTGTGTCAGTTTTAAATAGTAAAGCTCTCTCAATGATAGTTGATGAGTTCGGACTTCCAAACACTGAACGTAATCTATTTGGAATTTTATATGAACATTCGAAGTCAAAGATGATGGATGATCCAGATTTTAAAAGATCCACAAATGAAATTGCTGTGAAACTTCTAACAAGCGGATATCAAATAGAATTGACTGAAGAAGCTGCAAAGAATCTAGATTACAGTGAGTTTGTAAAGGACCTAGCAGTTACTCAAATGAAGTACTCAGCAAGTGTTAAAGGAATCGGTTATCTTAAGAATCTGATGCCTATTAATGGTGTATCTCAGTTTGCTATGAATACTGTTGCAAATTTTACAACAAAGTGTGTGACTGCCAAGGCTGCTCAAAATGTATACGATAGAGCATTTGATTTCATTTATGAAAAATTATCACAAAATCATACAATTGATATCAGTCAGTTTTGTCATGTTTTTTCATCTACTCTACAGCCACCGCATTTCATTTCTAGATTAAAAAAGATACCTTTCTTATCAGGATTCAGAGAGAATTTTGATAAAGAAAAAGATAGAGAGATTATATTGAAAAATGCCAAAGAGGTAATCCCTCTGATTCCAGTTAATCTACATAAAATATTCATTACTAAATCATTATCAGAAGGAATTGGGAATCATAAAACATTTGAATCCTTAAAAGAATATTTTGATTCTCTGCCGATGGATGAGCAGATGAATGAATATCAGGAGCAAAAGAATTTCCTACTTGATAGATTTGATATGTTTTATAAAGAACTTCCAGCAATAACTCACGAGACAAAAGTAGACTTTAAAGAATTAGTAGCATCTACTACAGCCTCAGCTGTCTCTGGAACTTTCTTATATTTAAATGATCCTGACTTCAGAAATGCAGCACAAGGTATTATTGCAATTTTACCTACGATATCTAGTGGCATAAGTGTTGCAAACAGTATAACAGCAAATACTCTAACAGTTGCAGCTAATTGTATTAATGAAACATCTAATGCAGTTGTTGAAACGGTTAAAGGTATTGTTAGAAATAATCATGAAATTGCGTATACGGCACTATATCTGGCAATCGGAGGAGGGGTTTTATATTTAAGCTACAAAATGTATCAAGAGTATATGAAAATTCAGGAAAATAAACTGACAGATAATATAAGTATTAATATTGAAACAATCAAAGAACTAGCAAAGAAGTTCCAAGCGGTAGAGAAAACATTTGTCCGAAACATTTCAGATGATGAGATATATAAATTCTTAAAAAAACTTTCAGATGGTGAATTTGTAGAGCAAGAAAAATTTTTCACATTCTGTAAGAGGTTTGGGATAACGCCTGAGATTTTAAATAGAGCTATGGAAGAAAACTCATCAGATAGCATGCTTATAATTTCTCATGCTCTGAGCCTTAATACAATGTACCTTAATGCAATCGAAGTTAAGAAGGCATTTGATAAAATACATCAACAAGAAAAGTTCAATCATAAGAATGAAATAGTTGAATTCCTTTACTATGTTGCTGTATCAGAGGTTTCAAATAAGCAACTTGCAATGACAACTCTCAAAATCCCTACCAAGTTCCATCAAGAAATTTCCAAACTAGAAATTAAAGGAAATAAACCATTGATAGATGACTATAATCCAGAAAAACATGATATGTATCTCTATGTATTACAAAACGCAAATAGAATTTCCCTAACAGAAGAGCAACAAAGGAAGATTAGCAGTGATCCTTTTATGGCATTTGTTTTGAAATTATCAGATGCATTGAAAGGTGTAGGGAATTGCCATGAAGTTGAAACTGATGTAGTTGTCAGAAGAGAATACATTTCTCTCATGTAAAAGATGTTTTTAATTAATTTGTACTTCATAAAGGAGTACTCAAAAAAAATTCTGATTACTCTAGGATTTGTTAGTGCTTTAGTCCTTGTATTGGATCTGTCAGAAGTCTTAAGATTTACATCTACAAATCAGAATATAAAACTTTTCGAGGTTTTTATTATGACTATTTCAAAGTGCTTTAATAATATGACAACCCTCCTACCCTTTGTTGTACTAGTAGCAACAATAGCAACATTCATTGTACTTGGTAGGAAAAACGAGATGATGATATTCTCGACCCTCGGAGTCTCAACAAGAAGAATCTTATTCAATATCTTATTGGTTATCTCAACTCTCTACATAATCTTTATGTTAGTAGGATTGCCTATCAATAGTGGCCTCACCGGGATATCAAATAAAATATATATAAAAATTAAGAGAAATAATAGTGATTCAAATATCTACTTGGCTGAAGGTGGAATATTCTTCAAAAACTTTTCTGACAGAAATTTCTTTATAAAGTCAGATAAGATGAATAAAACTGCAGATGAAATGTTTAATGTTTCTGCTTGGGAGGTAGATAAAGATTTCATTCTGATTAGAACAATCACATCAGATACTGCTACAATTCAAAGTAATAAATTAGTTTTAAAAAAACCTAAAATCATTGAAAAGAACTCTGAAAAAGAATTAGAAGAAATACAGATAGACTTCAACATATCACCAAAGAATATCATCAAAAACCTAGGAAAACCTGAGCAAATAAATATCTTCAGATTCCCATCCTTTATAAAAACTCTTAGCGAGTGCGGATTCAGTACCACACAATATGAAGGATATTTTTACAATAAGATAACAACTTTCCTCAGCCTAATAACAATGGCATTAATTGGATTTGTATGTAGCTTCCATGCAATCACGAGATTGTTCAACAAAAGAAATATATTGTATGGGATAGCTGTAGGGATTGGGATTTTCTTCCTGAACGACTTTTTAGTTACAGTATTTTTAAATCAATCCTATAGCATTGCTATTGCAATATTACTTGCAAGACTTTTTCCATTAAGTATAGTGACTGCATATGTACAAACAAAGTATTTCGAATGAAAGTATTAGGAATAGAAAGTAGCTGCGACGAAACAGCAATAGCAGTAGTTGATTCAAGCAGGAGTATTCTTCTGAATGAAATATATAGCCAGATAAAGCTGCATGAGAAATATGGAGGGGTTATACCTGAGCTAGCTGCAAGGAACCACATAGAGATTCTTCCTAAAATGATAGAGGGCGCTATAAAGGATGGGAAACTAAACCTTGCTGAGATAGATGCTGTAGCTGTGACTGCAGGACCAGGTCTTATAGGTGGTGTTATAGTTGGTGTGATGGTTGCAAAAGGTTTAGCAAGCGCTCTTGGGAAGCCATGCATACCAATAAATCATCTTGAAGGACATGCACTAACAGCACGTCTTACAGATCCATCTCTTGAGTTCCCATTCCTTCTGCTGCTAGTATCTGGAGGGCATTGCCAGATTCTCTTCGCAAAGTCACTCGGAAACTATGAACTCTTAGGTGCTACGAAAGATGATGCTGTTGGCGAGGCATTTGATAAAGTAGCAAAAATGCTGGGTATAGGATATCCAGGGGGGCCTGCTGTTGAGAAATTTGCAACTCAAGGAAATAAAAATGCTTATGATTTTCCTAAACCTTTCTTTAAAGAAAAACATTGTAATATGTCGTTTTCTGGCCTAAAGACAGCTGTATCTAGACAAATAGCAAAGGAAAGTGATTTATCTGATGAAATAAAATTTAATATATGTGCTTCATTTCAGGACACAATTAGTGTAGTATTATGCGACAGGATAGAAAATGCAATAAAAAATTGTAAGGATAAAAACATGGGTTTTTCAACAATAGTAATCTCAGGGGGAGTAGCAGCAAATAGATACATATGTAGCTCACTATCGGATTTATGCTACAAGTATGGAAAAAAATTAATTAGCCCACCTATAAAACTTTGTACAGACAACGCAGCAATGATAGCATGGGCTGGAGTTGAAAAAATGATAGCTGGAGTTGAATCTGATTTAGGATTTGCACCAAAATCAAAATGGGTAATTTAATTGATAGTTCTTGATAAAAGATCAATTATTTTATAATGTGTAAACATGAAATTAATAGGGGATCCCCTGAAAGTTTCTTTTTGATATTACTTTAAAGACAAATGGATTTACTTAAAAACCTTAGTAAAGCGAAAATCACTGCAATTATTGGATCATCTGTTGCAACACTGGTTGTCCTAGGAATGCTAATTTTTAGCATGTCAAAACCAACTATGGTGCCGCTCTATGGTGAGTTATCACAAGAAGATGCAAGCCTTGTAGTTTCAAAATTACAAGCAATGGGTAAAAATTATACAACTGATAAAAATGGCAAAACAATACTTGTACCAATATCAGATGTTTTGCCAATAAGAATGCAGCTGGCAGAGGAAGGCATTCCTAGCGACTCAAAGATTTTAGGATATGAGGTTTTCGACAAAAATGACATCATTGGGCCTTCACAATTTGTAAACAATGTAAATGAGCTCAGAGCACTCGAAGGTGAATTAGTTAGAACAATCAACAGCCTCTCAGAAATAGATCAGTCAAGAGTACACCTTGTTCTTCCAAAATCAGATTATTTCTCAAAGTCAGGTAATGAATCTTCTGCATCTGTTTTTGTTAAGGTAAAACATGGGAAAAAATTAAATGAATCCCAAGTAAGTGGGATCGCTAATCTCGTCGCTTCTGCTGTACCTGGACTTTCAATTGAAAAGGTAGCAATAGTTGATCAAAATGGAAAGGCTCTCAAGACACCTGGAGAAGATGATCAGTCAGGTAATTCTAAATCAATTACAGAATACAAAGCAAACCTTGAGAGTAAATTAAAGAAGTCAGTCGAGGAGATAGTTGAGAAATATGTTGGAGTCGGAAAAGTTCAAGCAAACGTTGTAGCTGAAATAGACTTCGACAAGATTGTCATAAACCAAGAAGATTACAATCCTGACAGGCAAGTCATAAGATCCCAAAGAAATTCCAGTGAAGTCAGCAACGACACTGAGATGGATAAGAACGTCAGTGCTGGTACAAACATCCCAAACTTTTTACAAAAACCTGAGCCAAGCAGCCTAAAGGAACACAAGAGAAATGATGAAATTATAAACTATGAAATATCCAAAACTGTCACAAGTAAAGTGATTCAATGGGGTGCAGTCAAGCAGCTTTCTGTTGCAGTTCTTGTTGATGGAGTTTATGATAAAGATAAGAATACAAGAAAAGAGGTTTATCTGAGGGACAGAACTCCAGAGGAACTATCTAAGATAAAGCAGCTTGTATCTGCCGCGATCGGCATAGATGAGAGCAGAGGTGATAAAATAGAAGTAATGAATCTACCTTTCGCTTCAAATGATATGTTTGCTGATGCTGTTGATCCTGGTGTTCAGAAGTATGATGCTGCAACTCTTGCGCAGCTGATGATCGTCTTGGTAGTGATAATACTGGCTGCGGTAATGTTTTTCAAACCGAACTTGAAGAAAACTTTCAATAAAAACACAACTGTGACAAACGAAATACCTCAAAGCTTACAAGATAAGTTATCAGCCGAAGAATTTCAAAATTCTGATGCTAAAAGCAGTCAACCATTTGCAGAAAAGCAATATGAGCAGCTTCTGAAGTATCTTAATGATTCAGCGTCAGAAAATGTTGATGACACAATAAAGATCATTCGCAATTGGATTACACAAAACAAATAAAAAATTGGTAAAATGTTGATTTCTGGAACAGAAAAAGCTGCAATCCTTCTGATGTCTCTCACGGAAGAGAATGCAAGGCAAATAATGAATTACTTGGATCAGGAGGAGCTGAATGCGATATCGATCGCAATGACTAGGCTTGGTACAGTTGACTCCGAGACAGTTGAAAAGGTTTTGATAGAGTTCGCCCACGATCTAAACCAATCCCTTGACGTTATAGGTAATGCTAAGACTGCAGAGAAATTCTTGAAAAAGGTATTAGATGAAAATAAGTTCAATACTGTTATTGAGAAAATCAAGAATGCTAATACAAATACCATTTGGGAGATGATCGGGAACTTAGACGACACATCTATTTCCCAATTCATAAGAAATGAATATCCGCAAACAGCTGCTTTGATCTTAACTAAAATCTCTAGCTATAAAGCTGCTAAGGTTCTAAAGATGCTTAGTAAAGAGTATTCAACTGAGGTTCTAAGAAGGATGATGTATCTTGATTCAGTTAAGGCAGAAACATTACAGGATCTTGAGAAAGTTCTTGAGAACCAATTACTTGATAACACAAGCGCATTTAATACAGAAGATAATACTAAAGTCATTGCTGAAATCTTCAACAACTTCAGCAAGGATGATGAGCAATTCTTCATGGGTCTACTAAGAGAAAAAGATCCAAGTTCTGCTGAGAAGATTGCAAGGATGATGCTGAGCTTCGATGATCTCATCTTTATCAAACCTGATTCGATTCAGACACTTATGAAGAAGATAGATAACACAACCTTAATCATTGCTCTCTCAACTGCATCAGGTCAAATAAAAGAACTGTTCCTAAGCAACATGTCACAAAGGGTCTCACGTATGATCTCAGATGAGATAGCTAGCGGCGCTAAATACTCAAGGAAGGAGAGCTTCGATGCTCAGGCGAGAATCTTGAAGTCTGTTAAAGCAATGGTGGCAGATGGTTCAATTATAATTGAAAAACAGTTCAATAGTTAATCGTATGGAGTCTGTTAAAATCAAAAGGTTTGAGTTTCAAGATCTCACAAGAAAACATGAAGAGCAAGTTGAGATAATTGAAGAAATAAATGAAATACAGCCTGAGACAACAATAACTGAACCAGTAAATGATTTTGCAGATCAAAACATAATGTCTGAAATGGGTCATGAAGTTAATCCACACAAAGAGCTTGAAAACCCAAATCTTTTGAAATTCACAAAAGAAGAGATTGAATCAATGCTTGAAAAAACAAAGATTGATGCTGTGAATGAGTACACTGAAAATCTCAAGGAGGAAGAAAAACAGGACGACATCATTGGATCAACTCAAAAGACCATAGTTGAAATCAAAGAGAGAGTTGATATAGAATTAGATGGTTTGGTTGAAAAAACTCTTAGCCTTGCCTATGCGATTGCAGGAAAAGTTATTGATGCTCACTTGATGAAAATCTCAAAGGAAGAATTCGTTGAGATGCTGAAGAGGCGCCTCAATGATTTAAATTTTCAATCAAGTTTTTCGTTGGAGGTTGGCAGTCAGGAAGTTGCAGAGATGCTAAAGGAAAATGGCATTGAAGTTTCCGTCAATAATGATATGCTTGCTGGGGATTACAAGATAATTTGGTGTAATGGATTTTTAGAGAGAAATGCTACGGAAGTGGCTTCACAAATTGAAGGAATTTTAATTGAACAGATAAATAAAATATGACACAAGACACATCTTTGAAAGCTTTGCATGAAGTACCTTTAAAGGTCTCAGCTGTTTTAGGTAATACAAAAATGACAGTTGAAGAGTTACTCAAGTGCACACAGGGGACAATTATAGAACTCGAGAAACAAGTTGGTGAACCAATTGATCTATATGTTAATGGAAAAGTAATCGCAAAAGGTGAAATAGTCCTAGTTGGGGAAAAAATCGGCATAACTCTAACAGAAATTGTTAAGTAATGCAGCTCTCATTCTAGCAGCAGGCAATGGCTCAAGATTCGGAGGTGATATCCCAAAGCAATACCATCTGCTGCAGAATGGAAAAAAAATTCTAGACCATACAATAGAAAAATTTCGTGACGTTGTAGACACTATCTGTGTTGTAATAGATCCACAGTATCAAAATCTCTTTACAGATAAATCAGTAGATTATACATTCGGAGGTAAAACTCGGCAGGAGTCAGTTAGGCTAGGCCTTGAATTTTTAAATCAACATAAACCCAAGAATGTCTTGATACATGATTCAGCTAGGCCATTTGTGTCATCTGAGATAATTTCATCTGTCATCAGGAAGCTAGAGAAATTTGAGGCAGTGGATGTAGCACTGCCAATCACAGATACAATCAAGACATATGCTGGGAAGACTATCGAGAGGGATTCAATCTATGCAACACAAACCCCACAAGGTTTTGACTTTGAAGTCATATCAAGTTTGCACTCAGAAGCCTTCAGAAGTGGTAGAAATGACTACACAGACGATATATCTCTATACCTAGATTCAGGAAGAAGAAACCTCGGGATAGTTAATGGCTGCCAAAAAAACATAAAGATAACTTATAGAAGCGATTTAATATGAAAAACATACTAGCAACAGATGCTTGGGATAAACTCAAGACAGTCCAAAATTCATTCTTAGTCGATGTCAGGACTGAAGTAGAGTGGAACTCAGTAGGCTTCCCAGACCTCTCAGCTATTGGTAAGGAGTTAATTAAAATTACTTGGGAAGGAGATCCGAAGAAGTTTGTAGAATCTCTTGAAACTTCTTTACCTGATAAAGAAGCTCACGTTTTATTTATATGTAAGGCTGGTGGTAGATCTGCAGCTGCTGCAACCGCTGCAATAAATTATGGTTATGAAAACTGCTATAATGTCTTAGGTGGCTTTGAAATGAATGGCTGGAAAGAAAATAACCTACCATATAAGAAATAGTTCTCTCAGTGTGTTTATGTAACTTTTTAGTAACATCAAATTTATAAAAATACATAGCACAATCATTTTAACAATCTTAACCTTGACACATGTTATCCAGACAGATCACAATATTGGTTTGATCTAATAACAAATAAATTAAAAAAATGCCCTCCGATTTTAAAGTAGTTTTTACATATGTTGTGCTATGTATAGTATTAGGCTCATTAAAGTTTTTTAAGATGAAGTCATTTAAGAATTATGTCTTTATGACAAAAAAATTCTTAACTGCAGCACTAACATTTTTTGTTGTTTCCACAAATATTTCACAGTTTGAAGCATTTGGTGAAACGCAAAAAAGAGTTCTGTTTTTGAATCAGAAAAACCTAAAGAAATACATAATATGAAAGAATTTGATATAGCAATAATTGGAGGTGGTCCTGGTGGCTATGTAACTGCGATAAAAGCAGGGCAAATGGGTAAGTCAGTTGTGTGTATTGACAATAGTCAGATGCTTGGTGGTACTTGTCTTAATGTTGGTTGCATACCATCAAAAGCACTTCTCCATGCTACGCATAAGTACTCAGAGATGAAATCACCTGAATACCTCAGCAAATATGGTATCAAGGTTGATAATGTGACATTCTCCCTTGAGCAAATGATGTCATATAAAAACCAAGTCATATCAGAACTAGATAAAGGCATCAAAGGTCTGTTTAAGAAAAATAAAGTTGAATACATCCAAGGCGTTGGATCATTTATCAATCCAAATACAATAGAAGTTAAAACAGCGACAGGTGAAGTATCAAAAATTTCAGCAAAAAATGTAATAATTGCTACTGGATCATCACCTGTATCATTGCCAGGAATAACTATAGATGAAAAAAGAGTAGTATCCTCAACAGGAGCTCTATCATTGACAACAGTTCCTCAGCACATAGTAGTGACAGGTGCAGGGGTGATTGGATTGGAAATGGGGTCAGTCTGGTCAAGACTAGGTAGCAAAGTAACTGTTATTGAATATGGTGACTCAGTACTTGGTGGAAGCGACGCAGATGTATCTACAGAAGTCCAAAAGATTTTAACCAAACAAGGCCTATCATTTATCATGGGAGCTCAAGTCACTGGAGTTGATGAGAAGTCTGTTAAATACAAAAAAGATGGACAGGAACTGTCAGTTGATGGAGTAGATATTGTGTTGGTGGCAGTAGGTAGAAAACCTAATACAAACGGGCTAGGAATTGATAAAATAGGTCTGCAAACAAATGCAAAAGGTCAGATAGAAGTAGATGAAAACTTTAAAACATCAGTAGTAAATGTTTATGCTATAGGTGATGTAATACCTGGTCCAATGCTAGCTCATAAAGCATCAGAGGAAGGTGTGGCTCTCATTGAGATCCTGTGTGGGAAGAAAGTTCATCTAAACTACAACACAATCCCCAACATTGTTTATACTGCAGCAGAGATAGGAATTATAGGAAAGACAGAAAAGCAATTAAAAGCTGAAGGCAAAGGATATAAAATCGGTAAGTTTAACTTTACTGCAAATAGTAGAGCTAAGGCAGTTGGAGATACTGGTGGCTTCGTGAAGGTATTGGTTGATGATAAAACTGATGAGATCCTTGGAGCAGCTATCATAAACAATGCTGCTGGTGAGATGATTCATGAAATAGGGGTTGCTATGGAGTTCAGAGCTTCATCGGAAGACATCGCAAGAATCAGTCATGGACATCCAACCATGAGTGAGGCAATAAAAGAAGCGATGCTTGCTGCCCACGACAAACCGATTCATAATTAGAATCACCTCTCAAGCTAGACCGCTTATAAGCGGTCTGATCTTTTTCATACCTCTCTACTTAGTTATAATAACAAATAGTATATCGTTAGTATATTTGTAATATTTATGATATGTGTTGTTTTATTTAGAAAGAACAAAATAACAAAAGTAAAATGAGTACAATAAATAAAATATTAAAGCCGACTGCAGGAATATGTTTTTGGTTTACCCCTTTAGCTTCATTAAGCGCTACAGGAGAAGCTTTGACGATTCAAAATTACACCTATCATTTTCTTAAAAATTTTGTTTACTCAACCATTCCTGGAACCATAGCAGGTGTTATAGGTCACTCACATTATAGAGGAAAAATTATGGAATATTTTCCTATAGCCATGTATGGATCAGCCATGATGTTTGTAAGTCAGTGTCATAAAGCAAATAACCTTAAGTATGCAAATAAGATTAAAATGTTCATGGTAAGCGGAATAATCTCTTCATTAGCAGCAAATGTTTTTTTGGAAGAAGAGTATGCAAAAAAATATGCAAAAATTAATTCTGAAACAACCCCTGAACTAGATCCAATAACTGATTCAGATTTAAATCTAGATGCATTAAAAGTTTCTACAGACTTTGTAAGTTTATAAAACTAAATTAAAATAACTTGAGATCATTTCAAAATATATCTTTGCTAAGTTCTCAAGATCTTTTAGAGAAGCATTTTCATCTATGTGGTGTGCTGTTGTTCCTAGCAGTCCCACTTCGATTGCCTCACAGTATTTCCTGATAAACCTTGCATCAGATGTTCCACCATATGTACTGACTTCTGGTGTAGTTCCTGTAACTTTCTCTATTGAATCCTTTGCAATATTTATTAAGGAGCTGCCATTCACATCTCTAACCCATAGAGCAGCATCTCCGCTTGTTCTAGATTCAAGTTCATAATCATCTGTATTTGGAACATGTTTCCTTACTATCTCCTCAACAATTTTCTTGAGTACATCATGGTTGTAGTCATCTCCATATCTAAAATTAAACCTTATGGCTATGCTATTTGGGACTATATTTTCTGCACCGCTATCGCAATCGATCTTTGTGATCTCAATGTTTGTCTTGTCAAAAATTAGATTCTCATGAGAAAAATTATATTCAAGTAATTCACTTATGATTTTATTTGCTTTTTTTACTGGATTGTCTGTGAGATGTGTATAGGCTACATGTCCTTGTACTCCATAGATTTTTAGAAAAAAGTTTGCACTACCTCTTGCACCGATCTTTATATTATCTCCCAATTCTTCTTTACTGACTGGCTCTCCAACTACACATTGATCTATCTTGATTTCGTTGTCATAGAGCCACCTGATCATTGGATCTATACCGAACTTCGCCACACCTTCCTCATCTGCTGTTAGAAGAAAACTAATAGTTCCAAAGTCTTTCCTAAGAGATATAAACTCCTCAGTCGCAGCTATGAATGCTATGATGGCAGACTTCATATCAACTGCTCCTCTACCATATAGTATGCCCTCTTGAATTACTGCAGCAAAAGGATCAAAGGCCCACTTATCAAGTTCTCCTGGAGGCACAACATCAGTGTGTCCTGCAAAACACAGATTTTTTCCATTTTTATTTCCTTGCTTGCAAGAATATAGATTTAAAACTTCCTCTGTACCAGTGCCAAAAGACTTCATTTTTGATTCAAACCCCAGGTGTTGTAAGTAGTCTCTTAGGAGTTCGAGTGCACCATCGTCTGTTGGCGTTATACTTCTACATCTTATGAGGTTTTGTAGAAGTTCTATGTGCTTATCTTTGAAGATTTGCATTTTTTAGTTTGAATATATCATAGTAATAGTTGCTCTATTGCCCCTGAAACTTTTTTCATTATATTTTCTATAAGCAATGCTATTTTTTTGTAACTTCAAATAATTATTTAAAGGAAGATTTTATTACATGTCAATCATTATCTTGAGAGTTTAGTTATGCAACTTTTGATGATCGATTCAAGTTCATTTATCCCATCCTTTACAAGTTGATCTACAGATGTCACTACATCTACTTTTTTGAATCCTAGGTTAACTAGAGCAGAGATTGCATCTTGTTTCAATTGATATGTATTGTTGTTTGCATCAACACTCATCTCACTTGCATATTTTGCAAAGAATTTCTTATTGGACTTGAGTTCATTGACTATTCTAAGTGCTATCTTAGGACCAACTCCAGAAACCTGCTGTAATACTTTTGCATTTTCTTGCTGAATAGCTCTGATTAAATTCATGTGGTCAACCTCACCAATAAGATTCATTGCCATTTTCCCACCAACGCCTTGTACTGATGTTAGAATAATAAACAACTCCCTTTCAGCAAACTCAACAAAACCATAAAGTATAGGCATTTCATCTTTTACCATTGTATGGATAAAAAGCGATACGTCTTCGCCAAGAGATATTTTATTTAGACAATGTATGGAGCAGTGGACTATGTAGCAAACCCCTGAAACATCAACAAGACAGTGGTCATCGAAGATATTTTCTATTTTACCCTTTAGTTTACCAATCATTAGCTGTATAATTGAAATTAAAATTTTGTATAAATATGGAACAAAATAAAAAAATTATCAATTTAAATATGTTGTTGATGGTCTTCTGTACCATCCTATATGCAATTCATACATGTCTACTGAGATATTTTAAGAAAGCATATGAGAATCCAATCCCGAGCGATCTAATTGTTTGCTACCAATATGTAATATCAGTTATAATTCTTTTACCTCTTATTATTAGCAGGTTTTCTAATTCTAAACCAATTAAAATTAATCAGAAGCTAATACCACAGTTTCTATTGAGATGTTTGATGATATTTTCTGGAACAATCTCTTGGTACTATGCATTGTCTTGTGTACCAGCAGTTAATTGCATAGCAATTTCTTGTCTGACTCCGATTTTTATTATTTTATTTGCAAAGATGTCTCTTGGAGAACAGCTTCCAAAGGAAATAGTTGGTTTTGCTGTAATAGCAATGGTTGGAGCTTTTATTATCATCTCACCTGATCCATCTGGTTTCAATTCAGGTGCTATCTTTGCACTCTTTGCAGCATTTCTATGGGCAATTAATAGTGTCTTTACAAAGAAAAATTTATCACCTCATTTAAGTTCAATCACAATTTTCTTTGTGACTGCAATAGTTTTATCAATCATGGCAATTCCACACATTTTGATGACAGAACACTCTGTGTCTTTCGAGCAACTATTCTTTCTGACAATCATAACAATTGTCTTTGACATGGCAAACATTCTTCTTATATGGGTGTTCAGCAGAGGTAAGGTTAGTCTCGTAGCTCCATTTGACTTCCTGCGTGTTGTTTTTACAACAGTTTTTGCAGCAACATTTTTAGGAGAATCTGTTAGTGATAGAGCCTTCCTAGGAATAATAGTTATTTTATCTGCAAATTCTCTCTCAACGCTATATACAAATAAAACCAGAAAAGTACAGCAAACTCAATCTGCTTAATTTTATTTTTTTATTACTTGACATCAGAACAGACAAAATATACCAATTGGTAAAAATCGTATTTTGATAAAAAAATGAACATCGTAATTGATAGAAAAAAACTCCTTGAGAGTATAACTAGGGTCTATGCCATAGTTGAGAAACGGAATATCATGCAGATCCTTGAGCATGTAAAAATAGACATAAAGCCTGACAGCATTTCCTTTACAACAACTGATCTAGATATAACTGTACAGGATTCATTCCCTATAGAATTCGATGGAGAAACATCTTTTACTGTAGCTGTACAGCCTCTCTATGACATCACAAAAAAGTTGAATAATGCAGATGTTATAGAATTCAACTTAAGTATGGTTGATGAAGGGAAAATAGAGATATCTGCAGGGCATAGCAAGATAACAATACCTTGTCTGAATCCTCACGAATTCCCGAGCTTTGAACACTTGGTTGACTTCAAAACATTCGAGATAGCTAGTGGAGACTTCAGAAAGATTTTCTTAAAAACAAAACATGCTATGGCATCAGGCGACATGAGATATTACCTGAATGGCATCAACCTCAGCACAACAGATGATACCCTTACAGCTGCAGCTACTGACGTACATAGGCTTGCGATCTCATCAGTTAGTAAACCACATAATTTAGATATTCCAGATGGAGTTATAGTTCCAAAGAAAACTGTCACTGAGATAATAAAACTGACAGAGCTTATGAATGATTCTGACAACCTAACAGTTTATGTGACTGAAAACAGGATAAGCCTGAAAGTGAATAATACAACTCTCATATCTAAGCTGATCAATGGGAAATATCCAAACTACTCATCGATCTTCTCAATCAAGCCAGATAAGACTTTCAGTGTAGATATAAAAGAGCTAGCTAATGCTGTGGAGCTCGTTTCAGCAATAGCAGAGGGTAAGATTAAAATTATTAATATAAAACTTCTAGGTAATGTCTTGACTGTATTGGCAGACAACACAAAAGATGGAAAAGGTTCAACAGCACAGCAGGAGATAATTGTTGAGGCAAATTCACTTGATGAGAATGGTGAGGTTATAGGAGGAGAAGAGGTTTCAATATCTTTCATGTTGAATGCTAAATATTTATTAGATGTTTTAGGTATTGGTACAGGACCTAGAATACAATTCAGAATGTCGGGTCCATCTGCACCTGTAATTGTTAAAGATGCGGCTGATCAAAACTCTACATATGTTCTGATGCCTATGCAACTGGATGTCAACACATAAGTAAGTATTTACTAAACAACTGATTTGTAGTATAAAAAGATTAAATTAGAAATAAAAAAAACATGGCGCGCGTCACGATCGAAGACTGCAGAAAACACATACCTAACAGATTTGAGTTAGTTATTTTAACAGCACAAAGGGCAAAAGATTTATCTCTTGGAATGCCACCACTAATACAAAAGACCAAGGATAAGGATGCAGTCCTCGCATTGCGTGAGATAGCTGCTGGTGCTATAGACTGCAAAAAACTCAGAGAATTAGTTTTATCTAAACACATCGACCCGATGAGAAGAGGACTCAGGTCTTCTAATCAATCAGCTGATCTTGAAGAAATATTTAAGGATTTAGCTGCATCTGTTGATAACACAGCAGTCACAGTAAATGATGGTTATGAACATGATGATATGCTGGATCTCGATGAGTGCTGCAGCCACCATGTGAGTTCAGACTCAGAAGAAAAGTTTGACTACGATGAAGGAGAAGAGGCTGAGGATGATAGACAACACATCAAACAACAGCAGTTCGATATAGATGTGAGCTTTGATGATGAGGAAGCTGAAGACTAATTCTCCAGCTAAGGTCAATCTATTTCTTTATGTAAAGGGAAGAGATCACAGGGGATATCATCTGCTGCAAAGTCTCTTCATCACAATTCCTTCCCTCAATGACAAAATCACAATCGAACTAAATAACTCAGGAATCATCAGGATTGAGTCAAATACATCAATTGCAGTAGATGACAACATCATGACCAAAGCAGCAAAGAAGCTACTTGATTTAAAAGGAAACAAAAGCATAGGTATAAATTTCAATCTTGAGAAAAATATTCCGATTGGTGCTGGCCTTGGAGGTGGCTCTAGCAACGCAGCTACAACGATGATCGAACTGAATAAAATTTTGGGTTTAAATCTAACAATTGAGAGGTTAGTTGAGCTCTCTGAAGACATCGGAGACGATGTTAAATTCTTCTTGATGCAGAAAAATGCTGTATACTTTGATGGAGATAAAATGCATGAGATACAGCTTGATAGGAAGTTCCATCTATTGTTGGTAAAGCCAGACTTCTCAATCAACACAAAAGATGTATATAATGCCTTTCGAAAGGATGTAAAAACAACTGAATTAAAACCTGTGATATCTCAAGAAGATATCCTGCATCACATCATTACAGGGGAAAATCAACTGTATGAGACAGTTAAAAAAATCAATCCAAAGATACAAAGTGTTATTGATCAAATACAAGAACAAAGTGGTTGTATCATTTCTAGAATGAGTGGTAGCGGCTCAACATCTTTTGGGATATTCGAAAATCAAAAATCTTCTAAAGAAGCAATGAACAGACTTTTGGAAGTTAATCCAGAGTGGTTTATACATATGTTTTCCTGCGAAAATCAATGATAAATCCCTAATATTTCTCTGAGCCATTTGGGTTTGCTTGTAGGGCGGATTTGTGGTAGCATCTTTTGACAAAATACAGTTAAAAATTCATTAGATGTCTGCAGAAAATAAAAACTACGACGCAAGCTCCATACAGGTTTTGAAAGGCCTTGAGGCAGCAAGAAAACGCCCTGGGATGTACATAGGTGATGTGAGCTCAGTTGATGGCTTACATAACATGCTTTATGAGGTCCTTGACAACGCAATAGATGAATCACTTGCAGGACACTGTGATCATGTTATCGTGACACTTCATTCAGATGGTTCAGCAAGTGTTTCTGATAACGGACGAGGCATACCAGTTGACATCCACAAAGAAGAAGGAATATCTGCTGCTGAGCTCATCATGACACAACTCCATGCGGGTGGTAAGTTCGACAACGAATCATATAAGGTGTCAGGAGGTCTACATGGGGTTGGTGTATCAGTTGTAAATGCTCTATCTAGCTGGCTTGAGACAAGAATCTGGAGAAATGGCAAGGAGTACTATATGTATTTCGAAGACGGAGCAACAAAGAAGCCTCTCGAGGTTGTTGCAGAAGGTGTAGTTGGTAAAAAGGGTACAGAAGTTAAGTTCTTGCCTTCGAATGAAGTCTTCAGCGTTCTTGAATTCGATTTCGATGTAGTAGAGAACAGAATAAGGGAATTAGCTTTCTTGAACTCAGGGGTTTACATAACTCTTGTTGATAACAGAGGAGATGAGCCAAGGTCAGTTGATTTCAATTTCCAAGGTGGTGTTAAAGCCTTTGCTCAATACATGGATAGAAACAAAAGACCAATCCATGACACAATCATGATGCATGCTTCAGATAATGGCGTTGAGATCGAAGTAGCTATGCAATGGAATGATGGTTATCATGAGAACGTTGTGTGCTTTACAAACAACATCAGGCAGAGAGACGGTGGTACTCACTTAGCTGGCTTCAGAGGAGGCATTACCCGTACAATAAACCAGTACTTTAACTCTAATGAGCTCCTAAAGAAAAAGAAGATTGACATAGCATCTGAAGATATGAGAGAGGGGCTAACAGCAATAGTCTCAATCAAGATGAGTGACCCTAAGTTCTCATCTCAAACAAAGGATAAGCTTGTGAGTGGTGAGGTTCGTAGTCCAATTGAAAATACTGTCAGTGCAATTTTATCTAAATGGTTTGAAGAGAGGCCAACAGATGCAAAGACAGTTTGTTCAAAAATCATAGAGGCTTGTATTGCTAGGGATGCAGCAAGAAAAGCAAGGGAGTTAAATAGGCAGAAAGGTAAGAATGAACTGAATACTCTCTCTGGTAAGCTTGCGAGCTGTCAGGAGAAAGATCCTAGAAAAACAGAACTGTTTCTAGTTGAGGGTAACTCTGCTGGTGGTTCTGCAAAACAGGCACGTGATAGATTAGTACAAGCAATTCTTCCTCTGCGCGGTAAAATCCTAAACGTTGAAAAATCAAGATTTAATAAGGTGCTAGCATCAGCTGAAATAGGAACTCTCATAAGTGTTCTCGGGACTGGTATAGGTGAGGATGAATTCGATGTAACAAAGCTAAAATATCATAAAATAGTTATCATGACTGATGCTGACGTTGATGGAGCTCATATCAGAACTCTACTCATGACATTTTTCTATAGGTATATGCCGCAGCTGATTGACGCAGGACATCTGTACATAGCGCAGCCTCCACTATATAAGGTAAGAAGAGGTCAGAAGGATTTCTATATGAAAGATCATGCTGAGCTACAGGAATATCTCTTGTCTTCTGTAATTGATACAATTGTATTGAGTGCAAATGGTGAGATCATCAACGGCGCAGATGAAATCCTAAAGATCTTAAAGGATTGTGCGTTTATCGCTGAGAGTGCTGAGCAACAACACATGATGCCAAACGATCTATGTGAAGCAATCCTGTTGAGTCCAAGTATAGTATGTAATGATGGATTTGAGATCCAAAAGATTGCAGAAGAGGCTGCGGCTATCTTCAGGAACAACACTAAGTCTGGTAGCGAGCAAGGATGGAATTGTATAGTTAAGGATCATAACCATGTTGAGTTTGTGAGTGTCGTACACGATACAGAAATAAAGTATACAGTTGATATAGCAAGCATCTACAAGAGACTTGTTGAGAGAAACAGAGCACTTATCGGTGCAGTTCAGGAGACATTCTCTGGAGGTCCTGTACAGCTAAATATAGGTGATAATGTTGTGCTGTGTCAGACTCCTTCTCATCTGATAAACCACGTGATGGATGTATCAAAGAAAAAAGTTTATATACAGCGATTCAAAGGGCTTGGTGAGATGAATCCTGAACAGCTATGGGATACAACTCTGAATCCAGAGAATAGAATACTCCTGCAGTTGAAAGTAAGTGATTGTCAGATAGCTGAGGAAATCTTTACGACCCTCATGGGAGATGTTGTTGAACCTCGTAAAGAATTTATATATAAAAATGCCCTAAAGGTTCAGAACGTTGATGCTTAAATATCTTTGATAAAATTCTGCTGAAAGTCTTCTTTGGAAAATTTTTCATTGAAAGGATTTCAATACAAATTCAAATGAGAAATAAAGTGAGGGGAAGGCAGCTCTATGCTGCCTTTTGAGTTGATATTTCAGGTGTAGATTTTTTAGATATATTACTTATTAGGTAATATGCAGTGCTTATGATAACCAGAGCAGCGAAATACAGCATCACATTCTTGTTAGGCATATTCACAAGAAACAGAGTAAATAATCCAATGCCAAGTAATGGTATAAATGGCATCATCGGACATTTAAACTCACGCTTCATTTCAGGCTGAGTATATCTTAAATATATTGCCATGCCTGACACAGATATGAATACGAATATCACACAGAAATTACCCATCTGGACCATTGTGTCGAGCGGGCGTGTACCTGCCAGCAAGCATACGATTCCTGTGATGATAATTGTTGCAACATGAGGAGTTTTATTTCTATGATGTAGCTTTCCTAAGAACTTTGGCAACAGCCCATCATTTGACATTGTAAATGCAATTCTTATTACAGCATATGTCATCACAAGTGTGACTGATCCAAGTCCACAGATAGCTCCGATCTTGATTAGAGTTGCAAACCACGGCATATTCATAGCATTAACTGCTAAGGCCATAGGCTGAGCTGTATTTAGATCTTTATAACTCACAAGTCCAGTTAAAACACCAGAGACAAGGATGTATATGATGGCAGAAATGATTAAAGAACCTATCACACCAATAGGTAAATTTCTTTGAGGATTTTTTGTCTCCTGAGCTGCTGATGCAACTGTATCAAATCCATTGAATGCTAAGAAGACTATTGCTGCACCACCAAGGATCCCTTGAACCCCAAACTGCCCTGTTTCTGCTATACGCTCAGGTATGAATGGCACCCAGTTACTAGGATTTATATACATCGCACCTATGACTATAAATAGAGTTGAAACTACAACTTTTATGATAACAATTATGTTGTTGATAACTGCTGATGTCTCAACTCCCTTATATAGAATTATCCCTGTCAAACCCAAGATAACCAGTGCCAAGAGATTGAAAATGCCTACTTGAGATGTTCCAGGAATAATCTCACCTGTATAATGTATGAATTCCTGCGGCAAAGACATCCCGAATTGCTCAAGAAGTGATGTGAAATATCCAGACCACCCCACCGCTACCGATGCAAGCATAAACATATTCCCAACTAATATCATCGACCCTATGAGCCATGCAGGGAGCTCCCCTAGCGTTACATAAGTGTAGGAGTAGGCTCCCCCTGAGATGGGTATGGCTGAGGACAGCTCTGCATAGCACATGGCTGCACAGGCGCAAGCAATACTCCCAATTACAAACGATAGAACCACAGCTGGACCAGCGCTTGTACTTGCTGCTGTACCTGTCAAGACGAAGATACCAGCACCAACTATCGCCCCAATTCCTAACATTACTAGTTGAAATGCACCTAGTGTTCTGTTTAATTGTTGCTTATCTGCTGATTGCAAAAGTTCATTGATATTTTTCTTTTTGAAAATTCGTTTGTAGTTCATTGTACTTATATATTTTTTAAATAAAGTTTAGGTTTAACTGCATTTTTTACAATTATTTGGTTTGATTACGCCATTGTTTTTTTGAAACAACTGTCCATTTTAACACAAGATATCTTTTAATGAAAGGTAAGTTGGGTATTTTCCTCTTGCAATCAATGTTTTTCATAACTATCATCATCATATAATTAAAGACATAAAGTTTATGGGAATTTTTGATTTTTGTATTACTAGAAAGAGAAGTGTGATCTTCGCAATGATACTTGTTGTATTGAGTGGAATATATTCATATATCAAGATCCCAAAGGAGGGCAATCCTGAGGTAAAAATACCGCTAATATATGTGATGGTATCTCAGAAAGGTATATCACCTGAGGATGCACGAAAGATGATCTTACAACCGCTTGAGACTGGCTTGCAAGGACTTGAAGATGTTAAAGAAGTAACATCCTATGCATACGATGGTGGTGTCTCAATAAAAGTTGAATTCAATGCTGGTGTTGATCCGGACAAGTCTCTGGATGATGTTAGGAATAAAGTGAATGATACTAAGCCAAAGCTACCAAGAGATTCAGATCAACCTATTGTGAAGCAAGTTGACCTGAGTTTAATTCCTGTTGTGAATGTTGTCTTGACAGCAGATTTATCCAAGAGGGAGTTACTTGCAGTTGCGAGGAATGCACGTGACATTATAATGAAAATCCCTTTTGTTAGAGATGTTAATATATCTGGTTCAGTTGATGAGGCAGTCCAGATAATCATCAAGCTAGAGATGATTGAAAGATATGCCATTTCAACAGATTACCTGAAGAAAATTATATCTTCAAATAACCTCCTTGTTACTGCTGGGACAATTCAGAAGAAAGATGGAGAATTTGCAATAAAAATCCCTGGATTGATTGACAAATATGATGAGTTAATGGAATTCCCTGTGTATAACAGCAACGGTAAAGTTTTAAAACTAAAAGATGTAGCAACAGTCGTAAGAGACTTTAAAGATGTGAATGTTATCACAAGAGCAAATGGTAAAAATTCTATAATTCTTGAGGTTTCAAAGCGCTCTGGTCAAAATGTTATAGATACAGTTGCTGCAACTAAGTTTGTTGTTGAAGAAGCTAAGCAATATTGGCCAAAGGAAGTTAGTGTAGTATTTGCAAATGATACTTCAAACAGAATCATGGATATGGTTCATGAGCTTGAGAATGGGATTCTTTTTGCTGCATTACTTGTAATGATAATCATTATTATGTCGGTCGGCATTAAGTCTGCAATTCTGATAGCTCTATCACTGCCAGTGTCATTCTTTGGATGTATTTTAATAATGGATATCTGTGGATATTCTCTCAATATAGTTGTACTTTTTAGTTTGATTTTGACTGTTGGGATGGTTGTAGATGATGCAATTGTTGTAACGGAATATGCTGACAGGAAACTTATTGAAGGAAAGTCATCTGAGGAGTCATACCTTGAGGCTACAAAACGAATGTTTGTACCAATTTTCACAGCTACATTAGTTAAGATTATAGTATTCCTACCATTTCTGTTTTGGCCTGGAACCCTCGGGCAATTCATGAAATACATGCCAATTACTGTTCTGATTATTATGACAAACTCCCTAGTTTTTGCTCTGCTTTTGCAGCCTGCAATCGGGAGTATTCTGATGAGAAATCATCCACCTGTTAGTGATAAAGAATTTAAGGCAATCACTGCAGCAGAAACTGGAAAGTTATCTGATATCAAGGGATTTATTGGAAAGTATATAACCCTTCTGGAGAGGTTTATGGAAAAACCAAGGAAGTTCGTATGGGGTATTGTAGGTTTGATGATTATAACATTTGTTATATTCTCAAAATTCAGCGTTGGTGTTGAGTTCTCCCCAAAAATAGAACCAGATAATGCAACTGTGATTGTAAGGTCTACAGGGGACACTTCTATTTGGGAGAAGAATGCAATCCTCAAGGAAGTCGAGCAGGAAATGTTTAAATTTAAAGATAGCGTAAAAGTTTTCTATACAAAGGTTGGCCTAGTTGATAGCTCTAAACAGCTCCCAGACGATACTATAGGGACTATCTCACTTGAATTCAATGATTGGAAAACAAGGGAAAAAGCAAGTAAGGTGATCAGTGAGATGCTAAAAGCAACCAAGGATATTAGTGGTGTAATCATTGAGATAAATGAAGAAAGATCAGGTCTTGTCTCTGGGAAGCCAATTCAAATGAACATCTTTGGGAGGAATCATGAACATGTTGATAAATTCACAAAGAAACTCAGAGAGGCAATGGATGATAAGATAGGGGGTTTTAGAAACATAAATGATAGTCTACCTATTCCAGGGGTTGAGTGGCATCTTGAGATCGATCGGGAGCTAGCTGCAAAGTATTTACTTAGTACCAGTGATGTAGGAAGTGTTGTACAAATGTCAACAAATGGTCTGAAGATCTCAACCTGTAGACTAGATGATTTAGATTATGAAGTGGATATAATTGTTAGGTTCCCTGAAGGTGAAAGACTTGTCTCAAAAATTGATTCTATAAGAATTATTAATGCAGATGGAGATATTATTCCGATAAATAAGTTTGTGACACAAATTCCTCACAATAAACTAAATAAGATAAAAAGAGTTGATAAAGAAGATGTTGTAACACTTGATGCAGATGTGCTCCCAGGATTAATAGTAAACAATAAAATCCAAGAGATAAAAGAATGGCTTGATACAAATATACAAGATGGAATTAGAGTTGTATTTAAAGGCGATACTAAAGACCAGCAAGATACAGCGGTTTTCCTACGAAATGCTTTCTTGTTCGTTCTCGCTATGACCTTCCTTATTATACTAACTCAGTTCAATAACTTTTATGATGCAGGGGTTGTGATGTCAGCTGTTTTCCTATCCATCACTGGGGTTTTACTTGGTCTATTGATCACTGGAAGGCCCTTTGGAATTGTGATGTGTGGGATTGGTATTATGGCTCTCGCTGGAATCGTTCTGAATAATAATATTCTTATGGTTGATACCTTCCACTTCTTAATGAAACATGGGTTTAATGCTAAAGAGGCAATTGTTCGTGCTGGTGCGCAGAGGATCCGCCCAATATTGCTGACTGCGAGCGCTGCAGTCCTTGGATTAATACCTATGGCAACAAGTACTACCCTTGATTTTATGCATCGTTCTGTAACATATGGGGCGCCATCAACTCAGTGGTGGACGCAGCTTGCTACAACCATCTGCGGAGGTCTGACTTTTGCAACAGTCCTGACATTGTTCTTCACCCCATGCTTGCTAGCTATGAAGTATTGTAAGAAATAATACCCTTACAGTACAGCTTTTTATATTGTAAAAAATTATGAAAAAATTTCATTTTTATTTGAATTTGGCACTTCCGGAGATAAATATGAGATGTTACTATTAAAGTATAGAATAAAAAAACTATGCTCCAAGCCCACCAGTTGGGCCTGTCTAAAATAAATATAATCAAAATGTTAAACAATCAAAAGTCTTTGCAAAGGACATCCTATTTCTGTGGGAAGCCTAGCATAAGCAAAAAACCTGCCGTCGACATGAGAGCTTTTTTAATAAAAGTTTTTGAGACACTTCATCCACATAAAAAGATGATTAGTAACTGGCATCTGGATCTCATGATTGAGTATCTTAATGCAGTTGCAAAGGGTTATGTTAAGCGACTCATAGTGAACCTTCCGCCGAGGTCTCTTAAGTCAATTTGCATCAACGTCGCATGGCCTGCATGGCTTCTCGGAAAAGCTCCAGAGACTAGAATTATTGCTGTGAGTTATAATCAGAGGTTAAGTGAAAAACATTCAGCTGATTGCAGAATGATCATGCAGAGTGATTGGTATCAAGAAATGTTTCCAGAAACTGTTATACAGCGCGGGATGAATACAAAGAGTAGATTTAGTACTACAAGTCATGGCTTTAGGTTTGCGACATCTACAGGTGGAACTTTGACTGGCGAAGGGGCTGATGTAATTATCATAGATGATCCAACTTCAGCTGTAGAGGCATTTAGTCATAAGAAGAGAAAGCGAGTTTACAATTGGTTTAGGAGCTGTTTGCTATCTCGTCTAAATGATTTACAGAATGGGAAGATAATTCTTGTGATGCAGAGACTTCATGGAGATGATCTTACTGGAATGCTTCTTAAAGATCAAAACAAAAACAGTTGGACTGTATTGAAAATCCCAGCGATCGCAAAGAAAAGCCAGATGATATCATTTGGTAATTTTACCTATTGTAGGGCTGCAGGTGAGGATCTTTACCATAATGCCTACACAATAGATCAGAGTGGGAATAAAATTCTCATAAGTAAAAAACATGAGATTATAAATTTAATTTCTAGTCCATTTAAGGTATCTCAGAGCTTCTTGCAAATGAGTACTTTTATTATGAAAAAAGATATAGAAATTCCTAAGATTGAGTTTAAATTTTATAACTTACCGATATCAAAATACGAATTCTTTAATGAAAATTACTTTATATGTCTGCTGGATTTATCATATTATAAGCTTTTGTGCTCAACTACATCTGAACAAAAAAATGTAAATTATGATCCGATTATAAATCATTATATGGCTGGAAAGCATGTGCGTAATAATGATATGTATGGAATTAACATGAACTTTGACTTTGTGCGAAACCAGGTTGGTCTCGAGGTTTTCAACGTTCAGTATCAGCAGGAAGCTAGTTCTATATTGAACAATTTGATAAAATTTGAGTGGCTGCAAAATTATCATCATTACAATGTCCCTGAGGTGCCTAATTTCAAGCCTGTTGCAGGGTTGCTCTTGGAGTTTTTGAGTGATGCCTTTGATTATGTTTATCAGAGTTGGGATTGCGCTATAAAGTGCGGGCAGAACAATGATTATAGTGTGTGTTCGTCGTGGGGTGTGAAGGACAAGAAGTTATATTTATTGGATATTACGAGGGGAAAGATTAATTATCCTAAGTTGCGTGAGGCGATTCGCAATATGGGATCTTTGTTTAAACCAGATGCAATTCTGATAGAGGATTGTGCGGCAGGACAGCAGATAATACAGGAGTTTCAGTCGTCTGACGATGCTTCCAGGATAGTGCCAATAAAACCGAAGAATGATAAATTTACTCGCCTTATGCTTGTGTCGACGTTGTTTGAGCAGAATATCATTTTTCTGCCGAGGGATGCGCGGTGGATGAACGATTTTGTTGATGAGATTACGAACTTCCCTGACGCTGAGCATGATGACCAGGTAGACAGCGTGTCACAGTTTCTGCTATGGTACCAGAAAAATGAATCAACAAAGCACAGCTTAAGCGCTAAAAATTTAAACTATAAATTGAATTTTTTACAATCTTCATATGAATAAAATTAAAATAAAGGTTGTGGGAACTGGCTCATACCTACCTCCAAACATTGTGACAAATGAGCAGCTCAGTAGTGTCATTGAGACGAACGATGAGTGGATTAAGACACGTACAGGTATATCACAGAGGCACATTGCGGGGCCTGATGAAAACACTTCGGACTTAGCGACGAAAGCCTTACAGGATGCGCTTTCCCATGCTAATCTTACTGGTTCTGACCTCGATGCGATCATTGTAACGACTACAACTCCTGATTTAATATTTCCGTCGGTTGGGGTGAAGGTTCAGCAGAATGTTGGGATGCAAAATGGCTTTGCATTTGATATACAGACTGTTTGTTCCGGGTTCGTTTATGCAACTTATACGGCAGAAAAATTCTTGCGTTCTGGTGATGTGAAGCGCGTTGCGGTTGTGGGCGCTGAGACGATGTCGCGGATTTTGAACTGGAATGATAGGTCGACTTGTGTGCTCTTTGGGGATGGTGCAGGCGCTGTAATCCTGGAGTCGTACGAGTCAGATGACCCTGCTGGCAGTGACATTATTGATGTTATGCTTGCGACAAATCCGTCTCTGCAAGATGCACTTTATGCGTGTGATAATAATTTTATGACGAAGAATTCTTCGATGGATAAAATTGCGAAATTTTTACAATCTAAGCGTGAAAGTTCTCCGCAGGAATTTGGTATACATATGAATGGCGCTGCGGTATACAAAAACGCAGTAGAAGGCATGACAGACATATCTCTCAAGATTTTAGAGCGCAATAAAATGAGTCTGAGCGATGTCAAGTGGCTGCTCCTTCATCAGGCAAACATGCGCATAACAAAATCCATCGCAGAAAGGCTACAAATAGCCGGAAACCGCGTTATGGAATCAATATCCGAGTGCGCAAACACTTCTGTCGCGACCATCCCAATAAGCCTCGATAAATACGTAAAAAACAATCCAGAATTGCAGCGTGGTGACATGATTTTGATGGCGACGGCAGGGGCTGGAATGACCTTCTCGAGCGCCCTCCTACGCTGGTAATTTTACAAAAAATTTAACCACAACATAGAGCTATAAAAAGCTCTATCATAAGTATTTCAAACAAAAACCAAACACAAATTTATATGCAAAAAACTTCATAGAAAAGCGCTTCCCGACTGACATTTCATATGGCTCAACGGGAGACCCAGAATACAACACAGAGGTGTTAATTACAACCACAGGATGTGAGCACAGGGCGCCTAAATGGCATACCCCAAAAATGCGATTCAACATCTCACCAGACATCAAAAACCACAGGCAAATGCAGGAAATACTGCGCTTCTTCAGAGCCTGTAAAGGTCGTCAAATCGGCTTCAGATACAAAGACTGGAGTGACTTCAAAGCACAAAACGAACCAGTAAAAGCCATCGACAAACACACGCTACAATTGACAAAACTATACAACTTGGATGTGAAAACAACAGATCAAAGAATCATCACGAAACCAGTAGAAAACACAGTTAGAATCTATGTTTCAGGGAAGAAACTGGATCCAAATGAGTTCTCAGTAGACTACACAACAGGCACCATCAAACTCAAACAAGAAATAACAGGGCAAATACCGCAAGTTACAGCCGATTTTGAGTTCGATATCCCAGTCAGATTCGATACAGACTATCTACCAGTTACAATAGAAAGTTATAACTTTTTTTCACTCCCAGAAATACCAATAATCGAAATGAAAGAATAAAATTTTTAACAAAAAAAACCAAAAAAAACATGCCTCAAACAGCTAACTACTGCCTTTTACTAAGGGTCTTTGACAACTCAAGAACCATCCTCGCAATATCAAATCATGACTCACAACTTGAAATCAATAACACAACTTATACGAGCAACTCAACATTCAACATCGATAAAGTCGAAATAAACGCAAACCTCGATGAAGGAAATGCAACCGTAACGCTAACCCCCACAAATCAAGAAAAAGATGCGTTACTAAAAAATAATAAACTTAAGATTGAAATTTTCTGCGCAAAAATCAATAATTCTGAATTACAAACAATAGTCTTAAAACGCGGAACAATAGGAGATATAGCCATTGAAGGACAAAAAATAACTCTCGAAATCAAATCAAATACTAATATCCTTGACAATAAAATCAACCGGAGATTTAACTGCAGATGAATACGTATAAAACAAAATTAATAATGAATTGCTGGAAAAACACAAACAAAATCTATTTAATTAAATGCTTTATAAGTTGTATTAAAAAAAATTTTATTTGCCTCAAAAGAGTGTTATTATTGTATTTGAACTAATAAAAATACCAAACAATGCAACAAACTAGTCAGCTACAAGAGGCCTTGATCGTATTCCATAAGTGGTGCGAAAGTAAGAGTATCAATCCTAAATCTTTCCTGAGCTCAGAGCAAACAGATGGAAATGATGTAGGCACTAGAACAACTTACTCAACAGATTACTCAACAGATTACTCAGCAGACGCATACAACGTCTTCGAAAGCTTTCATAAGGAGCCTAAAGATGGACTTGACGCAGCAAAGGAGGTATCAAAAGGATTGGTTCAAGAGTCGCCTGAGCTGGATGTAAATATGAGCTTTAAAGAAGTCTACGACAAAAAAATAAAACCGCAGTCGAAAGGAAACTAGTTGAAGCCGTCGAAGTCCACCTCTCGCCACAAGAAAAAGAAAACGCAAAAACTAACCCATCATTCAAAGTTTCAGATGTAATAACACAAGTCAACCAATCAATCCAAAAATCCCAGGAACTCGCGATGAACCTCTTCAGAATCGAGGAAAAAAAAGAAAAAGAAACAAAACAAGAAGCTGAAAAGACACACGAAAAACCTGAGAAAAAAATGGAAAGTCTTGGACAAGAATTCGGAGTTCTAGATGAAATCGTAAAAAGCATGAGAAAAGTCTTAGATGAAAAACAGCCAGAACAACAAAAAACACAGGACAAACAACACAAACCATCCTTCGAAACAGTCGCACTAAGCTCGGTTTCCTCAAGCAGCATACCAACAGCAGAAGGCCACTCACAAGCAAAAGGACAAGGACGAGGAGTGCAATAAAATTGTAATGTAAAAATTTTAAAAAATTAAAAAAATTATAACCGTGATTATATAAAAAACCACTCAAAAATTTGAAAAAAATTCACAAGAAGTGTATAAAAAAGGTCTAATACCAAAAAAACTCTCTGTGTACAAACACCTCATAATCCTTCTATGTGTGATCCTCCTAAGGGAATCAAACGCACACGCAGAAAAGGATGATGTCGTGGACGAAATATTAGAATCACTCGATGAAAACGATGACAAAGACAATGGCGACGATAGCAATAATAATAAAAGTAGCAAGGCTGAGTCAAACGTAAGTAATCTAAATGAAAACAAAAGTAATTTTGATTCTAATCTTGATTTTAATGAAAAAAATGAACTAGATGAATTCGAAATAGAGGCAAAAAACATCTCTTTCGATAACATAAAAAAACACATAATTGCAAAAGGTAATGTAAAAATTCAAAACAAAAAGTACTCAATCTCAGCAGACAAATTAACCTACAATACACAAAATAAGGTAATCGAAGTCGAGGGAAATGTAGTCACAAAAGACTTGGAGATGAATGGAGTGTATTTCGCACAAAAAGCTCGCTTCGATCTGAAAAATAAAACAATGCTTATGTCCGCAGTTCAGGGAAACCTCAGAAATGCAAGACTTACAGCAAAAAACATCAAGTCAGAGACAGAAGGGATTTATACAAGTGAAATGATCACAACATCACTCTGTAACTCTTGTAAAAATGGACAACAAATATCACCGCTTTGGCAAATTAGAGCAAAAAAACTCAAGGCAGATATAAAATCCAATGACGAAGCAAAACTACAAGACGTATACCTCGATATCTTCGAGACACAAGTCCTGTACTTGCCGTATTTCTCCATACCAGCCTTCTGGACAGGCGGGAAAACAGGTTTTTTGATCCCGAGATTCAAGTACAATAAAGACATAAAAGGACAATTGGAAGTGCCATTTTACTGGACTCCAGCGAAAAACATTGATTTCACATTTCTGCCTACAATTAGTAAAGATTCAATGTACGGACTCGAAATGAGACACAAGTTGAAAAAAGGAGGCTATGAGTTTTCAATTCATACAGCAAAACTGCCATTTTCGAAAAATACCGGTAACTCAGACAGCAACAGTATCTTCAGAGCGTGGCCCGCAGACATAAAGGTTCAAGCAAACTTCTTGGACAGCTTCGAAGGCGACGCATGTAGTTTAAATAGAAAAGTCTATGAGTTCGGTCTAAATGGAGAAATTGGCCTCGGTACTAAACCAATACTTCTCTACAAATACGATATAAGTGATAAAAAAATCCTCGTTGGTAGAGCCTATAGCAACTTTGTATATGATGAATACTTCGCATCAGCTAACGCAATTCACTTTCATGACTTGAGAGACGAAAGAAGATTAATATCATTGCCTAGGGGAGAGTTCTGGACAGTAAAAGAGATTAATTTACCATCTGCTCTAAGTAATATTTTCAGTAGGAATCCAATATTTGTGAGCAATGTATCTTTCAACAGCCTTTATAATGAAACATTTGTAGATTCTATCTCAGATGTTGCAGGGGAAGTCAAAACACTTTTCACAGCTAACCTGGATGGTTATAATAAAATTACCTATAAGCCATCACTGCTCTTTCATAAAATGACTACGATGGGTAATAGAGTTTATAATACCTCTAGACGTTTTGTTAAGCAAAGTTTTGATGTTCACTGGCACTCAACTGCAACGAGGAATTTTGAACCTCATGTTCTTGTCAGATTTGAGCCAAAGCAGCAGCCATTTTATAGTGTTGATTGGAGGCAGACCTCAGACGAGTTCGATGATACACCCCTCAGCATATACTCAACAACTTCTAACCTTAATGCCAATAATATCTTCTCAGATGGACTGTATTCAACTGGATTCAGGAGCATTAATTTCAGATCAGGGAGTCATGTAGATTATGGATTTATCCTTGGACAATATGAATTCAAAAATAAAAGTTTTGTGGAAAAAATGAGTCTTACAGTTGCTGCTCGTGACTACCTCAATGGCTCAACATCTTTTGATAACAATGAATACTCAAAGAATGGTGATATGGTTGCTGCAACCTTAAGTGATAAAGAAAAATATGTTGTACAATTAAATCTTGAGAAGGACGATATATTTTTTCATAACAAAACATGGTTTACAAGTCACATGAAATTGAGTAACAATGAAAGTTATTTTGACAAAAAATTTTATAGGTTATCAGTTGGCTTGAGATATCTTTTTTTCAACAAAAAATTATTTTTTAACAATATTAAAAAAACTTATTATAATAAGTTCTTGAAAACGGAGTTCAAATATAAATTTAATGATAATATTTCTGGTGGAATACAAAACAATTTTAAGTTTGGACAGGATCCTGCAGGAAATAGAGTATCACAAGCTAGAGATATGAAGTTAAAGTTAGAATATGTTAATGAGTGTGCGATAATTGGTTTATCAATGAAAAAGGATTTAGGGAAAAAAGATCTAAATGATAAAGCAACTACGTATAAATTATATTTTAAAATACCTCAAATTAGATAGAAATATGATGAAAAAATTGATTCTTGTTATTATAGCTTCAATCTCAATAACAGGACAAGCAGCTTATGGAATGATTGACTTACGGAAATACTCAGAAAAAATCTATGAACCAGTTGCTGTAGTTGAAGGTACAATGGTTGCTGAAGATGATGTCACACAACAGCAGAATATCATTAGGATGTCAGGAATTGAAGCATCTAGAGATGAGGTGGTTGAGAGTGTAATAAATGATATAGTGATAATCCTGAGTGCAAAAGATATGAAAGTTCCTGAGGATTTCCTAAACCAAACAATCAGCAACCTTGCATCAGAGAACGGATTATCCATATCTGATTTCAAGGTAAAACTAAATAATTCTGGAATTAAATTTGAATATTTTAAAAGATATATTGAAGCTAGGCTAATCCTGCATGATATGATCATCTTAGAAGTAAAAAACATCAACAAGAGCGCCTTGTTGAAAGATTTATTTAAAGATTCAAAATCTACAAAGGAATACATAAGAGCAAATGATGAGGCAATGCAGAAGCCTGTTATTGAATATAAACTCTCCCCATCATCACAGATAGAGATTGCTGAGATAATAGTTTCCAATAGAAATGATAAGCATTTCTTTAAGATCATTGAATTACTAAAAAATAAAACTCCATTTCAAAAGATAAAAGAAGAATTTCCTGAGGATGTTGAAATAAATAGTCATGATGGACATGTTGGTTGGGTTAAGTTCAGTGAGATGTCAAAGGAATATCAAACAGCAATAAACAATGTTCCTGTTGGTAATGTTGCTGAGCCACTTGTATTAGGTGATAAATTCCTATTCATAAAAGTGCTAGATATGAAAGATGTTTCTATCAAAAAGACTTTCAACAACCAAAAATATATTAAGATGTCTTATGATGAGAAAGCTGACATTCTGTTGAACTCAATTCAAGGAAAGCTCTATGCTGCTGACATGATCAACAGAATAAAAAAACAGATGTTTATAAAGAAGTTTTAATCTCTTATACTTAAGGTTTAATAAATTGTTGACAAAATCACCCAAATATGATACGAAGGTTCGTGTTTTATTGAACTCATCTTAAAGTGAGTTTTTTACTGATTTTTAACTTATAAGAACAATGTCAACACAAGAAGGTCAAACGCCTAGTAGAAGATTTTTTCCTATAGAAAAGCATGAGATGCCGAAGTTTCTTTGGACCTCATTGCTAATGATGTTAACAATATATGTCTATAGTATCTTAAGGGGTACAAAAGATGCGATGCTAATCTCAAAGATGGGTGCGGAACTTATCAGTACAGTTAAGCTGTGGGGAGTTACAACATCGGCTATCCTATTTATGCTAATCTACACAAAAATCGTAGATGGCTTCACAAGAACCAACCTTTATCACATTATAAATTGGTTCTTCATGGGATTTTTCATAGCATTTCTATTCTTCCTTTATCCAAACATTGAAAGTGTATGCCCAGATACAACTGGATTGATTGAATCAATGCCATATTTAAAGTATTTCTTCTTGATGGTATCTGGATGGCCTTATACGCTATTCTATATCTTTTCAGAGCTTTGGGGAAGTGTAATGTTATCTCTGATGTTTTGGCAGCTAGCAAACCAAATTACAGCTATTCCTGAAGCAAAGCGTTTCTATCCACTATTTGGTTTCTTTGCTCAGTTTGGATTAGGTCTTGCTGGAGTTCTATCGAGCAGCCTGAGCAAGGTAAACACTGGATGGGATGACTCACTTCTTTATATAACAGCTACAGTGATTTTTTCTGGAGTTCTTATTTCACTATCAGTTGAGATGCTTGGTAAAATTGTTGGTAAAGATGAGATAAATGGCGCTAAGAAAGCTGGTGGCAAAAAGAAAGTCAAGATGGGTTTTGGCGAAAGCATAAAGTATGTTATGTCATCTAAATACATTGGACTAATTACTCTTCTGATTCTTTGTTATGGTGTTTCTATTAATTTAGTTGAGGGCCTGTGGAAGAAGTCAATGAACATATATCTTCCTGATCCTAATGCATACATAGCATTCAACGGATATGTTCAGACAGCAACTGCTGTTGCAACTGGTATTGCAATGCTTAGCGGTTCATATTTATTAAGAGTTCTTAGCTGGAGAACTGCTGCTATCCTCACACCAATAATTATATTAGTCACTGGCGTTCCATTCTTTATCTTCATGGTTATGAAAGACGAACTAAATCCTGCACTTATAGCTTACGGATCTAGTGCTATTGCATTTGCAGTAATGTTCGGAGCTGTTCAGAATGCATTGAGTAAAGCTACAAAGTATTCGTTCTTTGATCCTACAAAGGAGATGTCTTACATACCTCTTGATGATGATCTTAGATCAAAGGGTAAGGCTGCAGCTGATGTCATAGGTGGTAGACTTGGTAAATCTGGTGGAGCACTTATACAATTCGTACTGTTGTCTCTAACGCCTGGTTCAAACCTTTTGAGTCTCGCACCTTCGATGTTTGCAATATTTGTAGTGATAATGATCGTATGGTTTATTGCTGCATTCGGATTAGCAAAAGAATTTAAAGCTAAGACTGAAGAAACTTCAGCAGAATAATAATAATTACACAGCCAAGTGCTGTGTATCTTATGAAACATAAAGTCTTCATTTCACAAAAACCCCACTAAAATCTGAGTTTTTACAAGTATTTTGTTTCTTCTGACAATATAATTGGTGTGAAGGAACATATTTATTATAAAAAAACATATGAATAAATTTCAAAAAACAGCCTCTATCTTCTGTACATCAGCTATTTCAAATGGCATCTTTTTTACAGCAGCAAAATTTCTTAAAAAACAGAAAAGTCCTGTTGATGATGAAATCTCACCTATTGCATTTATGGTTTCAACTGCAATTACATCTGGTGCATCGATCGGATTATCTCTTTTAGAGAACCTCATCAATGAAGGGATAACTTATGATACTAACTTGAAGTATGGTTTGGAGGCTGCTGAGGTCCTAGGGATATTTAATATCACAGGAGATCTACTATTATCATTTACTTGTAAGGATGGTGTCATTAACCATTTCAAACATGGAATCACTGCAAATTTCTTTGCGCCAAACTTATCATATCTCTCAATTGTTGCTAAGGCTTTAAGTATAAATGTAATTGGACAAGTACTCGCTGCAACATACATCTGGGGGTTAGATGAAACCTCAGATGATTGGAACTTCTTTAAGAATGATTCAGATGCTCACACACACTCAGAAATTCATTCGGAAATTCTATAATTTATTTTAAAGATAATCTCTCAAGTGCCTCATGAAAACTTTGAGGAATTGGGGTTTTTGCAGAGATTTTTTTCCCATGTAATTCGAACTCTACTGACTCAGCATGTAAGAATAGTTGCTTTTCATTATTAATTCTTGGAGGATTATTTTGCAGAGTGAATGATTGCTTTTCTGCTGGCGTTAGAAGTTTCCTGACTGACATACAATAATCCAAAGAATATTTTTCATCTCCAACTATTGGCATCCCTGTGATTGCTGCGTGAGCCCTAACCTGATGAGTTCTTCCAGTAACGATATCAAACTGGATAAGACTAACAATTTGGTTGTGTTTCAAAACCTTGTAGTGTGTGATTGCATCATCTCCATCTTCTGCAGAATAGCTCATGACTTCTTTATTCCCATCTAGCTTTAGTTTCGTTAATGGTATTGAAATGGTTCCTTTGGATTTATTTGGATAACCGTTACATATTGCTAAATAATGTTTTTTAATCGATCCAGAGTTTTTAAACATTTTTGATAATGACCTTGCTGATGAGTCATTTCTTGCCATTATCAGTACTCCGCTTGTGTCTCGATCAATTCTATGGACAAGCTTCGGCTTGTTTTCTGATCCAAATCTTAGGAGATCTCCAAGGTCATCAACACTTATACCAACTTTTGTTCCTCCTTGTACAGCTAAGCCAGATGGTTTATTTATTATTAGGACGTCATCATCCATGTATAGAACTTGTATGTTTTTGGCGATAGATTTATGTTGATTTGTGAGTTTTTTTTCTTTTGCTTCATTGGTATCAAATTGTCCATAGATTTCTACTTCATCACCTGCCTCAACCACATATGAATTCTTTTGTTTTTTACCATTTACTTTTATCTGTCCTTTTCTAAGCATTGCAGAAACAGCATTAAAAGAAATATCTTTTATATGTTGTCTGATAAATTTATCTATTTTTTTTCCAGATTCGTTGACTGTGACAGTAGCTCTTTCCTTTTGCATATTGTATGATTTAAATGTTTTTTATTATTAATACCATATATGTATAAAACAGATCTACTGATAATAGGTGTTGGACCAGTTGGTTTATTTGCTGGGTTCCAAGCTGGAATGCTAAAAATACAAACAACTCTGATTGATAGTTTAGATACTATTGGTGGACAGTGTGCTGTTTTGTATCCAGAAAAGCCCATATATGATATCCCTGCCTATCCCATGATAACTGGTAATGAATTGGTCCAAAGACTATATGATCAGATGAGGCCTTTTAAACATGAGATATTTCTCAATCAGAAGGTCTTAAAAATAGATAATAAAGATTCAGAATACATTGTCAAAACATCAACATCTGAGTTCATTGCTAAATCTGTTATCATTGCGACTGGTGGTGGGAATTTTACTCCAAACAGACCACCTCTCGATGGCATAGAAGAGTTTGAAGGAAAAAGTATTTTTTATAGCGTGAATAACCTCTCGAACTTCAAGGATGAGGTTGTGGTGATAGCAGGTGGTGGAGATTCAGCTGTGGACTGGGCAATAAACCTTGTTGGTGTCGCAAAACACATCTATGTTGTTCATAGACGAGATAAATTTCGTGCTATGCAAGCAAGTCTAGATCAAATGAAAAACCTTGCTGAAGAAGGTAAAATTGAAATGGTTGTGCCATACCAGCTACATGGTTTGAGAGGAGATAATGGAAGGCTACAGTCTGTTGAGGTTCAGAACCTTGATGGAGTTACAAAAACAATCGAATGTGATTTACTGCTGCCATTTTTTGGTATAGCTATGGACCATAAGGAATTAATTTCCTGGGGCTTGGAAATGACACATGATCATAAGTACCTCTTGGTTGATCACAGTACGATGGAAACAAATCTAACAGGAGTTTTTGCAGTTGGTGATATATGCAGTTATCCAGGTAAGTTAAAGCTAATCCTGACAGGTTTTGCTGAAGGTGCTCTAGCAGTCCATACAGCGTTCTCACGAATTAACCCTGAGACTGCCCTCCACTTTGAACACTCAACAACAAAAGGAATTCCTGTTTAATTTGTTGTCACAAATTCGTAATAAAAGTATGGTAGAAAGACATAGGATAGACCAAAAACTAGTAAACCTATGTCACAAAGCAAACAAGAATTTCTACAATATAAAACATATAATCCATCATGGACAAAGCTCTTTTGTACAGGTGTAGCATCAGTTGTTTTCGGAGATTTCATAGCTCCTAACAAATTAAAACCTAGTCCTATACCACTGGCTCTCTACCATGCACATAATATATATTCATATTTTCAACATAAAAAAGAAGTTGAAAAACAAACATATGCAAAGCTCAAATATGAAGATGAAACAAGAGTTGTAAAATACTCTGCTGAAAATGGTTCTTACATAAGACCTGTTTTTGATTCATTTGGTTTGATTGGAAGTCTGTGTCTTTCAATTGAAGAACAACAACAAGAAGGGACATCATTTTCTTCTTAAATCCTTGGATCCAATGTTACAAGTTTATGTTTTATGTGGTGTTGGCTATTTAACATCAAAAGTACTTCATCTGATTTCACCTTCTGAAGAGAAGTATACATTCACTGATATTAATACAGGTGAGAAAATTTATTATTTTCAGATGGAAACCGCAGAATTAATTCTTTCATAACCATCCTTTCTTCTTAAAGTATTGGACTGACTTTCTTCAGAATAGCAACAGATCTTTGCTATAGGATGGTTTGACAGTCCATGATAGCCATAAATTTTGAGAGCTATTTTCACCCCATTTATGTACTGCTGTATTTATATAAAACCAAACTATGACAATAGAGTTTAAAATACATTATATGTTTTTTTATATTAATTAATTTGTTAACGTTTTCTTAACAATTGTGTTATATGTTGATTTTAATTAATAAGTTTTATAAAAAAATATGAAATCCAAACTTTTAACATACACACAGTATAAACCATCTTTGCCAGCGCTTTTTATTGCTACACTAACATCAACTCAGTTTCCAAAGCTTAGTTTTTTGCGCATTCAGCATACAATGTTTCTTCATCCTTTAAACACTACAAAAGCTTCGAAAAAGATATTGAAGTAAAACTTTATGGGGAATACCAAACGAGGATTGTTAAATGCACGCCTCAAGACCGTGATATAGTACTTCCAACTTTATTTTTTTGTTTGGATTACATTGTTTTTGATTTTGTTTCCAATCTTCTTTCAAGCAATACTAAATTAACTCAAAATTATAATTCAAATATTGAAGCATTAAAAACAAATTATTATGCAAAGATTAAAGCATTAACTCCAAATAATGTTTCAACCTTGGTGTTTTTTAAATTTATGGACGCTGACGGCGAACAGGACTACCAACAAGTTTTCAAACCATCAAGTCATAGTTATGATTCAGGTAAGTCAAGTGATATTTTAGGTTTGTCCTTTCTTGCATTAAATCTCAAAAATCTTTTCTTACCCCCCCCTCAGAAGGAAAGTTTCAATTTATTGATATTAAAACAGGAGAAAAGATATCTTATGATGTAATGGAAGGTGCAGAGTTCATAGGTTATTACAATGATGATGTTGTTGCGTGAAATGTCGCTGACCTTGCAAATGAAGCTGATGAAGGATTTGTATTGAATATTCAAGACCCTTTCATAACCATCCTTTCTTCTTAAAGTATTGGAAAGGGATTACAGCTGATATGAACATCAGGAATAGGGCTATTGGGTAGCCGTATTCCAGTGCTAACTCAGGCATATGATGGAAGTTCATTCCATATATGCTTGCTATCAGTGTTGGTGGCATCAGTACTGCTGATGCTATTGTAAAAACCTTAACAATAACATTTTGCTCTACTGACAGAAGGCCGAGTGTTGCATCAAGCAAGAAGCCTATCCTTTGAGACAAGAAGTTAGCATATTCAGTCAGAGAATTAATCTCTCTTGATATATGTTTTAATCTTAGGCCATGTTCCCTATATGCTGTTTTTTCCCTCTCTATTTGAGTGAAATAAATTATCAATCTATTTATACTGACAAGGCTCTCACGACATCTTGATATTGTATTCCCTGTGTTGCCTATCTTTGCTATGATTTCGTTGTAGTTGTTTGTGTTGACTGTGTTCTCAGGAGCATTTCTTTTATCAAAAACGTTCTGAATTAATGTATCCATTTCATTCCCTGTTTTCTCAAGTATCTCACCTACGTCATGTATGAAGACTTCTGTTAGAGCGCTCAGGAGAATTGCTGGAGTTTTATATATATCAGTTTCATGTCTAGTGAGATTCAGAAAAGTCTCAATGACTTTCATTTCACTGTAGTGTAGAGTTATAAGGCAGCTATTAGTCATTACAGATGTGAAGGGAGTACCATCAAAGTGACCGTTTTCATTCTTATTGATTGTTGTAAGAGTCATATAATAAGCTTCCTTTGACTTATAAAAAGGACTCATGACTTCTATTCTACTTATTTCCTCACTTGTCAAAACATCTATGTTGAAACACCTCTCAATATATTTTTTTTCATCAACTGATGGTGCATGCATGTCTATCCATACCATGTTTGCAGGCAGAGTATCCCCTGGAACTATTTCAGTTTTGGCTATTGAACCATTTTTAATTATGTAAACTAAGATCATTACTTGTTTGCAAAGAGACTGTTAGTTCTACCAGGAATTTTATCACATGTGCAATTAAATAGCAGTATCAATGCAACAAATCAATCAATAAATTTTACATAACTCTCTTGCTTGTGTTAGAGTATATGATATATTGTAAAAAGTTAATTATTCACATTGGGACGTAGCCAAGCGGTAAGGCAATGGTTTTTGGTACCATGATGCGATGGTTCGAATCCATCCGTCCCAGCCAAAAAAATTTCAAAATCCTTTTATGTATCAACAAGTCACTGTATAAAAGAACAGTATTAATGGTCATTATCGATACACAGTGAACTTTTACAATGATTGTGATTATTGATTGTATTGATTACTTTGGCCTGCCTGGGAGGATTCGAACCCACAACCTTTAGATCCGTAGTCTAATGCTCTATCCAGTTGAGCTACAGGCAGTACTAGACACACCATATTACATCTGACCTTTAATTTCAAGAGTAAATGAACTATACTTAGTTTCTCAATTTGACTACAAAAACAATGTCTGAAAACAATACTGGCTCCAGAGTTTATCTCGCATGGCTCATAACAACGATGTTTTTCTTCTACCAATACATGGTGAGGGTCTTCCCAAACATAATATCAAATGAGATATTCAAGACATTTAAGATAACTGCTGAGGAGTTTGGAACTCTAGGTTCTATATACTCCCTCACATACGGAATAGTCCAAATACCAATAGGATTCCTTCTTGATAGAGTAAAGATAAAAAAGATCTCATTAGGAGCAATCTTGCTATGTATTGTAGGAGTTATAATGTTTGGAATGGCACAGAGCTTTCAAATGATGCAGCTCGGGAGAGTCATTACAGCAATTGGATCTGGTGCGGCCCTCGGAATAACTCTTAAGGTCATCTCAGCAAACTTCTCTGGAGCAAACAGGGGGATACTATCAGGTCTAACACTAACGATTGGAGTAATAGGGCCCATCTTGGGAGGAAAGATTTTTGAGTATGTCCTCAGATCACATGACTGGAGAATAGCAATAACCATCATAGGAATGAGTGGGTTTATTTTATTTCTCTTGACTTTAGTTGGTGTGAAAAACATTAGATATAGCGTTGGAGGTGGTTTTAGGGAGACACTCAGCGGCATCAGACATGTGTTCAGTTTACCAGTTCTATTGTATTCAGTTATAGCTGGTGGGACCTATGCACCAGTTTGTGTCTTTGCAGATCTTTGGGGCTCAAGGTTCCTCAGCAGTAAATTTGGAATCTTAGAGACAGAATCTGTGAACATATCTCTCAGCCTATATGTTGGAGTTGCTATCGGGAGTTTATTGTTACCGTTTTTTGCAGAGAAAATCAGGCGTCTTAACCTTGTGATAGTTGTAACATTATTATGTAACTCGGCTCTTTTCTGCATCATGATCTTCTCAGACCAATTGGACACCAAACACCTATACGTCTTAGTTGGTCTGATTGGATTCTTCTGCGGGGCTGAAATGATTTGTTTTAATGCTGCATGGTATATTGTTCCAGAGAGTGCAACTGGCTTAGCAGTTGGGGTTATAAACTCATTCAGTATAATCTTCAACGCAGCATTTCAGCATGTTGTTGGAATGCTGATGGATATGATGTGGGATAGACAAGTTGATGCTGAAGGGATTAGAATTTACTCGCAAGACCATTTTACTTTAGCTATATCATCTGTGCCAATAGTGTTGATGTCTTGCTTTTTAATAAGCCTCCTGCTGATGAGAAGAATCAGAAAAACTAATCCTTCATAAACTTCAATAGAAGATTTGTTGAGTCTCTCATAATAACAGCTATAGGAATTGCGAAGACCATCCCGATGATACCAAAAAGATTTGCACTCACAACAATGCTGAAGATTGTTAAAAGGGGATGCAGTCCGAACTTACTACCAACTACCTTAGGGCTTATGACCCCAGTGTCTAGTATTGCAATGACTGTGAAGCCAACTGCCAAAATAAGAATGTGGTAATCGATTCCATACTGCATGATTGCAATTAGAATACATGTCATCAATCCCATTACTAAACCTATATATGGTACCACATAAGCCATTCCACAGATGACTGATAAGGTCATGAAGTTATTCAAGTGAATTAATGAAAACAATGTAAAATAGTAACATGAGTATATGCAGATCATTAGGATTTGAACCTGAATGAAATTCTTTGCAAGGTTATTTATGTAATCAATTGATCCTCTGCAATAAATAAGATCATTCTTTTTAAAATAAAAACTAGAGAGGAAATAAAAGGATATTATTGGTGCAAATACTATGCTGAATGCTATTGATATAATTGAGTTAGTTGATGAAATAAGGGTATCAGTTATTGAATGTAAATAGTTAGGGATTCTTGATATTATAAGGCTCTTAATGGCATTAATTCCTTCAATGACATAGTCTCCATCTAGGTTTAATTTAATCATCTGAGATATGTCTGTTGGATCAAATAACATTATTTTGTTGATTATCTCAGTGAGGCCATCATATACGAAAGGTACAATTTTGATGACAAAAAAGATCAATACAGAATAGATTGAGATTATACATATTGCTGCAGACAAATTTAAAGATATTTTAAATCTATCATGTAGGAGTTTTACAAGAGGTCCACACACATAACTCAAAACAATTCCTATAAAAAATGGCATCATTGCATCTCTTATGATGAAAAGAAGAAGCAACAGAAGAATTGTCAAAAAAATGTCCCTATTTTTTCTTATAGAAGTTTTGATTTGCATTTATAGGTAGGTTTTAAAATTAAATAAAAAACAATAAACAAATTTTTTTATTTTACCATTGTCTTAATAATTCCTTAATATCAATATTTATACTAGTTTAAAGAGACAAACAAATTAGGAAAAAAATACTATGGTCGAGGAAAGACAAGAAACTAAATCAGCAGAAGGTTTAAGAACTTTATTTAAAAGACTTTATGCAGATGCTGAGGGTCAAAAAAATCAATTTAAATGACAAACAAAGATACTTAACTCATGCCTTATTGCAAAGCATTTTATATGGGCTTGATCAAGAATGTATGATCTCTACTGAAGTTGTGCAATGTATAAATGATGGGGAAAATGCATGTTCTATGAGTACATCACCGTTCGATGAAGTGGGTCGCTCAACATGTCTTGAGATTTTAGATCCATCTCGGGATTCGATCTTTGGAAGAAAAAAACCTGAAAACCCACTTGATAGAAATGCAATAAGAGAAGAAACATTTTTCTTTTACAATTGCGCCATTGATCAAATCTTCTATGAAAGACCAATATATGATCCATATATATTTGATGCATATAAAACTCAATACGATAGAGCACAGGATATTCTAAGAGGTGATATTGATGTTTGGGAAGAAAACATACCTGATGCAGTTAAGGTTGCAGTTAATGATCATAAAGTCATACTTTTAGGAAAAAGTTTAGAAAGAAGCGTTAATCAATCAACATCTGCTAGTGAGATAAAAATATTATTGACAGGAATTGCAAGCTCATCAGATGAATCAGGAGATGAAGGAATCCAAAAGTTCAAAAAAGTAATTAAAAAATTTATTGAAACAGATGAGTTCAGAGAACGATGTGACAAAGCTAAAAATAATTTCTTAGATGAATTCAAAAGTTTTGTTATAAAAGCTTTAGTTGCAATTCGGAACTTTATTGTATGGCTTATGTCAAAAGATACCATTTACGATTTAAATGACAAATGTTCTAAACAATTTGCTGATGTGGATAAAACAAATTCTAAATTACAAAATTTTAAAGAATATGTTTTGGAATCAGAAGCCTCTCCTTTAAAAGAAGGTTTAATGAGTGTTTAGTTAAACCTCAGGAGAACATGTCGCTTTTTCCCAGCTGAGAGCTTTACAGGCTCCTCTGAGATTCTCAAGACATGTTTTTCATCATCAACCACCACATCATTTAATCTAACTCCTTTACCAGCTATTAGCTTCCTTGCCTCTGAGTTAGAAGTTGCAAAGGAAACATCTACGAGAACTTTATAAAGCAATGTTTCAACCTCTATTTTATGGGTTGGTAATTCGTCAGTCACAACACCTCTTTCAAAGGTATCTTCTGCAATTTTACGAGCCTTTTGAGAGCTCTCAACATCATGGCAAAGAGCTGTGGCTTCATCTGCAAGTCTTTTCTTCAGATCATTGAGTGATTTAACATCTAAGTTCTTATAGCTATCAATCTCATCAACTGGTATCTCAGTGTAGAGTTTCATGAACTTCAGAATATCCTCATCGGCAGTATTTCTCCAGAACTGCCAGTAATCATATGGAGAGAGCATATCAGGATTTAACCAAACAGCACCGCTTGCTGTCTTACCCATCTTTGCACCGCTTGAGTTAGTTATGAGAGGTGTTGTTATGCCAAACAAATCAGCTCCAGAAACCTTCCTTCCTAGCTCAATTCCACTCACAATGTTACCCCATTGCTCAGATCCTCCAAACTGGAGCTTACAACAATGTTTCCTACTTAATTCAAGAAAATCATAGGCTTGAAGGAGCATATAATTAAACTCAAGGAATGTCAGCTGAGACTCACGCTCCAGACGGCTCTTGACACTATCAAATGTGAGCATTCTGTTGATTGAGAAATGAACTCCATAGTCTCGCAAGAAATCGAGATATTTCACATCTGAGAGCCAATCAAGATTATCAACTACCGTAGCTGGGTTTGGAATATCTTCTGAGAAATTCAGGAATTTTGCAAAAGTTTTTGATAAAGATTGTTTGTTTTCTTCTATTTCATCGTTTGTTAGAAGTTTTCTGAGACCTTGCTTATCAGATGGATCGCCAATCCTAGTAGTTGCTCCACCAAGCAAAATTATTGGTGTGTGTCCATGCTGCTGAAGTTTTCTCATCAACATTATCTGCATTAAGTTTCCAACGTGGAATGATTTCGCAGTGCAGTCAAATCCAACATAAGCTGCAATCTTCTGTTTGCTCATGAGATCATCAAGGGAATCTATATCAGTTGATTGATATATAAATCCTCTATCATGTAAATCCTGTAAGAATGCAGACTTAAATTTTTTCATAGAATTTTTATGGAATTTTTATAGTAAAAATACCAGATTTTTATGAGATTATAAACATCATAAGTGTTGCTTAAAAAAATTCTCAATCAAATTAATTTTAAAAATCTTCATTTTGGTACTTCCAGACGAATTTCAATGGTGTTACTATAAGATATAAGGAACATAAGTAGAAACAAATAAGTTACCATGACACATACACATAACATCAATTTAAACTTTCTTCATAATCACCAAATTCATAAGGAAGTTTTAATTAATGAAAATTCCGTGATAACAGATGCAATGATGTTTAATGGAGTTTCATCTATCACAGCTGCCCCTGATGAAAATGCACCAGTTGGTACAAAATACATAATCAATAGCTCTGAAGCAAATAAAAATAATCAGATTGCAATAAGAATGGATGGCTTCTGGAAATATATACAACCAAAAACTGGTATGATCTTCTGGATATCTGATGAGAGTAAATTGGTTGTATTCTCAAACGATCAATGGCAAACAATTGGTTTGATAAAATGATGCTATTGTGCAGCAAATGACTTCAAAATATCTTTTGATTCTAAGAACTAGTTTTATAGTTGCATGAAAAAAATTGTACTATAAGTATAGACATGCTTTTGCATGTAAAACCTATATATACAAAATATCATGCAAATAAAACCAATAAAAAAACTTTTGTCAGTATCATAAGGTTTGTTATGTTACAGCTTCTATTGATATCCTTTTCGATAGGGTTAGTCACAGCAGACGACACAAAGACAAAAAAGGAATTGAATTTGAAAAAATTAAGGAATACTTCGAGTCATTTGATTTGAAAAAACACGACGATGAATTCAGAGGGCATACTCTTGAGAAACACGTTGCAAAATCATTTGATTGGCTTGATGGGAGGCTCAGTGGAGATAGACATATGAAATTTGCAAGCGCTTACACAGATGTTGAAACAGCAAACAAAGTCATAAAAGAAATAGTCCTAGAAAATGAGCAAAAAATAAAAGATTGGCTTGAGAAAGATGAGGAGAAAAAAAGACTGAGTCTTAGTAAGACATTCGACAAAACAATAGGTGCAATATTGAAGAGAGGAGGTAAGAAAACAGTCGATTGTAATATTGGGGTCATTGTGTTAAAACGAACGGATAGACATGCAAAAAGCTTCTTTATCATTACATCTTACCCTGTTTCAAATAAGTCTGAAGTTGATGGTGAAAGAACTAAAAAACTTGGAAAACCAAAGCATCTGATAAATATGCGATGGCATTTTATTGATTAGATTAATGTTAAAAGAAATAGTTTCCATTCCAACACAAGAGATACTGATAGTATTCATGATGCTTTGCAGGATAAGTGGAGTACTTCTTTTAATTCCGCCGTTCGGTGATAGTAATGTGAAGCCGGTGATAAAAGTTATCTTAGGGCTATCTATCTCATTGATGATGTTTGGAGAATTCTCAGAAACCATCAGGCCAGTTATAAAAAGCGTTGCAAATGATACACTAGCACTGACTTTGGCATTAATCTCTGAGTTACTAATTGGGATCTCATTTTCTTTGATAGTTAAGGTCTTGGTCTCAGCAGTTCAAGTCGCAGGACTCACAGTAGCCTCACAAATTGGTTTGAGTGCTGCTTCTATGTTTGATCAATCTCAGCAAGTACAAAACTCAAGCCTCGGCCTGATGCTTGCAATGCTAACAACTATAGCAATATTGGAATCTGGAATGCACATAAGAATAATTGGAAGCATTTATGATAGCTATAATGTAATACCTGTAGGAGATTTTTTCAGACATCATAATGATTTTACTAGCTTAGTTATTGGATCTGTTGGTAAAATGTGGAGTGCAGGAATTCAAATCTCAATGCCATTTATTCTGATAAATATTGCAATGATGGTTGGAGCTGGGATCCTTGCTAAACTAATGCCTCAACTACAGATATTTTTTGTTATGTTACCGATACAGATATTTGTTGGCATTATGATATTCGGAGTAGTGTTGTCAGGAATTTTAATATGGTTTATTGAGTTTTTATCTTCTGAGTTAAGTTTAATATTTTAATTTATTTTGAAATGGATCTATCTGTAATACTTTTAGCTGCTGGACATGGTACAAGAATGCGCTCTGATACACCAAAGGTTTTGCATAAAGTTGCTGGCTTTGCAATGATTGAACATGTTGTGTCGATCGCAGTATCAATTCCAGAGAACATACATGATATTAATCTTAAAGAAGTAGTTATTGTTACAAGTGATGATCTTGAAGCACATAAGGATTTTAAAAACATTACCAATACATATGATGGAGTAAAAACAGTAGTGCAAAAGTACAAATTTGGTACAGGTCATGCTGTCCATACTGGACTTACTGAGATTGAAGAAAGTGATGCAGTGCTTGTGATGTATTGTGATGTACCTCTGATAACTCTTGAGACGGTTTTGAAATTACTTGAGAATTTTTCTCAAAACAAATTTGATGTCGTTGGAACTGCATTCGAACACCATGGAAATAAACCCTATGGGAGGTTTGAATTAGATGTTGATGGGAGTGTTAAAAGAGTTGTAGAAGCATCTGATATAGATGATTTAAATCCAATGCTAACAAACCTTTGTAATGCCGGGATGCTTGTAGCTGACCATTCATTTATAAAGAATTTTCTGCATGGAAAATGCTTGGGAGTAACTCATGAAGTATTTGAAAAGGAAATATACCTGACAGATATATTTGAAATTGGTTCAAGTAGCTATATAAAAATATCTGAGGAAGAAGCAATGGGTGTTAACAACCGCGTTGAGCTAGCTGCTGCAGAGGATGTATTTCAAAGTAGAATTAGAGATAGAATGATGAAAAGGGGCGTTACACTAATCGCACCGGAGACAGTTTTTTTCTCAGCAGATACAATGATAAACCATGATACAGTTATTCATCCTTATGTTAGGTTTGGTGTTGATGTTGAAGTTGGATATGGATCTGAAATAAGATCTTTCTGTGACATAGAAGGTGCAACAATTGGCAATAAAACATCTGTTGGACCTTTTGCCAGAATTAGACCAAATACTCAAGTAGAAGATAATTGTAAGGTTGGAAACTTCGTAGAACTAAAAAATGCATATCTATCTAATGGTTCAAAATCATCTCACTTGTCATACCTTGGAGATGTCCATATAGGATCAAATACAAATGTTGGTGCTGGGGTTATAATTTGTAACTATGATGGTGTCAATAAACATCATACAACGATAGGATCTGATGTTCAGATTGGTGCGAATTCCTCAATAATATCACCTAGATACATAGGAGACTCTGCCAAGATTGGCGCTGGTAGTGTTATTACTGATGATGTGATGGATATGGAAATAGCAATTGCTAGAACAAGACAGGTTAATAAAAAAAGGAAGGAAAAAAGACCTTCCTAATTCTTATTTTTATGCGAATTCTGGATTTAAAACTTCATCTCCACCGAAGACGTCTAAGTACTTCATAACTTCTGCTTGAAGGAAAGTGTTTGCAGTATCTACTAGGAAGTTTTCATGACCTGTAGCATATACAGGCTTTGAATGCCCAGCAGAAAAATCCACAACCTTGAAATGATCAAAGTTTGTTAATTTTGTAAAGTCAGGTTTTGTAAATTGTAACACATTTTTGTCTGCAACAATGCTTGTAACATGGCTGAAAGCAACTGATTCAGCTACGATTGCTCCTTGCTGTAAAAGGCCATTAGATGTTAAGTTCTGTATAACGAGATTGTCCATCGCATTTACTAAAACTGCAGGTAATGTGCTTGTGACAAAAGATGTACCAAATATTTTTAGAGTATCCATGTTTAAGCAAGCTGTTATAGCTTCTGTTTTCATACCTACATTAAGAGCAGATTTAGCTACTGTTGCTAAACCATTAAAGATAGCACCAGTAGCTACGACTTTTTTAAAGGTTTTCATATTTAATTCTATTTATTATTTTTCTTAGTTTGTTTTGGTAAAACATATTGTGTATGTATTTATCATATCTAAGATTTATATCATAATTATTAAGATTTTGTTAAGATAAACCAAAAAATGATTTTAAAGCTCTGGATGCTCAATACTAGAAGAACTATCATTCCAAATTAAATCAAGCAATACAGTCTGTGCTATTGTGTTTATATTGTATGCATCTTTACCAATCGACCAGTCTATATCAACCCTTAGAGGATCTAAAAAATCTTTTGGCTCACAGTTCGGATCAAAAAATGATTCAAAATACAACCTACTTTTTTTCAGAAAGATTGCTTGTACCAATCTGAGCTTTCACCTCATCTTTGTATACGTCTTTCAAGCCATAAAGCAACCAACCCATACCAGCATACTGCAACACCTTCTCATCCGATAATCCTTTGAAAAATACTCCATTGATAATGTTCAGACAAATCGCAGGAAGTGTACTAATTACAAATCCAGATAGAGTTGGAATAACTAAATCCTTGGTGATCGATTGTTCAAGGGAGGCATTAAATTCATAACTATTTTCAGACGGATCTTGAAATAGTTTTTTAAAAGTTGTTCTTGTTGCTTTATGTGTTTGTAAAGCAGTGATAAAATTTGCTGTTGTTGTAAAAGCTATTGTTGAAATTATTTTCATGGAACTTCTTGCTGTTGTAACAGCGATTGTTGTTAATGTTTGCATAATTTTTTGTTTTATTTATTACAAACTCTATAATAAGTTAGTTATATTACAAATTTCTTACAAATATCAATCATTCTGTTTGAGAACCCCCATTCATTATCATACCAAGCAACGACTCTATATAAGTTATTAGAAACTTTTTTTGTTTGAGTTATATCAAATATCGAGCTCTGTGGCATGTGGTTGAAGTCAATTGAAACAAGTTGTTCATCGCAAATGCCTAAGATCTCAGGGATTTTCTTAGATGCATCTATCATCACTTGATTAATTCCATCAATCGAAGCTTGTTTTTCTGTTGTAAATGTTAGATCTATCATTGAAACATTCTGCACTGGAACACGTACTGCAACACCATCAACTTTTCCTTTGAGTTCAGGGATTATTTCTCCTATGACCTTTGCAGCTCCAGTTGATGTAGGAATAATTGAAGACTCTGCTGCTCTACCACGCCTCAGATCCGAATGACGCGAATCAAGAAGACATTGATCGTTTGTATATGCATGTATTGTTGTCATAAATGCACTTGTGATCCCAAACGCATCATGGAGAGGTTTAATGACAGGTGCAAGACAGTTCGTAGTGCAAGAACCAACTGATATTACTTTACCTTTGAGGTCCTGAGGTATCTCATTAACTCCAAGGATTACTGTTGCATCTGCATCTGTACATGGTGCTGACACAATAACTGACTTAGCACCATTTCTTATGTGATTATATGCTTGTTCTTTTGTATTGAACGCTCCAGTGCATTCAAAGACGACGTCAACATTATACTTATGCCAATCAATCTCTTCTATTGATGAAACTGCACTGATTGAGATTCTTTTATTTTGATATGAAATTGAGTCTTCCGCTACAGCTATTCTCTCTGGCAGCCGCCCATGTACTGAGTCATACTGAAGCATATGAGCTGCTGTCTTTGGATTCATTTTATTGCTGTTTAAAGCAACGATTTCTATGCTGGAATTATGGTGCTCAAGGAATGCTCTTATGACACATTTTCCAATCCTACCTAATCCATTAACACCAACTCTTATTTTTTGCATAAAGTACAGATCTAAAGTTTAGAAGTGTACTCAGACTAACAACCAGGAATGAGCTTGTCAAGCTTATAACGCCCTACTTTGTCCACTAATGAGAGCATCAAAAGCTTGCAGAAGTCTCATTGTATGATTATCTTTTTTTGGATTTCTCACACTCATGCTTGCATAGTATATATCTTGGTAAGCTTTGACCAATCCAGTAGACTGATCACTTGTCCAAATTCCAATTCCTTGAACAGGTTTCTTCTCGCCAATTATGCTTGCGAGATTTCTCTCATCAATTAATTTACCACTTTCAAAAATCTTTGCACCTAGGGTATTTGCGAGATTACTGATTGATTTTTCAGTTGTTTCTGGATTTTGCCAAACACGAGCAATTCCTAGTTTTTCAAAGATTCCTTCAGCAATTGTTCTGCCTTGTGCCATTGATTGCCCCACTAGTTCTAGAGTGTGTGCAACACCTAGTTTAGCACTTAGAATTCTAGAGCATACTTCAAGTTTTGTCAGATCAATAGGCGGAATTTCTGTTTCAAGCTTTTGCAATTCAACAAAAAAGACATTTGCAAGTATTGTACGGCAATTTTCATCACCTATGAGTGCTTTGACCTCAGCGCTATCTGTATATAGTTTTGCAGCAAGATTCAAACAAAGTTTCTCAGATGTTGAGTTCCCTACAAGTTTATATCTTGCAATTAATTGATCACTCAAAGATTTCAAGTTGTTTAGGACATCAAGGTGTTCAACCATTCCAGATAAATGTATATCTGATTTCTTAGAGTAATCTTTTATTATGTTGAATATTTCACCGCTAGTACTAAGTAAAGTTTGTAAATCCTCAGCTTTAAGCTCATACATCTGATCATGTATTTTGCTGTCTGGTGTTGAACCATATACTGCTCCAGGTATTGCTTCCACGGCAGATCTTTCAGCAAATAGAGTTGGATCAACTGCGATAACTTCTAATACACCTAGAGGTATTTCAAGTAACTCTGCCTTATACATCTCAAGAGATGGAGTTCTTTGAATTATTTCATTTACTGCAATAGATCTTGCAGTAAACCTTGAACTTAACCAACCCTTTATTTGCTCTACTGTAACGCCGCTTGCGATGTATAATTCTCCAACACTTAACCTCTCATATGTTGTATGAGGGTACATCAATGCATATGCATCATTTGCAAGTTTAGTTATATCTGATGCACCAAGCTTTGCCTTGTATTCTGGTGACAAATCAGCGACTAATCCTTCTATTGCAGCATGCATCCTTTCAAGGTCATGCATACGATCTGAATACTTTAAGAACCTATCATTAAGGAGTTTTGAAGCTATTGCCTTTGTCACACTATCGACCACAACATCTTCTTTAAAACTTATCGCCTTTCTAATAAGAGATTTTGTATCAGAGACTGTATTTCTTGAAGCTTCTGGTATCATTCTGCCACCAGCTCTATTCAGGTACCATTGTTTTAAAAGTGCTGATACAGATTCATCCCTCAAATCTCTAAGATCTGATGAAGGTTTGAATACAGCTAGGCTAGCTTTTATTTCCTCCAATTCAGATACATCAACCTCTTGTAAATCAGCATAGATCTTCATCCTGGTATTATTGTCTACACCAAGAATAGAAGCAATCCTACTGATATTTGCATACTGAGGAGATTTTAAGAATAATAGGAATGCATCAAGTTTATCTGCACTCATAGCGCTGCCGGAAAAGTTCAGTAATCCTGTAACTTCTCTTGCTTGCTCTTCATTCAGACCAGAGAACTTTCCTGATTCATATAGACTTAAAATCAATACTCCACCTATAGATCTTTGCATTGCTTGTAATCCTTCTCTGCAGAACAAATAAAAGTCTTCATATGCTTTTCCTGTCTTCACTCCACCAATCAATACATTTTGAGAGAATGGAACTTTCCTCGCTTTACATTCCTGCATCAGTCCATATACAAGTCTAGCATCCATACCCTGCGGTACACCATTTGAAATGACTGTGACACCAGCAAGCAATTTATTGATATCCAACTTATTTGCTTCAGCGTTTTCTATAAATGATTGGAAACTCTTCAGATCAAATTTAGATCCTGTTAGTTGTAAATCCTGAGGTATTTTACATTTATTAAAGGCACATTTAACAAACTCAGCGTTTTCTAAGTTAGCTGTACTAAATGCTGTCTGTTCAAATACTGCATTTGAGATTATTGTTTGAGATAAATCAATACCACTTAGATCTTGTCCAGAGAGGGTGTATAGACCAGTTTTTCTGAAATATCTTCTCAAGATACTTTGAATTTTTACCTTTTCTCCTTCTGCCGCATTCGCTCTCACAATATCAAGATGAGCTTTAAATTTCCCAACAATCAAAGGATCTTGCTTTACATCTACACTCCAAGCAAACTGCTTCCCTATTGCTGCAGAACCTGAAACTCCTAAGTTCCAAAGAGCACTCATAGAAGAAGTAAAGTTACTCCAGACTAAGCTGCTAATTTCTTGTGTTAGAAGTTTTTCGAGAATATCCTTTATCTGTCTATTTGTGTACAAACTTCTTGCTGCCTCCTTAGATTCCAATACCTTATCAACAACATTCTCAATTGCATTTATTACTGATACAGGCATTTGCATTTGTCTCAGGACAGGTTTGACAACTTTATTAGCTAATAACCTTTTGTCACCTATAGAATATAGATCTGTTGTAAATATTTCACCTATAGCCTCAACGATGACATCAGGCTGGCTATCTGGTGTACCTTTTTCAGTTATAACTCTTCTTACTGCTCGGAGCATCGTAGGATTCTGAGGGATTCTATGCAACACTTTATTTAGAGCTGGAATCACATCAAGTTTATCCTTTTCAGCTTGTTCCTGCTCTAATGTGATTCTTCTGAGATTGTCTATCAAAGCAACCCTCGTGATTGGATCTTCACCAACAATTAATTGTGAGGTAATTACTTCTATATCTGCAGGATTTCCAAGTTTTTCATTTAAAAATGCTTTGATTTGATCTCTTGTGAAAGACTCACTATCACCTAGCTGATCCTCAAGAGATTCTAGTGTTGCAGATTGAACAGAATAAGGCATCTGCAGAATTGATGAGAAAGGAGCAAGAACATCACCCAACATCAACTGAATATCACCAACCCCTTCACCGCCTCTTTTTCTGCAACTAATGTCACTTAATTTTGATTTAAGTTCATCGGTAGAGATTGATTCATTGCCAGCCATGAGGATTGTTGTAATACCTTCTGGCAAGAAAGAGTTACTTCTTATAAATTCTTTTAATTGTTCCTCAGTCATATCACCAGCAGCAACAACATCTCTGCTAACAAGGCTGAAGATTGCTTCTGAATTACAAGCCACCAAGGCAGATTCAAGCTTTCTCATTTGAATTTCATACTTAAATCTTGCACATAGCTTTTCTGTGCCCTCTTCAAAACCTGCAACTTTATCATTATAGGTCTGAAACACTTGTTTGAACATTTGAGTTCTCTCAGGTGCTATCTCACCTCTCTCTTGCGCTGCCTTTATTGCTGCTTCAACATCCCCACCGGCAGATAATATTTCAAAAGCAAGTGCTCTCTCTGCAGCAATTTTTGCTATTAACTCCTGTTTAGAGGCTATTTGATCTGGTGGGAAATCAGCTTTAAACACGAAATTAACTTGATTATAGAGTTCATATCCAGCCATATTTATCTGACCTTGTAATAACTCTGCTTGTAGCTGTTCTACACTCTCTATTCCCAAAGGTGCTAATTTTGCAAGTTGATCTATTGTCAATCCAACAGGGACCTCACCACCATTATTAGCTAGAATCAGATATAATTCTTTTGCAGCAGCATCAGCCTTAACTCTGTCCTGTATATTCGAAACTCTTTCTCCGAGCATAAATCCATTAACAAGCTGACTGTAACCCATATTGAGATCGAGAACATCTAACAAATTCCCAGTAGCAAGCCTTAGAGTTTCATCAAGAAGACGATTTAAAGAAGGTTTTAGCTCTTCTTTCAAAGGCATGAACTCAGTTCTACTAAGATATTCCCTCATCATTTCTATTGAGCCACTAAGCTTGTCAACCAGAGATGCGAGTTGCTCACGCATTTCAGGTTTTTGTAAGAATTCAGCTAGCTCTGGATTTTCACTTAGAAGCTGTATTGCCTCATGAGTCATCTGGCTGCTATTTTCAGATCCAAGCTGAGTAACAATACTTTCTATTGACTCAAGTGTTTTCTGACCTTTTAACAGTGGTTTTATGATTCCTAAAAATGATTTTTCTAAACCAAAAGAGGACAATAAATCAGCAGGCGTCAATTTCCCTGCCAATTCTGTCACAAAACCATGATGTAAAGAGAGTTTCTCTATTGGATCTGGATTACCCCTGACCATCTTTAATGCTTTACTCAGCCATGCAAGCACTGGCATTCCGTTGCCAAGATCTTGCATTATATTTCCAATGTCTTTAATCGTCTCTTTCTTAGAAAATAATCTTTGTGAGGTGCTGCGTAATGCTGAGACATCAAATCCCTGCATAACTTGTGCTTCAAAAACTTCTTTTGTTATTTTAACACCTAAGAAATCTTTCTTTGCTTGAACTGAAAACTCAGGATTTCCTCTAACACTAACTGTCCAACTGTCAACATTTGTAGCAACATCCTCAGGTACTTTTATTAAATCCTTTGAAACTAAAGTTTTGCCTAGAGAACTTAATTTATATACTACCTCTCCATTTTCTTTCTGACTTACAACTTCAAAGCACTGAGAAAGGATCATATTAGGATCATTCAGCACTTCCTTAACCCCTTCATATAACTCTCCTCCAAGTAAGTCAATTACATGACCTACTACAGGAGAATAGTTAGGTTCATCACGATCAAGAGCATCAATTATCTTCTCTGCTTTTTTGAGAACAACATCCATCCCTTCTTTAGTTGCAATTTGCTCTAGGACTTTCTCAAATGCTTTCTCATCGATTATTCCAGGTGCATTTTTAGATATCGCACCTACTATCAATTTACTTATTTGTGACTTTTTGACCTCAATAGGATTTCCTAAACCGTCAAAGTCCTTCACTAATTTTATTGCAGCTTTAGCGATTGCAAATGTGTTTTTTTGTTTTTCTTTTGCATCTGTTGGATCAATGAATTTCCCACTTACAAATAATTTCAGAATTTCCTGTAAATCCTCTGGTTTTAATTTATCTTTATTATTCTGAATTAAATCAAAAACTGACCCGATGAATTCCCTATCTAAAAATGATTTTTCATCTCTTTCAGGAATGTTAACTATTATGTTTATTACGTTCTGGATTTTTGCGATCCTTTTTTCATCAGAAAGTTCTGCCTTCATATCACCATCGAACTCTCTTACAAAACTTCTAATGTCTTCATCTTCGTATAAAGTCTTTGTAAAATCTTGATCGCTCATTGCCTCATTGAATTTTTCTCTTCTGTGTTTAGTCACAAATAAAGCAACAAGATTTAGAATTGCTCCTAGGTTTTTGATAATCAAATTAAATAATCCACCTTTATCTAATGCTGCTTCAAATACCAAACCAAGTTCTCGTCCAAGAACACTCTCTCCCCATACAGGTTTATTAGGATCTCTATCCTTAAGGTACTGGAATACGTTTCTGACAAAATGTTGCATTTCCTGGCCTTCTGAGCCAAAAATAGACTTTAAGTGCTTATGAACTTTTTTTTGAATTGCACTTAATTCAGGATCCCTGTTATATTTCATTTTGATAGTGTGAATTTATTTTCTCTTTCCAGAGTGTATGATGTAATTGTTAAGAAAATATTAACAACCAAAATTTAACCAATTAAACTTAACTCTTAACTGTACACTTGTAAGTATATCATAGCAAGAATTTGCTGTAAATTTTACAACTTTTTCCAGAGGAAGTTTTTCTCCCCATAGGGTAATTATATCACCACATGTGACTTTTTTGCATTGACTAACATCAACTGTCATCATATCCATTGATATTCTCCCAACTAAATGACATATAGATCCATTGATAAGAACTGGAGCACCATCCCTAATAGATCTAGGATATCCATCACCATAACCTACTCCAATTGTTGCAATGGTTATCTCTTTATCTGTTCTAAACCTTGCACCATATCCGATCGTCGCACCAGCAGGAAGCTTTCTAACACTCATGACTTTTGCAAGTAATGTCATTACTGGTTTGAGATCCAGATCGTCACCAATTCTATCACTCAATGGAGATATTCCGTAGACTGATAAGCCAGGTCTGATGATGTCATAGTGAGTTTCTGGGAAATTAAATATTGCTGCGGAGTTTGCAAGACTCTTTGGCCCAGGGAAGTCCTTTGCAAGTAATTCAAATCTCTTGATCTGTTGTTGATTTAAAGAGTGTTCTTTTTCGTCTGCACAGGCAAAGTGTGAAGTCAATGTTATTGTCCCAACGCTCTCATAGCTCTTTAGTCTATCAAATACACTTTGTACTTCTGTCATTTTGAATCCTAGTCTGCCAATTCCTGTATCCACCTTGAGCCATATGTTTACCTTTGCTGGAACTTGTACATCAAAGCAATCAATCTGAGAGTAGTCATGAACTAGTAATTCAAAATTGTTGCATGAGGCAGTCAACACATCATCTTTTGAAAAGACTCCCTGCATTATACATATCTTTCCTTTTATTCCGACTTTTCTTAAGGCAATCGCTTCGTCAATTCTTGCAACTCCCATGTATTCAACTAGTCCATCTAGTCTAATTGCTGTTGATCTGATGCCATGTCCGTAAGCATTTGCTTTTAACATCACCATCATCTTACTCTTATTAGCAATATTTTTTATGGTTTTAATGTTATGCAGAAGATTTTCAGTAGATAATATTGCTGAAGGCACGTACATTATTTGTTAGAAGTATGTTAAATATTGTGACTATACCAAAAAAACTACATATGAAAAAAAAATTCAAACTACAGTCATGGCAAAAGGTTCTTATAGGAATGGTCCTAGGGATAATAACTGGATTGGTCTTTGGATCAAAAATCTCATCATTAGAATACTTAGGAATCTTTTTTTTAAATATGATCAAGATGGTAACTATCCCATTGATCTTCTTCACAATAATATATGGAATAACAAGCGTTGAGAGCTATAGTGGAGTTGGCAGGATAAGCGCTAAGGCAATAATGATCTTTCTATGCACAGCAGTTGTGGCTGCATCGATCGGCCTAGTGACTGCATCAATCATAAAACCTGGAGATGGAGAAAGAAAAAATGAAATAATAAAAATGATCTCTGATGCAAATAAATCAGGAGCAAAAGTTATAAGTGAATACGATACATCATCCCTTCCTGACTTTCTTGTAAATATTATACCAAGTAATGTTATAGATGCAGCTGCAAAAGGTAATATTTTGCAAGTAATTGTCTTTGGATTCTTCTGCGGCATTCTTCTAAATAAAAACAGGTCAAAGTGTGAGGAGCTAATAAAGATAATGCATCAGATAGCTCAAACTCTCTTCAGTATGATCGAAACAATCATGAAGTTCGCACCGATAGGTGTCTTTGGATATATGGCATCATTAGTCGCAGTTGATGGCATAGGAATAATGTTCACAATGGCTGAACTAATTATCACTGTTGTTGTTGGATGTATTGTTCAATATCTCTTCTTCGGATTTATTCTCCTATTGGTTGGTAGGGTTTCTCCCATCCCATTTTACAGGAAAATATTTGATATACAGCTTCTTGTCTTCTCTACTAGTAGTTCTAAGGCAGTACTTGTACCAATGATGCAAAAGTGCGAGAAAGAGCTCGGTATTTCAAAAGAAGGAAGTCGCTTCATATTACCTTTGTCTGCAGCTCTCAATATGGATGGTGGTGCTATATATCAAGTATCTTGTGCAATATTCTTCAGTCAGATTTATGGGATAACTTTTGGAGTTCATGAATATATAATCATAATTTTGATGTCCACGATAGCTTCGATTGGAGGTGCTGGGATACCTAGCGGTGTGTTGTTGTTCTTAGGTATGGTATTACACTCAGTAGGTATGCCGATGGATGGAGTCCTGATAGTTGCAACAGTCGATAGGATCCTTGATATGTTCACAACTACGATAAATGTTACAGGAGACATTTTTGCAACGATAATGGTGGAAATCTCAGAGAAGAGATTGAATAAGAAGAATTATAATTCGAAATAGAGTCTTAAAACTCTCTGTTGTAAAAATATCTTGCCAGCTTTTGAATGTCTCTAAAAAATAACTGCTATTCGTTGAGATGTTCAAAGGTCACATATATAATTGTATATATAGTAGATTAGAACAATCTATAAATATAAAAATCACAAAAAACCAAACATAATACAGTTATTCATATGGTAATGCATTTAAGAGTTTTATCAATTAATGGCGGTGGCATAAAAGGACTTATGCCAGCAAAGATTCTTGATTATATTTCAAAACAAAGTGGAAAAAACATAACAGAGTTATTTGACTTTGTAATAGGCACATCAATCGGTGGTATATTGGCTTCTGCATATACAACACCATCAAGTTTAGGATCCAAAATACCAAAATACAATTCAACAGAAATACTTAAAATTATAGAAGAAAAGGGTTCAATGATCTTTTCAAATCCTAATGATGGCTTTTTTATAGATAAATACTCAAGAGAAGGTATCGATAAATTTTTAGAGCAACATCTTAAGGTTAATGGAACAGATATTGCACTAACCGATACAATTATACCAATTGCTCTTACAGCACAAAACAATGTCAACAACATTCCACAAATATGGTCATCATGTAGCAAACAATTTAGTGGATATCTATTAAAAGATGTCGCTGGAGCAACAAGTGCTGCACCAACATATTTTGGACCAAAATACATACCTGCAAACAACACAAGTACACCTTGCGATCAAACAAAATTTATAGAAAAGATGGTAAATGTTTTTATGAATTAATCGATGGTGGAGTATTTGCAAATTCGCCAACAATATTATTACCTGTTATTCTAAGAAACACTCTTACAGGAAAGGCAACACAACAATGTAGTGCAAAATTTGCCAAAATAATATCTAGTCCTTACCCAGTTTTTTGGACTGATTACTCTAGTGATGGTACCCCATACAATTATGTAATGAAACGTAATGAAATACCTCCAAGAGATGCTGATTGGAGCAGTTCTTATGGGACAACAGTTGTTCAAGTTGGTACTGGATATTTTGAACATTTCGATGACCATAATTCAGATATGCTTGATGTTACAGCAGGAGTGTTATTAGGTATGGGAATAACTGGAATAATTTCAGGTGTAGTTGGAGTTGGACTATACATGTACCAAAGATATCAAAACAAACAAGATAATAAAATCTCCCAATTTCTAATAATATTCAAGATGATTCTGAGTCTTTTATTGAAAATACCAGAAGCAACAAGGGAATGAATTATCTTAAGAGCCTTGCTTTTTCATATAAAATTTCAATTGGGATAGGTGGAATATTATTAGCTACTAGTAGTTTCATTCTTAGAAATGTAATACAAGATGCAAGTGGTAAAATTGGTTTTATGGTTAGAAATAACAATGGTGTTGAAAAAATTCTCAAGGGAAATGAAGACATGGATTGGGGTATATCTAGGGATGTCTTTGGAGCAATATCTATAAATCCTGATTTTAAAGAAAAAATAGAAATGGATGATGTGAGTCAAGAAAATATTCAAAGAATGAATAGTATCTCTGATGCATATATTCAACAGAATGCTGACGCACTAAATAAATTGGCAACTTGCTTGAGTAGGTCAGATACCAGAGCAGATATTTGTGATACAGCACGACAGTATTTTTATGATAACTTCAGAGATAATATTAACCATAATATTGAGAGTTAATAAACAATAGGAAATAATTCACAAACATGAAACAGAATCTAATTTACTTTTGGAAAAAGTTTTTATTTTACTGCGTTATCGGAAGCTGTGTGTCTGGACCTGCAATGCTATTCGGTTTCCCATTTGTAATTGCTTCTGCAATTGTTTGTGCAACAATCGCTACAATGAATAGGAGTGAAAAAATATTTACAAAACATTTCTGGTTTGCAGTAGCAATCTTTACAACTATTTGGGCTGTATTTTTGATTTTTTATAAATAAGAATTTTATTTCTCACTCCTTGTCTTGCAAATAAACTTTTAGATTGTAAATAAATCTTATTATTGCTCTTTGGCTCTGGTATATTCTACGCTTCACAAGTGTTATAAAATCTACTTTATCATTATCAATATCTCTTGAATTTTCTATGTCAGAGTCATTACCAAACATTTGAAAAACAAGCCTAGGGGTTTCTATTCCAGTGAATTTTAAATCTAACTCCCATGTTCTAGTAAAATAATCATCAATCTGCATTTTTATAGGCAATGCTTTTTCTAGAAGTTTTTTTGCTGCTTTTCTATTAATAATATATGAACCAGTATTAAGAACCTTAGTTAGGTAAACAACAAGGCTTTGACCATTTGAGAATTTCTTTATTCTCACTGGCATCCCATTACCGCGAATGTCGAATGTATTGATATCCCAAAGATCTTTATTGATTATAAGTTCGTCTATTATTTCTTTTAATACCTTGGGATTAAAGTTTACGTCGTCCTCAAAAATTATAGCAAACTCAGCATCAGACTTAAGGAATATCTCCCATGTTTTGACGTGACTCAAATAACAACCAAAAATACCAACTTTATTTCTTCTATCAAAACCTTTCAAAGCATTAGAGACTTTTTGTTGTATTTCTTCTTGAGATAAAAGGTTTCCGTCTACTGCTGAGATTCTTTCAAATGGAATATTGAGTCTCTCAACATTCTCTTTTACAAATTTAAGGCGCTCAGGTGACCTGTCAAGATTTATTATATAAGCAACAACCGAATCTTTGACATAATTATTATTTTCTTTGATTTCAGTCTTAGTGTAACCATCGAGAACGAAGTAACCCAATGGATATGCGAGAAAAGCTAACAAAATGACTAAAAAAACTCCTGAGATATATTTTTTCATTTTTTAATTATTTCTATAAACTAAGTTGTTTAGTTTGTAAATAAAAAGTTTAGTTCAGACAATATATGTTATTTAGTTAAAACAACGTTTATTAATTTGTATCTTGATTTATTTCCTGAAATTAAATCTGAAGAAATAAACTTAAGATGCTTATTATTTAAATTAAGTTCATGTGTATCATACTCTAAATGCACACCAGAAAGCAACACTTTACCATTCCCCAAATTAACCATGATAATTGCTGGCAAATTGTTTTCATAAGTTGCTATCACTGTTGTATTAGGATATTTTTCAACATCTTTAAAATACCCACCACCATTATAAAAAATAGTCACCTGAGGAATTTCTTTGAAAGTAGTTATGATTTTTGCAGCTCTAACACCTTTATTTATGGTTATGTTATACGTAAAGTTTAAATGAACGCGCAACTTCTTTGCTGAAGTCCCTATTGATTATCAGGTCATGCAAGTGCAACCTAATAAGATCGGATTCAGGATTTACTACATAGGATGTATCATTGCATTTAGATTTATTCTCAAATTGGGCTTTCAAAACTCTTAAATCTTGCTTTAGAGCTAAGTCAAAAAAAAGTATCCTAAATAATACTTTATTGTACTGAAAAAATTGTCCCTCAAATAAAAGAAAATGTGTGCTTTATATTGCTTACCTCTATTTAGAGTTAAGCAGATTTTGATCTTAAGGCTTAGCCCATTTTGATCGTAATAATTAATTTCAGCATTTCCTGGCATCACAAAAATAGCTTCGCTATGAGTTCTTGTTTTTTCAAAAAGCTTAGAAATTAGACCCTCCTGTCCTTCTTCATCTCGATAAATAATTTTTACACCTTCCCCGGATCTATTTAACATCGCATTAATCATTTTAGGGGTTTTACTAGATCGAATAAGTGTATTGTGTATGTAAGGGGTATGTGTAGCATCAAGAAGGTTTTCTAACATATCAATTAAATCTCCTTGTACATTCCTCTCCCAATAGAATCTGCGATAACCTTGTAGAGTAAGTGAAGGCAATTCCTGATTATCATCCCCAGATAAACGCGCAAAAATCAATCCATCCTTCTCCAATAAATTTATAGGTTTGAGGCATGCACTATAAGGTTTTTTCAGAGCTGGTATTTCTAAACAAGAACCATCAGAAGCAAAACGCCATCCATGATACGCGCATATAATTTGGTCATTAATCAACTTACCCATAGAAAGTGGAACACCTCTATGAGGACAAAAATCAAGGAAACTATAGCAAATACCTAACCGATCACGGAAAAGGACAATAGAAGTATCCATAAAATCATAACGAGTAAGCTTGTGAGTTATCGATGATGATTTGCATAGAATATACCAATAATTATCTAAATTTATTGTAGTCATAATTTATAATACTTCATAATTGGAACTGCTAAGTATTTTAATAAGTATAATAAAAGCCGCCACACAAAAATTGGCAATGGCTTTAAGTGCTTAAAATAGAGGGCGCTATACTCAATTTCAGCAACTCCTCCCCTCAAAATTTTAAAATGAGAAGCACCAGAACTTAAATTTAATACCAAATTATTTTTATCGGCTCTATTAATGCAGTATGCCATGAGCATCCTGTAAAGCCCTAATGTTTGAGGTAATGAGGTATCATAACCTACTATCGGTGCGGTCGTCACACAGTTTCTGTCATAACAACCTATCACAGCACCCAAAACCCCATTTTGTTCCTAATGGCCCAATACTCAATAAGCTTTGTTTTGTGCGATAGCTCAATGTATTTTTCGTTAAACTGTGGATTATATTCTGAGTATTTTTCAATATATAATTTATTGTACAACTCAACTATTCTTGGATAATCATCTGGTTTAATTTCATCGTGAGTAACAAATATATAGATTTTTTGTTGCTTTAAAAGCTTAAGGTCTGCCTGGAATTTTTTCTTCTTGCGAAAATCATATCGTTTTTTGTCAAAGATATAAACTTGGCGAGAAGGATAAAATACAAAATCTAACTTTTTTAGTTTTTGCATAAGGCTTTCATTTGAGTATTGATTCAGTGATCTAAATATAAATGCATGATTTGGGAATGTAGTTTGCAATGTCTTTAAGTAATTAGTAAACTGTTGATTGTTTATATCTAACTTCGGATATAGATTTGTAGACAGTAAAAAATTGTTGTGCGATATTACACGATCTATGCCTATTTTTATAAAAATATATCGAAAAACATGAATAATCTTGGAAAACAGTAGCCTTAAAAATTTTGATTTAATCTTTTCCAACTCTGAATGCGCATAAGAGATAAAGGCAGTATAGACAGAGCATACATAGCAGGTATCATAAGCTTCATCGTTGATTGTCACAGGAATAAATGTTGCCCCTAAATTTAAAGCATACATTTTTGTTTTTACGTTATTAATCAATTTATGCGAGCTATGCAATTCTTTTAAAATGCAAAATGTATGCTTTCTTCTTTATCCATACTACTCGATTGAGTGATATTTTTAACATTATGCAATTTCATGGCCATCCCACTCAATATCGATAGTAGAAGCTTTCTTTAAATTAAAGCGGTATTTAATGCTACGCAATACCACTTCCATAAAGCTTATTATTTGTAGGAAATGTAGATGGTTTTCTTTTAGAGAACCATAAACATCTGAAGTGCTAAGAAAATCTTTAATATATGTAATCTTATTGTCTTGCATGTTTTTATAAGAAAATAAGACAATCGCAAAAATAATTTGTAGAGACTTTTTTGCACTCTTAACTGAGTAGGATTATTATCTATATTTCTTGCATTGTCTGGTATATGATCAATAATATTCATATCCCGAGAAATAAAATGTAAACCACTTGTGCCTCTTGGATTGCATTCGATTGGGTATATCGTGCCATCAGCTTCCTGGATGAAATCAAACCCTATTTGTCCTGTATAATTGATTTTTTGTATAATATTTTTACAAAATTCAAAAATAGCTAGGCTTTCTACTGGGTCGAAATAGATGCCTGCGCCAACGCCAGCTTTATATTTTGGATGATAACAAGAATGGGCAAGGATGGTGCCTGAATTGGCTATTGTATAAGAACAAAATTCCTTACCTTTTATTTTTTGTTGTACGACCAATGGGTATCTATAATCTCGTTTAAATGACTCTATATTTTCAATGAACTCCGATCCAAATCTGCTATATACTGGTTTTATAATGTATTCTTGGATACTGTTACATGACATCCAATCCTCAAGCTCTTGTGCATCTTTGATGTATAAAGTCTCCGGTTTTTTAATGCAGTTATTTTGATCAATCAGGTCTAAAAATGTAAACTTATTATGCAAATTTTCTAGTTTATCAAAATTATCTAAAAAGCAGTAACAGCTTTTCGGAAGTAAATGCATATATTTTGATATATAAAATGCTTCTTCACAAGTTGGGATTAAAACATTGATCTGATACGTATCAATGCAATATGACAATTCTTTGATATAATTTTCAGGCGAAAACCTAGGAGAAGAAGTTTTAACATACTTATCAATATTTTTAGAGAATCTTCCCAAAGGCAAATAAAAGGAATCAGCAAGAACAACAAAGCTTTTACAATTGTGTTGCTTAATTCTTTGAGCCCAATCTATGGATATTAATGCTCGTGCTCCTGTAATCATTACTCTCATTTTAAAACCTCATTCAATTGAAAATTTCTTTTTATTCTGCGTTTTTTGATATTTAAATCGTGAATATCTAAAGTTTCACATTTTATTTCTATAGGCGAGATATTATTTGTTAAAATAAAATTTTCGAGATTTCTCGCTATTAATTTAGCAAATTCTTCATTGTATGGTTTGATCATAATGGTTAATCTATGCAATGCATCTTGCTCTACTATATAATCTTCTAACTCGGTTATTTGAGTGAAAAGTCCCCGAATGGTATCTGGAAAAATCGGCTTTAAGCTATCAGTATTTTTCATGTGGAAATATAATATATCATCCACTCTACCTTCGATTTTTTTATTTCAGTAAAAATACCGTCGTTATTCTCTGATTCAACTAGAATATCTGATAGTCTGTATCTAATAAAAGGCTGAGTAAACCTTGTAAAATCAGTAATAATCGGAATGAACTTTTTTCATCAATCCATTCCTTCTCCACATGAATATACATCTCGTTAAGTATTATTTTTCCTGAAGCCGGATCCGTAATACCAAGAAAGCCCTCCGTACACTGATAAATTTCTGATATATCTTGTTTGAAATAGCTTTTCAATCGATCAGCACTATCTTCTTCCAAGCATTCTGCAACTGAAAAAACCTTTTGCGGTTGGATAGCATTCTCATTCATATATTGCGGAAGCAGAGATAGTACCCTGGCTGGTGCCACCAAGATCGTTGGTTGGTATGCAAGTAAATCCTCAACAATTTTATCTGCTCCGTTAGCTATATCAATGAACATGATATCAATAAATAGATTTTTAATATTTTTATAAAGATTGTTGTTATTTCTAAAACAGAAAGCTATCTTATGCTTTTGCAATGGCAATCCTTTTAGAGCTTTGCTAAGCATGATTCCTGACCAAATATCTCGTTCTTTAGGGGAAACAACGAATAGAGAGGCACGCCCTGTAGTGCCACTTGAAAGACCTACTGTATGGCCTTTGTAATCTGAATGCGATGTTGACTTTTTGTGTTGTTCTAGAATGAATGCCATCATTTTATCCGCGTTAAGACCAGCAGTATTGATTAAAGATAAATTTTCTTGCATCATCTCCTTATTCATAATAGGAAAAACATCTAGTGCCTGACCGAAGAATTCCTGATAAAAAAGAGAATGTGTACAAATTTGTTTTAAGAAGTGCTCTATTTTCTTGTTTTGATAGTTTTGTAGCTTGTCTTTACTATTTATTTGAGATTCAATATATCTATCGCGCAGAAAGTAATATAGTATCTTCATCATTTCATACCTAGCCATTTTTGATAAGTTTTAGAGCAGTGCGATGGAACAATGGTGATATCTGGATGTGCAGCATGAAATGCTTGTAATTTTTCTACAGTAAGATGATAGTTCTTCCTGCTATCAAGTAGAGCATAGGTTATGTAATGAGGTTTGTGACTCCCTTCAATAGTATCTATGGTCCATACTGCATCGCCAATAAAAAAATCCTTCCATTCCTTGACTTATTACACAAAATTCCGTAATGCCCTACAGCATGGCCAGGAAGGGAATATGCTACAATAGATTGATCTCCAAAAATATCATATCCATTACCGAGATATTCTTCCTCTTCAGTATATAATTGCAGCATGTCTTCGAAAAACAACATTTTCCTGTTAGAGAATTGTACAATAAGTTCCGGTAAAATTCCCTTATGCAACTTGAACGTTCTATCGTTAGAATATTCATACCCTTGGTGAGAACAAATTATAGTAGCATTTGGAAAGTCATTGATTGCACAAATATGATCTGCATGAAAATGCGAAATAATAATATAATTAATCTCGTTTGCTTGTATGCTATTTTCAACCAATAATTCTTTCAAGGTTTTAGAGATATACACAGGGGTAATAGCCTTATAAAGCGAATAAGGAAATTTGCGCGTACATTCTGCAAAACATTTATTATAACCAACATCAAATAATATATAACCAAACCTAGGATGCTGAATAAGCCCACAAATCATTGGAAATTCTTTGATTCTGAAGGAAAATTTACCAGTTATAATATATTCCGGATGTGTACAATAGCCAGCCTTATATAGAGAAACCTTCATAAGCCACCCCTCCATTTAAGAAAATTATCCATTCCTTCTTCTATTGTGAGCAACGGCCTATATCCTAATTTTTGTTTGGCTTTATCAATATTTAAAGTTTGAGAATAAGATATAAGACCTAACGTGTAAGTAGTGATAGGTGGCTCAAAAATAGCTCATTGCCTTACTGAGATTCTCAAAACATAAAGCAAGGCCATACAGAACCGAATAAGGTAAATTAATATAACGAACTTTTTTATTTAGCTTACTAAACAACAACTCCAAAATATTTTTTAATATTCGAGGTGAATCGTTAGTAATGTTGAAAACCTCACCGTTTACACTTTCCATTTTATCAATGCATAAATCAATTGCATGCACCACATTTCCCACATAGGTTAAGTCTATAGTTAGCTGACCATCTCTCACCAATGGAAACAATCCAGATTTAGTAATCCTCAAAATCCTTGGAACGATTCCGTTATTATATTCCCCAAAAATACCTCTTGGCCTTATTATAATAGTTTTTAAACCCTCTCGATGTGCTTGCATCACTAACCGCTCTGCTTCGTACTTAGTGTGAGAGTAATTGCTAGCAAATGTTTTTGGCAATGGCGAATCTTCTTTAATCATACTTTGATCTTTAAATGAAAAGTAAATGCTAGGGGTAAAGACATGTATTAAACCTGCATTTAACTTGTGTGCTAAATTAATAACATTTTTAGTGCCGATAACATTTGCTTTATAATGCTCCTGATAAGTCCCTTGAGGAGAAGATAGTGCAGCACAATGCACAATTAAATCACAAGCCAAGTTTTCTGATGGAATAGGTGATCTAATATCTGAATTCAGGAAATTGCACCCCATATTCTCTAATATAGAACCCATTGTATGATTTCTTCCTAGCCCAAGCGTTTGATAACCTTTTTGCCCTAGAGTTTTAGCTAAGTTCATACCAAGACAACCGGTTGCACCAGTTATTAATATTTTTTAACACTTTTCAATGATCATTCCTCCTAATATAACTCCTGCAGCTGCACCTAATAGTCCAATGTTCTGATTCTTATTAATGGTGTGAGTATTCAGAAGGATGTGTAGTGCATGTGGTAACGAGACAGATACTTGATTTCCATAATCACTAAACATGTCAATGAGCTTAGCATTTAGCAAGTTTAATACTCTGTTTAATAATGTAATGGCACGATGGCTAGCTTGATGAGGTACTAGATAATCAACTTCTTCTCCTTTAATTCCGGCGCTTTCTATAAGATCTATAAATAGCTTGGGCATATGTTTATAGGCGATTTTATAAAGCTGTGGGCCATTCATTTCAAAATAAAAGCTATTCGAGTTATAGTCATGATATTTCGGATGGGTCAAAGTGCCTCCAGCCTTACATCTGCTGTATTTGCCTCCATCTGGAAAGGCTCTAAATAATGAAGAGCGCAACCTAAAAACGTTGTGATTAGTATCCCACTCATTTGATTGCTCTAATACAAAGCATGCGGCCCCATCTCCAAAAATAGAGGTAATTTCGCTGCTTTGAAAATTTATCCCATATGATGCCAGCTCACTCGTGAATATTAAAACTCTTCGATATTTATGACTAGACATCATATAGACCGCGATTTCTAATGCTTTTAAAAAGCTTATGCATGTACAATCAATGTCAAAACAATCTATACCTGTGGTTTGATATTCAGACAAAAGCATGGATGCTGTTGATGGTATTATTTGTGGAACTAGACATCCGGCATTAATAATGCAATCAATGTCTTGCATTTCTATTTTTGCATCATGTAATGCCATATCTATGGCTTTTTTTGCCATAAAAAGCGTAGTTTCTTTTTCTGATGCCCAGTGCCTTTTAATAACTTTATGTACTTTATTAGTTGTGCCATCCGGTAAATTGTACAACTGATCAATTTCCGATGAAGATATAATTTTTTCTGGATGGAAGACACCCGATGATAAAATTCTAAAATATCCAAACATATTGTTTTTTATTTATTCTTTTCCTCCCTCAATCAAAGTTCCTTGGTGATAGAAGATCTTTCACATACCATGTATGTGTGCCCAAAGTGTTGATCTTCTGGTGACGCTTGTTTTGTCTTGGATAAGGGGGTATGTCAGTAAATAGTTATCCGGTACAATTGTATTTAGCTCGGAGTCTTTTGCTTCCCAAGTATCTTGATAATCCGGGTTGTTATACCGCTCGAGCAGAGTCTCTATGACATCCTGTCTAGTGTAGAGATTACACGATGCACCAACCTTCCCAAATTCATCACACAAATTTTATCCAGAGCGTTTATGTTTCTTATTTTTTTACACTTATTAAGTTTAGTTTACACAATGTAAACATAGCATATTTCATTTTGGAAGGATAGTGAAAATTGCTTTCCCTCCCTTGATTTACCTCATTTTCTCCGTTTCGAATCTCTATTGCTACTCCGGGTCTAACGCTAAACCAAAACACTGAGAAACAAAGCCTTATTTCTCAGCATCTGTGTTTTACAAGTGAGAATATTCTGGAAATTGCTCCGCTATGAGTTTGCATGCAAGATCAATGGTTGGAGTAGATTTAGTGATCATAAGTATTCTTTAGTATCATAAAGAATTAATAATACTTATAATTTTGTTGTAAGCAAATTCTGCCTCTTTATTTGTGATGCAATATGGCGGCAACAAGTAAATTGTATTACCAAGAGGCCTAATTAGCATACCTTGTTCGAAGAATTGTTGCTTAAGGGAGGGCATTAAATGTGCTGAATTTTTAAGATCAAATGCCGATATTGTTCCAATAATTCTGGTTTTTTCAATCCTTGGACATTTTAATTTGAGTTGCTCTATTCCTTTTGTGTGTGCGTGATTGAGATTTCTTATGCTATTTTGGCATTCAGAGCTTTTAAGCAATCGCAACGAAGTAACAGCTGCGCTACATGCCAGAGGATTTGCTGTGTAAGAATGGCCATGGGCAAAAGCGGCGCTAAAATCATCTCCTAAAAATGCATCAAAGATCTTATGAGTTGTTACTGTTAAAGCAAGAGGTAAGAAACCACCAGTTATGCCTTTGGACATACACAAGAAGTCAGGGATAATACGAAGTTGATCAAGGGCAAAATATGTGCCTGTGCGCCCGAAGCCCGTCATGACCTCGTCAAAAATCACCAGGATATTTTGTTGCCGCACTAGATCAACAACTGCTTTTATAAACTGAGGCCTGCAGATTTTCATGCCACTTGCACCTTGAACAAGAGGCTCTAAAATAATTGCTGCTATCTTGTTATGATGGTCATCCAAATAACGCTGAAGCACCTTAATTGCTTTTTGCTCTTTTACATCTACCTCTTTATCATCGTCCCAAGTTTCTGGATAGGGCGCGGAAAGAACATTGAAGAATAGATCTTTGAATTGGTTGTGAAATCCAGATTTTGCACCTACAGACATCGCACCAAATGTATCCCCATGGTAGCCGCCCTCAAAACTTAGGAAAGTTGTCTTTTCTTGACATCCCAGATTGCGCCAATATTGATAAGCCATCTTTAGCGCTACTTCAACAGCAGTTGAGCCATTATCAGAGAAAAAGAATTTGCATAAATCAGATGGTAATATGGTTTGCAAATTCTCACACAAATTAACAGCTGGTTCATGAGTGAATCCGGCAAATATTACATGCTCTAGAGTTTTTGCTTGCTCATAAATACTTTTCGCAATAGCAGGGTGAGCATGCCCATGAATATTAACCCACCAACTTGAAATCAAATCAAGGTATGCTTTATCATTCTCATCATAAAGGTAAGAGCCCTGGGCTCTTTTTATACTAATCACTTCTGCGGCAGTCTTTTCTTGTGTAAAAGGATGCCAGATGATTCTTTTATCACGCGTTTTTAGTGTCATTTTATTGAACCTCTAAAATTTGTTTTAACTTTTGCGGGGGAGCTATACCTTTAAGCGTATTCATGCTAACGCTGTCTAGCTTAGGAAACTTGGCAAGAACAGATGTCCGTCCGTAGACTTCTATAGCATTACTATTTTGGATGTTGTTTTCACCGTTCATAATCACACCTGCGACTTCTATGTTTCGGGATCTGAGGGCTTCTAAGCTTAGAAGTGTATGATTTATGGTCCCTAAAGTAGTACGTGCCACAAGAATAACTGGAGCTCCTAATTTTTCGATTAGATCAACCATAAGATATGTATCATTAATTGGCACCAAAACTCCGCCGGCACCTTCAATTATTAAATTGCTTGCTTCAGGTAATATAATTTTTTCTATATCAATCATATCGTTTTCTAGCTTAGCTGCTAAATGTGGCGATAATGGCTCTTTATATGCGTAACTTTCCGGATAAATTTTAGTATCAGATAGTTTTTGTACTTCAAATGAATCTGATCCATCCCTGGTACCAGTTTGTATGGGCTTAAAGTAAGAAAATCCTGTATGCAGTGCTATCCAACTGGATATTAGTGTTTTTCCAACGTTTGTATCAGTACCAGTAATAAAAATTTTCATTAACCTATCCTCCTAAAAATTCCAAAAAATATTTTATAAGTCACAGTTAAGCTTTGGGCTTCAGCTTTAAGTAATTTTTTAAGATTTGATAGATGTACTAGATTGCCTGGTGCTGATGCCCCTAAGGATCTTAGATAACGCATAAAACTCACAGGATTTTCGAAAGATAAAGGGTAGTCCATCAACCAGTATTCAAAATCTTGATCATTTCTTTTGAGTTTATTACATAAGCTAATTAGCTCTTCTGCTTTTGGGTAATTCAAAATCTGGGTAGATTGGTATTGATTAATTAAATGGCTCCATTCTGCAAAGGTTCCATCTAATAAGGTTGAAAAAGCAAAAATATTAGAACTTTTGGAATGAAGCAAATTTATCGCATATTGCAAATCGGTAGACCATTGTAGGGCCAAATTACTGATTACGCAGTCATAAAGATCAGCATCTAGCTCTAGCATATCTCCTGGGAGATAATAAATATTTTGAGTTTTAGCAAATTTAGCTTTGCAAACCTCAAGCATTTCAGTAGCTATATCATTGAGATAAAAAGAGGATTTTGGAAATTTTTCTAATAAAAACTCAGTAATATAACCAGTGCCTGTGCCTACATCTAAAACAGTTTGAGGAATAAAATCTTGATGCTCTAAAAGTTTATCTACTAAGAACTCAGCTGCATCTTTTTGAACCCATGCCACATCATCATATGATTTGCTTGCTTTATTGAAACGTGTTTTTATTTGCTTAAGCTGTTCTATCATTTACAAAACTCATAATTTTTTCATAAACCTCTTCTGGTTTTCTAAAGCCTAGAGCATGCCCAGTATCAACGATGTTATCCAGCTTAACCCAAGGTTGCTCCCGGAAATTATCCGAGGTAATTGAATGTGGTACGACAATATCATCATCAGAGCTTAAAATCAGTGTAGGAACATCTGGGAGTTTGTATTCTTTTTGTAGCCACTGCAAATCAGACAATATCAAATCAATATCAAGTTCAGAGAAGTTATTGCGCTCTATAAGCTCCGGTGCACCACATCGCAAATAAAAATTCCTTAAAGTAGTTTCAGCATCTTTCAAGAAACTTGATCTTAGAGCTTTTAATTCTGTTTGTCTTTTTTGATATATAGCTTGATCAGAGCACAAAAAATTTATGAAGCCATTTAAGCCTATGAGACAGTCAAAATTGCTATACATAGAGAGTAATTTTGATAAACCCATGGAATGGCCAATACCAATAATCGCTTGATTATCTGAATATTGATCCTCTGTTCGATTGTTAAAATAGCCTAAATCGATAAAAGAGCACTTTTCTCGTGAAAAAAATGGTGCAATTCGCTCCCAAAAATGGGCATCAAAACCAAAACCATGACAAAAAACAAAATGAGTCATGGTTCCATCACCTTACTTAAGTTTTCTACGAGTCGGTTTAGATCCTGATTGGTATGCTTATGTGTGAGTGCAATTCTTAAACGGGAAGTGCCTGGCGGCACCGTAGGAGGCCTAATACATGAAACAATCACTCCTTCTTTAATAAGATCTTTTTGGGCTTTTAAGCATTTCTCTTCTTCATTTAAAATAATAGGGATAATGTGAGTTTCTGATGTACCAATATTAAATCCACGACCTTTTAGCATTTTACGCAAAGTATCTCCTAGATTTTGCAGAGTCTCGCGCTCTTTATCCAAAGATTTTACCAGCTCCCATGCTTTGAAAGCCGCGCCAATTACTGAAGGTGATGGTGCAGTTGAATAAATGAAACCCGTGGCTTTATTAATAATGAAATCACGCATAATATGATTACATGCAACATATCCACCACTAACGCCAATAGCTTTACTGAAAGTGCCCATAATGATGTGCGGTATGTCTTGCAAATCAACCGCAGTAGAAAAGCCATAGCCATTTAATCCAAAAACCCCTGTTGCGTGGGCTTCATCCAGATATAAAAACGCATTAAATTTTTTAGTGAGGTCTGCTATTTCCTCAAGAGGAGCAATATCACCATCCATGCCAAAAACTGTTTCTGTTACAATAAACTTAGGTCTTGGATCGTTTTTGTGCTCTTCTAAAAAAGACTCTAACTGGTTGATATCATTGTGATTATAGCGCCTTAGCTCAGCCTTACTTAAGAAAATAGCCTGATAAAGGCTTGAATGATTTAATTTATCAAAAAATACAAGTGGTTTTGCATTTAAAATTTTATCATCTAATATGCACGCTAAAGTACTTATATTAGCTTGGAAACCTGAATTAAAAATCAAGCTAGAATCTGTTCTTTTATCTTTTGCAATAGCACTTTCAAATTCTTCAAATAATTTGCAGTTCCCAGATAATAAACGTGATCCTGTTGAGCCAATACCAAATCTTTCTGCTGCAATTTCTCCTGCTACTATAACATCTTTGTGATGACTGAGATCGAGATAGTCATTGGTAGAGAAATCTAGGGGTTCTGAATTGCTTTCTTGACGCAAGATACCTAATCTGCGATATTTACCATCGGTATATAGTGTATTGAGGTATTCTTCATATACTTTATACATTATGCTTTTGATAAAATAATTTAGATTCATTATGATGGAAAAGTGTACTTTAGAACAAGCTAAATCAATTTTTAACTTGCCTTTTAATGAGATTATTTACGAGGCGCAAACAATCCACCGAAAACACTTTACACCGAACGAGGTGCAGATTAGCACACTTTTAAGCATAAAAACAGGCAGTTGTCCAGAAAATTGTTCTTACTGTCCTCAGTCAGCACACTATCAAACAGGAGTTAAGAAAGAACCATTAATGGCACTTGGAGATGTTTTAGAAGCAGCTCAAAAAGCCAAAGATGCTGGGGCGACTAGATTTTGTATGGGAGCTGCTTGGCGTGGCCCAAGAGATGAGGATTTGGATCAAGTATGCGCCATGGTTTCAGAAGTCAAGAAACTTGGTTTAGAGACTTGTGTAACATTGGGTTTATTAAAAGATGATCAGGTTTTAAAGCTAAAAGAAGCAGGACTTGATTTCTACAACCATAATATTGATACATCTGAAGAATTTTATAACAAAATCATCACAACCAGAACTTTTCAAGATCGTATTGATACATTGGATCAAGTACGTAAAGCAGGTCTGAAAGTTTGTTGCGGCGGTATTATTGGTATGGGTGAAGACAATGAAGATCGTATCAAAATGCTTGTGACTTTGGCAAATTTAGATGAACCACCTGAATCTGTGCCAATCAATAAACTGATTCGCATTCCAGGCACTCCTCTAGAAGGACAAAAGGAAGTTGATCCCTTTGATTTTGTAAAGACTATTGCTTTGGCCCGTATCCTCATGCCCAAATCTTATATTAGATTATCGGCAGGACGAGAGCAGATGTCGGATGAAATGCAAGCTTTATGCTTTTTAGCCGGCGCTAATTCTATTTTTTATGGCGAGAAACTTCTAACTGCCGACAATCCAATTCCTGAAAATGATCACCTTTTGTTTGAGCGCTTGGGCCTTGAGAGGCTGCAGTAAGCTTTTTTTGTCTCAAGAGCATCCCTTGATTCACGTGGGTTTTAGAGGATTACGGTTTTTTGAGCCTTCACTTTTTAGAGAACGAAAAGCGGAGTAGCAATAGAGATTCGAAATGGAGAAAATAAGGTGAATCAAGGGTTTGAGGACATATGTACCTTCAGGTCGGATGTTTGCATGTATCGGAGATAGAGAGGGTAAAAACAGAGATTTTGGTGGTGAAATGGTAAATTTGGAGAAAGTGAAGTACGGGTGTAAGGCTGAAGATGATTGTTGGAAGGCCTCCGAATGCTGGAGTTTTGAGCATTGCTTATGCTAGAGCGAAAAGACGTGAGAAATTTTATTTGATCTAAATCTGGCGGAGGTTTGTTTACCGCAACCTAACCAACTCCAAACTGGGGTGGGGAATGTTAACTTCACCAACCAGGATTCTAGCAGATTTCGATAAGATTGCTACCAATTATTATCAGAAGCGAGGATAAAAATCGGCGCTATTATTGGTTTATGCTATTTTCGATAATAAGACGGTTATTAAAAATAAGCTTGCTATGTCCGTAAAATAACTTTTTTCGTGATTTTAAGGACGCAATGAATCTATCTGTTTGAATCTATCTGTTTATATTAAAGAAATACGAAAAGCTGGGCAACGGTATTTTACCTTAGAACAGCTTATGGCAGACCGGGGCTTGTCAAAAAATACAGCTTTAAATGCTATCTATCGCTTAAAGGGGCATGGAAAGTTGATCTCACCTGCCAAAGGTTTATATGTTATTGTCCCACCAGAACATCAACTGCATGGCTCTATCCCTCCCCAAGAATTGGTGCCTTTGGTCATGCAGTATTTGGGTGTTCATTATTATGTCGCACTTCTAAGTGCAGGGTTGTTTCATGGGGCAACTCATCAGAAGCCTGCTAGATTCCAGGTGATATCAGACAAACGTATAAAACATCCCTCGACTTTTGGCGATGTGGAAATTGATTATATTTATAAAAAATCCGCGCTTGAATTGCCCACTCAAGATTTTACTATGAGCACTGGTTACCTTAAGGTGGCAACCCCAGAATTGGTTGCACTTGATTTACTCGAGTATCCTAATCATGCAGGTGGCCTAAATCATATCGCTACCGTTTTCTCAGAGCTTGTGGAGGTGTTAGATCCTATAAAGCTCATCAATCTTGCGAAAGATACCCGCGTGGAATATCAGTTGCAGCGTATTGGTTATATACTAGATCACATTGATGTTATGGATGAGCCTGGCGCTGAAATAATCATTAATGCTCTTGCACACCATGTTCAAGAACACAAACCAAGTTATCTACCTCTTGCATCTGAAATTTCTAAAATAGGCTATTCAAGGTGTAAACAGTGGAGAATTATTGAAAATTCAGAAATAGAGAGTGATTTATGATCCCAGAAGTTTTTATTGAGAATTGGCGCAAAACTGTTATCAGGCAATATTATTATCCATCAAAATAGTTTACGTGGCATTATTGATTGGTCATCAGCTAGATCAGGTTTTTCAGAAGATGATTTTTGCTCTATTGAGCACGGTGAATGGGGAAATTTTAATGGCTACAAAAACATTTTTCTAGATGGATATCAGAGCATCAGAACAGTGTCACATTGTAAGGTTATTATTTTTTTATTGAGATTGAACAGTACTATAGTAGTTATTGGATTTACAGTCAAACGCAATACATTGAATAATATTCACGTGCGGCCTTATAAATTTAACAGGGAATATATTGATATGTTTGACTTTGAAAACTCATAGACGTATCAGTTATACTGCCATATGTAAAAATTTAAGTAGGTCGCAAATAGAATCCATGACAGATAAGTGATCATAAGCAGCGATACGGATCTCATTTTCTGGTAAGCTAGACAAATGAGCGCACAGACCAGAATATCCATGGTGCCGAGAACCACTAGGGAAAGTCCTGTTAAATGATAATGGAAAAACAATGGTGTCCAGCTCCAGTTTAAGATGAGCTGGGTCACGTATAAGGTTTTGATAATACTGAGCTTGCGAAATGAAGGCTCACGCCAAATAAGCCAACCGCAAGCGCCAATAATGCCGTATAAAATAGTCCAAGCAATAGGGAAGATATAATTCGGTGGTGTTAGTGTGGAGCGATGTAAGATACTATACCAAGTTGTGATCTCTGTCTTAGTTAAAGAGCCTATACCAGAACCAATTGAGATCAATGCAATGATCCAAATGATTAAAGAAAGATAGTTTTTATTTTTTTCGTTCATAATACTAATACCATCATATATTCATTAACATACTGATTTTCGATTTTTAAAGAGTTTGGTTCTTCGCCATATACTTTAAATCCATGTTTGTGATATAGCCGTATAGCTTCTAGATTACTTTTCACACATGTTAGATGTAGTTGAATTATTCGGGGTTTTGCGTAATTAATAACTTTTGGATTAAAGCGCTTGCTATACCTCTTCCTCTGTATTCTGCTTTTGTATACATTCCCCAGATTACACCACGATGCTTTGTTTTGACTGAATTTCCAGTGCAAGATATCAGTGAATTATCAACAAAAACACCAAAAACATCGCTTTTGGTTAAGCTATTTTGAAAATCTGAATCTTTCCAGTTTGCTTCTTCCTCATAGGAGGAACCAAAACTTTCAGGTGAATGCTTTAATGCCTCTAATCTGAAGTTTTTCCAAATTTGCCAATCGCCTTCTTCTAATTTTTTTATTGTAAAATTATCCATTCATTACCTCATATTTTTTAAAAAAACCCATAAGCCCCTCAATATCATTTTGGTAATGATAAACATGCCAACCGCAATCTTGTGCGCCGAGTGTATTATTTTTTGTGTCATCAATCAACAAAAGCTCATGTGGAAGTAACGATAGCGCCTTTTGAATATGCTGAAAAAATCTTTGTTCCGGTTTAATAAATCCAATTTTATAAGATGCAAAACATTCTTTGAAATAAGAGCCAACCGTATCCAGAATATGTTTTGTGCGTAAAGCTTCTTGGTTTGTACCGAGATAACATGGGATTTTCAAACTTTTTACTAAATCTAATATCTCCTGATTAAGGTGATGATCGTGAGTTAACCAATACTGAATATATTTCTCTGGTGTTATACCCAAATCTTTAAATAATTTTTCTTGGAAAATAGGATGAAGATGCGCATCCAGTTTAATTTTGCCCCGAATGATGCTCTCCCATTTTTCTGAAAAAATAACGGAGAAATGCTTTGATGTCAGACCAAGATCTTCTTTGACGCTCTGGCTCCATAAATAATTTCCGCTTTCATCGTGAGTGTTAAATACCACGCCATCGACATCAAAAATAATAGCCTTAATCTTGTTATTACCCACCCACAACCTCATCAATAATTCGTTTCTGTAAGTCAGCTTCCTTGCTGTTCTTATCTGCTATCTGACACAGTTCGAAAGTTGCTTTCCAGAGTGCCCAGGCACGACCGCGGAGCCAGGTATCTGGGTCTATATCCATTTTTGATATAAGAGTCTCACGAGCTTTGCCGCTCAAATAGGTCCAAGCAATTACAAGATCGCACGCTGGATCTCCAACCGCAGCACCGCCAAAGTCAATAACTGCGGATAGTTTTCCACCATCCATAAGTATATTCCCAATCGCAAAATCTCCATGAATCCATACTGGTGTTTTGTCCCATCTCGTCGCACACGCATGGCCTCATAAAGCTAATGCTTTGCTTGCATCTATGATTGCAGCTAGCTCTGCAATTTGTTCTCGTGCTCCTTTATCGTAAACGCTGACATGATCACCGCGCCACCAGTTGTGTTGACCTGGCCCAGGTCCTTCAACATCGTTAATTGCTTGCAGCTCTTTTAAAAACTTGGCGAGTTCATATGCAAGTTGTTCTTTATCTTGAACTGTTAACGTCAGCAAGTTGATACTTTTGCCGGGCAACCATTTGTAGATAGAAAATGGATATGGATAGTCTGCTGAAGGTTTGCCCATTTTAATCGGACCAGGAATGCTAACGCTTAAACGTTTTGCTAATTGCGGCAGTAGCTCTTGTTCCTTTGGCACTTTTAAAGCGTAATCTGCGGCTGTTGGCATACGAATGAGCATATGCTCGCCAAGCCTATAGGTACGGTTATCATGGCCTTGTTTTTCAACATCAACGATAAGTAAACTAGCGTATTCGGGAAATTGCTCCGCTATGAGTTTGTGGGCAAGATCGGGGGTTGGAGTAGATTCAGTGGTCATAGTGTTCTCTTATAAATTAAAATAATATCCTTTGAGTTCACTGGATCAAAGGGTGTCTTCATGAAATCCCCATAGGTTTCTACAATCTCAAGCCCAGACTGCTTCAGAATTTTTGACAGATCCATTAAGTTGGTAAATTTCAATTCAACCTCGGTTAAAGTGTCAAAACTTTGCCATGATCGTTTTGTGGTGTATTTCACAATGTTTGTTTTAGGATCAAAAACTTGCATGCCATACACTTTAACCAGCTGATTTTTATCATCAATGAAATCATGCCAATATTCAAACTGCTCGACGTCACGCATTTCATCATCGGTTGTATTGCGTGTGTTCATGATAAATAAACTTTTTTCATGCATGTGACTCGCAATCGAAGAGAGGCAGCTAAATTGGTCTTTTTCTGTAAGCAGAGCTTGGAAGCTGTTGCCTGCCATTGTGAGTAGATCGAATTTTTTATTAAGGTTAAAATTGCGCATATCTACGTTTAGATAGGTAATATCAAACCCACGGTGTTTTGTTTTTTCTTTGGCTAATCCAAGCATCAGATCGCTAGTATCTATACCGGTGCATTTTAACCCAATTTCAGCAAGCTTGAGTGTAATACGTCCTGTGCCGCAGGCAATATCCAGCGCTTCACCTTTTGTAACAGCGCCACAAAAAATATCGAAATCATCTGTGTAACCACCGTATTCTGATTCATAAATTAAAGGTGAGCTATACTCTGTTAAGGCGCTCATAACACCACCTCCATAACGGTTACAGGATGGGTTTTTCGGGGGCCACGAAGCGATTGCCATATTAAAGGTGGCTATAGGCAGGGTAGCGAACATTTTGTCGTCAAAATAGCTGGCAGTAGTAAATTTGGCAACAATGGTGCGATTCTTGTTTTTGACGTTGAGAGTTGTGAGCTGAAAGCCATGTTGCAAGACAAAGGCTTTTTAACAACTCTCAGAACAGCAATAGCGGGAATAATCTGCCTGACGATTATGCCTTGGATGCCACAAAATATCGGGATTATTGGCAGCGGTAGTTTGGCGGGACAACTATATGAATTGGCAAGAGCAAAATACCATAAAGCCAACGTTATGCTTCATGCACGTAACAAAGTTAAAGCTGCCGCTATTGGTGATTTGGTATGTGGCTCTGTGGAAGACTTAGTGGCAAAGTGCGATGTAGTTTTTACCACCACTTCTTCTCTGGAGCCTATTATTTACCCCATTCCAGAAAGCAGAAATACCGCCATTATTAGGCTTGGCAGCGATGATGAGCATAAAAGCGAGATAGCGCCTCAGTTATTTAAACCGCTGACATGGTAATTGTTGACAGCAAGCTGCAAGCGGCAAAATTTGGTGACGTGGCCAGGGCATTAAAAGAAGACATTATTAACCAAGATACGTTGATGGAGCTAGGCGCAGCACTAAAATCAGGAGTCTCTGAAAATACTAAAACAATAATTGCAGATTTTTCAGGTATTGGGGCCCAGGACGTGGCTATGGCAGAATTTATATTGTCTAGGCTTTGATTGACTCTTTCTGTTCCTTAGATAACCTTTCTATAGCGTACCTTAGCATGGTTTTAGGCATTTGATATGCATGGTCGCAAAGGAACGATATTAGTCTGACCTCATCTTTTTTGCCCGCTTCACGGAGCATCCAGCCGACAGCTTTATGAATCAGATCGTGGGAATCATTTAGCAATAACTTTGCTATCTTAAACGTCCACTCTAAGTCAGATTGACGAATAAAGTACCAGGTTGAAACAATTGCTATTCTGCGCTCCCATAAGTTTTGAGACGCAGCTAATTCTTCAAGAGCATCACGATCCCTCTCAAAAAGATGAGCTCCTATAATAAGATGTGCAGAACTATCAACCAAATTCCAATTATTGATATGGCGCATATTGGTTCTATAAAATTGGTAGATTTCTTCTTTTTGGGCTAGGGATCCAGTCTTGTATTGAGCAGCTAAAATAATAAGCGCTAGTAATCGTTTTTCATTGATTTTTGATTGTATCAAAAGGCTTAAATCTTGGAGGGTTACATATAAAAAACTTTTTGCAATTTTTCGCAAAACGGGAACCGTAATGCCCATAAAGCTATCGTGCTCAGCATAATCACCAGGACTGGTTTTAAAGTAAATGGATACTCTTTCCGGTG
>JALQUO010000019.1 GCA_023263785.1 Rickettsiales bacterium | reverse complement strand
AGTGATTAGTTTAACTATAAACTTAGCATCGTCACCAGGCATTACCATCTCTGTACCAGCTGGTAATTCTACTTCACCTGTAACGTCTGTTGTTCTAAAATAAAACTGAGGTCTATATTTAGTAAAGAAAGGTGTATGTCTTCCACCCTCTTCTTTTTTAAGAACATAAGCTTGAGCTTCAAATTTAGTGTGAGGTGTAACTGAACCAGGTTTACAAAGAACTTGACCTCTTTCTACGTCTGTTCTTTCAACACCTCTTAAAAGTACACCAATGTTATCACCAGCTTCACCTGAATCTAAAAGTTTTCTAAACATTTCAACACCAGTACAAACTGATTTTTTTGTTTCTCTAATTCCAACAATTTCAATTTCTTCACCAGTTTTAATCACACCAGATTCTACTCTTCCAGTTACAACTGTTCCTCTTCCAGAGATTGAGAACACATCTTCAACTGGCATCAAGAAATCTTTGTCTTTTGGTCTATCTGGTTGTGGAATAAATTCATCAACACTCTTCATTAATTCAAGAATAGAATTTTTTCCAATTTCATCATCTCTACCTTCAACAGCAGCTAATGCTGAACCTTTAGTGATTGGAGTCTTGTCTCCAGGAAATTTATAAGATGTTAATAGTTCTCTAATTTCTTCTTCAACAAG
>JALQUO010000018.1 GCA_023263785.1 Rickettsiales bacterium | reverse complement strand
AACCTTGCCAGACACCACAACTCGCAGGCTCATTATGCAAAAGGCAGTCCGTCACCCTGATAAATCATAGGGCTCCGAATGATTGTAAGCTAATGGTTTCAGGTTCTATTTCACTCTCCTCGCTGGAGTACTTTTCACCTTTCCCTCACGGTACTTGTTCACTATCGATCTGTAAGTAGTATTTAGGATTAGAGGGTGGTCCCCCTAGATTCAGTCAAAATATCACGTGTTCCGACCTACTCAGGATACCAATAGAGCTATTGAAAATTTAAATTACAGGAGTATCACCTTCTATGCTTAACCTTTCCAGGTTATTCATCTATCTTCTTTAGTCTCACATTATGGTCCTACAACCCCCTATGCAAGCATAGGGTTTGTCCTAATCCGCGTTCGCTCGCCGCTACTGACGGAATCTCATTTGATTTCTCTTCCTCTGGCTACTGAGATGTTTCACTTCACCAGGTTAGCTCCCCGCAGGGTAACATATATCTCTATATGCTGGGTTGTCCCATTCGGAAATCCCCGGATCAAAGGTTATTTGCACCTCCCCGAAGCTTATCGCAGCTTATCACGTCCTTCATCGCCTTCTCGTGCCAAGGCATCCACCGTACGCCCTTCATAGCTTGACCAAAAATCTATTGCTATTCAACACTTGAGATATCGCATCACTCAGGTTCGCAAG
>JALQUO010000017.1 GCA_023263785.1 Rickettsiales bacterium | reverse complement strand
AAGTATTCCCATAAAAAGGAAATGTGAAATCTAACGGTACTTCAACCCAACCATCATCTGAAATTTGATGTTCAATAATAGGTGCATCAGATAACGAGGATAGCGAGAAGAATAACACCAAGAACCACTACACTAACAACACCATTACTGGTCTCGGATGCAAGAATCGAACTTGCGCCTCATGCTCCCAAAGCACGAATGATACCATTTCACCAATCCGAGTAACTGGTGGGCGGTGAGAGTCTCGAACTCCCGACCTACACGGTGTAAACGTGCCGCTCTACCAACTGAGCTAACCGCCCCATAAACTGGAGCGGGCGAAGGGATTCGAACCCTCTCCATCAGCTTGGAAGGCTGAGTCCTCTCCCAGGAGAACACCCGCATAAAACTTGGCACTCGGTACGGGAGTCGAACCCGTCTTTCCAGATTGAAAGTCTAGCGACCTAACCGATAGTCGAACCGAGCATAAAACCTTACAATTTTAAAATATTTTTAATACTATGTGTAACTTGAGGAGCAATAAATGCCACATATAAAAAAACTATTGCCCAACTTATTAACCAATTAGGCAACCATTTATCAAACACCACATAACCTAAATTTACTTTTGTCATAGTTAGGCTTGTTAAAATAGTTACAAGTCCACTATTAATTGCGCTAATAAGCAAATGTAGCCTTGTAAAAG
>JALQUO010000016.1 GCA_023263785.1 Rickettsiales bacterium | reverse complement strand
ATCCGCAGTTCATCCAAAAACTTTTCAACGTTAACTGGTTCGGTCCTCCATGCAGTGTTACCCACACTTCAACCTGACCACGGATAGATCACCAAGTTTCGCGTCTGCTCTCACTAACTAAACGCCCTATTCAGACTCGCTTTCGCTTCGGCTCCTGTCCTTAAAACATTAACCTCGCTAGTAAGAACAACTCGTAGGCTCATTATGCAAAAGGCACGAGGTCACTTGCGCTCCCTCCGCTTGTAAGCGCATGGTTTCAGGTTCTATTTCACCCCGGTACTCCCGGTTCTTTTCACCTTTCCCTCACGGTACTCGTTCACTATCGGTCTCTCAGTCGTATTTAGCCTTGGCGGATGGTGCCGCCGAATTCAGAGGGGATTCCTCCTGTCCCCACCTACTCAGGATTCTGCTACAGTTACACAAGTTACGTTTAAGGGACTATCACCCTCTACGGTTCGCCTTCCCAGGCAATTCAACTTCATGTGCTCCCTAAAAAACAGTCCTATAACCCCAACAACGCCGTAACGTCATCGGTTTGGGCTAGTCCGTGTTCGCTCGCCACTACTTACGGAATCACTATTGTTTTCTCTTCCTAAGGGTACTTAGATGTTTCAGTTCCCCTCGTTTGCCTCCTTTCGGATATCCTAATTACTTAGGATGGGTTGCCCCATTCGGATATGATAGGATCTATGAGTATGTGC
>JALQUO010000015.1 GCA_023263785.1 Rickettsiales bacterium | reverse complement strand
GTAGAGGAAGAAGTTCCCGAGCCAAAGAGTCGGAGGTGATTTCCCGCCTTAGTCGTGAGTAGTCCAGTCACGCTGTAAGCAGTGATACATATTAAATAATTCAATGCTCTATAAGCATTGCTGGCGATGCGCCGGATTCGTAACCCGGAGATAACAGGTTCGATTCCTGTATAGAGCACCATGCTCCCGTAGCTTAAAGGTAGAGCAACGAGCTTATACCTCGTCATTGGCGCCAGATTAGCGCAAGATGCCGGTTCGACCCCGGCCGGGAGTACCAATTAGAATGCCCAGGTGGTGGAATGGTAGACACGCAACGTTGAGGTCGTTGTGGGAGAAATCTCGTGAAGGTTCAAGTCCTTTTCTGGGCACCAAACATAAATATACGTATGAAAAACACTATATGGATTTTCAGAGAAGAACGGTCTGGGTCATCTGCATTTGTGGGTATGTTACAACATAAATTGAATATGCCTACGTATTTTGTAGATTACGAGGAAGACCTAGATCAAACAACACTTGATCACAATACTATGCTGAATACCCATCATTTTCCTTTTCTGAAAGACATGCACAAGCATCATGATCCTTTGTTGATAAGGACAACCAGGAAGAACAGAACAGAACAATATTTAAGTGAGTTGATGGTCAGGTGGATGATGAAAACTGTCTATCGTGAAGTTAACACCACTGATGCTATCTTTAATTTTCAATCTGATA
>JALQUO010000014.1 GCA_023263785.1 Rickettsiales bacterium | reverse complement strand
ATAAGCTGCGATAAGCTACGGGGATTGGCACATACAAGTTAATCCGTAGATTTCCGAATGGGGCAACCCAATGGTTTGAAGAACCATTACTACACATAGTGTAGAGCTAACCCGGTGAACTGAAACATCTAAGTAACCGGAGGAAAAGAAAACAAAAGTGATTCCGTTAGTAGTGGCGAGCGAACGCGGAGTAGCCCAAACCCATTTTGTTACGGCAGAGTGGGGGTAATAGGACTGCGATGTTCAATGCTAAGCGAATTAGAATCTACTGGAAAGTAGGACCATAGAGGGTGATAGTCCCGTATAGGTAAGAGCAGTTATTGATAGCAGTATCCTGAGTAGTGCGGGGCACGTGAAACCTTGTGTGAATCCGGCGGGACCATCCGCCAAGACTAAATACTCCTGAGAGACCGATAGTGAACCAGTACCGTGAGGGAAAGGTGAAAAGAACCGTGAATAACGGAGTGAAATAGAACCTGAAACCATACGCTTACAAGCGGTCGGAGCCCTTTGGGGTGACGGCGTGCCTTTTGCATAATGAGCCTACGAGTTACCGTTGCTAGCAAGGTTAAGCACTTCAGGTGCGGATCCGTAGCGAAAGCGAGTCTGAATAGGGCGCTTTAGTCAGTAATGGTAGACGCGAAACCGTGTGATCTACCCATGGGCAGGATGAAGCTGTGGTAACACATAGTGGAGGTCCGAACCGGTTGACGTTGAAAAGTCTTCGGATG
>JALQUO010000012.1:440-736 GCA_023263785.1 Rickettsiales bacterium | reverse complement strand
CATTTCACCGCTCCACTGGCAGTTCCGCACACCCCTGGGACACTCCAGCAATACAGTTTCAAACGCAATGCCTCAGTTGAGCTCAGGCATTTCACATCTGACTTGTATCGCCGCCTACGCACCCTTTAAGCCCAGTGATTCCGAATAACGTTCGCACAGTATGTATTACCGCGGCTGCTGGCACATACTTAGCCCGTGCTTCCTCTGGGGCTCTGTCAACTCCGAGGGATAGCCCCCGGAGATTTCATCCCCCCTGACAGCGGTTTACAATGCGAAGCACCTTCTTCCCGCACGCG
>JALQUO010000012.1:0-430 GCA_023263785.1 Rickettsiales bacterium | reverse complement strand
CTTTTAGTACGGTCAGAGCATTCAGCGTTAAACACTTTGTTGCAGGGTGCGGGTGCAATTGTGACGCACGCGGCGTCGCTCCGTCAGACTTTCGTCCATTGCGGAAGATTCTCGACTGCAGCCACCCGTAGGTGTCCGGACAGTGTCTCAGTTCCGGTCGTGGGGGCCATGCTCTCACACCCCCTAGACATCTATGCCTTGGTAGGCCATTACCCCACCAACTAGCTAATATCATGTAAGCCGCTCCTCCGGCGGAATCTCACCTTTGCTCCGCAGAGTTCATCGAGTATTACCTACAGTTTCCCGTAGCTATCCTCGACCAGAGGGTACGTTCCTACACCTTACTACGCCGTTCGCCGCTCCCACCATTGCTGATGAGCGCTCGACTTGCATGCCTAATCCACGCCGCCAACGTTCATTCTGAGCCAGG
>JALQUO010000011.1 GCA_023263785.1 Rickettsiales bacterium | reverse complement strand
AGTACGAGACAGCAAACCGTCACTACGCACACGTTGACTGCCCAGGACACGCTGACTACGTTAAGAACATGATTACTGGCGCAGCCCAAATGGACGGCGCTATTTTGGTGGTGTCTGCAGCAGACGGTCCTATGCCACAAACACGTGAGCACATCTTGTTAGCACGCCAAGTGGGCGTTCCATACATCGTTGTATACCTCAACAAAGCAGACATGGTGGATGATAAAGAATTATTAGAATTAGTTGAAATGGAAGTTCGTGATTTATTAAACAAATACGAATTCCCTGGTGATGATACACCTATCATTATGGGCTCAGCATTAAAAGCATTAGAAGGTGACCAATCAGAAATTGGTGAACCAGCAATCTTTAAATTAGCTGAAGCATTAGACACATATATCCCAACGCCTGAACGTGCCATTGATGGTACATTCTTAATGCCAGTTGAAGATGTATTCTCAATCTCTGGTCGTGGTACTGTGGTAACAGGCCGTATCGAGCGTGGTATTGTAAAAGTGAACGATGAAATTGAAATCGTTGGTATCAAAGCAACAGAAAAAACAACATGTACTGGTGTTGAAATGTTCCGTAAACTTCTTGACCAAGGTCGTGCGGGCGAGAACTGTGGTGTTCTTCTTCGTGGTACTAAGCGTGAAGACGTACAACGTGGTCAAGTACTTGCTAAACCAGGTACAATCAAGCCACACACTAAATTCGACGCAGAAGTATACGTACTTTCTAAAGAAGAAGGTGGTCGTCACACT
>JALQUO010000010.1 GCA_023263785.1 Rickettsiales bacterium | reverse complement strand
CTGCTCTAAAACATTTTATAGCATTCGGAGTTTGTCAGGAATTGGTAGGCGGTGAAGCCCCCGCATCCAATCAGTAGCTCTACCTCTATAAAACTAATAATACGCTGCACCTAAATGCATTTCGGGGAGTACGAGCTATTTCCGAGTTTGATTGGCCTTTCACCCCTACCCACAGGTCATCCCAAGACTTTTCAACGTCAACGGGTTCGGGCCTCCACTTTGTGTTACCAAAGCTTCACCCTGGCCATGGGTAGATCACTAGGTTTCGCGTCTGCCCCCACTAACTATACGCCCTATTCAGACTCGCTTTCGCTTCGGCTCCGGGCCTTCAGCCCTTAACCTCGCTAGTGAGGAGCAACTCGTAGGATCATTATGCAAAAGGCACGCCGTCACTTCACGAAGAAGCTCCGACCGCTTGTAAGCACACGGTTTCAGGTACTATTTCACTCCCTTATTCAGGGTACTTTTCACCTTTCCCTCACGGTACTGGTTCACTATCGGTGATCTAGGAGTATTTAGCCTTACCAGATGGTCCTGGTAGATTCAGACAGGATTCCACGTGTCCCGCCCTACTCAGGGTACCGCTACAAATAATACATGCATACGATTAAGGGGCTATCACCCACTCTGGCCCAACTTTCCAGTTGTGTTCTTCTTCGCATGTACATTCGATATCGCGGCCCTACAACCCCAATTATGCCGAAACATAATTGGTTTGGGCTCTTCCCCGTTCGCTCGCCACTACTTAGGGAATCATTAATTATTTTC